>NZ_PJAS01000074.1 GCF_002836735.1 Psychrobacter sp. 4Bb | reverse complement strand
TTCGTTTTCAAACTAATCTTAAATTTTGATTAATTTTAAGAACTCTTTTTCTGCAAGAATTTTAATATCCAGCCCACTCTGTATCAACTCTTCTACCTTTCGATGCTTACTGCTTTTTTCATGACCTGCTAGCAACGTTAGATCCTGAGAACCAACTACAAGATAGTTTAACTTTTTTGAAGCCCCTGCTTTGACATTAAAACCATTTTTAGCTGCTATGTCAGCAATCTCTGCTCTACTAATACTAAGGTCTCCTGTAAAACAAATATTAAGACCTGCATATCTTCCTGACTCACTCCCTACCTTCGTGATATTACTTGGATAACTTCTACTATTAAGACGTCTTTGCTGGTGATAAATACGATTATAGTTGCTATCTGTCACCCAATCATGAATTGATAGACTATTTTCTCTAAGGATAGTTACCATTATAAAGCCACATGCTTTAGCATCTTCAAGTGCATCGTGATGATTAAATTGGTAATTCCACTCTTTACATACATTTGCCAGACTATAGCCTTTTACTGCGAAACGATGACATGTCCTACGTACTAATACAGTTGCATCTACCCACTGTAGCTCTGGTACTGGTAGTTTGTGAGCTTCTAAGCTTTTTATCAAAGCTCTTTGATCAAAATTAGTGTAGCTAACAACAACGTTATCGCCAATAAACTTTAGTATCTGCCCATATATATCGTACATAGACGGCGCATTTCTTACCATCCTGCTAGTAATCCCATGTACTTCTACATTTTGACCACTAAAAGAAGTTTGGGGTAATACTAAAGTGCAGTAGGTATCAATTAATTTACCGTTTAAGTATTTTGCTAGACCTATTTGACAGATAGACCCTACATCGCTATTAGCGGTTTCAACATCAATGGTAACAAAGTTCACTATATATTCCTTAATACAGTAGGCCCACTCTAAATCACCTTTACCTACTCAACCGAACCAAAACGCTCTCTGACCATCGGCAACATGTTAAATACCATTTTACCTACTGCCGTTCCATTACCATCTTGGTAATATTGCAGCAGCTCTGGAGCATACTTTCGTAAATCAATGCTATTGCTAGTGTTCGGCATCTGCACATTGCTTGGTAGGTTAGGAAACGCCAAATCCTTAGTGCTGATAGCAGAATACTGCTGCAACACATCTATCCGCATGCCCTTATTACTATTCGCTTCGCTAGTGTTATCTAACTGACGACGTAAGTGCTCCCATTTGAGTTGGCCACGTTTATCAAACCCGTACAGTTCCTGTACTTCTGTATTGGCAACGACCTCACCTGTCGCGACTTCCTCATGCATTTGATCTTTTATCATAGCCAGTATTTTTTGTACAATAGACTTACTGGTAAATGCCTTTGGATTTTGAATCGACTCAAACGCTGTCATCGGTTCGGGTTCTTGTACCAGCTCTGGGTATTTTTCACTGATTCGATCATAGAAAATCTGCATATATTTCTGTTGCGACGCTTGATAGTCCTTAAAGCTTTGTACTCGGCGAATGATTTGATCGCTTGGTAGCATAGCCAATAACTGGTGCGCGGGCAGCTTTGGAGACAGTGAAGCAAGTGAGTTAGGGGCAACATAATTAAACTGGCTGACAGGAGCCGCGTCATAAGTCGCATCTAACGCCGCAAAGTGGCTTTTTATCACTTCACCACCAAACCCTTTAGGTAACGTACCATCATCAATGGCTATTTTTAACCACTTGTTTTGCCATTTTGTACCGAGTTTATCGTCTAACAATTCTGAGTTTAGAATCGCAAAATTATCTGCCCATAGGTAAATATCACCGTTTTTAAAATCCATATAAATAGGCTGGTTGATACTGCTGTGATGATTACGTGCTTGGTATTGCGCACTAGCGAGCATCGTAGCCTTGCCTGCCATCGGTTGATAGATCCCTTGAGAGTCGATAGAAAGCGGCTTTAGTAGATACTCATCTAATAACTGTGCTTTCTTCACATCTAACGGTCTTTGTTTATCTTCATAATTATCAAATAGCGCTTGATAATCTGGTGCTACTTTTACATCGCTATCGTATTGATGGTCATCCCATGCATGATAGGCATCTACGCACTCAAAATACGACTGCCTTATGCTGTCACGCTTAGTATCGTAATCCACCGCCAGGATATCTTTGTTTTGCTGTTCTGCTTGCAAGATTAGAGCCGTGTATGCTTGATCGTGGGCCTCTTCGCAGTGTTCATCTACATAGTTTGATGCCGCCATTTTCTCCGTACTAGTACTAGTATTAGTATCAGCATCTGTAAATTGTTGGTTATTGCCAATCGCAAGATTGCTATGGTAGCTAAATGACTGACGACGCTGTTTTTGTAGTGCTGTCTCTAGTGTTTTTTTAGCCATGCTAGGCGCCTGTTTTACAGCCGCCGTGTTGGACTGGCCCAAACTGGTAGACTGGCAACCTGTTAACAACAGCGCCCCTGTCAAAAATGTGCTGGTTATTAGCAGATTGTTTTTAGTCTTAAATGGCAGACGTTGTGCAATGGTGTGATGTGCTGTTTTCATTTTTTATCCTTAATAGATATGAGCGTAAATGCAATGAGATGAGGTCATTTGACTTCTATTTTTCATTCATATCATCTTGAGCATCGTCAACTCGGCTCTCATCGACAGAGCCTGCGCCATTGTCATTATCGTTACCATACTCATCATTGCTATATTCATCACTGCTATAAGCACCCTCGACACCGTTATCTTGATAGTCGTAGCGTGCATAGCGGGCCGTTTGTAATCTGTCTTTTTTCGCGCGCTGCGTAGCTATCCATGCATTGCCATCGATAGGAGGCGTAGCGTCTGGACCAAAAGACTCAGCGAGCAGCGGTGTCAAGGCATGACGGTTAAAGCTGGCTTTATCGTAACGTACTTGGTTTAGCATGGTTGTGGTCGACCCCATCAAATCACCACCGATATTGATACGTTGCTGCTTGGCCAGCAGTCGATCTGAGCTGTCTAAGTAATAGTAGTTAATTTGATTAAACGAGATAGGACCGATAGCTTCGATAAGCTGCAATAGCGAACCGACATCCGCGCTTTGATAGCCTTTATTGTATAACTGCACTTTAGCCAGTGCTGTCTTTAGTGCGGCACCATCAGGATATTTATCTGGATTGGCATCTACGTATTCTTGCAGTGATCTCGTCACATATTTGAGCGTCTTACCAATCATTTCACCGCTTTGCTGACTACCAAAATAGACTTTGACTGCGCGAGTCGCACCGACTTCTTTGGCAAACGTGTCACCACTGATATCTACTGCGCTAAAATGCTCAGGCGCCAGCTCAGCCATGCTGCTCTGTATCGCATTGAGCACCGCATCGTAGAGCACCGCTGGTGGCAATTGTGCCGTGATACTTTCAGGCAAACCAAAGCTCACCGTATGCGAGGTCATCTGTGATGGTAACGGCGTATTCTCAGGGTTAACAAGTGCAACAATCGGCATAATGGCCGATGGATCTACTACGACACTGCTGTTATTAAAATCAAATGCTAACGGTATCTGTATCGATGAGCTAATCGTTGGTGTGGCGTAGTCGTAGCTATAGACGCTCTGTAGTTGGCGCTGCTTGGGACGATATTGACTGACACTATTGAATGTTAAATGCTCATACTGATAGGCATTGGATGCAGCTATTTGCTCAGGAGTGCGGTGGAACATATCAAGTATATTGCCAATCATGCCTGTAGATGACATTGGTAGGCTGCCACGATTTACCGTCTCTGTCTTAGCTTGCTGTTTTGCCATTTGCATGGCTTCATACTTTGTAGCCATTGACTTGGGACTTAACCCTGACATCCCTGAGAGCATACCTTCAGCACCGCTACTGTATTCATCATAATTATCATAGTCGTCACTACTGTAATTATCGCTGCTATAGTCATCTGCTGTATCGTAAGCATACTCGTTATCGCTGTTGGTATCACTGCTCGTCGGCTCATTCTCCCCCGCTTCAGCCAATATAGCTGCAATAGCTCTTCTCTCTGCTTCAGCTTCTGCTCTAGATTGATCGTAATCACTAGGATAGTTGGACTCTATCGAATCTTTCGCATCATCATAATTGTTATAGTCATCATTGTATGGCTCATCATCACTTTCGCTATATGCACCTTCAGGCTGATACACATAGGTTTCTATGATCGTTCTGAGCAAGCTACTCGATCCTGCGTCGATACTATCTGGGTCAACGAATGGTGCTGATCGATAATTGGCTGTGGCGACTGCCACATGCTCGGTCGCCAAGTGTTGACGAATGGCTGCTAGCAAGTGTGTTTTGGCTTGGTTTTCGGTATTCGGATACTTCTCTTGATCAAACAGCTGCTCATAACGCGCGGCCTGAACGTTTTGACTAGCAGTAAAGGCTTGACCTTGGCGTTGGCTCTGCGCGGCATCGGCGACACTAAAGTCCATCATGGTACTAGAGACGCTGCTATTCGATGACAGATTGGAAGATGAGCTAGCTGGAGTTGATTGGCAACCTGCGAGTACAAGTGAAGCACTACCAACGAGCAATGCGATAGAAGTCAATTTACCGGCTGGATATAGATGACCGTTATTATTGTTACCATTATAGTTTTTATGATCAGTGTTAGATAAATAAGTGGGCGCAGTCTCAGAGTAGCGCTGTCGATTGCGGTTATTAATATGATGTGATGACATAGTAATCTCTTTGTATGAATAGACAGTCGATAATGAGTGTGCAGTGGTACCGTTATTTATATCACAAGACGTTACAATTTAGTAATATTAGCGAATATTTTTAAAGAATTTCTTCATTCATAAATGATTTTCTCTGCATAACAGCTGTCTTATCATTAGCTTCATTTACTTGAAAATTAGCTTCGTTTATTTGAAATGTAGCTGATACAGCCAAGCGCTATAAAAGCGTACACCACAAAAGATAATAAACAACTTTCTACTATTTCATATTTTCGTTACTATTTAGGCTTATCTATTTCCTAGCTCTATTCTCTCCACTCGCGTAAAAAGGACTTTGCGATGTCACAGTTATTATCTCGCCACCATCGAACCGCTCAGCAGCGTAAACCAAAAATTAATACCTTACTCAAATCTAGCGTCGTGCTCATTACCAGTACGCTACTACTATCTATATCCGCACAGGCTGTAGAGCCAACGACCTCAACAAGTAACGCCACGGTCAACAATACATCAATCAACACCAGTGCCATAAACTTGGCCATCATGGCTGATAGTCCAACGGTATTATCTGAAACCAAGCGCATCACGCGAGCGAAGACCAATACCCTTAACACCACATATAGTAAAGCCAATAGCGACCAAGCTATTTACTCTGAAGACGCCATTCATCATCCAGTTTGGGCAAAGAACGGCATGGTCGCTACCCAAGAAGCGCTTGCCTCTGACATCGGTTTACAGATTTTAAAGGACGGCGGTAATGCGGTAGATGCTGGCGTTGCGGTTGGTTTTGCCCTAGCAGTAACCTTGCCGCGTGCGGGTAATATCGGTGGTGGCGGTTTTATGATGATTTATGATGCCAAACAAGGCAAAACGGTGGCGCTTGATTACCGTGAAAAAGCACCAAGTAGCGCCTCACGCGATATGTACCTTGATAAAGAAGGCAATGCTGTCAGCGACTTATCTCGTTATCATGGCTTGGCCGTTGGTGTGCCAGGGACAGTAGCAGGACTACTAAAAGCGCTAGAGGATCACGGTACGATGAGCCGCGAGCAAGTTATGGCACCAGCGATAGCACTGGCAGAAGACGGCATAGAAGTCACCGCTGGCTTGTCCGAGTCACTCACGGCGTTGAGCGATCGCCTGCAAAAATGGCCAAGTACCAAAAAAGTGTTTTTCAAGCCTGATGGCAGCGCTTATCAGCCGGGTGAACGTCTAAAGCAGCCTGAGCTTGCGCGTTCGCTAAAGCGGATTGCGGTACAGGGTACCGATGGGTTTTATAAGGGTGAGACCGCTCAAAAACTGGTCAAAGCAGTCAATGAAGCAGGCGGCAGCATGAGCCTGCAAGATTTGGCCAATTATCAAGCCATCGCTCGCGAACCTGTCAAAGGCGACTATCGTGGCTATGAGATTGTCTCTATGCCGCCGCCCTCCTCTGGCGGTATTCATATCGTGCAGATTTTAAATATCTTAGAAGGCTATCCGCTGGGTGACTACGGACAAAACAGCGCACAGACTATTCACTTAATGGCAGAAGCAATGCAGTTGGCTTATGCAGATCGAGCTGAGTATCTGGGAGATGCCGACTTTATCGATGTACCTGCCAGCGGCTTAACCTCACAAGCCTATGCGGACAAACTGCGTACGTTGATTGATCCCAATAAAGCCACGCCAGCATCTACCATCAAAGCCAACAATCCGCTACCTTATGAAAGCGATCAAACCACGCATTTCTCTATCGTTGATAAAGATGGCAATGCGATAGCCAATACTTATACGTTGAATTTCTCTTATGGTACTGGTCTCGTTGCGGACGGTACGGGCATTCTGCTCAATAATGAAATGGATGATTTCTCTGCCAAACCGGGCGTACCAAACGGCTACGGTCTACTTGGTGGCGATGCCAATGCAGTGGAAGCCAATAAGCGTCCACTATCCTCTATGAGTCCGACGCTCGTATTCAAAGACAGCAAACCTTACATCGTTACTGGTAGTCCAGGCGGTAGCCGTATCATCACGACTGTCACTCAGATTATCTCTAACGTCATCGACCATGATATGAATATCGCTGAGGCAACGCATGCGCCGCGTATCCACGATCAATGGCTACCTGATGAGATTCGAGTCGAAAAAGCACTGAATATTGATACCGTGAAAAAGCTCGAATCAATGGGTCATACGGTCAGTCCAAAATCCGCGATGGGATCTACGCAATCGATCATGCTCACACCAAACGGTGTTTATGGATCGTCTGATCCACGTATTGTCGATGCGGCAGTGGTTGGTTATTAAACAAACTGACTTTAATTATCAATTACATAGCCCTCTATACCTCGTTGTATTGGGGGCTTTTTGCTGTTGTCTATAACCGAGTTTTTACATCTTAATGACTTAACTTACGCAGATTAAACCCTTTGAACCTGTGGCTGTCTGCGGCAAATAATGCTATTATTGACGACCCCATTTAAAACGTATCAATATAGCTATCGAGGTCTTGTCGGCCACTAGATATCAGCATAATTGATTGATAATAATCAATTATTTTATCGGTAGCTTATTTCTTTGATCGTACCAGTAAGAGTCTTCTATGGCATTTGTACACCTTGGCATTCACAGCGAATATTCCATCACCGATTCTATCGTGCGTATCAAACCGCTGGTAAAAGCTGCTGCGGCTGATAATCAGCGCGCGTTGGCATTGACCGATTTGTCCAATTTATATGCCACGGTGAAGTTTTATCGTGCCTGCTTAGGTGCGGGTATCAAGCCTATCATTGGCAGTGAAGTCATCATGGATAATGAAGACACACGCCTTACCCTACTTGCGATGAATAATGAAGGGTATCAAAACATTACTCGCATCGTGTCGCTTGGGTTTACCGAAGGTCGTGCTGATCCTATCAATCATGGCACACCGGTTATTAAGCGCAGTCATATCTTGGAGCATGCAGCAGGTGTGATTGTACTGCTCACAGAGAAATCAGACGTGGGTCAAGCATTGGTCGGCTCGATGCCAGAAAAAGCCGATGAACTACTTACTGAGTGGCAGGCACAGTTTGACGATCGTTTGTACTTTGCGATCAAGCGTACCAATCGTTCAGGCGAAGATGCCTTTATTAGAGCAGCCATTCATTCAGGTGCCAAACACAACATCCCTATCATTGCGCATAATGACGTGCGTTTCTTAGAGCAGGATGATTTTGATGCTCATGAAGCTCGCGTCTGTATTGCAGGCTCTTATGTCCTTGCTGATCCAAACCGTCCGCAGACTTACTCGGATGAGCAGTATCTAAAAACACAAGCTCAGATGGAGCAATTATTTGCTGATATTCCGCAGGTCATTGATAACACTTTACGCCTCGCTACACGCTGCAATGTAACTTTGACGCTTGGTATTAACGTCCTACCTGATTTTCCTGTGCCTGAAGGCGAGACGATTGAATCGTTTTTCCGTGCCGAGTCACAACGCGGTCTTGAGCAGCGCTTAGATAAGCTGTTTCCTGTCGAAGCACGTACGGACAATTGGAGCGATTTCCGTCAGAGATACGATGAACGCCTTGCATATGAGTTAGATATTATTCTATCCATGGGCTTCCCCGGTTACTTCCTAATCGTCATGGACTTTATCCGCTGGGCAAAAGCCAATGGCGTGCCAGTAGGCCCTGGACGTGGTTCTGGTGCAGGCTCCTTGGTCGCATACGCATTAAACATTACCGACCTTGACCCGATTCATTACGATCTACTATTCGAGCGCTTCTTGAACCCTGAGCGTGTATCGATGCCCGATTTCGATATCGACTTTTGTATCGAAGGTCGTGACCGCGTCATTGATTATGTCGCGCAAACCTATGGTCGTGATGCCGTATCGCAGATTATTACCTTTGGTACTATGGCCGCAAAAGCGGTTGTGCGTGATGTGGCACGCGTACAAAGCAAATCGTACTTTTTAGCCAATAAAATATCCAAGCTGATTCCAAAAACGCCTGGCATCACACTGAGCCAAGCGCTTGAGCAAGAACCACAGCTCAAAGACTTGATCTCTAATCCTGATAATATGGATTATGAAGATGCCATTGAGATTTGGGAGATGGCGATTAAGCTGGAAGGCGTCTGCCGAAATGTCGGTAAACATGCTGGTGGCGTATTGATTGCTCCGCACAAAATCACTGACTTTAGTGCCATTTACTGTGATGATGAAGGTCACCGCGTCAGCCAGTTTGATAAAGACGATGTAGAAGCTGTTGGTTTGGTGAAGTTTGACTTTTTGGGTTTACGTAACCTAACCGTTATCAATGCGGCAGTTGAAAACATCAACTTGCGCCGTGCAAAAGAAAACGTACCTGCCTTAGTTTTGGAAGATTTGCCGTTAGATGACAGCAAAGCCTATAAGCTGCTGCAAGATGCCAAAACCACGGCGGTCTTTCAGCTAGAAAGTATGGGCATGAAGAAGTATCTGGCCAAACTGCAACCGACCAATATCGAAGATGTCATCGCCATGTGTGCGCTGTATCGTCCCGGCCCACTCGATGCAGGCATGGTAGAGATGTATATCGACCGTAAGCATGGTCGCGAGGAAGTCATTTATGACCATCCCAATCTTGAGCCGATTTTAGAGAACACTAATGGCGTTATTGTCTATCAAGAACAGGTGATGCAAATCTCACAGGTGATGGCAGGCTATAGTTTGGGCGGTGCTGATATGCTACGCCGTGCGATGGGTAAAAAGAAACCTGAAGAGATGGCCAAGCAGCGCGATATTTTTGTCACTGGTGCCACCTCACAAGGTATCGATGAGGTCACGTCAGGTGGCGTATTTGACTTGATGGAAAAGTTCGCAGGTTACGGTTTTAACCGCTCTCATTCTGCGGCTTACGGGGTATTGGCTTATCAAACAGCCTATCTAAAACAATACTACCCTGCCGAATTTATGGCAGCGGTCTTAACTTCTGATATGAACAACACCGACAACGTCGTGTTCTTTATCAATGACTGCCGTGAAAACTTTGGGTTGACCGTAGTCAATCCTTCAGTCAATCGCAGTGAGTGGCATTTCGTTGCCGATACTCCGACTAATATCATCTATGGTCTTGGCGCAATTAAAGGCGTGGGTGAAGGCGCGGTAGAGTCTATCGTAGATGCACGTCGCACGGATGGTCCTTTTAAGGACTTATATGACTTCTGCCGCCGTGTCGACATCAAGAAAGTCAATAAACGCACACTTGAAGCGTTGGTCAGTGCGGGCTGTTTTGATGACTTTGCCGCCACGCTACGACCTGACTTACCAGCCGATGAAGCTTACGAGATTCGCGGTGCCTTAATGAGTCAATTGCCCAGCGCCGTACAAGCCGCTGAGCAAGATCGTCAAAACCGCGAAATCGGTATGATGGATTTGTTTGGTGAAATGGACGGTGTGGTCGCAGCGCCGCCGTTAGTCATGACGCCAGAACTCATCTGGGGTGACAAGCACCGTCTAAAAGCGGAAAAGAACACCTTGGGACTGTACTTAACGGGACATCCAATCAATGAGTATTTGGATGAGTTAAAACGCTATACCTCTGGTGCGCGTCTCGATAAGTTGACCGATACTGGCTATAACGGCAGCTGCTATTTTTCAGGACTTATTATAGATATTGCCAACTTTGGTAATCGCAACGTGATTACTTTAGATGATGGTACATCCAGACTCGAGGTCAGCTGCTACGCTGAGCGTTTTAATCGTGTCAAAGAACAGTTGAAAATCGATGAAGTCGTCATCATCAAAGGCAGCATCCGTGAGCGTGATGGACGTTTGTTTGCACGTCTTGATAGTGCCATGAGTATGGTAGATGCCAGACTACGTTGGCTCAAAAAAATTAGTATCAAAGTTCACGGTAGTGATATTAATCTGCTCACACGTCTACAGCCGTTACTTAAATCAGCCCAGGCTGACATTATTCCTGAGCCGCGTCTGGCTTATAACCAAGAGCAAGACGAGCAAGGTAGCAGCGGTAACAGTGTCTACGATCCTGCAATGGGTGGTAGTTTGTATGATGAGAACGGTAATGACTTATTGGCATTAGAGAGCGACATGAACCATGATGCGGCCAATCAAAACGGTATGTCAGCCAGTTATGCCAATAATGCCCTGAGTAATACTGACGCTTCTATCAATGATAACTGTCTGCCACTTGGACTAAGCATTTATGAGGTCTATGGCATCGCAAATGTCGGACTGTCTGAACACTGGCGCGTTTACCCAAATGACGATAACCTGCAGACATTAAAGACTTTGGTCAGTGAAGAGAACTTACATTTCCATTACAGCTAAGACGTGCATTACGTTTTAAAAATTCATTATAGTAATCTTATTGCTTTAACTTTTATAAATTGGACAACCACCATGGATGACACTACAAATAATAATATGCTAGGACAAACCGATGAAGAAATTATCAATCATGAACAGTTCGAGGACATGCGTGACCTGCTTGAAGAAGACTTTGTTGATTTGATACAAGTATATTTTGCTGATAGTAAGCAAAGAGTTGCAGCGCTGCGAATTGCCCACCAAAAAGACGATAACGCCAATGGCTTTGAAACTGCTCATGCCCTAAAAGGTGCCAGCGCCAATTTGGGTACGACTCAATTAGTCCGTCTTAGCAGCCAGTTACAAGAATACTGCCGTGAGCGCCGTATCAATGAGCAAGCCGTCCTGATCGAAGAGATTGCCATTGCATTACACCGTGCTGAACAAGAAATCAATCAGAGACTGGGACAATAATGAGTAACGACGCTTCATTAGCAGTATCATCACGCACAGTGAACGACTATCTTGATTGCTTGCAAGTAGTCATGGTTAATACAACTTTGCCTGCCAATATTGGTTCGGCTGCCCGTGCGATGCATACCATGGGCTTATCTCGTTTAACGGTGGTCGACCCCAAATTGCCGATTGACGAAACCAGTGTGTCTCATGCAGCGGGTGGCAATGAACTATTATCGTCAGCTTTGATTGCACCCACTTTAGAATCTGCTATCTCAGACTGTCAGTTGGTATTTGCCGCTAGCAGTCGTAGCCGTCACTTACCTCGCCCTGTGGTGACACCTACGCAAGCCGCTAAGATTATGTTTGACTTTATCGATGCACAGGCAGCTTTAAGTGCAGACGATAGTAATGTTGATAACTCATCTACCGCGACTTCTAGCAAACCAAATATTGCTATATTATTTGGACGTGAAGACCGTGGATTGACCAATGAAGAATTGGCTTATGCTGATTATCACATTCAAATCGACGCCAATCCTGCTTACCCTGTATTAAATGTTGCATCAGCGGTGCAAGTGATCGCCAGCTTTATTTTTGCTTATGCTCAAACGCACACTCAGACAGCTGATAGTTTAGATTCGGATACAAGCACAGACGCCCAATCGACAATCAATGTGAATTTGCGTCAGCAATGGGATGAGCCTGCTATTAATCAGCAGCAGCTGCAACAGCTCACTCAGCGCACCACTGACCTTATGGTACAGCGTGGCCTAGCAAATAACGAACATCTAAAGTCATTGCCATCACGCTTGTCTAGACTTGGGTCACGTCTACAGCTTGATCAAAAGGAATATCAGTTATTAAGCGCTTTGATTGCAAAACTATCAAAAGACTAAAACAAGCCATAGTTTATGAGCTTGCCTTTGTTTGACAGCTTTTTACTATATTTTGCGGTATAAAGCTGTTATAACTTGCAGAAGCTTAGCGAAAATATATATTCCTGATTATCCGAACTTTATGACCATAGATTAGAGACATCGCTGTTTTCGCAACGACACTCTACCGACGAATAGATAGGACGCTTTATGTCATTGCCATCCAAATTATTCAAATCGCTTATTACTATCAAAAACGATTTGAAAGAAGATATTGATGCAGTATTCACCCGAGATCCTGCGGCGCGTAATAGTCTGGAAGTGATTCTAACTTATCCGGGCATACATGCGCTTGTTTTGCATCGCGGTGCACACTGTCTTTGGAACAATGAACAAAAACTAGCCGCTCGCGTGATCTCCTACGGCTCGCGTATCATGACAGGTATCGAGATTCACCCTGCTGCTAAGATTGGTAGACGCTTTTTTATCGATCATGGTGTCGGCGTCGTCATTGGTGAGACGGCTGAGATTGGTAATGATGTGACGCTATATCATGGTGTTACTTTGGGCGGTGTGTCTTGGAATAATGGCAAGCGTCACCCAACGCTAGAAGACGGTGTAACAGTCGGTGCTGGTGCAAAAGTTTTGGGACCATTTACAGTCGGTAAAAACGCTAAAATCGGCTCGAATGCAGTGGTAGTCAAGCCAGTACCAGCAGGTGCTACGATGGTCGGCAGTGCCGCGCGTATGATCTCAGATCATCACGATGAAAAAGGCAATCCAATCGCGACAAAAGTACAAGACGCTAAGCAACAAGAAAAAGTTGCGCAGGCTGGTGAGAACAACGATCAAACTAAAGATACTACCCCTACTGCCAAACGCACCAATACCTTCCGTGCTTATGGTATCGACCCTTATTCACAAGACCCTGTCGCAGAAGCTTTTGCCAAAATGCTCGAACATATTCAACAATCAGAGAATCGTCTCGATCAACTACAGTCAGCGATGTGCGATATTGATCCCAATTTCTGCAAAAAAGAATATGACAAGCTATGTCTAGAAGATTTAGATGTGATTGGTCGTGCTGATATCAATGACGCAGATAACGAGCAGAAGTAACTACTAGAACTTCAGTAAAAGAAATAAAACTAAGGGGCGTACAATATACTATACGCCCCTTAGTTTTATCTACTGCAAAAATATCAGATGTAGTCAGTGTCAGTTAAAATAAGTCATCTTACTAACTGTCTATTTACTGTCAATTTTTTCCCAAAATACTATTTAAAAGCTTAATCGATAGATGCGGTTAATTCCCTGACTCCCGCTTTCTCGTGCGCTTTAAATGGATAACGATCGGTCATTACAATCCAATCAGACATTGATTTAAATGTTGAATATTTACTTAGGCTATTTTCTTTGCCAGCCATTTTAATCATCAAAATATCAATATCCATTGTCACTTGCCGTACTTGATTCGGCTTAGTTTGTCGACATCTATGACAATCACCTTCAAGCGTTCTAAAGGTTTGCTGTAATTGTTGTAGGCTCACAGGTGTGGTCAGTGCTAGATGGACACACTGATTGGTATAATCAGGCTTTGGTTGTTCCAATGTTGCAGTAAAATCAGGGTTTTGAAAAGCCGTAGACAATCGCACCTCACCTAGCGCTGCTAATCGCTGCCTAGCAAGCGGTAGATACTTGTCAGCTTGGTAATTACTACCTAGCGCTAATACTAGCTCTACCACGGGATGCGCTTGCACAGTCTCAGGTGCGCATTGTGTTAGCATTGCCAAATTCAAATCCACTGACGTTTTATGCATCATCAGCTTGGCTGACGTTAACTTCTTTGGCAGCTTCTTTAGTAGCTGGCTCGTTGGTTGATGCTGGCGCATAGCGCGTTATTTGCACCCCTACCGTATCCGCTTGAGCAATAGCGGTAGGCTTAGCAATGCTCAACGTTATTTTTTGACAGTCATATTTTGCAAATATCTTATCAGAGATCTGACCAGCCAAATGCTCGAGCAGCTTTGCTTGAATCTCTTTGCACCACTCACTCACATCATCGCAGACTTCTTTATAACTCAGGGCATCGCTGACATCATCTGACACAGCAGCACGGCTAATATCCGTCTCAAGCGCGATATCAATGAGTAATGGCTGAGTAATGGCTCGCTCCCAATCAAACACACCGATTACTGCATCGACTTTTAGACCTTTTATAAATACCACGTCAGACTGAGTATGAAACATGCTTTCATCCTTGTTTGCTAATTTTTTTCGTGTTTTTAATATTTACTTAACCGATTTTAGCGCTTCTTCACGTAGACGTGCCGCTTTTAACGCTTTACTTGGACGATGGCGCCACAGGTCGATGCTGAATAATAGCAGACCTAACCAAATCAAACCAAATACTGCTAAACGATGTAAATCGAATGGTTCTTTATAATAGAACACCGCCAAAAAGAAAATAAAGGTCGGCGTCAGATAGTTCATAAAGCTTAGAATACTGTATGCAACAAGCTTGGTAGATTTATTGAATAATAGAAGCGGTATTAGCGTAATCGGGCCTGCGATCATAAGTAGCCAAATGTTTGAGCTAAACCAAAAGCTCAGTTGATGACTTGCCACATCAGATTGCCAAAACCACCACAGACATAACGGTACTAGCATTGCGGTCTCGACAAACATGGCATCGACAGCAGTCAATGGCGTTTGTCGTTGAATCGTCCCGTAAGTACTAAAGCTAAATGCTAAAATCAACGATATCCACGGCAGACTGCCAAGCATCACCACTTGAATGACGACAGACAACAGTGCAAAGCCAATCGCCACCCATTGCAGGGTACGTAAGCGCTCTTTGAATAAAATCATGGATAGTGCAACGCCAACCAATGGCCCAATAAAGTAACCCAAACTGGCCTCAAGAATACGGTCTTGATTGACCGCCCATACATAGGTCAGCCAGTTGGTTGCGATAATCACACTGGACAATAGAGATAGTGCAATCCATCTTGGGTTTTGCTTGAGTGTTTCTATCCACCCCCAGCGTTTGGTAGCCACTAATACAATCAATAGGCAACAAAACGTCCAAACGATACGGTGACCAATGATCTCCGTTGCATCATAATCAGATAGCTGTTTGAAGTATAACGGAAATCCACCCCAAATAAAGAACGCGATAAGCGCAGTAATAATGCCGCGTCTGGTTGTGGTTATCGGGGCAACGGGTTTTTTGATGACATTTTGGGTAGTCATAATATAGGACAACTTTTTAGAGCAAAGCGCACTCTCACCTAATTCTAATTATTATTGTCAATTGAATCGTGAAAGCGCAGGGTTACTACAGTGAGATTATAAGGTAAAAAGCAATGTACTCATGCCAATAGTGACATGAGTACATTGCTAACGATGTTAGATTAAATTTTTAAGAGTTAATGGCAGCTTAGCGACTTACTCAGCACCAGTATCCACTTGGATAGACATACCAATTTGGTTGGCAAGCTCAGCAAATCCTGGGAAACTGGTATTAACCGTTTCAACCCCTTCAATGGTAATTTGCTGGGATGCACGCAGACTGGCAACAGAGAAGCTCATTGCAATACGGTGATCATGATGCGAGACAATATGACCGCCACCAAAGACAGGTTGGTCATTGTTGACTTCACCGCTTTCAGCAGCAGCGCCTTTGCCTTCGATAATGAGACCATCATCAGTTACAGTACAATCAATACCAAGTGTATGTAGCCCTTCTGCCATCACAGCGATACGGTCCGATTCTTTGACACGCAGCTCTTTAGCACCAGTCAATACCGTCCGTCCTTGTGCACAGCTAGCTGCAATAAATAGCACAGGGAACTCATCAATAGCCAGTGGTACAAGATGCTCTGGTATCTCAATACCGACTAGGTTTGAGCTGCGAATCGTAATATCAGCAACTGGCTCGCCGCCTACATGTGTTTCATTGATTAGGCTAATATCTGCATTCATTAATTTTAGAATATCAATGACGCCAGTACGCGTAGGGTTGATACCTACTTGGGTTAAGGTCAGCTCGCTGTCTTGACTGATGGCTGCTGCCACCATAAAAAACGCTGCAGATGAGATATCAGCAGGAACCGCGATATCGCCGCCTGTTAGTGTGCCGCCACCGGTGACACTGATACGATTGCCTTCTACGGTTACCGGATAACCAAAGGCCGATAGCATACGCTCAGTATGGTCACGGCTGATCTCAGGCTGTGTGACCGTTGTCGTACCCTCTGCCCATAGACCTGCTAGTAGCAAGCAAGACTTTACCTGAGCTGAAGCAACTGGCATATCATACTCAGTGCCTTGTAATGGCTTACCCACCGTGTCACGACCAGTGATACTTAGCGGTGCAGTACCACTATGACCAGTGCTCTGAATCACGGCTCCCATCGTGCGTAGCGGTGCTGCCACGCGCTCCATTGGGCGTTTATTCAAGCTAGTATCACCTGTCAACACGCTATCAAACGATTGCGCCGCCAAGATACCAGACAGCAGACGCATACTGGTACCAGAGTTACCCATGTATAAAGGGGTTTTGCTAGGTTTTAAACCATTCATACCGACACCATGAATGGTCAAGTTGCCATTGTCAGGTCCTTCGATAGTCACACCCATATCACGGAATGCTTGCAGCGTCGCTAACGCATCCTCCCCTTCCAAAAACCCAGTAACATTTGTCACGCCTGTGGCAAGACTACCCAGCATAATGCTGCGATGCGAGATAGATTTGTCACCAGGAATCGCGATGGTGCCAGAAACAGTATTGCTAGGGGTAATATTATAAGAAGCTGACATAGCAGAAGTATCCGTATAAGGGGTGCTGGCTAACATATGGCCGAAATGTCGCCGTGCGGCTTGCGCGCGGCCCAAAAGTCCCATCAGGGCAGTTGAATCTTGATCAATGATAAGCTGGCGCATTGTCTGTAAATAGACACCATACTCATCAAGTGCGCTGACAATCGCGCTTTGGTTGGCAAAAAATATATCATGCCACATTTTAGGGTCACTGGCAGCGATACGGGTAAAATCGCGGAATCCACCAGCGGCATAACGAAACATATCTAAATTGTCATCATGGCTTGCCAATTGCTCAACTAAGTTGAAGGCAAGTAAATGTGGCAAATGGCTGGTGTGCGCTAATATGCGGTCATGGTGCTCAGCATCCATTGACATAACATTTGCGCCTACTGATTCCCATAATAGTCGCAACTTTGCAATAGCGGTTGCACTGGTTGTCGGTAGCTCGCAAACAATGACGCTATGATTGACAAATAAACTGGCGCGGCGAGCATGATACCCTGAATTTTCAGCCCCAGCAATCGGATGCGCTGGCACTAGGCCTATCGGCAGCGAGCCGAACACTGCTTTAGCGGCATCAATGATATTGACCTTAGTACTACAGACATCCGTCATGATGCAGTCACTGGCAAGCTGTCCGTTATCCATCGCTTGCTTGATATCAACAAACACTGCTTGGACTGCCTGTACTGGCACTGCAATAATGATTAAATCACTGCCAGCGATGACGTCCTGTACGTCTGCACTACCTGCATCTAGCAGACCATGCTCCATAGCTTCTGCAATACTTGGCGCATGTCTATCGACTGCTACCAGACGCGCGCTTAAGCCATTATCTTTAATAGCTTGCGCAAAACTGGCACCAATCAGCCCAAGTCCAATCACACAAACTTGTTTAAATATAGGTAGCGTAGTATTTAGAGACGATTGAAGTTTATTATTTTTCTGACTACTCACGGCTTTTCTCGTTGGACACACTAAGACATAGATAGAGCCAGTCTTAGTGTTATAAATTTTAATGGCTAATAAAGAACAATTTTTAAGTTAAAAAATATTAATGGATGCGCTTAGTCTTCAGTCAAAATAGAACGCAAAGTATCAATCAAACGTAGGTTGTCTTCAGCCACACCTACTGTGATACGCAGCCAGTTAGGCAATCCATAAGCATCCAACGGGCGGACAATAACGCCTTGTTCAAGTAGTGCCTGATGGATAGAAGCAGCGGTTATATCTTCCATCTCAACCTGCACTTCGACCATAATAAAATTGGCATGCGACTTCACAAAACCCAATCCTAGCGCGTCAAACTGCTTTTCTAACCAACGCATTTGCTCATCGTTTATCAGACGAGTTTTTTCGATAAAGTCTTGATCGGCAAGTGCAGCAGCAGCAGCAGCCAAACCGACACGGCTGACGTTAAATGGCTGACGAATACGGTTTAGTAAATCCGCCACTGCCACCGAGCTTAGAGCATAACCGACGCGTAAACCTGCCAGCCCATAAGCTTTAGAAAAAGTACGCACAACAATGACATTATCGAACTCATCTAATAGTGCGCGGTTGTTACTCTCAGGACTATACTCGATATAAGCTTCATCTAGTACCACCAAGACTGAGCTTGGTACACTAGCAACGAACTGATACAGCTCTTTTTGCTCTAGCTGCGTACCCGTTGGATTATTCGGATTGGCAATAAAGACAATTTTGGTATTCGGATTATCTTGTACCGCTTGGCTCATGGCTTTTAGATTATGGCCGAAGCGCTGAGCAGGCACTTCAATGCCCGTGGCACCTTGCATCTTCGCTAGCATAGGATATACCACAAAAGCATACTGACTATAGACGATGGCATCATCAGCACCCACAAAGCTGCGTGCTAAAATATCGAGCAAATCATCAGAGCCATTACCCAAGGTAATCTGATTGGCATTGACATCGTTAAAGTCAGCCAGCGCTTGCTTTAGATAGTAACCATTGCCATCAGGATAGCGCGACAACTGCCCTAACTGCTCAGTCACTGCTAGCGTCACTCGTGGGGAGCATCCCATTGGATTCTCATTGCTAGCCAACTTGACCACATCTGAGACACCATACTCACGTGTCAGCTCCTCAATTGGCTTACCGGTTTGATAAGGTGCCAATGCCAAAATACTGTCGTAAGCTGGCGTTAACGGCGATAGATCTGATGCGGTCAATTGAGTAGTCTGCATGGTTTATCCTTAGATGGTGTCTGTAAATGCTTTTTTTGAATACTATCTGTAAAAGCTAAGACCCATCTATTATGTATGAATACCAGTGAGTAAGCCTGTAATTATCTATAGGTGGTCGTCTATAGGACAGCTTTTGGATATGAGCCTAATATGCGCAAATCTTTGACCAATGGACGAATATCATTGATGGCAGCGCTAACGTTTGGATCATTAACATGACCATTCATATCAATAAAGAATACGTATGCCCACTTATTAGGACGCTCAGGACGCGTCTCAATACTGGTCATCGATACGCCATGATATGACAAAGGTTTCAATATTTCGATCAGTGCGCCTGCTTTATCATGAGCTGAGACGACGATAGAAGTTTTGTCTTGACCAGATGGTGCAATCGCTTCATGACCGATAATAAGGAAGCGTGTGGTGTTGCTTGGATTGTCTTCGATATTTGAGTAAAGCTTATGCAAGCCGTACTCTGCAACAGCGACGTCACCTGCAATCGCAGCTGAATGCCATTCGTTTTTAAGGCGGCGAGCGGCTTCACCGTTGCTTGATACAGCAACGCGTTCAACATTAGGGAAGTTTACATCTAGCCAATGACGGCATTGAGCAAGCGACTGCTGATGCGAATAAATACGGCTCAAGCCATCAATCTTAGTATGCTCAGCAACCAAGAAGTTTTGATGAATTGGCAGTTCAACTTCGCCAATGATTTTCAAAGTAGAAGATAAGAAACCATCTAGAGTATGGTTGACTACGCCTTCTGAAGAGTTTTCGACAGGAACCACACCGTACATCGCTGTACCCGCCTCGACTTCGCGGAACACATCAGTAATGGTTGTCATTGGCACAGTATCAGCGGCTTTACCAAAGTGCTTGAGCGCAGCGGCATGCGTAAAGGTACCGACAGGGCCCAAGAAGGCAATACGCTGCGGCGCTTCTAAATCCAAGCATACTGACATGATTTCACGGAATAAACGCGCCATTTTCTCATCAGCAATGGGACCCGCATTACGCTCCATGACAGCTTTTAGCACCTGTGCTTCACGCTCAGGGCGGTAAAAGATAGGATTGCTATTGTCATCAGCAGCGGTATGATTTTTCTTTACCATGGCTACTTGCTGAGCCAACTTTGCACGGTCGTTGATTAACGTTTGGATCTCACAGTCTACTGCGTCAATATTTTGGCGAATATTGTCTAAAAACTCTTTTTCAGTTGCGGTATCGCTAGCGCCTGTAGTGGTTTGATTTAGATTATCCATTGTTTGCTCTGGTGACTGCTCGCTCATTACCGCCCATCCTTTTTAGATTTTATCGCTGTTAGATATTACTATTATTTAAATATTGTTATTACATTGCTATTACTTAGGTAGCACTATTGCCAAATCTGACTGTTTTTTTTAGTTAGAGCCTGATAGTAGAAACTATATTCAAAATCAACCTCAAAACAGTCTATCAAAAACACCCTATATTGCTAGTGCCATTTGGCGTTAATGCTATATTTACTGCCAAATACAGCAGCTTGATACATAGCCGGCTCTACTATAGCAAAAACTAAGGTCAGTGCCCATGCGTAAATGCGTATAAATATACCAACTGTTATTAATATTAGCACAGTTGAGCCAGATAACAGCGACGCATAGCATAACTATGAGGCAACACCTGCCCAAAACTGTGTTACAGTTCCAGTTCAGCTCCCTACCCTGTTATATATAAGAGGAGCATCATGTGATTAATAAAAAAAAGGATACCTGATGAGCGCATTACAACAGCTACGCACTATGACTACGATTGTTGCTGATACTGGTGACCTTGCCGCTATCGCCCGTTTAAAACCTATCGATGCGACCACCAACCCGAGCCTTATCACCAAGGCTCTGATTCATCCTGACAACCAAGGCATGTTGTCAGAGACCATGAGTCGTCACAATGGTGATGTGGATGCCGTGATCGATGCGCTGACCATTCAAGTTGGCTGCGATATTTTAGAGCTGATTGAAGGCCGAGTCTCTACTGAAGTGGACGCTCGCTTATCTTATGATACTCAAGCGACGATAGATAAGGCACTGGCTTTTATGGATGCTTACCAAAAAGCGGGCGTCGATTCAGAGCGAGTATTGATCAAGATGGCGGCAACTTGGCAAGGTATTGAGGCGGCGCGCTATCTTGAGACTCAAAATATTCACTGCAACCTGACCCTACTGTTTGGACAACACCAAGCGATTGCCTGTGCAGATGCTGGTGTAACCCTGATATCACCTTTCGTCGGCCGTATTCTAGATTGGCAAAAACGACAACAAAGTCGTCAAAACATACCGGCTTCTGATGACATGGGCGTACAGTCAGTCAAGCTCATTTACCAGTATTACAAACAGCACGGTTACCAGACGCAAGTAATGGGCGCTAGTTTCCGCTCTACCGAGCAAATTTTGGCATTGGCAGGTTGTGACTTGTTGACGATAGCTCCCAACCTCATTGATGAGTTGGCAGCCATGGATACCGAGGTAACTCGCCAACTGTCTCCGAGTATGTCGATGGATATGAAGGCGATGACTCAGGTAAGCTTAACGCATGAAGAGTTTAGTGCTGCGTATCAGCAAGACAAGGTTACACAGGACTTGTTACCTAAGGGTATTGACGGTTTTATCGGGGCGCGTGACGAGCTGGCTAAGACATTAGCAGCCATTCGCGGACAATAATAGCCACACGACAGAGCGCGACGGATACTGAGCTGGCACAAAAGATATTTGCCTACTAATAGTAAGTTGGCTATCATTACCTACTTCAAATGACAAGAAGCAAGGCTTATATGAAACGGCTATCAATATTATTGGCAGGCAGTGCTTTAGCGATCAGCGCCCAGGCAGTCAACTGGGTAAAGGTGTCCGAGAGCGGCTCTGGATCAGTTTTTAGTATAGATTTGGATTCTATTGAAAGCTCTGACATCAGTATCATAGATGAAAAAGACGTCGAAAATATCACAGTATCTATCCTTAGAACCTATCCTAAAGACAAAGATGCCGATAAAGATGACTCGAAGGAAGAAAAAAACAGTATTGACCATAGTGAGCAACAACTACTCATTTCATGTAAAGACGCCAGTTACTATAGACGAGCCTTTGTTAACTACGATGCTGAAGGCAAAGTAACCAAATCATGGCAGTCAGAAAAACCAATATTGACTACAAAAGACTTTAAAGTCACTACCCCAAAGACAGTCGGTCGTACGGTGATAGAGCAGTCTTGTAAGGACTACGAACAAGACGAAGAGCAATAAACACAGCCTACTTAACACAATACTAAAAAACATTAATACAGTATCAAAAAAAGCGCCCTGACATAGTATCAGGGCGCTTTTTTATTTGGAGAATCGTTTAACTATAGTCAAAGAACTCTAAAATGGGTACAAGGCAGCCGACTGCAGATTGTACAAATAATACATCTAAGGAGGGTAACGCCGTAGCGATTTAGTAGTTCACCGACTATATATCGACTATATATCGACTATCCAACGTGTCTAGTAGTCAAAAACATAGCAATTCATTTTAAGCTTTTAGTACCGTATAAACAGGTACTGGGAACTCGCCATGCAAGTCGACCAAGTCCAGTAACACTAACGCACCGACCACAGTATGGTCAGCTGATTGACATAGCTCGTAAGCAGTGGTCAACGTACCACCAGTCGCCAAGATGTCATCAACCAATAGTACGCGCTCAGGCGGTAGGTTGTTTTGCATCTCAAGCGTGTCTTTACCATACTCCAGTGCATAGGCTTTGTTGGCAACTGGTGGCGGCAGCTTACCTGGTTTACGTAGCAAGATCATGCCTTTGCCCAGACGACCTGCTAGCATACTGGCAAATACAAAGCCGCGTGCTTCTACTGCGCCCAGACAATCTACCTCGTCCATAAGCCCTTCTGGCAATGCGGCAAGTAGCGCGTCAATGACAGCGTCAATATGACTGCGCAGTAACGGGGTAATGTCATAAAAATCAATGCCAGCTTTTGGAAAGTCTGGTACTGTGCGAATAATCTGCCAAAACGGATGGTCAGTATTGAGCACATGAGACGTCTCATTGTTGGTGGCGGATGTGGCGGCGGCATTGGTACTCATGATGACCCTTAACTTATGTATTTAGATGGTTTGGTTAGTTTAGATAAGACAACAACTGGATGATATATCAGCGATAAATGCTAAGCATTACTGTGAATTTAGCGGCGATTATTATAGCATAATTGGTTTTCGTATGGCGGGCTGGCGTCCAGTCTTGTTATCAAGCGCTAATAAGGTCACATATGTGATTGACTTGATAAAAGAAAAGTCATCTCAATATACAAGTGTAAACTTAACTATGAAAATTGCGGTTATATGCTAAACTACGTGCGTTTTTGCAGTCTAATATAATAGCTGTAATATTAAAAATGAGCGTTTATAGCACGCTGTAACTGTAATACTGGTAATGATCGATAGGACTATTTATGAAACGTTATGAATGTATTGTCTGCGGCTGGATATACGATGAGGCGCTTGGCTGCCCAGAAGAAGGTATCGCACCTGGTACTAAGTGGGAAGACATCCCTGATGACTGGACTTGCCCTGAGTGCGGTGTCGGTAAGCTTGATTTTGAGATGCTTGAGCTGTAGTAGATGACCCTCTAATTAGGACACTTCATGACAAAATCAAATGACATCAATAGTGCCAAATTGCCTGAAACGCTAGATAACAATCTAGAAGATCATCTGAATAACTACCCTACTCCTGAGTGGCGCAAGTTTGGGGAGCATCAATGGCGCGACTCTGACTTGAGTAAGCACCTTCGTCAAGCAATGATTGACATCGGTGATGGTATTGAGTTGTGTGTCGAAGCTGGCGGTAATCCTAATAATCCGCCGCTACTGATGATTATGGGGCTAGGCTCACAAATGATATTTTGGCCAGACAATTTTATTAAGCGCTTTATCGATGCTGGTTTTTTTGTGATTCGTTTTGATAATCGAGATATCGGCTTGTCTTCTAAAGTGCAGATAGAAGGCTTGCCGCGTATTAGCCAGCTCAAAATGATGGTACGTCTACAGACAGGGCTGTCTAATAAAAGCACGCAGGTTGCTTATAACTTGACGGACATGGCTGAAGACACCGCGCGTTTGATTAAAGCACTAAAGCTTGGTAAAACACACCTGCTTGGGGCTTCGATGGGCGGTATGATTGCACAAATCGTGGCAGCACGTTATCCAAGCTTAGTACAGCGAATGGCGCTCATGTTTACCACGACCAATCGTGCATTTTTGAAGCCACCCAAGCCCAAACAGCTATACACCCTTATCAATCGTCCAGAGAGTCACTCTGAGCGTGATATCGTGCGTCATAGTGTTTGGTTTATGAAGACCGTTGGTACACCAGGTCATGTGAATGTGCGTATGGTGCGTGAAATCGCTAAGATTCGCTATCAGCGTAATTTTCACCCGCTTGGTACAGTACAGCAGCTCAATGCTATCTTAGCGTCAGGTTCTATCAGCCGGTTTAGTAAGCAAGTCAAAGCACCAACGATTGTATTACATGGTAGCGCTGATGGACTCCTCCCTGCCTCGCAGGGCCGAGTGGTTGCCAAGACCATCCCTAACGCTACGTTCCATCTCATCGAAGGTATGGCACACGATATTCCAGAGTATTATCAGCCTTATATGGTTGACTTAATCAGCAATCATTTATCGAGCAACTAGCTTTAAACACATCAATGTCAAAAAAAAGAGTGTAAAACCTAGCGAAAAATCACGGATTTTACACTCTTTTTTATTGTCTATTTAATCCTAGGGCGTGTCCTCAATTCAATCGATAGTTATCTAAATGGGTTAAAAATGGCGTCAAATAGCTGACTAATATCTCGATATTATCTGCGCTATTTTCCTTGTTTGACTGCGATTTATCTCATTTTTATCACCACTTTTAAAATGAGGACACGCCCTAGTAATTGCATCAATCACAAGCAACACCAGCGCCTTCCTTATCAATACACATTTTATTCCCATTCTTTAGGTTACCAATCCACGCCTTACCACCGGTAAATACAAAGGATGGTTTGCCCTGATAGCTATCGTTAGCGTTCACACCATTATTAGCAAAGCGAAAAGGGATCGCTAGCTCACCGCCTAAATTGACAAAACCCCACTCTTCACCGATACGCACGCCAGCATATTCCTCAGAGAACGGACGCACTTCGTCAAATGAATACGTAATCATAGTGACATTATTGTCATCGACGAAACCCCATTTACCATCTTGCTGACGCGATTGAAGCGTCGTAAAACGCGTTGGTACAGACTCTAATGCTGCGCTAGATTTTTCGTTAGAAGAAGTAGATTTATTTACTGCCTGAGTGTCAGTCTGGGCATTTGGATCATTCGCTGCATTACCATTTCTATCTACCCAACTGGTTGCACGGCCTTTGCGTACACGCGCCACCCCATTACGATAATTGTCGATATCATCAATCGCTGCAGAAAATGAGACAACGGTACTATTGGCTGTATTAATCACACCATAGTTACCCTCTTTTTTTACCACGATACGCCCATCCGATACAGGCCGCGCCCAACCTTGACTCTCTGTCAATATATCGTACATGGCAGGCACGACTTCGCGGCCCTGCATATTGAGATAACCGACGCGACTGTTACGCAGTACAGGCAACAGACCGCCTGACAGTTTATCGGCATCGACTTTTTGATAACGTGACAAATCAACGACTCGTTTGCCTTTTTTATCGATTAAAGCCACTGGCGCACCAAAATCTTTGATCGCCAAAAAGTAACTACTACTGGCTGTGCAGGAGACGTTTTTGTAATAACTTTTTGGGATTTTACAGCTGGCGGCATGTGCGCTAGGCATCAAAAACAATGCGCTAGATAGCATCGTCACGACGATACTGTATTGCGATATTTTTGGTAGCAAGCCATACAATGTATGTGGCTGTTTTTTTGATAGCAATCGTTGAAGCATAAATAAACCTAGACAAATAATATAGATTGATTGGTATAACCAATCAGACGTTAAGTACATTATATCGTCAATCTACTATACATGTGTTGCATCGTTAATGTCGCTTAAAGTGTTACACACATATTCTCCGTACAGAAATATCACTTGCATACATTATGCTCTTTCCTACTCCTACGAATCGTCGCCCTGATACAAATATTTTGATATAAGTACTATTATCCAACTGTCATAAGCCTATTATGAAAAACGTAGCTATATCAGATACTTTGGTCATTTATTTGCGTCTAACGTGCCCAATAATTTTCCTTACAGCGATAGCATCTGCATTCAGCATAATAAATTGTGGTTTTGCCATTTCATTTTGCGTTTAAAACCACGACAATATGGCTCTATGTCAACATAAGTTCTGACATGATGCAATGATAATAAGAGTGCTGTTATTCAAATACTGTTATAAGGATAAATTATGGCTATTGCTTCAACGCGATCTGCACCTATTGGCTTAGTCATTGGTTGTATCATTTTTGGATTGGGCAGCTTAATTGTCGCTCACGTCGATATTGGTGGTTGGGCCATGTCGTTTTGGCGATTGGCTGTTTCTGGTATTGTATTTGCGGCATTGGCTAAGATAATGGGCCAACGAATGCCCAAATCAAGACGGGCTATTTTTTATGCGCTATTATCAGGAGCGTTTTTAGGATTAGATTTGGCGCTGTGGCATGAGAGTATTTATGCGGTTGGGCCTGGTATTTCGACGCTGCTTAATAGTCTGCAAATATTTTTCTTGGCCGCGATTGGGTTTATGTATTTCAATGAGCGTCAGTCTATCGTACAGCTTATTAGTTTGTTTTTAGCCATGATAGGCGTGGCAATGATAGGTAGCCCTGAATTCGCACACAACACCGCTGCGACTTGGGGCTTTGTCACTGGTATTGTATCGGGTGCCATGTTAGCGGCTTCAATGACATTTATCCGCAAAACGCACGACACTGAACCGACGCCTATATTTATGTTAATGCAGCTAATCAGTATCGGCGGCGTCTTAGCCATGATTGTACCGATGTTTGTATTTGATACAGGTAATATCCTACCCAATACATGGTCTGAGATTGGCTGGGTGCTTATCTATGGTACGGTAATGCAGTGCTTGGCATGGGGGTTGATTGCCTACTCTATTCCTAAGCTTTCGTTGGCACTGACTGGACTGCTATTATTGACTGAACCTATTGCAGCCCTTGTCATTGACTATAGCTGGCTGGACAAGCCGATTAACACTTTACAGTGGAGTGGCGCACTATTAACGATGTTTGCTATTTACTTAGGCTCATTGAAGCCAAAACCACGTGCACTTCGCCGCTATCGTTTTTTTTCAAGATTTTATAAGCGAGATTATAAATAGTTCCGATACTGTTGTTCTATACTACTGTTGCTCAACACTGCCATAAAAAAGCGCCCATGCTATCGGTAGCATGGGCGCTTTTTGTTAGATGAGATATGCTTTGACTATCTTTATTTGATAAGCTCAAACTTCAATCTCATCAGTATTACTTATTTCGCTTCAGAGCTTTGGTTAAACAAAGCATTCAACACGATAGCGGCTAAAGTAGCAGTACCGATACCGCCTAAATCAAAGCCGCCTAAGTGCAAGCTAAAATTACCAGTACCCATAATGACCGTCACTGCCGCGATGATTAGATTGCTGTTTTTACTAAAATCAATATGGCTATCGATCCAGATTTTTATCCCAGCAACCGTGATAAGCCCAAAGACAACAATAGAAGCACCGCCCAATAGAGCCGCTGGTATGGTCTGAATGATCGCACCAAACTTTGGTGACAGTCCCAATATGATAGCAACCAAACCTGCTACGACAAATATCGTCGTGCTATACACTTTGGTAACCGCCATGACACCGATGTTTTCAGCGTAAGTAGTAACACCTGTACCACCAAATCCTGCTGAAAAGGTCGTGGCTAAACCGTCCGCCAAAAATGCTCGGCCCATATAAGGAGTTACACGAGCCTTGGTCATGCCCTCTACTGCCTTAAAGTGCCCTAGATTTTCAGCCACCAAAATAAAGGCCACAGGTGCAATTAGGATAATAGCGCTCATCTCAAAGCGCGGCGTATGAATGCTTGGTAGTCCAAACCATGAAGCGGCGGCTACCGTACTAAAATCAATCGCAGTACCAAAGCCTAAAATATTGGTCATGACGAAATAAGCAACGTACGACAGAACCAGACCGACGAGTAGCAACAGACGACGCAACATACCGCGAGTAAATACTGCAACACCACTAATGAGCAATACGGTCAAGGTAGCCATCCAAGCATCAAACTGATTGGCAGACACGCCTTGAATGGTCACTGGCGCCAAGTTAAGACCGATAATCATGACAATCGCACCTGTCACGATAGGCGGCATCAAACGCTCAATCCAACCTGTACCTGTCTTCATCACTAGCAGACCAATCAATGCATAAATAATACCGCAGGCCATAATACCGCCTAGCGCAACATTTAGATTGTCATTGAACCCTGCCCCTGCATACGCAGTCACCGCAATCACTGGACCAATAAAAGCAAAGCTTGATCCCAAGTAGCTCGGCATACGCCCACCGGTAATCATAAAGAACATTACTGTACAGATACCGGACATCAAGATAGCTAAGTTAGGATCAAACCCCATTAATAAAGGCGCAAGCACAGTTGCACCAAACATGGCAAACGTATGCTGTATGCCGAGCAATACGCTTTTTGATGGAGGTAAATAGTCGTTGATACCGACTGGATCACGATCCAAGTCGCCCTTATAAGGACGCCATGTCGGAAACCAACGGCCGTTTTCAAAATCTGGATTGTGCGGATAATTGATAGCGGCTGAATCAATGCCTGCAGACTCCAAGGCATTTTGAGTCGATAGATCTTGAGCGCTATTGTCTGACGTTGATGAAGGGTCTTTTTGAGATGGCATGCGCGCTTGTCCTATGTGAGCTAAGCTAAAGTAATAGGCTAGAATAACTGATAAAATAAGTATATTAATAAATGGATATATTTCTAAGGGCTTGTATAAATAGCAAAACGTTAAGTCTTTCTATCTATAATATGTCATCCTAATTCATTCATTTATGTTGTAATATGACAAACCAAAAGTATTATTTGGTATGATAGCCATATCTTGCTAGATGTATGAATACGGATATGTCTGACTGAAAAATTTAGTCTTTTTTAATCCGTCTTATTTTACGATGATAACCAACTTACAGGATGTTACATAGTTGTTGACTGCGAGCATGATAACGGAGTTTCAAAATAAATAAAAGTTATTATTCGATTGCCCTCAGTGCTCATTTACCTTATAACCTTCATAAATAGTGTCTCGCGCCCACCTATCAATGGTGACTAGGAGCGATAGCTGTCTATTATATTTTTCATAAAAGCGCCCAATGCCATAGATAAAATAGGCTAAAGCGCTTAAAATTTTTGGTGACTTATTATGATCAGTGTTTTTGATTTATTTAAAATCGGCATCGGCCCATCCAGTTCGCATACCGTCGGACCGATGGTCGCTGCAAACTTATTTTTGACCTCGCTAACTGAGCAAATGGAACTGACTGCAGTTAAGACCATTGAGATTGAACTGTATGGCTCTTTGGCGGCGACCGGAAAAGGGCATGCAACAGATACCGCTATTTTACTAGGCCTACTTGGACATACACCTAGTACGATAGACACACGCATGACCAGTAGCTACCTATCTCCTATCTTCTCTGACAAAATTCTCAATGTATCAGGCACGCATACGATTGCTTTTGATACAGAGCAAGACATCTACTGGTATGACGATACTGTGCTGCCTTATCACCCCAATGCATTGACGCTACGCGCTATCTCAACTGAAGGTGTTCGCTATCAGCAGACTTATTATTCAGTTGGTGGCGGTTTTGTCATTAATGAAGAAGATGCAACTAACCCAGACGAAGATCATGCCAGCCCGACCATCGATAGAGTTCCCTACCCGTTCAATAACGCAGCAGAGCTACTAGAGCAATGTCGTGAGCATGACTTGAGCATCAGCGAATTGGTACTGGCAAACGAATGTCACTTCCATGCCAAAGAAGAAGTATTTGCTTACTTAGATAGCATTTGGGAAGTCATGCAAGACTGCGTCAAACAAGGCTGTGAAAATGGCGGTATCCTGCCGGGTGGATTAGATGTAAAACGCCGTGCTCAAGATTTGCATACACAGCTGTGCGCTGAAAAAGACCAACCTATCACCAAGACTGATAAGTTAGCCGCTATGGACTGGGTCGATTTGTACGCGCTCGCCGTCAATGAAGAAAACGCCAATGGCGGCAAAGTAGTCACAGCGCCAACCAATGGCGCAGCAGGTATCATTCCTGCCGTACTGCACTACTATCGTGATTTTTTGCCCAACTACAGCCAAGATGGTGTTCGTAAGTTTTTGCTAAACGCCACTGCTATCGGTAGCCTTATCAAACAAAATGCTTCAATCTCTGGTGCTGAAGTTGGTTGCCAAGGTGAAGTTGGTTCTGCGTGTGCAATGGCAGGCTCTGCACTGGCAGAAATCATGAATGGCACGCCAGCCAAATGTTTAAATGCGGCAGAGATTGGCATTGAGCATAATCTAGGCCTTACTTGTGATCCTATTGGCGGACTGGTACAAGTGCCTTGTATCGAGCGTAATGCGATGGGTGCAGTTAAAGCAATCAATGCAGCACGTCTAGCCTGTAGAGGGAATGGTCAGCACTTCGTCTCTTTAGACAAAGCGATAGAGACGATGAAGCAAACAGGTGCCGATATGTCTGATAAATATAAAGAGACGGCACGAGGCGGCCTGGCGGTTTATGCTGATAATAGAATCCCTACAGCAACGCGCGGCGTCAGTGTCAACTACAGTCAATGCTAATCCGACTTCTCGAGAAATAATTTACTAACAATAAACACGTAAAAAGGCCTCTAATTCGTTAGAGGCCTTTTTGTCATGTATAACTGCTTTTATAACTGGTTTATCGTCTATATATTGCTATCAATATTATTCAGCAGTTTTTGATACCACTTCGTTTAGAATCCATACTGGCTGCACTACGTTTGAGCCTTCTGCTGTTACTGCTTCTTGGCGTACATCTAGGACATAACGATAGTTCGGCTCATAGGTAAAGCCCTGAATATTACCGTTTAGCGTGGTGTAGTTTTTCTGATAGGTTTGGCGATACTGCAAGCACTGTGATTCAACCATGCTGCCATCAGTAGCAGTCAAGTCGCATACTGCTTTACGCGGTGCGATTTCTACTTCAAAACTTGGGATGTTTACTACTTTTACATTCATAGGTTGTCCTTCAACAACCATCGTGCGCTCATCATCCATACTCATCGTAGAGCAACCAGAAAGGGCAAAAGTCGTCATCAATGCTGCAAGTGCTAATTTCTTCATTATTCAATCCTCAGATAATTGTTATTGATTCTTTATTGATAGCTTAGTTACTGGCTTATTTATTGATTTAGCTAATAATTCATTGCTACTTAGATAAACTTATTGTTTTGAACACCTTATCTTGCTTTGCTACAGCTAACAAGGTCATTTGCTTTTTACTGAAACCAGTATAGGCCGCTATTCGTCTTACCCTCTATAACTGCTTTGTAAAGTAACGTCAGCTTTTGCAACTGATGTTAATGAAGCGTATTGAATAGCAGAGTTATTTGCTACTGAGCAGAAGTTTGACACTAAAGAGCCAGAACAATATTTGTTCTGGCTTTGATACAACTATGCACATTCTGTTTTGCTAAGAATGACTAGCTACGATAATCAGCGTTTATTTTGACGTAATCGTATGATAGATCGCAGGTATATACGGTATCGCTAGCATCACCACGTGCAAGATCGATATGAATGGTAATCTCAGGTCGGCTCATGACTGTTTTGCCCGCCTCTTCTGTATAGTCAGGTGCAACACCGCCATTTTGGCAAATCATTACCTCGTCTAGGTATACATCAACTTGCTCTGTGTCTAGATCTTCGATACCAGCATAGCCCACTGCTGCTAATATGCGTCCCCAGTTAGCATCACTGGCAAAGAATGCCGTTTTTACTAAGGGTGAATGTGCGACTGCATAAGCCACATCGCAGCATTCTTGCGTGGTTTGACCGCCAGTCACTTTGACCGTCATAAATTTAGTAGCGCCTTCGCCATCACGTACGATTAATTGTGCCAGACGGACAAACACATCAGCCAATGCATCGAACACAGGCTGATAATGTGGATGCTCTGGACTATCAATCACCTCTGAGCTAGCAGCACCTGTTGCGATTAATACACAACAGTCATTGGTTGAGGTATCACCATCGACAGTAATGCGGTTGAAAGACTGCTCATTGATAGCGCTTAGCATTTCTTGTAATAAGTCAGCAGCGATATTAGCATCTGTCGCCACATAGCCCAGCATAGTCGCCATATTTGGGCGTATCATTCCTGAGCCTTTAGACATACCAGTGACATGATAGCTAGTACCTGCCACATCAATCTTTTGGCTGGCTAATTTAGGAATGGTGTCTGTCGTGCGAATGCCATTAGCAGCGGCTAGCCAGCTATCAGACGCTAGATTAGCCAATGCATTATCCAGACCTGCGATGACCGCATCACTATTTAACGGCTCACCAATCACACCGGTAGAGAATGGCAATATCGTATTGGTATCTACACCGGCTTTGTCAGCTAATGCTGTACAGATATCAATAGCGCGGCGCTTACCATCAGCGCCCGTACCTGCATTTGCGTTACCTGTATTGGTGACTAAATAGCGCGGACTAACCTTAGCAAAGTGCTCACGCAATACTCGCACTGGCGCTGCACAAAAGGTGTTTTTAGTGGTTACAACCGCAGTAGTAGCTTTGTCAGATATTTCGATAACTACTAGATCATCGCGGTCCTTATAACGGACACCTGCCGCTGTGGCACTGAGTTTAATACCATCGATAGGATAGATAACGTCAGGTACTGATACATTTCCAACAGCCATAATAAAATCCTTATTTTTCAATTTTTATCGTTATTTACGGAATACTAAGTGATAAACACTACAGTCAGTTCAGATACAAGAAGAACTAGCTGCAGCACTACAATAAGCAGACTGAACAAGCTAATCATCGTATCTAATTGACATGATAATTGACTATATGTAGGTATCACGGTATATAAGTATTACGGTTTCTTTAGGTCAAATGCTGACCAAATCGGTGCATGGTCAGATGGTTTTTCCATAGCACGTAGCTCATAACTGATACCAGCATCGATACATTTATCGATTAAGTCTGAGGTACATAGAATATGATCAATACGTAACCCGCGCTTAGGTTCATCATTGAAGCCGCGACTGCGATAATCAAACCAGCTGTATAACTCGGTGCTCTCTGGATAATGCAGACGGTAAGTATCTGTCAGCTCACGTGACATCAATGCTGAATACCATTCACGCTCTTCTGGCAGAAATGAGGTTTTTCTATTTTTCAGCCAACGCTTAGCATTAACTTCACCAATACCAATATCGATATCTTCTGGTGCAATATTCATATCACCCATGACGATAATCGAACGACCTTCCGCTTTTAGCGTATCAATATAAGCCATCAAATTGGCATAATAAGCGCGCTTCATTGGAAATTTGGTCGGGTGATCTTGGCTCTCTCCTTGCGGAAAATACCCGTTAAGTACATCTACTTCACGACCTTCAAACTCATAACGTGCATGGATAAAGCGCTTTTGGGCTTCTTCATCTTCGCCAGGAAAGCCCTTTTGTATGAATACAGGTGCAGCTTTGGATAATAGTGCAACGCCGTAATGCCCTTTTTGTCCAAAGTACTCTACGTGGTAGCCTAGACTTTCGATATCGCTAAGCGGAAATTGATCATCATGAACCTTGGTTTCTTGTAGGCCCATGACATCAGGATCGATTACCTCGCGCACTGCCTCGAGCTGATGCTGACGTGCACGGATACCATTGATGTTAAAACTGACAAAACGGGTCATAAACTGTCCTATACTGATTGGTTAGAATATAGCGCTCTATAAATGGGTGAAATATAAACGACTATGATAACAAATGTAAGCGGTTCTAGCGGTTGCATGGCCTGATATCTTGAGCTAGAGTAACTCTATTATAAGCACTATCTATTATTGGTCTATCTGAAACACTTTTATTCAACAATACTTATTAAAAATATCGAGCATCGCTATGACAACAATTAAGCAAAAAAATACGACATCAGCCATGAATGATGACCCCAAACCATTATTTGCTAAAGATTATAACGTCTATATTAACCATACTGATGCTGGCGGTATAGTCTATCACGCCAATCACTTGGTGTTTTTTGAAAACTGCCGACGCGACTGGTTTACTGAGCTTGGCTTAAATGGCTATTTTTTGCAGACTGACAGTGGTGAAGTGCAGCATTTTGTCGTGAGTCAGGCCGACTTGCAATACAAAAGAGCCATTCTATTAGATGAGGTAATTAGCGTACGTATTGATAAAGTGGAGCTAAAACCTGCCAGCATCATATTTTATCAAAGTATCTATCGCAATCTACCAAATCATAGTACTAACGAAACAGATGATAGCCAGCTACTAAGCAGTACCAAAATTGTCATTGCCTGCGTACAAAACCTCGTCAAACCAGAGCCAATGAGTAATGACGAGATAGGCAGCGATAAACCAGATACTTCAGCGACAACCCCACCAATGCGTCCTATTCGTGTACCAAAAAAACTGCGCGTTACGATCGAACAGGCTATCGACGAGCAAGTAAATGGTCAGCAGTAGAATGCTATGAGCATAGATACGGATAGGGTGTTGTTTGAATTTGATAACCTATGGGTACATAGCCAACGGACGATAAATGCTCAAAGCATTAAAAATAGCAAAGAAGCCTCGAATAAAGTCTCTATGCCGTATAGCATTTATCAAAAATGGACAAGCAAGCTAACCGCAAACGCTTCACTGGATAAAGAGCCATCAACTCCTGATCGAATGCTAATAAGTGGTGCGAGCGGTACGCTATTGTCAGGGCAGGTCACTGTTTTGACAGGAGCGTCTGGTAGCGGTAAATCATTACTGCTGCGAGTATTGGCAGGATTATTGCCAATGAGCAGCGGCACTGTTCGTTTGAGCGATGACACGTCAAGTAATGTTTATCACGATATTCATGAGACTTCACCTGTACTGTGGCGCCAGCAAGTTGCCCTACTCGCTCAGCACCCACAGTTGTTAGACGGCAGTGTCCTTGAAAACTTACAAATGCCTTATCAATTGCACGCTCACCAGTCGCAGACTTTTGATAGAGACTGGCATATTGCTCAGCTTGAACATTTGGACAGAAGTGCAGACTTTTTGCAACAAGACGCCAAGCACTTATCTGGTGGCGAGCGTCAACTGGTCAATACATTGCGTCTATTGCAGCTTAGTCCACAAGTTCTATTGCTAGATGAACCAACTGCTGCTTTGGACATGGACACTTCAGCACAGCTAGTCAACTTACTTATCAACTGGTTGCACACAGATGCACAGCGCACACTCTTATGGGTGACTCACGACACAAAAGATATTATGCCTTTGGCAAATAGACATTGGCATATGCAAGCAGGTGTGCTCATTGCAGACTCTTGAAGAACTTTTATACAAGAATATCTAATCAAATGAGTAAGTCGTCGTATAGTTGCTCAGACAATTTAGCACGTTAATAACCTTAACCCTCACCTTGTATTATTACTATAATTACTTTCTAAATAAGCTCATATGAGTGGTACGAATGATATGCAAATATTTCTCACTTATAGTGATATTGCTCTTGCCAGTAGTTTAATTATTATCGTGTTACTCATCTCTTGGCGGTTACGTTTAAAGCTAAGCAAGACCCTTTTAATAGCGGCACTTCGTACGATTATACAGCTTAGCTTTATTGGGCTGATACTGGCGTGGATTTTTGCACGTGAACAATGGTATGAAGTACTACTTATATTAACAGTCATGACTTTAATTGCAGGAAGTGCCGCCAAAAATCGCGTTAAACGCAGTTATAAGGGGTTATTAACAGATACGTTATTGGCAGTCAGTATCTCAGCAATACTAGTAACCGCGATTGCGATTATAGCGATTTTGAATGTGCAGCCTTGGTATACACCGCAATTCATAATTCCTATATTGGGTCTGATATTAGGGAACTCTCTGACTGCCATTTCGTTGACGAGCAATCAATTGATCGAATCTTTTCATGAGCAATCAGGACGTATCGAGATGATGCTCAGTTTATCTGCTAAGCCACTCGAAGCCGTCCATGAGCAGATAAAAGCCGCTATTACTAATGGTATGACCCCAACCCTGAACTCTATGCTAGTCGTCGGTATTGTTAGCTTGCCAGGCATGATGACGGGTCAAATCCTAGCGGGCGCCGATCCCACTCAAGCCGTACGCTATCAAATAGTTACTATGTTCCTGATATGTGTCAGCAGCACGCTTGGCTGCACTATCAGTGCATTACTCATTTATCGACGTTTCTTTAATAAAAAAGATCAATTTATTTTACCGCAATAATTTTGGCATCTACATTCTTTTGTGTTTTATCAGCTCACCAATATTAATTATCTAATCCTTCTTTTGTCAGCCAGCAAAGTCACTATATTCTTATAAGTTAATATATGTACTGATCAGTATCGCTTACTGTTATTGTTTTAGACTAAATTCATGCTAATGTATTGCTCAAATGTATCGTTTTTTTGATACTCTATTTGTAAGCTATAGATAAATAGTTTTAGAACGAGCATTATTTTTATTACTGAACTTTTTATTTATTTGTTCTATTTAATGCTTTATATAAATACTCATTGAATAAAATGCTGTGACAGCAGCAAAAAAACTAGCTATTAATCAATAGACAGGGATGCTATTGAAGATGGTATATACCACCTAAATAAGTGGTGTTTTGTACTATTGATAAATTGACAACTACCTTTTCAAAATACTTTAGCCTATATCAAATCGCAAGGATGCTAACTATGATATCGAACAAACCTTGGCTTTCTCAATATCCAGCCGGTGTGCCAAAAACCATTAATCCCGATAGATATAGCAGCATCATGGAGCTGTACGAAGAATGCTTCGATCGTTTCCGTGGGCACCCAATGAGCATTTGTATGGGAGTGACTCATACCTATGGTGATATCGATAATGCTTCGATGGCAGTTGCTGCTTGGCTACAGAACCAAGGCTTGCCAAAAGGCAGTGTCGTCGCTCTCATGATGCCAAACGTTCCACAGTATCTGCCCACCATGATTGGGATACTGCGTGCAGGCTATGTATGCACCCCTGTCAACCCACTATATACTGGCCGAGAATTACGCCATCAGCTTAACGATTCTGGTGCTCAAGCAATTTTTGTGGTCGATAATTTTGCCCAAGCGCTTGAGCAAGTCATTGAAGAAACGGCTATCAAACGTGTCATCCTATCGAAGATGGGCGATATGATGGGTTTGAAAGGTATTTTGGTCAATACAATTATTCGTCAGGTCAAACGCTTAGTACCCAAGTACAACCTTAATGACCCTAAGTACCATGTCACTAAATTCCCTGAAGTATTGAAAAAAGGTAAAAACCTACCTTTTCAGCAACCAAAAATGTCTTTGGATCAAAAAGCATTTTTACAATATACAGGCGGTACCACAGGCCTTTCGAAAGGCGCTATTTTGTCACAGCGTAATATCGTAGCAGCAGCGATGCAATCAGAAGCATGGACTCGCCCTATCACATCAGAAATTAACGAAGTGTATATCAATATGGTGATGGCACTGCCGTTGTATCATATCTTCGCATTCATGCTTAGCCTACTTGGTATGCGCTCAGGCTATACTTTTATACTAGTACCTAATCCACGTGATATTCCTGGATTTGTTAAAACCTTATCAAAACAACCATTCCATATTTTCCCTGCAGTAAATACCCTCTTTAAGGGGCTGCTCGATAATCCTAATTTTAAAGATTTGGACTTTAGCTCTTTACGTATCTCACAAGCTGGTGGTATGGCGGCTACTGAGCAAACTGCGAATCGCTGGTTAGAAGTAACTGGCTGCGCGATGATCGAAGGTTGGGGTATGACAGAAGGCGTTGCAGTCGGCACCGCCAACGTTATTACCAATCGTGAGTTTAACGGTACTATCGGTGTGCCAGCACCTGGCGTAGATGTTATTATTATCGATGAAGACGGCAGGCATGTAGATCTAAACGAAGGGGGCGAGCTATGTATTAAAGGCCCTAACGTAACCTCTGGATATCTGAATAGAGACAGTAGTGCTGATTTTACTAGTGATGGTTATTTCCGCACTGGTGATATCGTCAGCATGGATGACAAGGGTTATATTAAACTGCTAGATCGCAAAAAAGACATGATCTTGGTTTCAGGCTTCAATGTATTTCCAAACGAAATTGAGTCCGTGATGCTTGATTGTGATGGTATTCTTGACTGCGCGGTAATTGGCATTCCTGATAGTCATCAAGGTGAAGCGGTCAAAATATACGTAGTACCTGAAGACAATAATGTTACCAAAGAAGTGATTACAGATTTTGCGTTAGACAATCTAACGGGTTATAAGTGTCCACGTCACATTGAGTTTGTGAGCGACTTACCAAAGAGTAATGTCGGTAAAGTACTGCGTCAAAAATTGCGTGAAAAACACAATGCAGACTACCCTCAAGTATAAATAGAGACAATTTTTAAAAAATTCTAAAAACATGAATTTATTTTTACTAAAGGCATCTTACAGTAATTGTAAGATGCCCTTTTTGTATATTTATTTTCTGTCATTCAACTATAAAATTTCTCTATTATAATTACTATAAATCTACCTTTATGTTCAGGTATATGACATTTTTTGAATAAATTCCATGTTAATTACTTGATAAGAAAGTAAATTATTTGTCTAGGTATTTTCTGATTATTCAACATATATTATTTCATTTATCAAATTTAACTGTAAACTATCAAGTTCTTGTATAAGAATAACAGGCACGGTTGTAGTTATGTTAATGTATTGCCAAAATGTGTCACTATACTTTCTGTTATTTTGATCTTATATAATTATGATTCATATCGATTGATTAGCAGCATTACTAGTAGCTATTTTCATTACCAAAACATTAATTGGTTTTTTAATCTGATGAGCTATTTATGCTCTGTGATTAAATCAAACTTTATAAGGGCCCCGTATTTTAGCAGTATGTGAACATATAGGATAGCACTCGACAATTTCTTGCTAACGGAACAGCGATTTAAATTGTTGACATGGATGTGACTACTTTTTTATAGAGCCTTAATTTATTTTAATATTTAAGGACGCTAATCATGACTGTAGATAAACCTTGGCTTGCTCAATACCCAGAAAATGTACCCAAGACGATTAATCCTGATCAGTATGAAAGCCTCATAGAGTTATATGAAGAGTGTTTTAACCGCTTTCGTATGCATCCGATGACTATCTGTATGGGTGTGACGCATACTTATGGTGATGTTGATAACGCTTCACTGGCAGTAGCAGCATGGTTACAAGCTCAAGGTTTACCTAAAGGTAGCGTAGTGGCTCTCATGATGCCGAACGTTCCACAATACCTACCGACTATGATTGGTATTCTGCGTGCAGGTTACGTTTGTACACCTATCAATCCGCTATATACAGGCCGTGAGCTACGTCATCAATTGAACGACTCGGGCGCTCAGGTTATTTTTGTTGTGGATAACTTTGCGCAGGCTTTAGAGCAAGTCATTGAAGAGACCAATATCAAACGTATCGTGCTATCGAAAATGGGCGATATGATGGGTCTAAAAGGTATTTTGGTCAATACGGTCATTCGTCAGGTCAAACGCTTGGTTCCAAAATACAATCTAAATGATCCTAAGTACAATGTCACTAAATTCCCTGAAGTATTGAAAAAGGGAAAAAACCTACCGATTCAAGCACCAAAAACCACCCTACAACAAAAAGCGATTTTGCAATATACAGGTGGTACGACTGGGTTATCTAAAGGTGCTGTCCTAACACAACGTAATGTCGTTGCTGCTGCTATGCAATCAGAGGCATGGTATCGCCCTGTGACCTCAGGTATCAACGAAGTATACATCAATATGGTTATGGCCTTACCGCTGTATCATATTTTTGCCTTTATGCTGAGTTTGCTCGGTATGCGTTCAGGTTATACCTTTATCCTAGTACCTAATCCGCGCGATATGCCAGGGTTTATTAAAACGTTATCAAAACAACCATTCCACATCTTTCCTGCAGTCAACACTCTATTTAAAGGGTTACTTGACCAGTCAAACTTTAAAGACTTAGACTTTAGCTCGTTACGTATCACTCAAGCTGGTGGTATGGCGGCAACTGAGCAAACCGCAGCACGTTGGTTAGAAGTGACTGGCTGCCCTATGGTTGAAGGTTGGGGTATGACTGAAGGCGTGGCTGGTGGTACTGCCAACGTTATCACTGACCGCAAGTTCAACGGTACTATTGGTATACCTGTACCGAGTGTCGATATTATCGTGATTGACGAAAACGGTGAGCGTGTTGGCATGCATCAAGCAGGCGAGATGTGTATCAAAGGTCCAAACGTCATGTCAGGATACTTTAATAAAGACAATAGCAATGACTTTACTCGTGATGGCTACTTCCGCACTGGCGATATCGTTAGCATGGATGAAAAAGGCTACTTTACTCTACTAGATCGCAAGAAAGACATGATCTTAGTTTCAGGCTTCAATGTATTTCCGAATGAGATCGAATCTGTCATGCTTGATTGTGATGGTATTGTCGATTGTGCTGTGATCGGTATTCCTGATGAAAATCAAGGTGAAGCGGTTAAAATTTATATCGTACCTGCCGATAATAACGTCACTAAAGAAGTCATCAAAGAATTCGCACTTGAAAATTTGACTGGTTATAAATGTCCACGTCATATTGAGTTTGTCAGTGAACTACCAAAGAGTAATGTTGGTAAAGTACTACGTCAAAAGCTGCGTGAACAGCATATGTCAAATAATCCTCAAACGTTGTAATACTTGCTCTGCTATTTCAGAGCAAATAGAAGAAGCCTACTATTATTGTAGTAGGCTTCTCCTTTTCTACCTTAGGAAACCAATTTTATTAACTTAGTTTATTCATTACTTGTAATGGCAAGTGCTTCATCGCATGGCTGACCATAGACCAAGGCAGGCTCGGCACACAGGCTTCATCCACACCCGCTTCGATAGCTGCGACAATTGCTTTAGTACCCGTATCTGTATCGACTTCGAACGGTAATGGCTTAGAGCCTTCGTTGATTTCGGTGCGAATATAACCTGGGTAAATCGTAGAAACTTTAATAGGTAAATTGGTCAGAAGCATATCAGCACGAATGCCTTCTGCTAAGTGAGCCAAACCAGCTTTACTTGCCCCATAGGTCGTCAGATGCCTAGGCAATCCGCGCATGGCTGACATGCTCGATATCACGACCAAATGGCCATTGTTCTGAGCACGGAAGATATTCATGGCGGCTTCACACTGTGCCAGTGCGGCGACAAAATTGACATCAGCAGTGCGACGATTGGTTTCAAAATGCCCTTTACCAATGCGGCGACTATCACCAATGCCAGCATTGACCACTACTCGCTCAATGCTACCAAAGTCATCTGCAAAAGCATCAAATACTTGAAAAACCGTATCATAATCACTCACATCTAGTGCTTGGTATTCGACTCGGATATCAGGGTACTTGTCCATCATCTCCAATTTTAAATGCTCTAAACGATCAGTGCGACGCGCACATATAGCCAAGTTGTAGCCAAGGCTAGCAAACAATCTTGCCATACCCTCGCCCAGACCTGAACTGGCACCTGTGATAAGCACCGTTTTACCTGTGCCTACTTGCTGCTTACTCAGGTCTTTTAGATAGCTTGTAGGTCGAACCGCGCCTACTATCTGGTTTTTGCTATGGCGCGCACTTTTAGCAACCAATTTTATTAATTTATTTTGCATGTACCGTCCTTTGTATATCGATATTACACAGAATCAAATCGGTATTTCTTAGTATAAACGTCGATAAGGTTTATACTTTAAGCAGATATGACACTACATTATCCGCAAATCATGTGTAAATTTACCGCCATGTCACAAACGGTTTACCATCAGAGAATAAATGACTGTATTCATTTAAAGACAACAAGCGAGAACTTTGATTTTTTAAAGTAATAGAGGTCACACCCGTATTAACCAAGCTTTTATTCAGCTGATAAGCGGTCTGACTGCCTTGTCGCAATAACTGTGCAGTGATTGCAGCGATGACACCACCTGAAGTGAATACGAGCACGGTGCTGCCCTGATCTAAGCTCATACTTGCTACTTTTGTACGTACTTGTTCAAGGGCTTGCTGTGCACGATTATTAAACTGTGGCCAGCTTTCAATATAATCTTGGTCATTGTCACCAGCATGCCAGCGTTGCATCGCTTGATCAAATAGCTCAGCCAGTCGGGTAGCTGGCGATTCTGCTTTGGCGATTTCAGCTGAGATGTCAGATCGATTACCAGATGCCTCTGCTGACTTAACGAACACGTCTTTATGATTAAATTCATCAAACTGCGGCAGAATATAACTATCTGGCTGATCAAAGTTGATTGCGGGCGCAGTAGCTGTGCCATTGCTATTATTGGCATGTACAGACGATTGGTAACGCTCCCAAAAATGACGTGCTGAGTCTTGCTGCCGAACCAACCTACCGGTAAATATGGCATCAATACGGCGCTGTGTGGCTGCATAGTGCTGACCTAACATTTGGGCTTGGACAGTACCTAGCTCTGAGAGTTGATCATAGTTTTCTTGTCCAAAAGACGCTTGGCCATGACGTGCTAAAAGTATGGTTGTCATAAATTATTACCTTTTATCATATTTGCTAAAGTACGGTTTGCTGAATGCTTACGCTTCAGGAGAGTCAGGTGCTTTTGCAAAATAACCTTTTGGTAAAATACTTTTGACCACTTTTTGAACAGGGCTTGGTAACTGCTCGATAGCAGCAGCATCTACGCCTATGTCTTCTAAATGCGGCTGAACATGCGCATTGAATAAGGCTTCGCCTTCATATTGCGCAATTAGTTTCAAACATTTAGCATGCATGACATGTATAACGAGCCAAGCATTTTTGAATGCTGGATTGGTGGTTTGCTTATGATAATAACGGTAGTAGATTTGCTGAATAATGCCTGAGAGGCGGAACAATCCAAACACTTCATAAAAGGTCCAATTATCTATCTCTAAACCTGACTGTTTTAGATAATATTCAACCACTTCATCACGCGTCATCATGCCTTCTAAATGTGTTGGCTGACGACGGAATTGCTGCATGATGATATTGTCATCTTCTTCAATCCAGTAAGCCAACGCACTACCCAAGTCCATTAATGGATCGCCAAGGGTTGCCATCTCCCAGTCGAGCACGCCAATAACTTTGGTCGGCTCATCCGCATCAAGTATGACATTGTCAAAGCGCCAGTCATTGTGAATGATACAAGTTTTGCTATCAGCAGGCGTGTGCTTAGCAAGCCATTGTCTGACCAGTGCAAAGCTTGGTACGTTTGGCGTCTTTGCTTTAACATAACGTTTGTCCCAACCACTGATCTGGCGTTCACAGTAACCTTCACCGCGGCCTAAATTAACCAAATCAGGATGCTCGGTATAGTCTATCTGATGTAGCTCTACCAAAGCATCTAATACATTGGTGCAAAGCAGACGCGTTTGCTCAGGATTTAGATCGATACCTTCTGGTAATTCTGCACGAGGGATAATACCTTCCATACGCTCCATCACATAAAAATCAGCGCCGATAACAGCTTCATCCGTACATAGCGCAATCATCTCAGGTACATAAGGATAAGCATCTTTTAATGCTTTTTGAACAGTGTACTCACGCACCATGTCATGGGCAGATTTTGCTTTGGTACCTTTTGGTGGACGACGTAATATGAGATCTTGGTTTTTATCTTTACCTTCATATTGTAGTCGATACGTCCAGTTTGATGCGCCGCCTGAGAACTGAGTGACTGTAGGCTCGCCTACTACGCCGACACCTTGACCGCGAAGCCATTCACTGACTGCTTTGGCATCAAGCTCTTCACCCTCGCGTACGGCACCGCCTTTGTCTAGTACTTTATTATCAGTTGCCATGAGACATTCCTTATCATGTGGTCATTTATTTTTATAACAAATATGCGAGCTAGTTCTCAATTCAATTTATCTCATGCTTATTACCATTTTTGAAATGAGGACTCGCTCTAGTGATGAAAAATTCACTACTAAATCATTAATAGTGAATTCTTAATTAGCATGTTGATTGGCTTATTTTTGATAGTTGCGTGAGCAAATCAAAACTAACTCACACAACCGTTTGTTAAGATTAAACTTAAGGCTAAGCTTTATCAGATTTAGCAGAACGACTAAAGCCCTGACGTTTTAGTTCCAGCTTAGCAATCATGGTTTTATGCACTTCATCTGGACCATCTGCTAAACGTAGTACACGAGCTTGGGCATAGAACCCTGGCAGCATTGTGTCTTGACATACACCCATACCACCATGAATCTGAATCGCCATATCGACGATTTCTTGTAGCACAGTTGGCGCCACTACTTTGATAGCAGAGATTTCCGTCAATGCGGCTTTGGTGCCTTGAGCATCCATTTTTTGGGCGGCGTACAATGTGAGCAAGCGTGCTTGGTCGATTTTGATACGGGCTTCGCTGATACGCTCAAAGTTACCACCCAATTGTAGTAATGGCTTACCAAAGGCAGTACGTGACATACCACGCTTGACCGCTAACTCAAGAGATTTTTCGGCAGCACCGATACAGCGCATGCAATGATGAATACGGCCTGGCCCTAGACGACCCTGTGCAATCTCAAAACCTTTACCAGGTCCACCAATAAAGTGGCTGACTGGCACACGCACATTCTCGAAGCTAATCTCACCATGGCCGTGCGGTGCATCATAATCACCAAACACTTTAAGCATACGTTTGATGTTCACACCTGGTGTGTTGACTGGCACAAGCACCATCGAATGCTGATGATGACGGTCTGCACTTTCATCCGCGGTATATGCCATCACAATCAGGACATCAACCGCTGGATCACCAAGACCAGATGACCACCACTTGCTACCATTGATGACAATCTCATCACCATCTACTACGGCGGTTGCTTGCATATTGGTTGCATCACTTGACGCCACGTCAGGCTCAGTCATACAGAATACAGAGCGTGTCTTACCTTCTAGGATTGGGGTAAGCCACTTGTCTTGCTGCTCTTGAGTACCGTAGCGCCATAACAGCTCCATGTTACCGCTATCAGGTGCATTACAGTTAAATACATGAGGTGCTAGCAAACTACGACCAGTCAATTCTGCAATAGGCGCATAATCAGTGACTGACAGTCCTGCACCTAGTGTGTCATCTGGCAGGAATAAATTCCATAAGCCTTCTTCACGTGCTTGTTTGCGCAGGTTTTCGTAGGCTTCTGGCCATTCCCAGTTTTCCCAATTACCATCAGGGTTTTTCTTATGACAATCTTCCCAGAATTGGGCTTCGATAGGCTCAATATTCGTTTCGATAAACGCTTTGACTTTGGCATGCATGGCTTGACCATGTTCTGTTGCGGTAAACATTAAATTGTCGTTAGACATAAATGACTTCCTTTTCTTTATTGATTGTCTAAATCAAATGTTGATAAAAAGCTCTACTAGAGCTTTAGTGCACGCACGTATACTGTTTTCCGTGTGCTACATTTATAACACAGCAATTGTCAATAAACAGCAAAAAGGCGCGACCAGCTAGGCCACGCCTTTTACAAAATATAAACAATGTATCCAAAAACTTCTGAGCGCTGAAATACCATTATTTAACTATCATAATGATAACTAACATTATTTCAGAATATTTAGGCGGCTGTTCAAATCAAAACGTGCAAGTGCATCAGGTAATTTATCTACAGCCATGCTCAGTGTCGCTTCTGCTGCTTGAGCCAATCCTAGCTTTTCTGCTAACGTCGGCTTCTGACGTGAATAAAGTGCGTACACTTCGTTGTCTTCCATACGTTCCAAAATATAGCTGTCTGAAGTTTGTAGACTGTCAATTAAGTTAAGTTTTAGCGCATCTTCGCCATACCAATGTTCTCCAGTGGCCACTTTTGCCACATCTAATGTTGGGCGATAGTTATTGACAAAGTGTTTAAATAGCTCGTGTGTCTGCTCCAGTTCTTCTTGGTACTTGGCACGATCTTCAGCATCGTTCTCACCGAACACAGTAACTGTGCGCTTGTAGTCGCCCGCAGTAAACATCTCATAATCGACGTCATGATTTTTTAGCCATTTATGGAAATTTGGCAGCTGTGATACCACACCAATTGAGCCAATAATAGCAAATGGTGCTGCTATTACCTTGTCTGCAACACAAGCCATCATATAACCACCGCTTGCCGCCACCTTATCAACACAGACTGTCAGTTTTAAACCAGCATCTTTTAGGCGAACCAATTGTGCTGCGGCCAAACCATAGCCGTGTACCAAACCACCGCCTGATTCGAGACGGACGATAACTTCGTCACCTTTATTTGCGGTACTAATTAGAGTACTGATTTCTTCACGCAAATGTTTGACCGCAGTTGCTTTGATATCACCGTCAAAATCGAGCACAAAAACTTGTGCCTTATCATCAGAATGTTTTTTCTTATTTTTGGTTTTTGCTTTCAATGCTTGCTTGGCTTTTTTGGCCATGACTTTTTTGAACTGTTTGAGGGCAGCTTTGCCTTGGGTAGCTTCCATCAAATCTTCACGGCGCTGCTTTTGAGCATCATTCAAGTGGCGTATTTTAAGCTCAACAAGGTTTTTAGGGGGATGAAATAGCATGGTTACAAATCCTCAAGTCAGTAAATATATTGATATGGCTGTTTTTATTAGCGTGCGGTTGATATGTGCACACTAAGCGGTGTTTTCAAGCATGATGACAATATTTAACCCAATATAAATATCACTGAATAAACACCTCAGATACTTGCAGACTCCCGTTCTTTGATTGAACTCAGCCGGTTGTATAACAAAGGCAGATTAGGCATAATATGCGTTTATATCAAATTTTCTGCAGCCAACGTGATGACCATATGTCTTAATCGCGTTGTTTGTGTGTTTTTTTTGCAAATAGCTTGAAACGCACAACAATGGCTGCATTATTGTACTTCGAATTGGGCTGATAACTGGATAACCATATTATGACGCAAAGCACTATGACGCATAGCGAATACCGAGACGAGTATTGCGGAGCCGTAACCGAGAGCTTGCTTGAGCAAACCATTAGTATCGTAGGCTGGGTACATCGTCGTCGCGATCACGGTGGCGTGATTTTCTTAGACATGCGTGACCGCGCTGGTATCTTACAGGTCGTGGTCGACCCTGATACCCCAGAAGCTTTCGCAGCAGCTGATGCTGTACGTCCTGAATACGTGCTAAAGATAACTGGCCGCGTACGTCGCCGTTATGAAGGTACTGAAAATAATAATATGACCAGTGGCCAGATTGAGCTATTGGGCAAAGAAATTGAAGTACTGGCTAAATCTGAAACGCCGCCATTCCCATTGAATGACGAAAAAACGACTGTATCTGAAGACTTGCGTCTGAAGTATCGTTATCTTGATATGCGTCGTCCGCAAATGCAAGAGCGTATGGTGTTCCGTGCCAAGGCAACTTCAGCGATTCGTCGTTATTTAGACGATCATGGTTTCTTGGATGTTGAGACACCTATCTTGACTCGTGCAACGCCTGAAGGTGCGCGTGATTATCTTGTACCATCACGTACTCGTCCAGGTAACTTCTTTGCCCTGCCGCAGTCACCACAGCTATTTAAGCAATTATTGATGGTATCAGGTTTTGACCGTTATTATCAAATTGCTAAATGCTTCCGTGATGAAGATTTACGTGCCGATCGTCAGCCTGAATTTACTCAGGTGGATATTGAGACTTCTTTCCTGAACGAAGAAGAAATCATGAACATCAACGAAGGTCTTATCAAGCATTTGTTTAAGACAATGATGGACGTTGAGTTCGAACAGTTCCCACGCATGACTTACGCTGAAGCAATGCGCGACTATGCATCAGACAAGCCTGACTTACGTATTCCTCTAAAGTTGGTTGACGTTGCAGATTTGATGAAAGACGTTGACTTTAAGGTATTTGCCGGTCCTGCTAACGATCCTAAAGGTCGTGTGGCTGCCCTACGTATTCCTGGTGGCGCATCATTAAGCCGTAAGCAAATCGATGCTTATACCAAGTTTGTTGGTATTTATGGCGCACGCGGTTTGGCTTATATCAAGGTCAATGACGCTAGCAGTATCAACAATGGTGTGGATAAAGAGTCTGGCCTACAGTCTCCAATTATCAAAAATATGACTGATGACGTACTTGTGAGCTTGATCGAGCGTACTGCTGCAGAAGATGGCGACATTATCTTCTTTGGTGCGGATAAAGCCAGTGTCGTGAATGATGCGATTGGTGCATTACGTCAAAAAATCGGTCTAGATCTTGAAATGACAACTTGTGAATGGGCCCCACTTTGGGTAACTGACTTCCCAATGTTTGAAGAGACTGACGATGGTCGCTGGACGTCGATGCATCATCCGTTCACTAAGCCTAAAGGCTCAGTTGAAGAGTTGAAAAATAACCCAGAGTCTGCCCTTTCTATCGCTTATGACATGGTATTGAACGGTACTGAGATTGGTGGTGGTAGCTTACGTATCAATACTTACGATATGCAGCAAGCTGTACTTGAAGCCTTGGGTATCGGTGAGCAAGAAGCTGAAGACAAATTCGGTTTCTTACTTGATGCTCTAAAATTCGGTGCGCCACCGCATGGCGGCCTAGCGTTTGGTTTGGATCGTTTGATTATGTTGATGGTAGGCGCAAGCTCTATCCGTGACGTTATCGCCTTCCCAAAAACTAAAACGGCTGATTGCCCACTGACCCAAGCACCTGCTGGCGTTGATAGCAAACAACTACGTGAGCTTGGTATCCGTGTGCGTGAAAAAGCACAGGCTGATACCAGCAAGCCTGCTGAATAAATCGTTTGATGATGCGCGGTTGCTGTCTACAGTGCTTGTTACGTGATTCATTACCATGTGAGTGGTCATGAATCCGTATCATATTTTCAAAGTTGTGCCATTGTCTGTACTGCAGATGCTGGCACGTTTTGCCGCTTGGGTTATCATTAAGATACCCAGTCTAAGTATCATGCGTACCATTCAGATCAATATGGCGCTGATTACTCATACACTGTCTGAGCAGCAAAAGCGTGCATTGACCAAAGACATTATTTATCATCAATGTCTGACCAGTATTGAATCTATAAAAAGCTGGGCGATGCCACCTGAGTGGAGTATCGCTCAGATTCGTGATGTCCATAATAAAGACATTCTTTTAGAAGGTCTTGCCAATCCAAATGGCATGCTTGCTATCGTACCGCATCTCGGCACTTGGGAGATGATGAATGCTTGGCTCAACCAGTTTGGTGCGCCAACTATTATGTATAAGCCAGTTGACGGCAAATTCGCTAATGAGTTTATCCTTCAAGGTCGAGGCCGACTCAACGCGACTTTAGTCCCTACTGATGGTAGCGGCGTTAAAGCCGTGTTTAAGACGCTCAAGCAAGGTGGTTTTAGTATTGTATTGCCAGATCACGTTCCAGAGCCATCAGGCGGTGTTGTTGTTCCGTTCTTTGGTATCAAAACATTGACCAGTACCCTTGCCTCAAAATTGGCGAGCAAGACCAAATGTGCGCTGGTTGGCTTATCTTGTATTCGCCGTACCGATGGACGCGGTTTTGATATTTACTGCTACAAACTCAACGATCCAGCCTTGTATGACCGTAATGCTGAAGTGGCAACTCATGCTCTCAATCAGGCCATGGAGCGTATGATTACAGACAACTACAGTCATTATATGTGGGGCTATCGACGTTTTAAGCGTATACCAGACTTAGGCAATCCTTACCGAAAAGATAAAGAGACTTTAGCAGCCTTTATTCAATCTCACCATTCTAACGTTTCTAGTCGCTCTGATAGTAATATCAACGATAGCGTTAAAAATGACAATGTTGAAAGCGACAATGTTGAAAACGATAGTACTGTTAAAAATGATAACACTAAGCTCGACAATCATTAGTCATAACCAACCTAGCGTTGCACTATTTAGACGTACCATCAGTCACAGCTATGCTAATATTGGCTGAACTCTATATTCTTTTACTTTTATTAGTCCTTCATTTATCTGACTATTATCTCAATACGAGTGCATTATGACATCTGACGTAACTAAGACCTCATCTATAGACCCTCATCAAACCATCACAAATGCTGCTGAACAGCGTTATATCATCTGTATGAAATGGGGCGACAAATATGGTCCTGAATATGTCAATCGTCTCTACAACATGGTTAGTCGACATCTAACCTTGGATTTTAAAATGGTTTGCTTGACCGATGACAGCACAGGTATTGACCCTGCGATTGCGTGCTATCCGATACCTGACATGGATTTACCAGCAGGTCCTGAACGTGGTTGGAAAAAACTGACTACCTTTAAGCCTGAGCTGTATGATTTAAAAGGTGTGGCCCTATTTTTAGATATTGATATCGTCATTGTCGATAATATCGATGCGTTTTTTACTTATCAAGCTGAGCATGAGGACAGTGTCGTCATCATCCGCGACTGGAAAAAACCTTGGCGCATGATTGGCAACAGCTCCGTCTACCGCTTTAATATTGGCATGAATACCTATCCTGATTTGCTGTCCAATTTTGAGCGGAACTTTGAAACCATTCGCACCCAAGTACGTCACGAGCAGGCTTACCTCTCTAACTATTTGCGTGAGCATCATCACCTAGAGTATTGGGACAAAACATGGTGTGTCAGCTTTAAGTACCAATGTATTGCGCCGATTCCTTTTAACTTTGTGCGCACACCTACTCTGCCGGATGATGCAAAAATCGTTATCTTCCACGGTGAGATTAACCCGCCCGATGCGATTGCTGGTAGTGGCGGTAAATGGTATCGGCATGTGAAGCCAAGCCCATGGTTGAAAGACCATTGGCAATAAATGCTTAGTAATTAACCATATGTAGGCAATTTATAATTAGCGTAAAGGCAGTGTATTAAGATATAAGATAGGTGAAATAAACGACTGGAAAATAGTATGGCGCTATATTTGAGATTACCTGCTACCGCTGGGTTCAACATTGATAATGAGCTCATCATTATCAATGCTTTTAATGCCAATGAACCTGAACAGAGCTTGCATGGAAAAGACGTCAATATTATCGCCTCAGGACCATCTATACAGCAGCTGCCGTTAGCAGAGCTCCTAGATACGCCTACTATTTTTGTTAATGGCAGTATCAGCCTGGTTGGGCAGCATCAGTTTACCGATATTGCTGGTTACGTCATCAGTGATGCGCGCTTTATCAATCATCAGCCTGAGATTTTACAGCAGTACTATACAGGGCAACCTCTATATGCAACGTTAGCCGTCTTTGAAGCGATGGCCACCACGCACCCTGATATTATGCGAACGTACCATCATGCCATGCGAGTGTTGTACCCAGTAGATAGGCCATGGGGAGTGAAGTCAAACAAGCTATCTTTTAATAAGCTGATCTTTAAGAAAAAATTACTCAATAAAAAAATGCCGCTATCCTACTTTATCAATAATCCAAACTTTATTATTGATAGTAATCATAAAGCGGCTGACATCGGCGTCTCTCTTAACATTACTCATGGATTTGTGGAAGCAGGAACCGTTGCTTATGTCGCAGCGCAATTGGCGTTTTCGCGTCAAGCAGCGTGTATTCATCTATATGGTATTGACCTGCTTAACAGTAAGCAACCACGGTTTTATGAAAATAAAAACAATAGTGCACCAAGTATGCTCAGCAAAGTCATGAACGAGCGCATTGTGCCTTCGTTTAACTTGCTCGGCAGAATCTATCAATCGCATGGTGTTCCTGTCATCAATCACTCTCCTATCTCTAAATCGCTATTCGACACTTTCTAGTTAATGACTCGCAGTTAATAACCTTTACTTAATTGCGTTTAATTAAGAACCACTACAAGTTATAAACCCTCATTTTTATCTGAATCTAAAACATAACCAAACGCTAAGTACTGTCTTGCAATATGTTCAGGCAGTAACTGCTGGTTTAGCGGCACGATATAATCTGTAAGGTTGTCTATGGCTTGATCGATGAGAGTGGCCAAGCCATCAATATCACCTACCGCAATCAAGTTCTGCTCGGGTAATAGCTCTCGTGGACCAAAAGGACAATCCGTACTGATTACTGGTACGCCCAGTGCTTGCGCCTCTACGATGACATAGCCAAAGCCTTCAAACTTAGAGGTGAGTACCATCAGTGCAGCTGATCTAATTAATGGATAAGGGTTGGTCTGGAAGCCTAAAAACTTAATACAATCGCTAATATTTAGTTGGACAGCCAACTGTTCAATCTCTGCTTCAAGCCTACCTTTACCTACTAGCACTAATGGCAGCTTTCGTTCTGTTTTGGCATACGCCTGTAGCAAGTCTCGATGACCTTTCATGTCATCAAATGAGGCGACATGTATAATGTACTCTTTATCTACTAATCCGAAATGTTCAAGATGGCTAGATGCTGCTGCTTTGGTCTTTATACCAGTAGCATCACAAGGATTATAGATTGTTGTGGTTTTGGTGATATTTCCTATAAGAGCAATCAAATCTTGGTGTGCACCCTTACTCACACAGCTACAAGGATGAGCGCCATAGACCAGTTTCAAATGATTTATAGTCTGTACTGGCGACTCTAATAACTGGTTTTGGAACTGCTTAGATAGCGCCGTATGCAGTACATTTACGATGTTTGGCAACTGGCTATATGCCATCATCCAGTTTATTTTATAGATATTAGCCAGTATCAAATCTGGCTTCCCTATTTGGCTAAGCACGTAAGTGTCAATACGCTTAGCGACTGATTCGTAGGCTTGTGCTTGCGTAGATTCTGGGTCGAGATTCTGCTCAGAAAACACCTCATCATATGGCACGATGTGATATTGCACACGAGCGTCTAGTAGCATATCTTGCGTCGCTTCCAAACATAGAATATGAGTACGATAGCCCATATCTGCATAAGTGCTTGCCAACGTCGCAACCATACGCTCAGCACCGCGACCTTCAAGCGCTTTTAAAATAAATAGAATAATAGGTGGCATTGGTGTCTCAGCTTGGCTTTTTAACGGTATAGGCATGATAGGTTAGCCAAATGAATGCATCTATGGTCATAATTATTGCAGCGTTCTAACTTTATATGCTAGTCTCACCTACCGCTGGTGCTCGGCATTTACTCAGTAAAGTACGAGCAGGATTTAACGGTATCTCTATAAAAATTATAATTAGTCTAACTATCTAAATCGATTAAACCTTGTTAATAATCGCATCAGCAAATATCATGGCTGATCTAATATCGCTACTAAAATAGATGCATATCCGATGAGAGCAGGATCAGTTATGAAGCAGCCTAGTGAAAACACATTAGACATCGTCATTGCTTGGGTAGATGGTGCAGACCCTATACTCAAACAAAAGCGAGAACAGTACAAGCCAAGTAAAGAAGTGGCATCTGATGCCATAACTGACACGCGTTTCGCTAGCGACGATGAGATATATTATAATATTGCTTCTATCATCAAATATGTGCCTTTTTGTCGTCATATATATATCGTCACAGATCAACAAAAGCCAGCGTTCGTCGATGAGTTTGCCAAGCAAGGTATTTGCTCAGCAGATAAAATACGCATCGTTGATCATAAGGAGATATTTTCGGGTTACGAGCAGTTTTTGCCTACGTTTAATACCCGATCGATTGAGTCGATGATATGGAATATTGGGGGGCTGTCTGATTACTTCATCTATATGAATGATGATTTCTTTTTTAACCAACCAGTAAAAATAGATGACTTTTTAGACGGTAAAAAGCTAAACATTCACGGCCACTGGCGTAAAAGTGCGGCATTAAATGCTAAGCTTAATTTCCGAAAATCGCGCTTTAAATTGTTTGGAACACCGATTCAGCCAAGGCATACTATCGCCCAAATGCTAAGTGCCAAAATACTTGGTATGGATCAATTTTTTGAAATTCATCACTATCCTCATATCGTCGATAGGAACATATTGAAAGATTATTTACTAAACCATCCTCAGCTACTGACAGAGCAGATTAGATATAAATTTAGAGATGTGGCGCAGGTGAACCCAATAACCCTGATGAATCATCTGAAAATTCAAAAGGATGAAGCGCATCTAAAACCCGATACCTCTGTCAACTATCTAAAAAATGGAAGTAGTGTCGAGGATTTTATTACTGCCTTAGAAGATAAATCTATCAAGTACGGTTGTATCCAAAGCCTAGACCTTCTTGAATCAGATTTACACAAAAAAATTAGCCAAGCTATGAAGCATAAATTTTTAGCGTATCTCCCCGCTTCTATGACGGGAACACTAGCTAGCTGAGCTGACACAGTATCATTATTTTGAATCATATTTAGCACAAACCAATTTCGGATTAGATCCATCAAAGCATAAACATTAATTGGATATATTATGAAAATAGCAGTAGTAGGTACAGGCTACGTAGGCTTATCAAATGCAATGCTATTGGCACAGCATAACGAAGTCGTCGCTGTCGACATTGTTCCTGAAAAAATCGATTTATTGAATGCCCAACAATCCCCTATTGAAGATGAAGATATTGAAGACTTTTTATCAAATAAAAATCTCAACTTTTCTGCGACACTTGATGCGTCGGCGGCCTATGAAGGCGCTGATTTTATTATTGTGGCGACACCAACTGATTATGATGCCAAGACCAATTACTTCAATACATCAACGGTAGAAGCAGTGATTGAGCAAGTACTTTTGGTCAATCAACAAGCAACCATTATTATAAAGTCTACCGTACCAGTAGGATATACGGCTAGTATTAGAGAGCGTTATGCAACTGACCGTATTATCTTTTCACCCGAATTTCTGCGAGAAGGTAAAGCGCTACATGACAACCTTTACCCTTCTCGAATCATTGTAGGTGAACAGTCAGAACGGGCTCAATTATTCGCTAACTTACTCCTTGAAGGTGCAATCAAAAAGGACGTACCGCTACTATTTGTAAAGCCCACTGAAGCTGAGGCAATCAAGCTGTTTTCTAATACTTATTTAGCAATGCGCGTGGCCTATTTTAATGAGCTTGATACTTACGCTCAAACATTTGGGCTCGAAACCAAACAGATTATAGAAGGTATTGGGTTAGACCCGCGTATTGGTGATCATTATAATAACCCTTCCTTTGGCTATGGCGGCTACTGTCTGCCCAAAGATACTAAGCAGTTATTAGCAAATTACGATGAAGTGCCAAGCAACCTGATAAAAGCCATTGTCGATTCTAATAGAACCCGCAAAGACTTTATTGCCGATAAAATCATCGAAAGACAGCCAAAAATCGTGGGAATACATCGCCTAGTAATGAAAAGTGGGTCAGATAACTTTAGAGCATCTGCCATACAAGGCATCATGAAACGTATCAAGGCAAAAGGTATCGAGGTTGTTGTCTACGAACCTGTGCTAAAAGAAGACAATTTCTTTAATTCGCGTGTGATTCAAGATTTAGAAACCTTTAAATCAGTGAGTGATGTCATTGTCGCAAACCGCCTATCTGACGATATAAAAGATGTCGCAGACAAAGTATTCACTCGCGATCTGTTTGGGAGCGACTAATGAAAATACTGGTCACTGGTGCGGCAGGTTTTATTGGTTTTCATTTAATCAAGGCGATACTAGAAACAGATCTATCTGCTAGGGATTACTGTATCGTTGGTATCGACAATATCAACGACTATTATGATACAGATCTAAAAGAAGCGCGTTTGAGAATATTAGGTGAGATATCAGATCCAGAAATTTTTACATTTATTAAGTTAGATCTGGCTGATCGTGAAGCCATATCTGAGCTTTTTGCAACCTATCAATTTGATACAGTTGTTAATTTAGGTGCCCAAGCAGGTGTGCGCTATTCTATCGAAAACCCTAACGCGTATATCGACTCAAATGTGGTTGGCTTTGTTAATATTCTAGAAGGCTGTCGTCACCACGATATTAAGCACTTAATCTACGCAAGCTCTAGCTCTGTTTATGGTATGAATATAAAGCAGCCATTTACCACTGCTGATTGTGTTGATTTTCCTATCAGCTTATATGCAGCCACCAAAAAATCAAACGAGCTCATGGCGCATAGCTACAGCCATTTATATAATATCCCTACGACAGGATTAAGGTTTTTTACCGTTTACGGTCCTTATGGTCGACCTGATATGGCCTATTTTTCTTTTACCAAAAAAATTCTAGCTGGTGATCCAATCAATGTCTTCAATAATGGCGATATGCAGCGTGACTTTACCTATATTGATGATATTGTAAAAGGTATCATTCGAATAATAGATAAAGCCCCCTCTCCTCAATACTCTACTATCACTACAGCGACCGCCCCTTATAAAATATATAACATTGGCAATAACCAACCAGTGACTTTACGCCGTTTTATCACTGCCATCGAAAACGCTTGTGGCAAAAAAGCGCAAGAGAATTTATTGCCGATGCAAGCAGGTGATGTGCCTATTACTTATGCAGATATAGACGAGCTAGTAGATGATATTGATTTCAAACCTGATACCAGTATCGAAGATGGAATCAAAAAATTTGTCGAATGGTACAAGCAATACTATTCAGTTTAAACAAAAGTATTTCATAAACCACTTTGGTATCAATTTTTTCGACAGACGTTTAAGCTCTAATTGCATCATACTTGTTCAAAGGATTTTAGTGACATGACTACACCTTCAAACTGGCAAAGAAAACTGCTATTGATATTTCTAAGTGAAAAAAGATTGAATGCGGGTAAGATTGTCAAAAACTATGATGGTAAAAGCTTTGATGAGATGAAAACGACAATAATCACCGAGTCATCGTGTGATCTTGAATCACTGACAGATGAGCGTAAAAGTACAGACTTAGAAATCCACTTAAATAATTTAAAGTATCAATCATTAGGAGATTCTGAGCTCTGCTTTTATCACAATACGCTTATCATATTGATGCGCCGCAAATACAAAATAGATAAAACTTTTGCTGAATTTGAGAGGCTTTGGGAGTCAGAAAGCGACTATTTATTAGAGCATCTTTCGCTGCGCTGGATTGTTTCAGCCTGCGATACTTTCATTGATCACTCAAATAACAGTATTAGAGCTGCTATTTTGATGAATGTCATCACTCTAATGAATACCTTAAGGGTTCATGAGACCAAAAACTTTTTACAACTGAGCACTAATGCTGAACCTATGCCGTTATTAAACGAAAAAACCGACATACTTTATGCCGGCGATTTGCCTCTATACGATGGGCTTACTTATTTCCGTATTGGTACCGATGATAGCTTAAGAAATATGCGTAAACGCTATAATAAATTTCAGAAAGTCGATAAATTGGCTACGACTATACTGCTTGCTGTATTCGAAAAACTACAGAATAACCAGAGTGCTTTCGCTACTCTACGGCAATTGCATAGAGATGATTGGTCCAAATGGTGGTTAGATTAAGACCTTTTATCTATATTCTTAACATTCGATGCAAATTCAATATACTTCTTGGCTATTGTGACAGGAAGGAGTGCTTCGCTAAATTCAGAGTGGAATTGCTCTGGATCTTTCATAGCTAGGCTTAATTTAGCTGCAATAGCATCTATGTCTCTCATAGGCATTAGGTTTTTTTGAGGTAACAACTCACTTGGCCCGGATTGGCAGTCAGTACTGATAACTGGTGTTCCTAACACTAAAGACTCTGCAATCACTAAAGCAAAACCTTCCCAATCAGAAGTCAATACTTTAAATTTCGCATGCTTTATATACGGAAAAGGGTTTTCATGGAAACCTAAAAAGACAACTTTATCTTCTAGATTGAGCTCTGATACCAGCGCCTCTGTATTGCTTTGAAGCTTCCCTTTACCCAAAAGAAGCAACGGCAAAGACTGATCTGTCTTCGCGTAAGCTCTCAATAGCACATCATGACGCTTTGCTTCTTTAAAACTGCCAACGTGAATAATATAATTTTGATATTCTGGAATGAAAGCATCAGCTAACTTTTGAATACCATCTCTATCAATAGGATTATGTATTGCTGTAGTTGAGGTAACATGACCAAAGTTTTCTACAAAATCCTTTTCTACTCCGTTACTGACACAGGCACAAGGATTTTTGGAATAAATTCTCGTAAAGTTTTCTTTTCTCTGATGACCAACATCTGTTTTTGCAAACTTATACAGTAATGACAAAGTATTATGAATCACGTAAATGATGTTCGGCAGGCTACTGTAGCTAAAAATACTGTCTGAACGATCAAGATTAGACAAAATGATATCAGGCTGTCCGATATTTTTTTTGACATAACGATCTACCGCATGAGCGAAAAATTTATCGCGACGCTGTGTTCCTGGTATCATCTTGTAGGGTTTGAATTTGAGCACATGATAAATAAGGTTTGGATTAAGATCATATTCAACCCGTGGTTTGAATCTTAAAATATGTACTTCGTATCCTAATTCGTAAAACCCCTGCCCCAAAGTAAGAACGACTCGCTCTGCCCCTCCACCTTGTAAACAATTAATAGCGAGCAACGCTACTTTTTTATCCTGCTTCATAAACGACAACCTATGGATGAATTTCTATTCATTTAATGTGTGAAATATTATTATATTAAATGAATCAACGTTTAAATAATTTTGCAAATAGTGATTTAGAAGCCTTTGGTCGAGTCACTTTATTGCCTATATATCCTTGTTGTGATTTTTTTGGAAAACTACCAAATGGCTCAATTCGATAACTTTCTAAATCATATCCAGCAGTAAGCGCTTCATTATAGTAGGTATCGAAAAGATCGACCAAATCCTGTCTTGGATGTGGTAATACTTCACCATCAAACCAATGCTCAATCCCTTCCTCACTCACTCTAGGTAAGGAGTACTTATGGCTGAATTGTGTGCCCATATCCGAATAATGCAAAATTTTGATTTGTTCTATTGCTAAGTCTTCACCATCGATACAGTTATAGCTATTTTGATAAGGCTCAATCAGTTGCGTATTTTTCTTAAACAAAGCCATCATTTCTTTGTGACTTTTGGGATCTTTTTTAAGTTTCTCAATAGGCAAAACCACATTTTTTGCAGCATCGCAATCCCAAACACAGGTACATAGACGAGTCATATCGGCATTTGCTTTAGCGGCTACTATAGACTGTCCTTTGATAGGATGCTGCCATAGCTTTGCTAGATCGTCTAAAATAACAACATCAGCGTCCATATAGATCGCACGTCCAGAGTAATTGCAATACTCTGGAATCGCCCATCTAAAACCAGAAAAAGGCGTTGACCACTTAGTAGTATCCCAGCCCTTACCAGTCTCAGGATTTGAATACCAGTAGCTATCCGGATCGCGCGATAACTGCATCCATACTATTTCCACTGGCATACTAGTATGTTTATGAATACTATAATCTAGAACCATCATCTGCTCTAAATCACAGTTATTTGGGTCACAGCCAACAAAGACTCTGATGGTATCATTTGTTTTCATAATTCTATCCATTCACTGGGTCATGCTTCTATCTTCACGAATATAAAGATAGAAAGCATCAATACTAACGTTTGCTAATATGGTAATAACTATAAAGTTAAATCTATTCTTTCCAGTACTTTTCAATCCACCCTACTGGTAAGATAAAATGACGCAAATGGCGCAATGGGCGTTTCAAGTTTTTAGGCTCAGTAAGTCTTTTTAGATGGTCTTTAGCATTATTGGCGGCGTTTTTATTGTATCTGCCTTCAATAGCATGCGTAGGATACAAATCACCTGGGAAAATGACAATACGAGCGCCTTTAGGAATCTTCGGTTCTTTGATGTAGTTAAGCGGAAATGGTTGGCGACATTTGCGTCTAAAGTGCGCAACCCATGCTTTTGGAAACAGCTTGACACCACCTGGCGCATTACGAGTCACAAAACGCTGCTCAAAACGATATTCATCAGCGATACCTTGCGGATCGGCTTTGAATTTTTCTTGTAGTGAGACAAGCGACCCTACCTGAAAGCGGAAGCAAGAAGTCTGGCCGAGGCGCTCTAGCGGGTTACTTGGGTTATAAGATAAAATAACATCGTCCGGCTCGCCGTATTCAAAGAAAGGATCGAGGCTATCTACTATAATCACATCCAAATCTACAAATAATACTGTCCCTGTCAAATCACCTAACTTCTCACCCCACAAACGTGATTTTGGCCACTTGCCAAGTGTGTTGGTTGGCATGGTGACATCTAATGGTGGCAACTCTTGGCATTCGATTTCTGGACGTACATCGGTGGTATCATCGGTAAAACAGACGAAGCGAAACGGTGGCGTGATATTGCGAGATACCATGCCATACAGTTTATTGGCGTAATCAGCCCCGTACTTTGTACCCCATTTAATACAAATAATTTGTTTGATATTGTTATTATCTGCTGTACTAGAATCTATTGGCATGGACTGCTCACTTTAATCTTAAGAATAAATATGATGGCTATATTAGCATAAAAAAAAGACTGAACAATTATGTTCAGCCTTTTTGGTCTTTAAACTAACGACTTTATTAGTCAATAAAGCTTAACCAATCCATATATTGCTCGTTACGACCATGAACCACATCAAAGTATAGGGTTTGGAGTTTCTCAGTCAATGGTCCTCGGCCGCCATTCCCGATAGTACGATCATCGTATTCGCGGATAGGTGTCACTTCAGCAGCGGTACCTGTCATAAATATCTCGTCTGCTAAGTAGAACTCATCACGAGTGATACGGCGTTCAACGACTTTGATGTCTAGATCAGCCGCGAACTGAAGGATAGTACGACGAGTGATACCATCAAGTGCACCGCCCGCTAAATCTGGCGTATGTAGCACGCCATCTTTTACCAAGAATAAGTTCTCGCCAGCACCTTGACACACATACCCTTGCGGATCCATCAAGATAGCTTCGTCATAACCATTACGCGTCACTTCTTGGTTGGCCATGATAGACACAGGATAGTTGCTTGAAGCTTTTGCCTTACACATAGTGACATTTGGCATATGATGCGTAAATGAAGAGGTTTTTACACGGATACCATTTTTGATACCTTCCTCACCAAGATATGCACCCCAGTGCCATGCAGCAACCATAGCATTGATGCTATTGTCACGTGAAGATAAGCCAAGCTTTTCTGCACCTACCCAAATAAGCGGACGAATATAGGCTTCTGCCAAGTTGTTTTGCTTTACCACATCTTTATGTGCTTGCTCTAGAGTGGCCGCATCAAACGGTACGTCCATTTGAAAGATTTTTGCCGAACCAAGTAGACGTTCAGTGTGTTCCTTTAAGCGAAAAATAGCCGTGCGGTTATCAGCGGTTTGGTAAGCACGCACGCCTTCAAACACAGCCATGCCATAATGCAAGCTATGGGTAAGCACATGAACTTTAGCATCTGGCTGTTCGATCATTGTGCCATTCATCCAAAGCTTACCATCTTGTGTTGCCATATTCATTTTATAATCCTTATGCTAGCACTGACGTCTAACTTTTTTTAGGTAGGTTTTATTTAACAGTAGTGATCAACATCGTATGATAACACCGCAGTGCCCATTTTTATTGCTTAAAGCACAGCTTGATTATGACGAACAGCTAACAGTATTAAGATGATGTGTGACCGATTATATCACTGGCCGTATTGGCAAATGAAATCTTTTGGTTTGAGACCCTATAGTTTTTAATTACGCTTTTTAATTATCACAAGGCCTTACAGTTTAAGCGTCTCTTGGACTATCGGCAAGGCCTTAATCATACAAGTTACGATATTACTCGTCGTCTGTCTCCACACCCATAAGATGCTGCCATTGTGACTGTACTAACGCTCGCGTCTCCTGCCACAATGACTCATCAACGAGCAAAGACTGCTCTGATAGTGCCAATTGATGCGTGGCAGCACGTATTCTTAGATAGGCATCGGTCAAATCCTGACAGACTTGGTCATCCCAAATACCAAGCAAGGCAACTTCTGCAAAAATTCGCACATTATCGCTCCATTTGGTCAAACTCGGATATTCATGCGAGTAGGCCAATACGGCAAACTGTGCTAAGAACTCAATGTCTACAATACCGCCTGCATCTTGCTTAAGATGAAATTTGCCCGCTTCCTGCTGCCATTGGCTCGTGCCTAGATGCTTTTGCATTTTGATACGCATGCTAGTAACTTCACTACGTACTTGATCCAGTGTCCGTGGCAACGACAAGACATCGCGGCGAATATCACAGAAGCGTGCAGTGACTCGTCTGTCTCCACAAATCGCACGAGCACGTACCAACGCTTGATGCTCCCATGACCATGCTTTATCCATTTGATAGGTTTCAAATGCATGACAAGACACTACCATCATGCCAGCATTTCCTGAGGGTCGCAGACGCATATCAATCTCATAGGCACGGCCATCACGGGTTTGAGTATTGAGATAATTCATCAGTTTTTGTACAAGACGCGCGGCAAACTTCATGCCACTGACTGATTTTTCACCAGTGGTCATGCCCTGCTCTTTTATCTTGTGTAGGAATACCAAGTCCAAATCTGAAGAATACGATAACTCTAAGCCACCAAGCTTGCCATAACCGATAATCGCAAAGCCGCAGTCCGCTTCAGTGACCGGATCGCCATCTTGGCCAATAGGATACCCATAACGGTTAACAATCTCTGCAAAAGCACGCTCCAATGCCGCTTCTAGTACCACTTCAGCGATATAAGTCAATGAATCTGACACTTTCATAATCGGGCGTTCAGCCAATACATCGCTAGCAGCAACCGCCAACACTTGATTCTTTTTGAACAGACGTAGGACGCTCAATAGCTCTTCTTCATCGTTTGGCTCGACGCGTAGCAACTGTTGACGCAAGATATCGCGCAGCTCACGCTTATCTGGCAGATGGCGATAACGCTGCTGCAAAAATGTATCCAATAACACGGGATACTGAGCCAACTCTTTTGCGATCCATGGGCTGGCAGATAGCATTGGAATCAGCTCAATCGTTGCATTGGGGTTTTCAGCAATCATGACCAAGTAAATAGAACGGCGACAAATCGCTTCAAGCAGTGAGATCAATCTCGGTAAAGCAGTATTGGCAAGTTGCTGCTGTTCTTGATGCGCTAACAACGCATGGACAATGACAGGATATGCGTCGTCTAAACGCTCTCTGGCCTCATCACTTAAGTTAGCCACCATTTTTGATTGCCAAAAATTCTGTAGTACCTCGCGATTTTCTTCCGTCAGCACTTCTTTTAAACGGGCGATTTGCTCATCTAAGTGCTCTGGTTCTAGATCGGTATCTTCGTTGTCAGGTACTTGGCGCTCAGTGACCATACGCTCAAACGGCACATTGACACTCTCGCGATGACGATTAAGCTGATCTAATAAGGCATGCCAGTTTTCAAAATTCAGCGTCACTGCTAGATTATGCTGCCACTGCTCATCGTGTGGTAAGCGCTGGGTCTGTTGGTCATTAATCGCTTGAATAGCATGCTCAAGCCGGCGTAAGAACCGATACGCTGCCTGTAGCTGCTCGTAAGTTGAATGCTCCAGATAGCCAAGCTCACACAATACTTGCATCGCTTGCAAGCAAGGTTTGATTTGCAGCTGTGGATGCCGGCCACCATAGATAAGCTGAAAGGCCTGTACGATAAACTCGATATCTCTAATACCGCCCGCACCAAGCTTGATATTGTCCAAGTCTTCACGCTGTGCAACTTGGTTTTGAATAAGAGACTTCATTTCTCTCAATGCTGAAAACGCACTGTAGTCCACGTAATAACGAAACACAAATGGCTTAATCAGCGCTTGTATCTCTTCATAAAATGGCTGGTCTATTTGTCCGACCACGCGTGCTTTTAACCAAGCAAAACGCTCCCATGCACGCCCATGCATCGTAAAGTACTTTTGTAATGCGGATAGATGAATGGCCAAATCACTTCCATCACCCCATGGACGTAAGCGCATATCTACTCGAAAGACAAAACCGTCAGCGGTCTTGTTATCAAGCAGTTTAATAATGCCTTGGCCCAATCTGGTCATAAAGCGTTTGTTATCTATGCTACGTGTGCCTTTTGCTTTATTGCCATTGGTCTCGCCGCGCGCTTGATGTATAAAGATTAGATCAATATCACTTGATAAATTCAGCTCTTGCGCACCAAGTTTACCCATGGCCATGATTGCCATATCATCGACTTGTATATTGCCTTGTTCATTGATAAAGGTCGGCTCGCCATATCTAGAAACCAAGTGCTGATAGGTATAATCTTTAGCAAAAGAGATACAGCCATCTGCAAATTCAGACAACTCATCGGTCAGCTGCTCCAGACTGATCGTCTGCAAAGCATCTTGCCAAATCCAACGCATCATCAGTAGCGTGCGCAAGTGACGCAAACCACTCATGACCTTGGTTTCGTCAGCGAGTTGATAGTTCTCATCTAACGTATAATCTTGTATCAGATCATCGATTTGCTGGCGGGTCAGCGTACTATTCAATGGATAGCTACGCAAAAACGTCTGACATGAAACGGTCCGACTTTCCCAAATCTGATAAGCAAATTCGCTCGCTGTCTGCAGGACTTGCAGTTGTTCTACGGTAGGCTGATAATCTGTACCATTGTTCACACGTGAGGGCATAGCAGGTAACATAGTGACAAAAACTCCTTACATAGAATGGTAAGACTACGTGAACCTAGCTCATAAGTTTATTGTTTTTTCTTACGAGGCAGTCACAGCATCAGATAATAATACTCAGTGTGCCTATACTTGAGATAAAACCACGTTAAATAACAGTGACTCTATTTGGTTTGCGGCGCTTTATGTTAGCATAAACATCTTTGATAGAGACGACGCACCGCTCTTTTATGACATAACGATATTTGATGTGACAGTATGATCCGCTGTACGTCGCATTATCAGTATAAATTCTGTTTTCTGTCACGCAAATTTGCACACAAGCACTATAATAATAACGACCAAATTACTTTATACAAAGCATTTATAGCAACTCGGCCATAATTTTTAAACTCTTATTTACAATATGTGATACCGCGCCCTATGACGACCACTCCCCCGTTACTACTGATTACTGCTGACCCTAGTCACCCATTCGCACACTTGGCGTTACGCTATGCACGCGCTTACCTGAATGGCGCAGCGAATAGTCATGATATTGATAACAATGACACTAATAGTACAGGTACAGGCAGCAGCGATAATGCTACCTCTGAACAACCCCTGCTCAATGTCTTCTTTTATGGCGACTCGGCTCACATAGCCAATCGATTGCGTTGGCAGTCAGCCGATCAATTAGACTTGACCAAAGAATGGCAGTCATTGGCTGAGCAGTATCAATTACTCCTACCTGTCTGTGTCAGTACAGCCCTTAGCCGCGGCGTGAGTGATGTAGACAACAGCTCACGCCATCAGCTTGACGGTGCCAATCTTGCGACAGGGTTTACCTTAGTGGGACTCAGTGAGCTTGCGATGATGATGCAAGATGACAGTCGTTTGATACAGTTTTGATAGCATGTCGTTTGATAGTTTGTCTATTGAGATCACTGGTAGCGGTAACTATTTTTAGGAATACATAATGAGATTATTAATTCAGCTGCACACGCCCACTGAAGCAGTAAGCTACGAAGGTTGTGCGCTTGCGCTAACTTTAGCGACATTTGGTCATGAGGTGCAATTGTTCTTAGATGCGCCGGTCTTTGGATTATTGATGCAATCTGACTCGCGGCTACATGGCATGATTCAGTCACTTGAGCTTTACGATATGCCCGCAGCTTGGCTACCCGATGACGTCTTTAGTGGCTGGGTCACCGGTATGTTGCCGACAGATCTGGCATCACAGCTCACACTTGTGCCAGAGGTTATTAACTCGCAAGACTTTGAGCAGATACTTACCTTTTAAATCGCTATATAACTTAGATTTATAAAATAATAAAGCACGTAATCGGATACCTTTATGGCAACTTTATATCAATTGCATAGCACGATGGCTACCCTTAGACGCAGCACCGAAGAGATGTCTCGCACTTGGCGCACGGGCGACAGCATCCTTCTGCTTGGCAGCACTCCTGCTTTTATCGATTGGCTCAATGCTTATTTAAATGATAGCGATATAGATGGTATTGCTGGTATTTACGCATTAGCAGATGACATCGCACAGCTAACAGCAAATACAACTGGCAAGCTTAATTTAGAGACTAAGTTGACTGCTATTTTAACCGACGCAGAATGGGTCAATCTGACTCAGAGCAGTCAGATTGACAAAGTGGTAACGATTGCCTTATGAATAATGACATGACCACTCACAACGCTGCATTATCAGCGGCTGATATCGAACTAGATCAAGACGGCCATCTGTGTGACCATACGATTTGGACACCTGCTATCGCACAGCAATTGGCAGACACGTTAGAGGTTAATCTGAGCGATGAGCATTTAGAAATTTTGCAACAAGTGCGCGCGTTTTTTGACAAATTTAATCACGCGCCAGCAACCCGTCCATTAATCAAATGGCTACAAAAGACTTTGCCAGAACTCGATATTAGCAATCAAAAGCTACAGCAATTGTTTAATACAGGTTTGGTCGCGCGTCATGTCAATCGCTTAGCAGGACTACCCAAACCACCAAACTGTTTATAAGTGCTTTATAGTCGATAAGATACAATCGATAGCGCACTAGAAATTTATCATAGATTAATGAGCAGTGTATAACTGCTCATTAAGTACGCAAATACTTTTAAATCTATAGCTATTGTTTAAACACATAGCTATTTTGGGTCATAGACTGTCAATGTCTCATACCCAATACTACGACCTTCATCGCCTGAAAATCCTTGCTGTCGCCATATCTCGTACAGACAAATGGCTACGCTATTTGATAAGTTCAAACTACGAGAGTCAGCTAGCATGGGTAGTCTTAGCCAATTATCAGCACCGATATCTTCACGTATATCATCTGCCAAACCTGCTGTCTCAGAACCGAAAACCAGCGCGATATTGGGCATAGCAGCCTTATCAGATGCTTCAGAGTCCGAGTGCTTACCAAAGTCATAATCGTAGAATGGTTTGCTTAGCTTGGTTGTCAATGCGGTAACGACATGGCAATCGGCGGCTTTTAGAGCTTGTCTCGCAGCCGTCCAATCATCATGCACTTGCAAATGAGCATATTCATGATAATCAAGACCTGCACGGCGTAGCTTTTTATCATCAAGCTCAAACCCTAACGGTCTTACTAAATGCAGCTGTGCCCCGCTATTGGCACACAGTCGAATAATATTTCCAGTGTTACTCGGCATTTTTGGTGCTACTAGCACAATATGGATGGTCATTCTTACTCCAAAAATATTCAGCACTCTATTATTTAAGTTTATGGACGGTAGGTAATTGAAAGTTACAGTTTACTGCCAATAATTACATTTTGATACTGTGCAGCGTTTTTAACTTTCATTATGATGTCTGTAATGGATAACGCGATAGCATTTATGTATGACTGTCTCATCCAATACCTCTTCAGTGAATCTTGAGCACGATGCTTAGCATCACTGTTGTTACTTATAATCACTCATTTATTTTTGGGAATACTATTATGAAAAAAGTAATCATCGCATCTTTAACTGCTATGTTCGTTTTAACTGGTTGCAACACGTTTAAAGGCCTTGGCCAAGACGTATCAAGCGCCGGAAATGCTGTAACTGGCGGCGCACAAGACGTACAAGATAAAATCTAAGGTCTACTTTTTTTAGATTTTTAAAAAGGCTTATCATTCATTTGATAAGTCTTTTTTGTGTTCTTACTTCGCTGCTGTTAAACAATTACTCAAGCACGATTTTATAAAAACGCGCGTAATATCTGATTGAGATAACGCTGACCTAATACGGTCGGTTGCAACTGCGTATCGCTATCTACCAACAATCCTTGTTTGACCAAACTGTTTACTTGTTCAGCAATACTATCAAGCGTTAATCCAGTTCTCTTTTCAAACAGTGACCAAGCGACACCGCCATGTAAGCGCAGTGCGTTTAGCATAAACTCGCTCACCAATTCTTCTTGATCAATCGCTTGCCAGCCAACCATTTTTGGTGTGATTTGCCGTATATCAGACATCTCTGTGGTATCTGGATTTATTACTACATAATCTTTTGGCAAACGTGATTTACTAAAACGATAAATACCTGACTCTACTAATAAGCCCTCTTCCATTTTATCTTTTACGTCTGATGAATTGCTATCATCACGACCAATCGTCACCTTACCATGAGCTCCAGCGCCAATGGCTAAATAGTCGCCAAACTGCCAATAGTTGATATTATGACGACATGGTTTGTCTAACGCACCTGCCCATGCTGATACCTCATAATTGCTATAACCTAATTGCTGCAATAGCGACTGACCTGCTTGTTCAATATCTGCCAAATTGTCTTCATCGGGTAAAATAGGCTGGCTACGGTAAAACACGGTATTTGGCTCAATAGTTAGTTGATACCAAGAGATATGCGTTGCACCAGCATCATGCGCCATTTGGATATCTTCTAGCGCTTCATTCATGGTTTGCTGCGGTAGACCGTGCATCAGGTCGACGTTGACCCGTGCAAATCCAGCCGCTTTGGCAGCGCGAATTGCTGATAACGCTTGTACAGGATCATGGATACGCCCAAGTACCTTTAGCTTGTCAGCGGCAAAGCTCTGTACGCCGATAGACAAACGATTGATACCAACCTCTAAATACTGAGCAAATGGTGCATGCTCAAGCGTGCCGGGATTGGCCTCCATCGTGATTTCGATGTCTTCTGCAAATTCAAAACATGTACGCAACCCAGTAAACAATCGCTGATACTGAGCAATGGGTAATAGAGACGGCGTACCACCACCGATAAATATCGAACCAATCTCTCGGCCCTGAGTTAAAGGTTGCTGCATTGCGGCGTCTAACAATAATGCATCGACGTATTCCTCATACATGGATAGCTCACTGTCTATCGGTAGCTCATGCGAATTAAAATCGCAATAAGGACATTTCTTCACACACCACGGGATATGAATGTAAAGAGACAATGGAATGTCGGTCACGTCTACCGCGATAGTATCCGTCGTTGGTTCAGTAAGACTTAACGTATTCAGATCGTTTGGCATACTGTCTGTATTCACTTTAGGCATAAATAAACTTATTTTGTAGTGAGCAATAATGATCGATATCAAAAGTAACGCTAGGTTGACATACTCCCACCACTTTCGCGAAGCTCAAGTGGGGGATTCTAAAAGCAGATGCTCTTAGGCGACTTTCTCACGAAGGTCGCTTGCTTTCTGTTTCAACGGGCGACCTTTACTGCATCCTCCCTCCGCAGACAAAACGGCATGTCCTGCCGCTAATATATTACGAGCCGCATTAAAATCAGCGTTCGCAACATACCTACATTTGACGCACTCAAATTTTGACTGAGTTTGTCTGTTATCGACAGCGATATGCTGGCATTCAGAGCAGGTTTGGCTAGTGTATCGTGGGTTTACCTTAATCAGTAACCCACCGCGCCATTGCTGCTTGTACTCAAGCATATTGACCATCATGCCCCAGCCTTGATCTAGGATGGATTTATTTAATCCTGACTTGGCTTTGACATGACGACCTTTGTTCTCCACCGTACCGCTGGCTGATTTCGACATATTAGCGACATTTAAATCCTCACAAGCAATCATGGCGTGGCTTTTGCTGATGCTGGTGGTGACTTTGTGCAAGTAGTCATGCCTGATATTGGCAATGTGGCTGTGGAGTTTTTGAATCTTGCGGTTTTGCTTTTTCCAGTTTTCACTGAATTTTACTTTCTTCGCCAAACCACGTTGCAGCTTGGCAAGTTTGAGTTGATTGGCTTTAAAGCTATTCTTAGGTTTAATATATTCACCGTTTGAGGTGGTGAGTAGTTTACTGATGCCCACGTCCAAGCCAATAGCGCTTTTAGAGGGGTGACGAGGGTTCTCTGTCAGCTCGTGCTCTGTGCCAAACGACACATACCAGCGACCTGATTTCTTGCTAATGGTGACATTTTTAATCGTGCCAATAATGTCTTGCGATTTTCTAAACTTCACCAGACCTATGCCATTTGGTAGTTTAACTCGATTGCTTTCAATACGACAGTATTTATCAAACTGAACCAAGCGAATTGAGTCACGCCCATCGGATTTGCGCTTAAATTGTGGCATCAATGGTCGTCGTTGAATTTCTGTGCCATCAGCCAGTTTAAAGAACTTGGGTTTGCGAGGTTTCTTTTTATTTTCTTTCAATCTGGCATGTACTTTAGGATTAAAGAAACGTGACCAAGCCGATGCAAGATCACGTACTTTTTGTTGTAAGGATACAGCGTTTGAGCTGGTTTTTAAGAACTCGAAATCAGGGTTGCTCTTTAGATCCATGATTTTATTAACGAGGTTGGTGGCATTGATAAACTCATCTTTAGCAAACATCTCAAATGAGATCGCTAGCATTTGATTCCAAACAAAACGTGCAGAGCCGACAAGATTATTTAGAACAATCTTCTGCTCTGCATTAGGCTCAAGCCTAAATTTATACGCTTTGTTGATTTTCATAAATGCGTTCTTTATTAATGAGTGTGTGTTTGATATTATGCTTATAATACTAGCATTTAAGAGTTTTTATTACAATGAGTGAGATATATAAAAACCGCCATGCTGCCTTTAATCTCCACGTTCATTTGGTTTTTATTACTAAGTACCGAAAAAAAGTTTTAGGTGAGCTGCATCATAAGTATTTCAGTGAGTGTGTCACTGAGGTATGCAAGAGCTTTGATGCTGAATTAAAAGAATGTAACGGTGGAGCAGATCATATCCACATGCTTATCCAGTACCCGCCAACGGTGCAATTAAGCAAATTGGTTAATAACTTAAAGTCAGTCACAAGTAGACGAATGAGGGGTGATTTTATTGATTTAAGAGCAGCTTATTCCAAGCCTGTGCTTTGGTCACGCTCCTACTTTGCAAGCTCTTGTGGCGGTGCGCCACTAGATATTATTAAGCAATACATTCAGAACCAGCGAGGTTAGCCAGTGATGCGAAATTCACCTCCACCCTAATGTCAGGTGGAGTCCTCTTTGCTTTTTTAAGATAAACTATTCAAGACAAGTTTGAAAGTGAGTTAATAAAAACCTCGATAATTTTAAGAACGAATTGAAAAATAAATAAAAAATCGAAGGACAAATATATGGCGTATTGGTTAATGAAATCCAACCCTAAATTTTTTGGTATTGAAGATTTGCAGCGCTTGGGCACCGACGGTTGGGACGGTGTCCGCAACTACCGCGCACGTAATTTTATGCGTGATGATATGAAAGTTGGTGACAAAGTATTCTTTTATCACTCTAGCGCCAAGCCATCTGGAGTCGCTGGTACTATGACAGTTACTACAGCAGGGTATCCTGATCCTACTCAGTTTCACCCTGAACACCGTCATTATGATCCTATTGCGACTGAAGAGGAACCTCGCTGGTATATGGTCGATCTCACTTTTGAGCAAGCTTTTACAGAGGTATTACCACTATCAGAGCTAAAGTTTTTGCCAGCTTTGGAAGACTCGTTATTATTGAGGAAAGGCTGTCAGCAGTTAACAGTGATTCCATTAGAGCCCAAACATTGGCGAGCAATTATGGACATGGTGGAGACACTTGAGTTGTTGCCGGAGTAAACTTATTAAATCATCTCTGAGCTATTGGCTATTGGCTATTGGCTATTGGCTATTGGCTATTGGCTATTGGCTATGAAATAGAGTACAAAAAACCTAAGATTAATACTTACATAGCGGTGCTAAAGCGTTGACATCATAGTGTGGCTTCTTTACCATCTTACTATGTATATGACCTGTCAATCCACTACTTGGATCGACGGGTTATTTTTATTTTAGTGTCTTTACTTTTATTTTCATACTCTGCCTATCTACTCATGCAACATTATAAGCTTGCTCATATTATTTATCGGAGTATTATCGTCGGCACTACTCTCCTCGCTGCGTCAACCTTAGTCGATTGATAGCAGTGTTTGTTTATTAATAATAACTACCTTAATAACAATTACCGCAAAGAATAAAAAGTTGCTTACCATGGTTTTTCCATTGTCTTTCAAAGATTTTAAAAGCTATAGCTTACGTTTAGGCGTACTTGCCCTCCCTATCTTAATCACTCAGTTTTGCCAAGCCGCACTTGGCGTGGTCGATGCCATCATGGCAGGTCAAGTCTCAGCGCTTGATTTGGCTGCGGTAGCCGTTGGCTCTGGTATTTGGCTACCATTGTTTTTATTGGCCACAGGTGTGCTTATCGCAACCACGCCTCTGATTGGTGAAGCAATTGGTCAAGACCAGCACGGCCAAGTACCGCATATCACGCAGCAGTCTCTATGGACCGCAGGTGTTATTGGCATTATCGGTTTTATCATTGTTAATTTAGCTCCCAATGTTCTTGGCATTATGGGTGTCCCAGAAAACATTCAGCCGATAGCGACGCAATATTTACATGGCGTGTCCTTTGGTTTCCCAGCGCTCGCTGTATATGCCGTACTACGCAGTTATTGTGAAGCATTGGGTCGTCCTGAGCCTGTGACAGTCATTAGTATCATTGGCCTGCTTGCAGATATTCCTTTGAACTATATTTTTATTCATGGGTTATTTGGCATGCCAGAAATGGGCGGTGCAGGCTGCGGGGTGGCGACAGCATTGGTGTTATGGATAAATGTCCTATTATTGGCTGCCTATACTAGCTTCACAAACCGTCGCGAATTTGTGAGCACGCGATTCTTTTATGGCTTCTCTAGCCCTAATCGTACACAGATTAAAAAACTGTTGAAACTTGGTATTCCTATTGGTATCTCTATCTTCTTTGAAGCCAGTTTATTTAGCTTAGGCGCACTCGTTATCAGTCCATTGGGTGAGCTAGCAACAGCATCGCATCAAGTGGCGCTGTCAGTGACCTCACAGCTATTTATGATACCGATATCTGTCGCCATGGCGCTCACTATCATGGTCTCCAATCGATTTGGTCAAAAAAACCTATTGGCACTGCGCCAAGTGCAAGCTACTGGACTGGTATGGACCGTATTGATCGCTTTGACCTGTATGCTTGGAATATGGCTATTCAGACCAGAACTGGCAGCAGCATTCACGGATAACCCAGAGGTTAGAGCTCAGTCTATGCATTTGCTTATCTTTGCACTTGCTTATCAGTTGTTTGATGGCTGGCAAGTTAACGTCGCTGGTATATTGCGCGGTATGCAAGATACCACCATACCGATGTGGGTAACGCTCTTCTGCTATTGGTTAGTGGCCCTACCACTTGGCGTCTATCTGGTGCGTTTCACTGACGTTGGCGCACAAGGATTTTGGATGGCGTTGATTACAGGTTTGTTCTTATCATCTATTTTACTTACTTTGCGTCTACGCTATCAGCAAAAACGCTTAACTATACTATGGGGTTGAGCCAATTGCTTATGGATTGCATTTTATAATCATTGTTAGCGTTATTTGATCATACAGACTATGAAAAATCGTAGATATTTTCTTACTAAAAAGATGGCTTACGTCAAAATATGTAAAAATTCTCAGTTAACAACTGTACATTGATTGCTCATTGCCCTGAATCTAGGTATCATTAGCAATTAATTAGACAATATTTAGTTACACTATTTCTCGAATTTAGTACAAGGCCAGATAAAAACTATGGATATTGAAAAAATACGCACCCTCATCGCCCTTATGGAAGAAAGTGAACTGGTTAATTTAGAAATCAGTTCTGACGACGAGCATATTAGCTTAACTCGTCACTATGACGCGCCTGCGCCAACTATGATGGCTGCGAGCGCTGCTCCTGCTGCCGCTGTTGAAGGCAAACCTGCAGAAAAAGCGGGTAGCGTTGAGTCTTCACCAATGGTTGGTGTTTTCTATTCAGCACCAAGTCCTAATGATCCACCATTTGTGAAAGTCGGTCAAAAGGTTCAGGCAGGTGATACTTTAGGTATCATCGAAGCCATGAAAATCATGAACCCGCTTGAAGCGACTCAAAGTGGTATTGTTGACGAAATCTTGGTAGATAACTCTGAAGTCGTACAGTTCGGTCAACCTGTCATACGCTATAAAGCGTAACGATATTTGCCATACTTTATTTCATTATGGCTGACTTTTGGTATATATACCGCGTCACTGCTAAATAACCTGATGCTATGTATCGAAACTCAGTCAATGACTGACGCTTCGACAAGGATGAACCCATGATAAAAAAATTGCTCATTGCCAACAGAGGTGAAATTGCCCTGCGCATCGTCCGCGCCTGTAAAGCGCTAGGCATCGAAACGGTAGGTGTCTACTCTACTGCGGATGCCAACTTGATGCACTTGCGCTTTGTTGATGAGGCAATTTGTATTGGCAAGCCTAATGCTAACCAAAGCTACCTTGATATCAATACCATCTTAACCGCTGCTGAAATCACTGGTGCAGATGCTATCCATCCTGGTTATGGCTTTTTGTCTGAGAATGCCGAATTTGCTGAACAAGTAGAAGAAGCAGGATTGACCTTCGTTGGTCCTAACGCTGATCATATTCGCCTCATGGGCAATAAAGTTTCTGCCATCAACGCTATGAAAAAAGCTGGCGTACCAACCGTACCTGGTTCAGTTGGCGCTGTGACCCTGCATAATGCTGAAGAGCAAGCTCGCAATATCGGCTTTCCACTATTGATTAAAGCAGCTTCTGGCGGCGGTGGACGCGGTATGCGTGTGGTTGAACGCTTTGACGAACTAATTGGTCAGGTACAAGCGGCCAAACAAGAAGCTGAGCTTTGGTTCGGTGATGACACTGTCTATATGGAGCGCTATCTACAAAACCCGCGCCACGTAGAAGTACAGGTACTAGGCGATGGTAATGGTAATGCTATCCATCTCTATGATCGTGATTGCTCATTACAGCGTCGCCATCAAAAAGTACTAGAAGAAGCACCTGCGCCAGACATCCCAGATGATGTACGTGAGCCAATCTTAAAGGCGTGCGTAAAAGCGTGCGAGCTTGTTAAGTATCGCGGTGCTGGTACGTTTGAGTTTCTATTTGAAAATAACGAGTTTTTCTTTATTGAAATGAACACTCGTGTACAGGTTGAGCATCCAGTGACTGAGATGATTACTGGTATCGATGTTGTCGTCGAACAGCTCAAAATTGCTGCCGGTTACGGCCTGTCTTATCGTCAAAGCGAGATTGAGATCCAAGGTCATGCGATCGAATGTCGTATCAATGCCGAAGATGCAGCGACCTTTGTGCCTTGCCCAGGTACTATCAGTCAATTGTTCACGCCAAGTGGTTCTGGCATTCGTTTTGACTCTCATCTATACCCTGGCTATGAGATACCGACCTATTATGATTCATTGATTGGTAAGCTTATCTGTCACGGTCAAACTCGTCAGCAAGCTATTGCTAAGACAGTACATGCACTTGATGAGCTGATTATCGAAGGCATCAAAACCAATATACCTTTGCATCGTGATGTAATTTTGGCGGATGATAACTTTACTCGTGAAGCGCAAAACATTCACTATCTCGAAAGAGAGCTGCTGACTGCGAATAAAGCAAAAAAAGACTCTTAAGCTGAAATACTTATAAAGCTCACTAAACTTAATAAATTTAGTCGCGACTTTAATTAAAACAGCACATAAAAAAGCCGCTATTAATATAGCGGTTTTTTTATGTCATCAATAAGCTGTCAATTATACGTAAAGTACAACGAACATCTCTAATTATGGCAACACTCTGTTGAAGTTCATAAAGCATTCGTTACCATCAGGGTCAGCGCACCATTGCATCTGATTGCCATCATGATTGATAAATGCAATTAACGCTTCATCAGTCTGGTCGATCTGATTGCCTGAACAATCTACTTCATTATTATCATAAACGGTCTTGATCGCAATCACTGGCAGTCCTTCTTCACGGTGGGTGACTAGATAGCGGCCGTATGTCCACTCTTTGCCACTGACAGACCACATCTCATTATCCGCACTAAAGTTATATAGCTCACGGCACTGGTTAGACTTGCCAACTGACGCAAGTAAGTTTTTACTAGTAGTTGGTTTAATGTTTAGAACCCGCTCTTCACTTTGAGTCAGTACGCCGCCATCCATGCCCGTCATCACCTTAGGCTCTACACTGCTAGACTGTTGCGCACTATTTGATGCAGACTTGTTAGCTTCCGCTTCCTTGGTCATCATGGCGTGAGTAGAAGGAGCGCTACTGTCCAAGTCTATTTCCCACTGTCCGGCAATGGCTGGACTAATATGAGTGGTGATTGTCGGCTTGGTAATAGCCTCACCATTCGCAGGTATTGAGGCCAAAATAGATGCCAGCGTGAATGAAGCAAATGAGATAGGTTCCATAATTAACCTTTTAATTATAATATTTTGATATATACATTAGCGTAAGTCTTAGACACTAAAAACACAAGTAACATTATGCTATTGCTAATAAATCTATAGTCGGAATTTCATAGCTATTTATAGCAAAAAATAACGCCATCGCTTTACTTGCTAAAGACAAGGAGCGATGGCGTTATTAGCATACAGAATTTTGCGTGATATCACTGACTACTTAACATCAAGCAGCTTCTGTATTTAGCGCTTGAGCAAAAGCTGATAACGCCCCTTTTAGCATGGCTGATACCGTACTGCTACAAGTACCGATGCCAGAGTATACCTCGCCATCTACATTAAGCTGTATATAAGCGGCAGCATTGGCATTGGTTTTGTTATCACTATTGGTATCATCATCGATACCATTACCGCTGTTATGATGCGGATTAATCGCATGCTCTGCATAGTTAATAATATGTAGTGATTTGCCAGTATGCTGTGCAAGTCCATCAATAAACGATGATAATGGGCCATTACCCGTGCCATCAATATCAATAGTGTCGCTATTCATCTGCACTTGACCACTAAAGTAAACCGCGCCGCCTTTGTTGTTGACGCTATAGTCTAGCAGCTCAAACTTGCCTTGCTGCAAGTAAGTATCTTCAAAGGTCTGCAAGATTTCATCATTCTGCAGCTCGCGTGCCGCCGCTTCAGCTTGCTTTTGTACCACACGGCTAAAGTCAATCTGCATCCAACGTGGTAAGTTGAAACCGTAGTTGCGCTGCAAGATATATGCGACGCCGCCTTTGCCCGACTGGCTATTGATACGTACCACATCTTGGTAGCTACGGCCAATATGCGCAGGATCAATGGGTAGATAAGCCACGTCCCAGACGTTGTCTGTTTCGCTCTGATTACTTTCATTGTAGTCGAGAGATTTTTTGATAGCATCTTGATGTGAGCCGCTAAACGCTGTGAAGACCAACTCGCCCACATAAGGATGACGCGGATGCAATGGTAAGTTATTACATTCGCTCACCACCTGTACGATTTCACTCATATTGCTAAAATCAAGCTCAGGATCGATACCTTGGCTAAATAAGTTCATGGCCATGACCATGATATCCATGTTACCTGTTCGCTCACCATTCCCAAGCAATGTGCCTTCGATACGATCCGCGCCCGCAAGCACGCCCAATTCGGCGGCAGCTACCGCACAGCCACGGTCATTATGCGTATGTAAGCTCACAATCACATGCTCGCGCTGGGCCAGATTACGGCAGAAGTACTCTACTTGATCAGCAAAGACATTGGGCATAGAAGCCTCAACCGTCGCTGGTAAGTTAAAAATAACTTCCTGACCCTGCTGTGGTTGCCACACGTCACACACAGCATCGCAAACCTCTACGGCATATTCAGTTTCTGTCTGGCTAAAGCTCTCTGGCGAGTACTGAAATACCCAATCTGTCTCAGGATACTTTGCCGCATATTCTTGTAATAGCTTAGCGCCTGCAATCGCAATCTCTTTGATTTCAGTTTTATCTTTGCCATAGACTTTTTCGCGTTGTACACGGCTGGTTGAATTATAGACATGGACAACCGCACGTTTTGCACCTTTTAACGATTCAAAAGTACGGGCAATCAAATGCTCGCGCGCTTGTACCAATACCTGTAGCGTTACATCTTCAGGTACGTGGTTTTCTTCGATAAGCTTACGCGCAAAGTCAAATTCTACCTGCGCCGCTGATGGAAAACCAATCTCAATCTCTTTAAAACCAACATCTACTAAAGTCTTAAAGAAGCGCATTTTTTGTTCAATGGTCATCGGATCAATCAGTGCTTGGTTACCATCACGCAGATCCACACTTGCCCATATCGGTGACTTCTCAATTGTTTTGCTTGGCCAAGTACGATCTGGCAGCGATGGCGCAAATGCAAATGGACGGTATTTACGGAAGTCAAAAGCGGCACTTTTTGGTGTGATCTTTGCAGTCCCTGTGGCTGCGGTGTGCGTGGCTTGGTCAGACATAATCAATCCTTAGATGATATGGTTATTTATATATTTAGCTAGGCGATTAGCTGTTGATTAGATCAGTATTTATCATACGAGATAACTAGTGTTCATACCATAATAATATCAAAGTTTAGCAGAGAGAAACCTGCTTTCTTTTACTTTATTTTCTGTTATTTTAGTGGAAAAACACAATTTAGACATTATAATCGAATAAATTCACTATTAAGGCTTGAGAAATGCCAGACAATCATATTGATAGTACAGGAACTGCAGATATAGACGAGATAGATAGACAGTTGCTACGCTTATTGCAAACACAGGCGCGTATGAGCATTACTGAACTCGCTGAGCGCGTCAACCTGTCTGCTACCCCTTGCGCACGTCGTATCAAGCGCTTAGAAGATGCGAACATTATCACCGGCTACCATACCAAAACCGATGCGCAAAAACTTGGCTATCCGCTAGCCGTGTTTATCGCTATTAGCATGGATCGACATACAGCAGAACGTTTTGAGCAGTTTGAACGCAAGGTTCAGAGTTTTGAGGAAGTCATTAGCTGTAGTATTGTCACAGGACGCACGGAAGACTATCTGATTAAGGTCAGGGTACGTGATATGACACATTACGAAGAGTTTTTATTGCATCGCCTCAATCGTATCGAAGGCGTGGCCCAAGTTCATACCAGTTTTGAATTACGAGAAGTATTTAGCCGCAGTATGGTTTAGACGATCTAAGCGGCCTTTAGCGACTGTCGACGGAACCATACCAATAGTACAAATCCGATCATCAATCCGATAGCAGCGACAAGCAACCCTGCGTTGAAATTACCATCCTTCCCTGCCAGTGCCACTGTCACCAAAGGTCCCAAAAACTGCCCCAATGCATAAGCCAACGTCGCTAGGGCAATCAGTAAATTAGAATAGGCCGGATTGATATTTTTAAACAGCGTGAGGGTCATCGCCACCATACCGACGAAGGTCAATCCTAAAATCGCAGCATTACCATATAAGCCAAGTGCACCATCAAACCATATCGGCAAGCACATCCCAAATGCTTGCAATACCGTCAGCCCCATTAAGGTTTTTATCTCACCGATACGTTTGGCAAGCGCGCCCCATAGGGGGTTTGACAACATCGCAAAAATACCAACAACCAACCAAATCATGAGTCCAGCATACATCTGTGTTGTTAGACGTTGTGCTGCCATGACGGGCAAAAAAGTTGCTGAGCTAATATAACCAAACCCTGCCAGTACGTAGCTGACAAAAAGCAAAGCAAGCGCTTTATGGTGCCCAGAGATGGCTTCATATAAGGAGCGCTTAAAGTTTACATAGGTCTGGTGCACTGACACGTGTTGTTTGGCATCAATCTGCTGTGAATCAACAGCCCGTACTTGTCTTGGCTTTATCGCATACAGTAGCCATACAAGCGGCAAACTGGTGACACCTGCGACTAGCCAAATTACATCGAAGTGATAGCCTAGTTTTAATAGCCACCACGTCACGATGGCAGAGGCGCTAATGCCAACGCCAATACCTGCATAATGGACTGCTGACAATACAGAACGGCGCTCAGGGCTGAGGTTTTGAATCACAAAAGATGAGCTTAGAATCATCGCCACGCCACTTGCAATACCTGCAATTAAGCGAATAATATACCATAGCGTGAGCGACATATTTGGTATGACGAGTAACATCGTGGTGACAACACTGATAATCGCCCACAGCGTCATCGCTTGCCATGTCGAGCGCTGAGGCACAAACATGGCGATAAGAGCGCCAATAAAGTAGCCGATATAATTGATTGATGCCAGCCAGCCTGCAATCGTCGTTGATAGCGACAATTGCACCATAATATCAGGTAAGGTGGCGGTAAAAAGAAAGCGGCCATAACCCATAACGACTGCCATGCAGTACATACCGATACAGGCAATGGCAGCTTCGTTGGTGATGGTCGGGACCATACGGCTTTTAAAAGCAGTCATCATGACAGAGCCATTTTTGCGGCAATTAGCACACAATCCTTTGTGTTAGACAGTCAGAAGCAGTAATAAATAAACGCAGACATAGAGAAGTTATTAGATATATTAATTCGTCATAAAGTACTAGAAAAACTATGATACATCTAACGCTGGCGTCTCTACCGTATCTTGCCCTAGCATTTGTACCCGCTGATCGCTAAACATGTCCATGTCTGGAGCTAGCGTACGCATAAACCGATCAAAGTACAACATCTGTTTGGTTAGTAGAGCAAAGTCGCGTGGGAAATGGATGCCATGACGTTTACCAACTTCGACAATCTCAAGCATCATTTTATTCAGCTCATCGGCTTGTTCTTTACTATTAAACGGTACACCACTGGTAAAGGTTTTATCTTCTGCCATGATAGCTGTCATCATACGCTGCAAGTCATTCCCTAGTGCAGTCACATCAACTTTATTGCCACCATGTGTCATCTCCATATCAATCATATGGCGAGCCATGGCTTGATAGTCACTGTCTTGCATGGCTTGCATCATGCCCATACATGCACGCCAGCTCTCAGCTTTGAGCTTACCGACAATACCAAAATCCAAAAATCCAATACGGCCGTCGGTCAATAGCATTAGATTGCCCGCATGCAGATCAGCATGGAAGCTGTTACACAGCATGAGGCTGGCAAACCATGTGTTCAAAGTGTCTGCCATGACTTGCGCAGGATCTGCACAGTATTGGCGCATGAGTGACTCATCGACCATAGAAACGCCATATAGACGGCTCATCGTTAGGACACGCTTGGTAGTCAGCTCTTCGTAGACAGTTGGTGCAACGACACGAGTATTACCTGATACCGCTAAGAACTGCTGAAAATCGCGAATATTCTGTGCTTCGGCGATAAAGTCCGTCTCGGCAAGCATACGCAGACGAATCTCGTCAATAATCGGCGCAATACTCGCAAACCTCATCGATGGCATCAGTATTTCGAGTAGCTTAGTCACACCATGCAATACACCCAAATCAGTCTGCATGATGGTCTCGACGCCAGGCTTTTGCACCTTTAGCACCACTTCATCACCATTGTGCAACCGTGCTGCATGCACTTGAGCGATAGAAGCTGATGCTAGTGGCTCTGAGTCAATATGCGCAAACGTAACATCAAGGGTCATACCATCAGTCGCTAGCTCCTCTCTTAGCACTTGCTCGATATAAGCATAAGACAATGGCGTGGTTTGATCCAAACAGCTCTGGAAAGCCTTAACATAATCACGTGGAAACAGCGACGGTGTACTAGCGATAAATTGACCGATTTTGATATAGGTCGTACCTAACTGCTCAAAGGTTTCTTTGAGCAGCATCGCGTCAGGTTTCTCACCTTTTGCCACTCTTAGCGCAGACAGACCTGCCACACTCGCTGTTTGGCGAACACGATTCATGACATTAAAAGTATGCTTTAATAAATGCGGACGATGAATTTTCATAAAAAACAACTATGGTAATAAGAAGGAGGTTTGAAGATAGGCAATACAATATAAAAATGCGTTAAAATCAGATTACTCAGTTATAGTCAGTTCAATATAATTTGGATGCAAGGAAGGCGAGTGAAAGTACTACAACTCGTAGACTAAGCAAGCCTGACACCTTATCCAATTTATAGAGGATTGACTATAGGACTGCTACAGACAGGACACTGTGGGTCTTTTCGATAACCCATCAGCCGCTGCTGCATCTGACTACCATCCCATATGAGCAGCTTGTTTGTCAGTAGATTTTTGGTTAATCCTAAATATTGCAGTGCAGTATTGGCTTGCAAATTGCCCATGACGGCAGTGGTACTGGCTAGCACACCAGAGTTGGCACACGTACGTTCGTCAGCGGCTTCGTCAAGCACTACTGAGCCAAACACGCAATGATAGCAACCAGTATCGAGCTGAGGTTCGAACAGTGCTAACTGCCCTTGCATCGCAATCGCTGAGGCAGATAACAAGGGAATCTGATAGCGTACACTAATACGATTGATGATGTCGCGCGTGGCAAAATTATCAGTACAGTCTAAGAGTAAGTCCGGCTTGCCTGCTGCCATATTAAGCAACTCATAGGCATTATCTTCATCTAACCGTGCCACTGTGCCGTAAGTCTTTATCAAAGGATTGATGCGCGCTAACATATGTGCCGCGGTCAGCGCTTTAGACTGACCAACATCTTCTGGCAAAAACAGCGTTTGCCGTTGTAGATTGCTCGCCTCAATCTCGTCATCATCAATCAGATGGACATGACCCACTCCAGCCCGTACCAATGTCTCAGACGCAGGACAGCCAAGGCCACCTGCCCCTATTATGACCACACGTGCTGCCTTTAATCGCAGCTGAGCATCCATATCCCAACCGTCTAATAATACTTGTCGAGTATAACGGAGCAGCTCATCATCCGATAGCTGTACCAGCTCGTCTACCATATTCATCTACAACCTATAATCAAAGAAATCTACTACCAAAAAACTACCTATTAAACTTGTCCTAGCGTGACACGATCATTACCACCGTAGTCTTTTACGGTATGTACTGATTCAAACCCATTGTCTAGAAACAGCTGCCGAACCGCATCACCTTGATCATAACCATGTTCAATGGCCAATAACCCACCTATACATAGATAGGTCGTTGCTTGCTGGACGATATGCTCTATATCAGCCAAACCCTGATTGGGTGCACTGAGCGCACTAATCGGCTCAGCTGTTAGACCTACCAAATGCTCGTCTTCCTCGTCGATATATGGTGGGTTGGACACGATTACATCAAACTGATGCTCATCGTTAGTAGGTAGCGCTTGATACCAACTGCTTTGAACAAACTCAACATTGGCAACATTATTGCTCATGGCATTGTATTGAGCAACTTTAAGCGCCTCTAGTGATAAATCAACCGCCACGACTTGCCAATTAGCTTTCTTAAGTTCATGGGCAAGACTGATCGCAATACAACCTGACCCTGTCCCTAAGTCTAGCAATCGCTTATTATTGAGTTGCACTGGCTGAACGTTTATCCAGTTTAATACCTGCTCGACCAGTACTTCGGTATCGGGTCTAGGAATCAAAGTATGCTCGTTCACTCTAAAGTTAAGCGACCAAAACTCCTGCTGTCCGGTTAGGTACGCAAGCGGTATGCCTTGCTGCATTTTTACCACGCCGTCATTGAACCGTGCGACCTCACTATCAGTGAGCTGATAATCTTCATCCGTCATCAACGCTATCGCAGGCTTATCAATGACATACAACAACCAATCCGTTAGCCAAAACGACGGTAGCCGATTATTTGACTCACCATTCGTCAGTTGTTGAATCTGCTGCTTGATTTGACGAATGGTCGATATGGTCATAGATAGCTCTTAAATAACAGTGAATGAATAAAGGTAAAATACTGTTTAGCCTACTCTGATGCGCGTGGTGGCTCTTTGGTATCGGTCAGGTTAGGATTGGTTTTGCTCAGTTTGTCACCTACCCCATTGCCGCCGCTACTATCATTATTGTCATCGCCATAAATATCATCGTTATCACCAATGACAATATGTCTATCGACAAAGTAAATCAGTGCCAGAATTGGAATACCGATAGCAAAGGTAAAGATAAAGAAAAACGGATAACCCATATTATCGACGATAGCACCAGAATAACCACCCATTACTTTGGGTATTAGCGTCATCAGTGAGGAAAAAATCGCATACTGTACCGCGGTAAAGCGAATCGATGTCAGTGCTGATAAGAAAGCGATAAATACAGCGCTCGCAAGGCCCGCAGCCAAGTTATCAAATATCACTGCCATATACATGATCGGCAGGCTACCTGGGTTGTATGTCAATACCACAAACAACAGGTTGGTCGCACACGCTAAAATCGCACCAATCATCATGGCATGCATGATACGGAAACGCTGAGCCAAAATCCCGCCCAAGAAGCCACCTGCAATTGCCATAATCACACCGACCAGTTTTACGGCATTGGCGATATCAGTTTTGCTAAAGCCCATGTCTTGATAAAAAACGTTGGAGATCACGCCTGCGACGATATCCGAGATACGGTATAGACCAATCAAGGCTAATAGTAGCAGTGCTTTTTTGCCATAACGTCGGAAAAAGTCTAAGACAGGCTCGATCCATGTTGCCATGGCCACTTCTTTTTTCACCAGTCCTACTTGTACCAGTGCATAACCTGCTGCCATCGCCGCGCCTAGGCTTACTAATAAGTGCAAGGTTTCTACAAAGAAACTAGAAAACGCGCCTTCGAACTCTGGCAGGACTTGCCCCATCAATATGTAAGCAGCGATAAAGGCAATCACTGAAAATACAAACAACGCTACCAGTCTGACGTAATCTTCACGAGTTTCAGCAACCAACGGGGCTTTGTTAATGATTTTTGGTTGGTTAATAATAAAGTACAGCAATAACAATGGTGCGCATGCGACCAATGCTAAAAAGTAAAACTTAATCGCTGGCATTACCATTAGTGGTATCAAGGCCACTGTGCTATCAAATATTGTATTGATCAAAATATTAATTAGGTAAATAACACCAAACAGCAGACCTGGGATAAGTAGTAACGCTGAATAAATCAGGAATACTTTTAAGTTACCCTTCTGCTTTTTACTTTGCAGGGTCTCAGCGGTTGGCTCATAACTGGCAAATGTCGTTAATACCCCTAACGTCATAACCCCTGCCATGATGTAATAGGTGTTGCGCCACGCTTCATAACTATAAAATGTCTCATTTGAGCCGAAATAATCAGCCAAATATAACGCGCCTGCCCCTGCGACAATCATACCGATACGGTAGCCTGACACATAGATAGAGGACAGAATAGACTGCATAGATGGCGGTGCAAGCTCAATACGGTACGCATCAATCACGATATCTTGCGTCGCAGAAGAGAACCCAAGCAGCACGGCCGCGCCTGCCATATAAACCAAGACATCTTCGCTAACAGGATTTACCCTTGCCATCAAAAAGATTGCCAGCACGATAAGCAGCTGTGATACCACCATCCAACTACGACGACGCCCTAGCCACTTGGTCAAAAACGGCACAGGGAGCGCATCAATCAATGGCGCCCAAATAAACTTGAACGAATACCCCAGTGCTGCCCAGCTGAACATAGTGACGACACTACGATCAATGCCTGCTTCTCTCAGCCATAGCGACAGACTTGAGAAAATCAGCAGAATAGGTATACCCGCTGAAAACCCCAGAAACAGCATAATAATGACACGAGGATCGAGATAAGCTTTTGTAGCCTCGCCCCATGACTTTTTGGCAATTGGTTGATTGGGCGGTACAGATTTGACAGCAGACATAATAACTCACCAACAATTCAGACAAAGAACACAACCGCGCACAATTTTTATCAATCTTTAGAATCAGTTATCGACGAAAGGATCGATAAAAATTGCTCTACGTTGCACCAATATTATGATTACAACAAAATCCAGTTATGGTACTTGAGAACCTTTATCTTGACTAGATGTTTTTGCATTAACTTAGCGATTGCAGGCCATGTGCAATCGCTTATATTTCTTAATCGTAACGCAAAAAACCACAGTGTTTTACCAAGGTTATTTTAGCTCTCTTTTTTATTGCTAATTTCTATTTTGAAAGATGTCTGACAATGACATTATTTATAGGTAATATAAAGGTAGTAGTAAAATTGACGCAGGCTTCATTGGTTGGGTGCACTCTATTGGTTTATTCTTAACTGGCGATGATAAGCAAGGGCGTTAATAGCGATTGAGATAAACAAAACATCAAGCTTTTTATGATTAGTAATTTAAAACTTATAATTCTTATATATTAGTTTTATAAATCTACTCAGCTTAGTTATGCTTTGTACATAAACAACGACTACCGAGATTCACGGTTTGTTCTTTCTATTATCATAGCCTAGGAGTTATCCCATGTCCGACTCAACCAATAACACCACCGACAAAAACACTGCCCCAGATGCTGCTCGTTGTCCTGTAGATCACGAAAGCAATAATAATAATGCGCCTACTAACACAACCTATGAGCAGGGTGATGGTCAAGGTCCAACGATCCATAGCGAAAACGTTGATAACTCGCACGAGCCTCAGCGTCCTAGCATGGGTGGCTGCCCTGTTATGCATCAGGCACATACTACCACTGCATCTGCTGCGACAGATTGGTGGCCAAACGCACTAAACTTAGACATATTGCACCAGCAAGACAAAAAGACTGACCCAATGGGTGAAGACTTTGACTATGCTGAAGCTTTTAAACAGCTAGATCTAGAAGCGGTCAAGACTGACTTAAAAAACCTAATGACTGAGTCGCAAGAATGGTGGCCAGCTGACTGGGGACACTATGGTGGTTTGATGATTCGTATGGCATGGCATTCAGCTGGTACGTATCGTCGTTCTGATGGTCGCGGCGGTTCTAATACTGGCAACCAACGCTTTGCACCATTGAACAGCTGGCCAGATAACGTCAACCTTGATAAAGCACGTCGTCTATTGTGGCCAATCAAGAAAAAATACGGCAATAAATTGTCTTGGGCTGATTTGATGATTTTGGCAGGTAACATGGCTTATGAGTCTATGGGTTTTAAAACTCTAGGTTTTGCTGGTGGTCGTGCTGATATCTGGCATCCAGAAAAAGACATCTATTGGGGTTCTGAGCGCGAATGGCTAGCTGCTACCAAAAACCGTTACGACAGTGATGAAGAGCGCGAATCATTAGAAAATCCTTTAGCTGCTGTGCAAATGGGGTTGATCTATGTCAACCCAGAAGGTGTTGATGGCAATCCTGACCCAATCAAAACCGCACAAGATATGCGTACGACGTTTGGTCGTATGTCGATGAATGACGAAGAGACTGTCGCTCTAACCGCTGGTGGTCACACGGTTGGTAAGTGTCACGGTAATGGTGATGCGACGATACTAGAAGATGAACCAGAAGGCGCTGATATCAAAGAGCAAGGCCTAGGCTGGCGCAACCCTAAAGGTCGTGGTAATGCAGGCGATACCGTTTCAAGTGGTATCGAAGGCGCATGGACCACCAATCCGACCCAGTGGGACCACGGTTATTTCGAGCTACTATTGAACCATGAATGGGCACTGACCAAAAGTCCAGCAGGTGCATGGCAGTGGGAACCAACTGATATCAAAGAAGAAGATCGTCCGTTAGATGCTCATGATCCAAGTGTCCGTCGTAACCCAATCATGACTGATGCAGATATGGCATTAAGCAAAGATCCTATCTATCGTGAGATTTCAGAGAAGTTCCATAACAACCCAGAGTACTTCGATGAAGTATTCGCTAGAGCGTGGTTCAAACTGACTCACCGTGATTTGGGACCGAAGTCTCGTTACTTAGGTGCCGACGTACCGAGCGAAGGCTTTGTATGGCAAGACCCTATTCCTACAGGTAATACGGACTTGACTGCTGATGATATTGCAACGCTAAAAGCACAGATTTTAGACAGTGACATTAGTCGTCGTGAGTTGATCATTACAGCATGGGACAGCGCTCGTACCTTCCGCGCTTCCGACTATCGCGGCGGTGCCAACGGTGCACGTATCCGTTTAGCTCCACAAAAAGACTGGGCAGGCAATGAGCCAGAACAATTGCAGCGTGTGCTTGAGACATTGACCAGTATTCAGTCTGGCTTTGAGAAAGACGTTAGCTTAGCAGACCTTATTGTATTGGCTGGTAACGCTGCGATTGAACAAGCAGCAAACGATGCAGGCGTAGATATTACTGTACCGTTTAATCCAGGTCGCGGTGATGCTGACGCTGAAATGACTGACGCCGAATCTTTTGCTGATTTAGAGCCACTACATGATGGCTATCGTAACTGGATTCAGGGCGACTATGCGGTATCGCCAGAAGAGATGCTACTTGATCGCACGCAGCTAATGGGATTGACAGCGCCTGAGATGGTTGTATTGCTTGGTGGTATGCGAGTCCTTGATACCAACCATGGTCAGAGCCAACATGGCGTCTTTACTGAACGTGCTGGCGTGCTTACCAATGACTTCTTTGTCAATTTAACAGACATGAACTACACATGGCACCCTGTAAAAGCAGCCGACAACACTGCTAATAGTTACGAAGTACGTGAGCGTGGTACAGGAAACGTCAAATGGCAAGCAAGCCGCGTAGACTTGGTATTTGGCTCTAACTCTATATTACGTGCTTATGCTGAGCTATACGCGCAAGATGATAACTTAGAGAAATTTGTTCGTGACTTCGTCCGCGTTTGGAACAAGGTTATGAATGCAGATCGCTTTGATATTGCCAAATAGGCTGAGTTTGAAATTGGTCAATACCGACTAATTAATAGTAATAAATAACTTTATAACTAACGAACAGCTATCTTTTAGAAGGTAGCTGTTTTTTTATGCTTAGTTTTTTATGCTTAATAGTGACCGCTCTTTATAAGTTGTTAGGTCAAATGGCTTCTCTGGATAAACAACGCTTACTGACTAAACAACATTTACTGAACAAATAATTTTTTAGCATTGCAAAATACAAATTCTATATTCATAATTATCATAAATTGATAGCTATTTATTATATACAAGAATAATAGCTTTGTTTTACACTACTTTATTACTGTATGTTCAGACATTTTTACTTTCATATACAGACGAGGTTTGTATATTTATACAATAGGATTAAGTTATGGCAATCGACGTAGTGGTCAACCAACGGCATTTGCAGATTCAGCTCAAACAGCTAGAAACAGTATGGCATACGGTGATTAACGGTTATAACTTAAGCCAAGCGGCGACCGTGCTACATACCAGTCAATCAAGCTTATCAAAGCATATTGCTGCACTAGAAAACCAGTTAAAGACGGAAGTGTTTGTGCGTCAAGGCAAACGCCTGACGGGACTGACCACTATGGGCACAGCGCTCATGCCGCATATCGAGTCTATCTTTGCTGAAATTCGTACCATTGAAAACCTCAGTTTAGATTTTAATAATCCTAATATCGGTACGTTGACGATTGCCACCACCCACACTCAAGCGCGTTATGTACTGCCGCAAGTGGTTAAAGAATTCAAAGATCGTTTCCCAAAAGTAAATTTGATTTTACAACAGGCAGATCCTGAGACCATCGCTCAGATGGTCATCCGTGGTCAAGCCGATATCGGTATTGCCACTGAGTCCTTGCTGCATAATAATTATCTTAGATGCTACCGTTACTATGACTGGACGCATCGCGTTATCGTACCAAGTGATCACGAACTGGCTAGCCAAGAGTCTATTGACCTGCCCACACTTGCCAGCTATCCGATTGTGACCTATCACGGTGGTTTTACAGGACGCGGCGCGATTGACAAGACGTTTGATGAAGCAGGACTGGAGCCAGATATCGTATTAGCGGCGCTCGATGCCGATGTGATCAGCACCTATGTCGGTCTAGGCCTAGGTATTGGTATCATCGCAGAAATGGCATTTGAGCCAAGCCATTATCAAAACCTAACGGCCATCCCCGTCGATCATTTTGGTCGCTTTACCAGTTGGATGGCGGTACGTGATGACGCAGAAATCCGTCAATATGGACGTGCGTTCATGGAGCTATGCCAAAAGCAATTTGCAAATTAATGAGCATTTGTTAAATAAAGTATCTCAGACTTGCTCACCCTTACCAGACTGAGCTATGGATGATAAAATAGATTCTAGAACGTTATTCAATGTTTCTTTTATATATTATTCACACTTGTATTGATATTTGGTCGAATGAAATTGATTTGCGACTAAATATCAATACATATTAACTTGCTCTTTTGTAAACAGGTGATACCGCTCATGGAAAAATTCGTAGCGATCATTATGGCAATTTTTGCCGCCCCTCTACTCATTGGCGGCGCTTATTTATTGTCCTTAGGCGGTAGTCCTTACTACCTCATTGCTGGCGTCATTATACTAACGACAGCTTTTTTATTGTTCAAAAAACACTGGAGTGCTTACGGGTTATATGCGCTATTTATCGTAGCGACCATGGCTTGGGCACTTTGGGAATCTGGGTTCTATTGGTGGGCGCTAGCACCTCGAGTTGGCTTCCCGCTTATATTTGGTTTGCTCATGCTATTGCCATGGGTATCCAACAAAATGCGTGGGCCTAAAACTCAAGTAGCTTCAAATAGCACACCAACTATAAACAACGTTAAGAAAAGCCCTCTGTATTATTGGGGACTGCTCGTAAGCGTAATCGTAGGTGCACTACTCTCTTTTGGTAGTCTAGCTAATAATGCCACTGACAAACTCGGTGAGCTTAACTTGACTGCTGCAAATGATGACGAGCAAAACGTCAGCTCAGGTGAGACCTCAGCCAACCTTGGTGACCCGTTATCAAATGGTCAGCAAACGCCAGATGGCGAATGGAGCGCGTATGGTCGTACTGATTATGGTCAGCGCTACTCACCTCTAGATAAAATCAATACCGATAACGTCAAAGATTTAGAACTGGCATGGCAAATCCAAACAGGTGATGTCAAAGGTCCTAACGATGTCGGTGAGACCACTTATCAGGCAACACCATTAAAGATTGGCAACGGTTTATACTTATGTACCCCTCACAACTGGGTACTAGCGCTAGATGCCGACTCTGGTGAGACGCTATGGAAGTTTGATCCTCAAGTAGAGGAAAACTTACAACGCCAGCACCAAACCTGTCGCGGCGTATCTTATTATGCTGGTCAAGCAACCAGTCCTGTGCAAGTACAAAAAATTGCTGGTAATACCTTTGAAAACGCATCTAAGCAATGTGATGCCAAGATATTTATCCCAACGTCTGATGCGAAACTATATGCACTCGATCCAAATACTGGGCAACGCTGCCAAGACTTTGGTGATGATGGTGCATTAGACTTGATGCATAACATGCCGTTCAATCAAGCAGGTTACTATTATTCTACGTCACCACCAGTCATCGCCGGTGATACCATTATCGTAGCTGGTGCTGTCAATGACAACTATGATGTCAACTCGCCTTCTGGTGTAATCCGTGCGTATGATGTCAATACCGGTGAGCTTCTTTGGAACTGGGACTCAGGTGATCCTGATAATACAGCGCCTTTTGATGTCAATGATCCAACTCAAACTTACAAGACCAGCTCACCAAATTCATGGTCAGTCGCTACTGCCGATGAAGAGCTTGGATTAGCGTACTTCCCTATGGGCAACCGCACACCGGATCAGCTAGGAAACTACCGAAATGCCGCTGAAGAAAAGTATGCAACGTCTGTTGTCGCTCTAGATATCGAAACTGGTGAAGCACGCTGGGTTCAGCAGTTTGTCCATCATGACCTTTGGGACATGGATACACCTGCTCAACCGACCTTACTTGATCTAGATACGGCCGACGGTGTACAGCCCGCGCTGGTTGTACCAACCAAACAAGGCGATGTATACGTCTTGAATCGTGCGACAGGTGAGCCTATTGTACCTATTAAGGAGCGTCCTGCACCGCAAGGCTATCTCATAGCGGGAGAGCACGCAGCGCCAACTCAGCCTTATTCTGGCTTGAGCTTTGAGCCTGAACCACTGACTGAAAAAGACATGTGGGGTGCCAGTCTTGTTGATCAAATGATGTGCCGTATTGAGTTTAATAAGCTTAACTATGATGGTCGCTACACCCCGCCATCAACCAATGGTAGCTTAGTCTATCCTGGTAACTTTGGTACCTTTAACTGGGGTGGTATCGCTGTCGATCCTGAGAATGGCGTGATGTTTGGTATGCCGACTTACTTGGCATTTACCTCAAAACTCATTCCTAGAGACACGTTGGGCGATGCAGAAACCAATAAAGGCGAGCAAGGCGTCAATGCCAATGAAGGTGCAGATTATGCAGTAGAATTGGGGCCCTTCTTGTCACCATTAGGCGTACCTTGTCAGCAGCCACCATGGGGCACAATCGCTGGTGCTGACCTAGCCACAGGTGATATCGCTTATCAACGCAAAAATGGTACGGTACAAGACTTGTCTCCTATTCCTATCAAACTGGAACTGGGCGTACCTGGTATCGGTGGACCTATCATCACTAAAGGCGGCGTCGCATTCTTGTCAGCGGCGACAGAAAACAACTTCCGAGCTTATGACTTAAAAAATGGCGACGTGCTATGGAATGTCCGTATTCCAGCAGGTGGTCAAGCCACGCCAATGACTTACTTGAACTCTAAAGGTGAGCAAATGGTCGTATTGGTCGCAGGTGGTCATGGTTCAGTTGGAACAACCATCGGTGATTATGTCTTAGCTTACAAACTTAGCGACCAAGATAAATAATGTTGCATTTGGTTCTTAAGATAACGATTATTTAATTTATCATTATATTATAATCTTATAATTAGAGAAGCAGGTAACTTAGGTTGCCTGCTTTTTTTAATGCCATAGTATAATGCTGCTAAATCCTTTTATTACCTTACTTATGGTTTATTTATCGCTTATTTTGACAAACGACAACCTTTATAAATACACCTTAATAATTGTTAAGCGAGATTAAAAACAGAGTCAACTGACTTTGTTATGATTCATTAACAGTGACTAGCGGCACTTGAAACTACCACTGTCTATAAGCATATCAGTAGAAAATAATTTACACACTACTGGAACATTTATGAGTAATAAAATCCCTTTATCTTTTTTAGATCTTGCGCCTGTACCTCAAGGCAAAACCATCGCTGAAGGCATCGCCCAAACAGTGGAAACCGCGCAGCAAGCAGAAAAATCAGGCTTAAACCGCTACTGGATGGCAGAGCATCATAATATGCCGGGCATCGCCAGTGCAGCCACCTCAGTACTACTATCGCATATCGGTAGTAAAACCGACCGTATCCGTATTGGTGCTGGCGGCGTTATGCTACCGAACCATGCCCCTCTCGTGATTGCTGAGCAGTTTGGTACTTTGCAGGCATTATATGGTGACCGTGTGGACCTAGGCCTAGGCCGTGCACCTGGTACTGATGGTGCGACGTTTCAGGCACTTCGTCGACAAATGAAAGATGCCGAACGCTTTCCACAAGATGTGCAAGAGCTGATGTATTTCTTAGGTAATGATACAGATGGCAGCCCTGTACAGGCATTCCCTGGCGCAAAATCAGGCATACCGATTTGGATATTAGGCTCTTCTCTATTTGGTGCGACTTTGGCTGCACATTTAGGACTACCTTATGTGTTTGCCTCTCACTTCGCCCCGCAAATGCTTGGGCAAGCAATTGAGGCTTACCGTGAACAGTTTAAACCGTCTGTCTATCTAGATAAGCCTTATGTGATGCTAGCTGCAAACTTATTGCTGGCTGATGATGATGCGACCGCCGAGTATCATTTTACTTCAGCACAGCAGAGTTTTGTACGTCTGCGTCGTGGCGAAACAGGTCAAATGCCTAAGCCTACCCACGATATGGACAGTATCTGGAGTCAAGCAGAGAAAATGATGGTAGACAATGCATTGTCAGTATCATTCATTGGCTCTGTCGACACGGTCAAACCAAGACTCGCTGCGTTTTTGGCAACCTATCAGCCAGATGAGCTGATTGTGACGGCCAATATATATGACCAAGCTGCCCGTATCCGTTCACTTGAACTTACACCGGAGCTAAACTTATTTACTTTACAATGAAATGAGACACTTGCATAATTATTGATGAACCTTAACTGGATTTTTAACATGGAAGCAACTCCCATTATCGGTGCATCGCTCATGATTGGCTCGTCGATATTTATGTATATCGTCGCCTTTCTTGCAGTTATGGCTATCGGTGGTTATTTAACCTATCGTACTAGTCCAAAGCGCAAGCAGCGCCGTGAAGACAAGCGTAATAGCGAACGCTAGATTAATACCAGAAGCCCTCTTTTCTTATTTGAAAAGAGGGCTTTTTTAATGCTGTTAAAATTAGATAAGGCGAAAGTACTTACTTATTTAAAGATAGTATAAAATCTGTATTACATTAATCCAAGGGCACGTAACGTCGCTGCCCCAATCGCCATACCAAACATGCCGACAACAGTGGTAAATGCCAAAATATTAGCCGCCAATACATCATTACCACCCATTGCTTTTGCCATGACATAGCTGGCTGCAGCTGTGGGCGATGCGACCATCAAGAATAACACACCCATATGCACGCCTGATAGTCCAAATCCGAGCCCAACAGCGATCGCAATCAATGGTGCAATGACAATTCGCCCAATACTCGCCTGCATAGATAAGCCCGAAGGATGCAACATAGACTTTAGGTTAATACTAGCACCTGCACAGATCAGTGCTAACGGCAGAGCCACCGCTGCCAGTAAATCACCAGTGGTATGAATCACACCAGTGAGTGGCGGTAATGGCAGTGCTTTATAGACGAATGCCCCAACCAATGCCAAAATTAAAGGATTGGTTAGCAACTTTTTCACAATCATCGTACCGCGACTAATCCATGTATCATCCACACTTTTGGATACACGACTCAAGGTAATAACCGCCAAGATATTAAACAGTATCGTTACCACGCCCATATAGACAGCACCGATACTTAATCCTTGTGCGCCGTAAGCGTTGGCCACGGTTGCAAGGCCAATGATGGCCATGTTGCTACGGAATACGCCTTGTACAAACACGCCTTGGTCTTCAGGACGCTTGACGAAGCGTTTGGCATAAAACTCTGCGCCAATAAATAATATAAACGTCACCAAGATACCAACCAGGATAAGCGTAATTTGCTTACCATAATCGACGTCGCTATCGACCACGCTAAAAAACAATAAACACGGCAAGCAATAATTAAAGACAAAACTTGATGCCTGATCGATAAAAGTTTGGCTTGCTTCACCACGTCGTTGCATAAAAAAACCCAACCACATTAAGGCAAGGTTGGGTAAGACAATGGTAATAGCAAAAACAATAGCATCAATCATAAGTAGACTCAGTTCGGTGACAAGCCCATGAATAAATGGACATCAGCGAGACAAATTAACAAGTAGTAAGGAAATTTACTGACCTAGTATAGAGACAAAGTAGCAAGTAGGACAAGGTTACATGTGATTTTCTTTCAAAATCGATCGTTTTTTTGACAAACAAAAGCCCGTAACGAAATATCGTTACGGGCTTTTTATACTATAAGTGCCTTATTATAAAAGGCTTTACTACATTGCTATTACGAGTCCAATGCAGCTTTTGCTTTTTTATGCTTTTTAACCGTCATTGCCAACAACTGAATGGCAGCAGGGGTTACACCGCTTACGCGTCCCGCTTGAGCTAGCGTTGCAGGACGAACTTGCGTAAGTTTTTGTACTATCTCATTTGATAGTCCTGACACGATACTATAATCAAAGTCTAACGGTAGCGCTGTGTTTTCTAGTCGCTTCATTTGGTCGATATCTTCTTGCTGACGGTCGATATAGCCCGCATATTTAACAGAAATCTCTATCTGCTCACCCACTTGCGTATCAACGGCTGAGTCAGTGATAGCGGCGATATCAGCAAAATGTATTTGCGGACGCTTTAGCAAATCAAAGGCAGTAGACTCTTTAGACAACACTTCACCTGTTTGCTCAGTCACTTGCTTACCTAATGCATTAGCAGGCGTTGCCCACATATCTTTTAGACGTGAAGTTTCTGTCGCAATGGCTTCCATTTTTTCTTGATAGGCTTGCCAGCGTACATCGTCTACTAGACCCAGCTTACGACCAGTTTCAGTCAAGCGCTGATCTGCATTGTCTTCACGTAAGAGCAAGCGATATTCTGCGCGACTCGTAAACATGCGATACGGCTCGGTAGTACCGTGGGTAATCAAGTCATCGACAAGCACCCCAAGATACGCTTCATCGCGGCGCGGTGTCCATGTGTCAAACTCACTGTTATTGGTCGTCACCAATGCCGCATTGGTTCCTGCTAGCAAACCTTGTACGCCTGCTTCTTCATAGCCTGTCGTACCATTAATCTGACCTGCAAAGTACAGACGATCGATAGACTTAGTTTCTAGCGTTGGCTTGAGGTTTTGTGGATCAAAGTAATCATACTCAATCGCATAACCCGGACGAGTAATATGCGCGTTTTCTAAGCCTTTCATACTATGAATAAAGTCTAACTGCACATCAAATGGCAAACTGGTTGAGATACCATTTGGATACAACTCATGTGTGGTCAGACCTTCTGGCTCGATGAAAATCTGATGGCTGTCTTTATCCGCAAAGCGATGAATTTTATCTTCGATAGATGGGCAATAACGCGGGCCTACGCCTTCGATTTTGCCAGAGAACATTGGCGAACGGTCAAGGTTTTCACGAATGATGTCATGAGTACGCGCATTGGTATGCGTGATATAACAGTTGACCTGCTCAGGATGCATAGAGACGTCACCCATATAACTCATCACTGGCAATGGCGTATCACCTGGCTGTACCGTCATCGCACTAAAATCAACGCTACGCGCATCAATACGTGCTGGTGTACCTGTCTTTAAACGACCAACTGGCAGCTTAAGCTCACGTAAACGATCTGCCAACTTGATAGAAGGCTGATCCCCTGCGCGGCCACCCTTTGAGTTCTCTAAACCAATATGGATAACGCCGCCCAAGAAAGTTCCTGAAGTCAATACCACTGTTTCGGTCTTAAAGACAATACCTGTAGAAGTAACGACTGCCGTCGCACGACCGTTTTCAACCAAGATATCATCAGCGGCTTGCTGGAATAAATCTAGGTTTGGCTGATTTTCTAGCGTATGACGGATAGCTGCTTTATACAAGATACGGTCTGCTTGCGCACGCGTGGCACGAACGGCAGCCCCTTTACGACTGTTTAGTACGCGAAACTGGATACCTGCTTTATCTGTCGCCAGCGCCATTGCGCCGCCTAACGCATCAATCTCACGTACCAGATGCGATTTACCGATACCACCAATCGCAGGGTTACAACTCATCTGCCCGAGCGTCTCAATATTATGCGTCAACAATAAGGTCTGTGCGCCCATACGTGCAGCTGCCAGAGCAGCTTCTGTACCAGCATGACCACCGCCGATCACTATCACGTCGTAATGTTTTGGGTATTGCATGTGTGCCTCACTTGACTCATAACGCTGCTGATTGCCATATCCTATGTTCAAATAAGAAAACAATCAGCAAATAAACGTCAGTCGAATTTATAAGAAGATAACGACTCAGATAAGTCGTTCATAATTGGTTAGGGCGTGTTCTTATTTTGAAAATGGTGATAAGAATGAGGTAAATTGCAGACAAACAAGGAAAATAGCGCAGATAATATCAGGATATTAACCAGCTATTTGACATAGTTTGGCAATATTTAACCATTTTTAGCCCATTCAGATGCTTTTGTTCAGATTAAGGACACGCCCTGAATAACCCATAATTATAACAATTTTTTGATACTTAAAAAACGTTAGAACAAAAACTATTAAAATTAAGCGAAAAGTTCTCTACTCTAGTTACTGTCTTGCTAGTGCTAGTTGTTGCCTTACTAATTACTGTTTTGATTATCATTTTGGTTATTGTTGCCAGGGCTAAGCGGTACGATCTGATCTGATTGACCACTAGACAGCATATGATGACTACCATACCCTTCTGGATTGATCTGTAGATAGGCATTCATTTGACCAATCGCTTCACCATCATCACTGGCCAAAATCTGCTCCTTGATAAGCTCAACTGGCGGTAATGGTAAGTTTTTAAGCAAGGCCAAGCGCTGATGGTTATCACCCTTGTGGACTACCAATTCGATAAGCTGACGAGCATCGATTGGCAAATCTGGCGTGTTCTGTGCCAGCAGTGCCAAATGATAAGCACCTGCAGGATCTTGGTCTACAATGATGCGCTGCTCGATAGCCACATATGTCGCTTCAGTTGCACCGCCTGCCACACTAAGCTGATGAATACACTTAAGTGCTGAGTATGACTCATTATTAGCAATCTCAATAATGCGTGTCGATTCATTTTTTAAACGTTGACGGCGTTTTTCAATCGCCGCCTGCTCAGCCGCTTCTCTTTGCTCGTTTGACTGTTCGCTGGTTTGGTTATTCATAAAGCTCTCTTACTCATCTGATAATTATTATTTATATCGCTGACATCTTGGACACTATATGGGGGTAAATCCCATAAAAACAACGAAGCCTAATGATATAGGCGCGTGGAAATAATAATAGGAACAAGAATAGATACGCTACTAACAACACTAATAGCGACAATAAAAAAACCCAAATAGCCATTAGATGACTATCTGGGTTTGTTGTGCTCGTCTCTTGCAAAGGCTGATTGGACATTAAAGACATCCAATTCACACTTTTAAGTATTAAGCAGCAGGGCTGTTTGCTTCAACCAATGGCTTTAGCTCGCCCGATTGATACATTTGCAAGATGATGTCTGATCCACCCATTAGCTCACCATCAATCCATAATTGCGGGAACGTTGGCCAGTTAGCGATTTTTGGCAACGTTGCACGGATTTCTGGGTTTTCTAAAATGTTTACAAACGCAAATGGACGACCAATCTGAGTCAACACTTCGATAGAGCGCGCTGAAAAGCCACACTGTGGAAATTGCGGTGTGCCTTTCATGTAGATAATGACTTTATTGTCACGAATTTGATCACGGATCAATTGTTCAACGTCGTTTGCAGCAGTGTTTGGGGTTTGCTCACTCATAAAAGCTCCTATTGATAAAGCGGTTCATTAAAATGATTATTTAGATAAAATAATTGTGTAAAGACGTGGCTGATACATGGGGCGACTGCCGCTGTATTACAAGCACGAATTACGATCTATGTAGGTTCGATAGCATTAGGGACTAATAATACCACGGCATTGGCCATGATGCCCTCTTGACGACCAGTAAATCCCAATTTTTCAGTCGTGGTGGCTTTTACGCTGATATTGCTAATATCCGTTTGCAGGTCACTAGCGATATTGGCGCGCATGGCTGGATTATGCGGCGCTAGCTTTGGACGTTCACACATTACGGTAATATCAGCATTGCCTAGGCTGTAACCAGCCTCTTGCACTTTACTATAAACATAACGCAGCAGGACTCTTGAATCCAATCCAGCATGTGCCGCATCGGTATCGGGAAAATGCTGTCCGATATCACCAAGCGCCAATGCACCAAGTAGCGCGTCAGCCAATGCATGCAAGACCACATCTCCATCAGAGTGTGCGAGCAAACTGTGAGTATGCTCAATAGGCACGCCCGCTAATATGACATATTGTTGCTGCTGACCATTATTATGAAAAGCATGAACATCGATACCTTGACCAATTTTTATCATTATTATTCCAAGATGAGTTAAAGGTGATTAAAATAATTCAAAACCACTATCTGAATTTTCAAAGTGGTTTTACTGGTAGCCAGACACCATCGGTCGCCACCAGTTTCAATTAACTGGTATAATATGACGTTTATTTTATCATAATACCAGATCCAAAAGACAAGCTGACGTTGTTGTGCTGAGACTACCTATTGTAGTGATTGCATAACACTTGGCGTCGGCATGTACTTTGGATAACGTATAAATAGTTGAGCCGTTTTATGTCAGCCATACAAAATACCTCAAGCACAACCGTTTCTGAGTCTTTTAATGCTCATCGCCCTTTAACACTTGCTGATGTCGAAAATCCTAGCACCAAGCATGTGATTGTCGGTATGTCAGGCGGGGTCGATTCTTCTGTATCAGCCGTATTACTTCAACAGGCAGGCTTCAAGGTCGAAGGCTTGTTTATGAAGAACTGGGAAGAAGATGACGGCACCGAATACTGTACGGCGATGGATGATCTAGCAGACGCGCAAGCCGTATGTGACAAAATCGGTATGAAGCTGCACACGGCCAACTTTGCTATGGAATATTGGGATCGCGTATTCGAGCATTTTTTGGCGGAATATAAAGCAGGCCGCACCCCAAACCCTGATATCTTGTGTAATAAAGAAATTAAGTTTAAGGCGTTTTTGGATTATGCGTTGACCCTTGGTGCTGACTACATCGCGACCGGTCACTATACACGCCGCAGTGTGAACTATACCAATGCCGAAGGTGAAGAGGTTGCACAGTTATTGCGCGGGCTTGATAATAATAAAGACCAAAGCTATTTCTTGCATGCGGTTGGCGGTGACAAAATCGCCAAAACGCTATTCCCCGTTGGTGAGCTTGAAAAGCCAGTGGTACGTCAGATTGCTGAAGAGCATGACCTAGCGACGGCTAAAAAGAAAGACTCTACGGGTATTTGCTTTATTGGTGAGCGCCGTTTTAAAGACTTCTTACAGCAATATTTGCCTGCCCAAAAAGGCGAGATACTTACTGATGATAATAAAGTCATCGGTACTCATGATGGCCTCATGTATTACACATTGGGTCAACGCGGCGGCATCGGCATTGGCGGCGTTAAAGACCGTCCGGAAGAACCATGGTTTGTATTGGCAAAAGACTTAGAGAAAAACCGTTTAATCGTCGGTCAAGGCCATGAACATCCCATGCTAATGAGCAACGAGCTAAAAGCCTATAAGCTCGATTGGATTTACGGCCTACCGCCTGCGGATGTGTTTAGCAACGAAGGTCTAGCCTGTATGGAAAAGTCTCGCTATCGCCAGCCAGACCAAGCGTGTCGCGTATTTGCGACCAATGGTGATGGCAGCGAAGTGCGCGTGGTATTTGATGAGCCACAGCGCGCCGTCACCCCTGGTCAGTCAGCGGTATTTTATATCGATGAAGTATGTCTAGGCGGCGGCGTGATTGAATCTATCGATGCACCTTGCGGATTTTAATTGATTCCTAAGACCCAACTTAAAGCAGAGAGGTTGATGCAGTGAATAGATTGATTTTAACGAGGATCAACATCGCTTTATTTGCATAGACCGCTTTTTTAATATCATATTTCTGCTATATTACGCGCAACGATTTCGATGTCGTTTTTTATATGGTAATTTTTTATCTAGACTCTTGCAGTTTTTTATTTCATAACTACTGAGGCATAACCATGACCCCACTTACCGCTCTCTCTCCAATTGATGGTCGTTACGCATCAAAGGCTGACAGCTTACGTCCTTATTTATCTGAATTTGGTCTAATCAAAGCTCGCGTTACGGTAGAGATTCGCTGGTTGCAGTCTTTAGCTGACAACAGCGCAATTGGTGAATTAGCAGCATTTGATGACCAGACCAACGCTTTTTTGAATGCAATCGTTGATGACTTTAGCGAAGCGGATGCTCAAGCTATCAAAGACATCGAAGCGACGACCAATCACGATGTAAAAGCGGTTGAGTACTTTATCAAAGACAAGTTCCGTGGTCAGGATGCCTTGATTGACTCACTTGAGTTCATTCACTTTGCTTGTACCAGTGAAGATATTAACAACCTATCATATGCATTGATGCTCAAAGACAGCCGCGAGCTAGTCGTTGCCAAAATGCAGCAAGTGACTGATAGCATCGTTGACTTATCTATTGCTCACGCTGATCAGCCAATGTTATCACGTACACATGGTCAGACAGCCAGTCCAACGACACTGGGTAAAGAGATGGCAAACGTAGCCTATCGCCTAGCCCGTCAAATCAAGCAAATCAATCAAGTAGAGCTATTAGGTAAAATCAACGGCGCAGTCGGTAACTATAATGCGCATTTTTCAGCGTATCCTGATGTCGACTGGCAGAGCCATGCTGAAGCGTTTATCAATCAGCGTCTAGAGCTAACGTTTAACCCTTATACGACTCAAATCGAGCCACACGACTATATCGCTGAATTGTTTGATGCTGTTAAACGCTTCAATACAATCTTGATCGATTTTAACCGTGATATTTGGCAGTATATTAGCTTAGGCTATTTTAAACAGCGTCTAAAAGACGGTGAAGTTGGTTCTTCTACCATGCCGCATAAAGTTAATCCAATCGACTTTGAAAACTCTGAAGGTAACTTAGGCGTTGCCAATGCGATGCTAGCCCATTTGGGTGAGAAGCTACCAATTTCACGTATGCAGCGTGACCTATCGGACTCAACGGTGTTGCGTAACATCGGTGTTGGCCTAGCACAGAGCATGATTGCGTTTGATGCTTGCCTAAAAGGTGTGGGTAAACTTGAGCTAAATGCACAGCGTTTAAATGATGACTTGAATCAAGCGCAAGAAGTGTTGGCAGAACCAATTCAAACAGTCATGCGTCGCTATCGTGTTGAAAATCCGTACGAGAAACTAAAAGCTTTGACTCGTGGTAATGCCATGACTCGTGAAGCCATGCTAACGTTTGTCGAAAGCGATGAGCTATCGGCAGTTAGTGATGCGGATAAAGAACGCCTACGTGCATTGACGCCTGCTACTTATATCGGTAATGCCGCTGAGCAAGCACGCGCTATTAAAGAATGGATTGCCAAGCTTTAATAGCTAATAAGAGCATACTGATAATGGAATCAGTCTAGAAAGGTAGGAGCGCCTAGTATTATTTACTCGCTCCTATCTTGATAGTAATTTTATCTTATTCACTTATTATCTTAATAGCTATTATCTGAATAAACAGTAACCTTACTTTGAACGCTATGATTGGTTTTGATTCGATTGCTTTTGATTCAAAACCCATAGTTGATAAGTAAGGTTTTATTTTTTATCATCATCGTCATCACTGTCGCCCGGTATGATGGCTTTACCCACAGCAACGGTTCCTTTGACCACGCCTTTGGTAGTTTTATAAGCGATTTTTGCGGGTACTGTGACGATTTTATGGACACAGGCTTGTAGCAAAAACACGCTAGCGATAATGACAACAAAATGCAGCTTTTTCATAACGTTCCTACGATTGAGTGGATGCTCTGATGACAGCTATTATTTTGATAATCGTTATTGTTTATATGTACTATATAAACGTCACCAAAATAATAGACATCAAATAGATGACAATCTTAAACTATTAAAACCTTCCTATAAAGCATCCCTTATTATTAATCTTGTACACCGCCAAAATATGGATTTATCAATGACTTCTATTCCTTTTTGTTTACCCGACTCTATCACGCCTGAGCAATTCCTGACTGAATACTGGCAAAAGAAGCCACTGCTTATTAAGCAAGGGTTGCCGCAGCTAGTTGATATGTTTGAGCCAGATGACATGATTGGTCTTGCACTTGAAGAAGATGCTAGCGCAAGACTGCTGACTCAAGCAGCCAGTAAAAAAGAAGGTCAGGCACAGTGGCAACTTAAAAAAAGCCCACTGAATGAGACTGATTTTGAAAACCTACCAGAGCAATGGACCGTATTGGTACAGAATCTTGAGCAATGGTCGCCAGAGCTTGGTCAGTTGTGGCAAGCGTTTGACTTTATTCCGCAATGGCAGCGCGATGACATCATGGTCTCTTATGCGCCAGCAGGTGGTTCGGTCGGTAAGCATTATGACGACTACGATGTGTTTTTGGCACAAGGCTATGGCTCTAGACGTTGGCAGTTAGGCAAATTCTGTGATGACCAGACAGAATTTGTTGCTGATGAGCCGCTTCGTTTATTTGACGACATGGGCGAGCTTATTTTTGATGAGATACTAGAAGCGGGTGATGTGCTTTATGTACCGCCGAAATTATCACATTTCGGTGTAGCACAAAATGACTGTTTGACTTTCTCGTTTGGTTGCCGCCGTCCAAACCTGATGCAAATCATCGATAGTGTGGCCGATATTGCGACTAACGACAGCAAGCTATTTATCCCGATGCTACTACCGCAAGCGCTACAAGCGTCAGGTGAATTGCAAGCAGATAGTATTGCCGCTATCAAGGCGCAATTGCTAGAGATGCTACAATCTGATCGCGGTGATGATATGACTCGCCAAGCAGTTTCTGAAGTAGTTAGTAAACGCCAATATGATGCGCTGATGCCAGAAGAGACGTTAGATACCGATGAGCTAATACAGGCCCTATCAGAAGGGGCCACATTGCAGGCGGACTATAGCAACCGCCTACTCTATAGCCAGACCGATGATGGCACTGTACTGTATGCTAATGGTCAACGTATCGATGGGCTTGATGAATCGGCGATAGCAGTACTAGTACGCTTGGCCAATGGTGAAGCATTACAGCATAGCGACGTCACCGATGTTGATGCAGATGATTTGAGCGAATGGCTAGAGAACGGCTGGGTATGGGTTGATATTGCTGAATAACATCCTGTCATCAGGCTTCAGTTAAACAGCATAAACAAAAAAAACCGCTATCTGATAATTACTCAGATAGCGGTTTTTTCTTATACATCTTATGCAATCACTAGTTTGGTAGTTATAGCGCTACCAAACACCGCTTAGCCTTTATAAAAGTTGATATAAAAGCGAAGCGGATTCGTAATTAATGCAGTGATTCTACTCTGTACCAAGCTCAAGCAAGCTCGCGTTACCACCGATTGCTGTGGTATTGATAGTCTTGACTCGCTCAGTGACAAAACGATGTAGGTAGTCAGGCGTTAGCATTTCTGACAAGCCTTCCATATCAGTGACACTGATAACCTGTGTCAAAATACCGTCAGTATTGGCAAGCTCTTGACTGATGGCTTGCACTTCGCTGCGGCTACCAGAGACAGCCACTTGTGCTAGACGATCGATATATAAAAGCGTGACTGTTTGCGAATCGTTAGCCACACTCAATACATCTTCGCTGATACCTGTGTCGTGCAGTATCTTAGCAGCTTCATTACACATCTCATCTTGGCTTGGGCAATGCAATATAACTTCATTACCTGTTAGGAGTGCCGCGATGAGCTGACCTAATACTGCCATGGCTCTAGCAGTTTCGCTACCGATGACCATCGTCTTACCACGACCAGTCACATACAAGTCATTGGACTCGCCTGTTGCCCCTGTCATACGATGCATCTCATCCAAGCTAGGCGCAGCGCTCAACAAATGGTTGAATAAACGCTTTGCTTTATTGGCATCACCAGTGAGCAATGCCAGTTTTGGAACGGCTGCTTGTAGATACGTTGCGCGATTCACTGCGCCGAGTAATCGCCAAGATTCACAAACCTGGGCATGATTTTTTTTGAATTCAGTCGCCATTTTGCTACTCCTTATGCGAGTTCTGTTTGAGTGGTAGTTTGGGTTTCGGTCGCTGTCATATGAGCAGCTGACTGTTCAGCGTTGACTGCTTCTGAGCTAAGTTGCATGAGACGCGCGACATAGTGCGGGCCACCAGCTTTAGGACCAGTACCTGATAGACCACAACCACCAAATGGCTGTACGTTTACGACCGCGCCGATTTGGTTACGGTTGATGTAAGTGTTGCCGACAAATGCGCGGCGCTCAATGTGCTCAACAGTATTTTCGATACGACTATGGATACCTAACGTCAAACCAAAGCCTGTGTTGTTGATAGCATCAATCAGCTTATTCAAATCACGCGCTTGATAACGAAGTACGTGTAGAATTGGGCCAAAGTGCTCACCACTGATCACATCAATGCTCTTCACTTCAATTGCGGTTGGCAATACAAAGGTAGACTTCTCTTGACTGACGACTGAGCTTGAGCTCATTGGCGTCTGTGCCAAGATAGTAGCAGTCGGCTCGACACTCATACGTTCGATGTGCGCCTCTAAACCATGCTTAGCATCCGCATCAATTACTGGACCTACATCTGTGGCAGCATATAGAGGATTACCTACAGACAGCTCAGCCATATTACCTTGCAATAGCTCGATTAAATCATCCGCCATCTCTTCTTGTACACACAATATGCGACAAGCTGAACAACGCTGACCTGCTGAACCAAAGGCTGATAGTACCGCATCTCTAACGACTTGCTCTGGCAATGCCGTTGAGTCAACGATCATTGCGTTTTGACCGCCAGTCTCAGCGATAAACACAGGCAATTCGCCACTGGTTTGTGCATGGTCATTTAGGCTTTGGTTGATACGTTGGGCTGTTTGAGTCGAACCGGTAAATATCACACCTGCGATATTGTCAGCAGCCGTCAAAGCACCACCTACGTCACCTGCACCAATGACCAATTGCAATGCTTCTGCTGGTATACCCGCTTGATACATTAATTGTGCACCAAAGTGAGCGACCAAACTGGTTTGTTCAGCAGGTTTCGCTACTACGGTGTTACCTGCAGCAAGTGCAGCTACAATCTGTCCCGTATAGATAGCCAATGGGAAGTTCCATGGACTGATACAAACGAAAGTGCCACGTGCTTTATACACTTGACGAGACTGCTTACCAGCCAAGTCTGTAAACTCATGTACGACATCATCTAGACGCTCTGCTTCGTCAGCATAGAAACGACAGAAATCAACAGCTTCTTTGATTTCATCGATGCCATCTTGCATGGTTTTGCCCGCTTCAACTTGGCATAGTGCCATTAGTTCAGCGTAGTTTTCTTCGTATAGCTCAGCAATCTTGCGTAATATCTCAGCACGCTTAGCAGCTGGTACATTTTTCCATACCTCTTGACCAGCAACAGCAACGTCAATCGCTTGGCGAGCCACTTCAGCGTTAGCATAAGTTACTTTACCAGCACTAACTTCGTGGTTCCAAGGCGCAAGTACAGTTTGCGTATCAAGTTGATTCGTTTGACCATCCACTTCGTAGGTATCAACAGCTTTACCATTAATAATAGAGGTTGCTGACCATGTTTTGTGTAGATGGCTATCAATAGCTGATTTGAACGGCAGCCATTGTGACTCTACAAAGATATTAGGGCCGAAACTTGCACGGCGTTGACCGTAAATCTCTAACGGTAACGGGATGTCTGGATTGTGCAATGTTGCATTACCAAGCAGCTTGTCGTATGGATGGACCGTTAGCTTTTCGATTGGGTAAGACTTGTCTAGCAACTGATGAACAAACGAGCTGTTGGCACCGTTCTCAAGCAAGCGGCGTACCAAGTACGGTAGCAAGTCTTTATGCGCGCCCACCGGAGCATAGATACGTACAGGAATCTCATAAGCTTGCAAAATATGATCATAAAGCGCATCGCCCATGCCGTGCAGACGTTGGAATTCAAAGTCTCTATGTGCACTCATGGTCATGATTGATGACAGTGTATGCGCATTATGCGTCGCAAACTGTGGCCAGATTAGCCCGCGCAGATGGTCTGACAATAAGAAGCGCGCACAAGCAAGGTATGCAGTATCCGTACCTTCCTTACGTGTCCAAACGGGATAGCCTGATAGACCTTTTTGCTGAGCAAGTTTGATCTCAGTATCCCAGTAAGCGCCCTTAACTAGACGTACTGGAATACGATCACCGACTTCAGTAGACAAACGAGCAAGCCACGCTAATACAGCAATAGCGCGTTTAGAGTACCCTTGTACAACGATACCTAAACCATCCCAGTCCGCCGTTAAATTATCACGGTACAAAGACTCAAACAGTTTTAGAGAAATCTCAAGGCGATCTGCTTCTTCAGCATCAATACTGATATCGACATTGACTTCACGTGCCGCTTCAATCAATAGCAGGCAGCGCTGACGCAATAAGCCCATTACTTGCGCCTCTTGCGTGGCTTCATAGCGAGGATGCAGTGCTGATAATTTGATAGACACTGACGGCTTTGGCATGCCTTCTTTTACTTTTACGTTGGCCGTGGCTCTGATCGCATGTAGATAGTCATTGAAGTATTTTTCCGCATCTTTATGCGTGATGGCCGCTTCACCTAACATATCAAATGAGTAGGTATAGCCTCTATTACGATATGGCTGGCTGTTTTTATTGGCGTCTTCGATGGTCTCGCCCAATACAAACTGATGGCCCATGATACGCATGGCTTTTTGCATGGCACTACGAATGACAGGCTCGCCCATCTTCTTGGTCATGCGATCCAAGAAACCTGATGCAGTGGTGCTGCTATCGATACTGACAACACGGCCTGTCATCATCATGCCCCATGTAGAAGCATTGACCATAAAGCCATTGTCGTTTTTGATGTGTTTTTTCCAATCAGCGATACTCATTTTGTCATGAATCAGCGCATCAGCCGTGTAATTATCTGGTACACGAATCAAGGCTTCTGCCAAACTCATGAGCAAGATACCTTCTTGGGTATCAAGGCTATACTCAAGCAATAATGAGTCAACCATCTTGACGGCTTTACCATCATTACGCACGTGCTCGACCAGTTTGCGCGTTTGCTCAGCAGCAGCATCGCGTTCTTCTATACTGGGTTTGGCAAGTGGCAATAACTCAGACAACCAACGTTCTTCATCGGCGCTATATAGCGGCGAAATACGCTTATTTAGTTCTTCTGCTGACTGGGCGAGATACTCAGGCGACAGCATATCAACAGGATTAAACAAGATCGGCTCTTGCGGGGTAAACTGGTCTACTGGGTTCATAATAACTCCATAACTATCGTTTAAAAACCATAATAAATGGTGCTTTAGGAAGTCTGATCGTTCTGTATAACTGCTCATAACCGCTATCAAAAAATAGTGGTTATTGACGGATATTCACAGCAATAATCAAAAGACCAAACGGCGCCATCACAAAACTAAAAATCCAGCATAGGCTGGAGACGGTTAAGTAGGTCGTTCGACTGTTAAACGGGCTACGTTAACAATACAAAGGCAACAACGAAAAGCTAAGCGGCATTAGTGCCTTCTTCTTGTTAGTAGTGAAAGGAGTGTGATGACCAAATATCGCCTTATTGAACCGAAAAATCGCTCTAATAATCACAAATCTGTCATCTTTTATGATGCTAATTCACTGTAAGAAAAACCTCTACGGCGTTGATTGAGGTGATGCGCTTAACTCGGCTATAATATCACGAAATTTTTTTTCAAACTAACGAAATTAATCATTTTCAAATAATTAATTTCTATCTAAATAACAATAACTTACAAGCAATTTACTGACTATGACTCTTTGGTTACGTTTTTTTGTTTGCTATTGCCTATAGTTTGGCATCACGCTGCTTAACACCAGTAACAAAAATACCAAACATTCATACTAAAGATACTGAGCTCAAATTAAGACCATAGTCTTATAATGCTGACAAAAAAACCCTCCTTATCATCAGCTGATAAGGAGGGTTTCTTGTTTAAGACACTATTAATGTCTTATAACGCCTTGCATTATAAGAAAATAATCTTGAACAACAATATAGCAGTCAAAATCCAGACAGCGATACTGATATCTGCAAACTTTCCTGCAATTGCTTTTACAGCTGTAAAGGTAATAAAACCAAGTGCGATACCATCAGCGATAGAGTATGTAAGCGGTGTGAATAGCAATACCACGACCACTGGTGCCGCTTCTGTTAAGTCGCTCCAGTTAATGTCCTTTAGAGTACCCATCATAAGTACGGCTACATAAAAGATAGCGCCAGCCGTTGCATAAGCTGGAATCATACCTGCTAGTGGCGAGAAGAAGATACTGAACAGGAATAACACACCTACCGTAACAGCCATCAAGCCTGTACGGCCACCTGAGGCAATACCAGAGATACTCTCAATATAACTGGTCGTTGATGAAGTACCTAGTAAAGAACCTGCTACTGTCGCTGTTGAATCAGCGAGTAGTGCCTTGCCCATGTTCGGGATATTACCATCTTTGTCCGTTAGTTTTGCTTGGCTAGTGGTGGCAATCAAAGTACCAGCAGTATCAAATAAATCGACAAATAAGAAAGCAAAGATAACACTAATCATGCCCACATCAAATGCACCAGCAATGTCTAACTGCATCAGCGTCGGTGCAATAGAAGGTGGTGAAGAGATGATACCTGTGAACTGCGTATAGCCCATTAATAAGCTAATCAGTGCAACCAATAAAATACCAATGGTTACCGCACCTGGGACTCTCTTATAAGACAGGCCAATGATAACAACAAAACCTAATGAAGCCATGACAGGACCAAATGATGTCATGTCACCAAGGCCAACTAAGGTTGCATCATGATTGACGATGATGCCTGCGCTTTGCAATGCAATAAACGCCAAGAACGCACCAATACCAGCGACTACGCCGTTTTTGAGAGACGTTGGAATGGCATTAATGATTGCTTCACGAATCTTGAATAGACTCAGTAGTACGAAGATACAACCAGACAAGAACACCGCACCTAGCGCTGTCTGCCATGCGTAGCCCATACCAAGCACCACACCATAGGTAAAGAAGGCATTAAGACCCATACCTGGTGCGAGCGCAACTGGTAGTCGGGCGTAGATACCCATGATGAAACAACCTACTGCTGCTGCTATACAGGTCGCTACAAATACAGCTCCTTTATCCATACCTGCATCGGCTAAGACGTTAGGGTTGACAAAGATAATATAAGCCATCGTCAAGAACGTGGTTATACCAGCGATGATTTCTGTTTTGATCGTGGTATTTTCACCATTAATCCCAAAATAGCGTTCAATTGCATTCATAAGTGTCGCCCCCGACTGGCTAATAAAAAGTCATCATTACCTAAAATTAAACATGACCTCAGCGAAAAAATAACGATGCCACAATAAGAATAATGTAGTAACAAAGCGTAACATATTAGACCAGTTATCTTACAAACTCAATCGTTGATAATGTCTATCTCGTACAAAATGCGATTTTGAGAGACTTCAAGACTATTGGTCAGAAAAGCCATATGAAAAGCCACATACAGCCATGTTGCCCTACGCTATTCGAAAAAATACTTTCTATTCTTCATTAAGGTAATATTCGGTTTGAGTCATGAGTTTTAGGTGATAAGTGTTTGCTATGTCATTATTCATGTTATCCAACTAGCTATTGAATGAATCAGTAGCAGCCTAACTAAATAGTCGTTTAACACATTAATAATGACCTTTCTCTCATTTAGAAGTAAACTAGGGGGTTATTATACCGATACCTAAATCGCGATACTTACTGTTGCAGCATTTTTCTAAGCACAGTTACAAATTTTTAGTAAAGAAACGTGCTGCGTATTAAATAATAAAAAGTAAATAGTGTTTGTTTAGGGGTTGTCTGGTTCGGATACCACTATTCCAGCCAGCTGTTATCAATTATTCGTGAGTCCATTACATGCCTGAATCATTAAATATTGTCGATCTTATTACCCAAGCCAGTCTATTGGTGCAGATTGTGATGGCACTATTGTTATTAGCTTCTTTGCTCAGCTGGGTTATTATCTTTCGCATGAGTGCTCGACTTGGTACAGCCAAAAACTTTGATCAACAATTTGAGACTTGGTTTTGGTCAGGCGAAGACTTGGCCAAACTATATCAAGGCATTCAAGGCTCTCCTGATCGTCAGGGACTTGAGCAGATTTTTTATGTGGGCTTTTCAGAATACCTAAGAATGCATAAAAAGCGTCAACCTAAAGACGACATTATCGATGGTGTTGAACGCAAATTGCGCGTCGGCCTAGGTCGCCAGCAGCAATTGCTAGAATCAGGACTGACGACGCTAGCCAGCATTGGCTCCGTTGCTCCGTACATCGGACTGTTCGGTACAGTGTGGGGCATCATGAATGCCTTTTTGGGACTGTCTCAAACTGAGCAAGCCACCCTCGCCTCTGTCGCTCCCGGCATCGCCGAAGCACTGATTGCCACAGCCATGGGTTTGTTTGCCGCTATCCCTGCGGTATTGGCATACAACCACTTCACAGCAAAATCGAGCCGACTATATGACTCGCGTGCCTTATTCTGTGATGAGATGACAGGCATGCTACAGCGTGAGACCAGCGTACAAGCTTCTATTAGCAAAGAAACCCAAGTTAATGCAGGTCAGGTGACAGGGCTATGAAACCAAACCCCTACGGCCGTGAAAAAAAAGCCCTTAATGCAGAAATGAACGTCGTACCTTATATTGACGTCATGCTGGTGCTACTGGTGATATTTATGGTGACAGCGCCAATGCTGATTACAGGTGTCGACGTTGATCTGCCAAAAGAGCAAACCAATACTATGAGTCAAAGCCAACTACCTGTGATTGTCTCGTTGACTGACAAGGGTGATATTTTTATCAGTTATGAAAGCAATGTTGACGTGCCTGTAAGTGAGCCTGAGCTGATTAATACATTATCTAACCTACAGTCTCAGAGCGCTAATAGTAACGCTGAGCCAGTACAGGTAATGATCAATGCCGATCAAAACAATCAGTACGGTGCCATCATGACACTCATGGCAACCTTGCAGCAAGCAGGTATCGAAAAAGTTGGATTACTGACTGGTGCACCACTACCCACGCCTTCTTTATAGTGATAAGCGTCCTTTAGTAAATATCTTATATCATAATAGCAAATTCTAGTAGTCAATCTGACAAATCACGTTCATGAGTATCCTTACCATGCATAATGCTCCTGCCGTCTATGTACCTACCGAACCAGAAAGCAACGGGCTAACACTGCCGACGTTGCTAAGCTTGCTGGCGCATGGCCTTGTCATCGGCATACTGGTTTATAACTATCAAACCACTGAGGTTGAGACTGCTGGTAGTATCGAGACGGTCATGGTATCTCCCGAGCAACTTGCTGAAATGCAAGGACAAATACTGGCCAACCGTGCAGCAGCTAGCGCAATGCAGATGGATAGTAGCACTAGCGACTCGTCTAGTAGTGCTCAACCAGAAGTATCTGGTGGTAGTGTTAGTGCGCAAAATCCAAGCCAGACAACCTCTCAGCGCGTGCCTGTATTTACACGATCTGAGGAGCCAGCTGGTCAACCCATGCTTATGAGCGAAGACCATCAACAACGTCTGCTTGAGCAAAATCAAGAATATGAGCGCAAAATGGCTGAGTGGGCAGCACAACTAGACGAGTCAGCCATGGAAGAGCTTGACCAAGTCGATCAAAGCAAACGCGACCAGCTTATAGAAGAACAAAAAAGGCTGGGAGAGTTTCGTCAAAAGCAAAACAATCCACCAAAGATAAAACGTCCCACTGCTAGCGATCGCAATATTGAGATTGATACTGCCGGCTCTGGCAATGCAGGAAAAACCTTTAGCCTATCAGATGGGCAGTCTACTATGTCTGGTGATACGTCAACCTCTAGTACGTCCAAGGGCAGTAGTCGTTCTGCATCTAGTGGCAGTCGCGGTGCTAGCAACAGCGAAATCATCAATTTAATCAAGCGCAACTATACGCCGCCTACTGCTGCGCGAGGCTCTACTCAACGTGCCACCCTGACCATCACTGTCAATGCAAATGGCGATGTGATCAATGTGACTGCCTCTGGACCTGATAGCACTGTCAACGAAGCGGCAAGACAAGCGGTACTCAATACTGGCAGCCTCCCGATTGATGCTGATGACCCCAAATACCCGACTTTCACCATACAGTTTAAAGGCAGCAATTAATCAGTTGCTAGGTCCTTATAATATTGGTAACGTGACGTTAAGCGGCTTGTATCGCACAGGTTGCTGCCTCATCTAGATGCTTGTCTCATTAAATAAAAAATGAATGTCATACTAATTTTAGGAGCTCCATTTACTCATGCGCACCCACAAAAAACTACTAGTCTCATTACTCGCCAGCACTTCAGCATTGCTGATATCGCAAAGCGTGCTCGCTGCACCTGTTGTACTAGAATTGGACTATGAGATTCCGGTTCAGCAAAACCAAGTTGCGTTTGTATCGTTTGCGGGTGACTCGGTTTTGTCGCCGATTGTATTAAATGACTTGAGTAAAACCGAGCTAAAAGTAACCAATCAAGATCTACCGCAGCAGCTACACAGTAGTAAAGAGCTGACAGGTACATTACCTGTTTGGCAAAGCATGGGCATACCGTATCTGGTCGTCGGCAGTACGCGTACCAATCGTGGCAAAATAATCACCGATTATGAAGTCATCGATGTCAAATCTGGTCGCGTGATAGAAGGCAAGCAGAGCCTAACCGCTGACAACAATAGAGAAAGCATGCGTTATGCCGGTCATGTCATTGCAGACAAAGTATACGAGCTGATTACTGGTATTCCAGGAGACTTCTCAGGACACATTGCTTATATTGAGGAAACAGGGACTGGCAAGCAAAAGATCTCTCGTCTCAAAGTGATGGACGCTGATGGCGAAAATGCTAGAACCATTACTGAAGTCGCAGGCTCTATTTTTTCACCAGCATGGTCACCTGATGGCAACCGTATCGCCTACTCAGTACAACGTGAAAAATCATATCCCGTCATCTACGTGCAAAACGTCAGTGGCGGCGGCGCAACTGCCCTGACGCCTTTTTCAGGTAGCAACCTAAGCCCCTCGTTCTCTCCTGATGGCAGCAAGATATTATTCTCTAGCAGCTTTGAAGGTAGCGCTGATATCTATGAGATGAGCGCCAGCGGCGGTACACCTAGAAGGCTCACTAATTTACCGAGCAGTGAAGTGCAGCCAAGCTATGCACCAGACGGCAAATCTTTCGTTTTCGTCAGTGATAAAACTGGCTTTAACAAGCCGCAAGTCTATCGCTACGAGTTTGCTACGGGACAAACGACTAAAGTATCAAACGGTGGTTATGCAACCAGCCCGCAGTTTAGCAGTGACGGTACACAAATTGCCTTTTTGAGTGGACGCTCAGCCGCGATTATGAATAGCAATGGTGCGGTGACGACCAACCTTGGTAATACGGGTATCGATGAAGCCCCAAGCTTCTCACCCAATGGCAAGCGCGTGGTCTATGCGTCAACCCAAGGCGGCAAAGGTGTACTAACGATTAAATCATTGAATGGTGGCGAAGCGTTCGGTAAATCAGGACAAGGCATCATCCGCTCACCCGTATGGTCATCAAGCCCAAAGTAGCAATTTTGGTTATAGTAGAATAAATATCAAGTAAGCAAAATTGAAATGCCCCAATCATAGTCGTTATGGTTGGGCTTTTTTTGTTTAAAAAACAGCAATAGATATAACGATAGGTCTTAGTACTTATTCGTTCTCAATGGTCAGCACCCCTCTTCTTTGATCTGCTTTCCAATGTTACCTAACCCTCTCTCCTTCGTAACAAAACTGTAAACGCACTAGTATCAAAAAAAAACATTGCATTAACTTTCATTTTACCTATATCCTAAATAGGTCTGACTAATTGGTCAGGTTATTTAGATATTGGCCAACAAATATAAACTATTGCTGTTGTCTATTTTAAGGTCGGGAACTTACCCCTATTATTTGAATCGATAAAAAACAGGTCAAGGATTGGGTTTTAATTTTTATCTAATGATTTGTTACATTGTCTGATATCTACAGTTAAGCGGGTGCTAAGCAGTTATTTTAGGAGGAAACCACCATGAGTGAAAACGTTCCAGCGAATACTGATTTACTGTATAGACTGCATGACCGTCCCACCCCCATTAAAGCATTTTTAGGTGCTATACAGCACGTACTTGCAGCGTTTGTAGGTATCATCACACCCTCTCTTATCATAGGTGGCACATTAGGTTTAGGAGAGCATATCCCCTACCTTCTCAGTATGTCATTGATAGTATCTGGCGTTGCAACCTTTATTCAGACTCGTAAAGTAGGCCCTGTTGGCTCTGGTCTTATGGCATTACAAGGCACCAGTTTTGGTTTTTTGGCAGCGGTACTGACAGCAGGGTTTGTGGTAAAAAATCGCGGTGGTGGTCCAGAAGAGATATTATCCGTTATTTTTGGCGTTTCATTTCTCGGTGCATTTGTTGAGATATTTTTGAGTCAGTTTATTACCAAACTCAAATCTTTTATGAGCCCTATTGTTACAGGCTGCGTGATTGTCACGATTGGTTTGTCCCTAACAAAGGTAGGTCTCACTGATTTGGCAGGTGGGTTTGGTGCTGAGGATTTCGGTAGTATTCCAAACCTACTCTTAGGTGGTGGCGTACTCGTCAGTGTGGTGCTCATTAGCATTATTAACAATAAGGTTATTCGCTCAAGTGCTATCTTTATCGGTCTGATGTTAGGCTTGCTCGCTGCCGTATTTATGGGGCGCATTGATTTTTCATTGGTGTCTGAAGCGGATTTTTTCACCGTTCCCATTCCCTTCAAATATGGTTTTGGTTTTGATTGGCAGGCATTTATTCCCATTGCCTTTATGTACATCATTACCAGTATTGAGACCTCGGGTGATTTGACCGCTACCTCAATGATATCAGGTGAACCGATCAAAGGCCCTCTCTATGAGAAACGCATCAAAGGCGGTGTACTAGGAGATGGTGTTAACTCTCTGATTGCGGCGATATTCAATACCTTCCCTTTGACAACCTTTAGCCAAAACAACGGTGTAATCCAGATGACGGGTATTGCCAGTCGCTATGTGGGTTTCTATGTGGGCGGCATTCTATGCCTGATGGGGCTATTCCCCGTCCTTGGTGCTATTTTTACCCAATTACCGAAGCCTGTTGTTGGCGGCGTCACGCTACTGATGTTTGCGACGGTAGCGACTGCTGGTATTCGTATCTTATCTACCGTGCAATTCACGCATCGTAATGTCTTAATCATTGCTACCTCACTGGGTCTGGCAACGGGTATCGCCTTTGTCCCTGATGTACTGTCACAAACGCCCCAGTTCTTTCAGAATATCTTTGGCTCAGCGGTAACGATGGCAGGGATTGTGGCCATCACCCTTAATATGATTTTACCTCAAAACTATGGCATCGAGTTTGATACCAAAGCACAGCATGCAAAAGACAAATTAGAACCAACGCAAGAAGTCGCTTAATGCTAAACACAAGCTAGGGCTGAACATATCGAAGTGTTTCGCCGTAAACGAGGTGCACAGAAAAATAGAAATAATCTGTGCACTTCGCTGATTAAGCACCTGACTTATTAAATAGGCACCCTGTCAAATAGGTACCTTGTCATTATTCAAGGCCACAGCCTTTTAAAATAAAAGGCACCAGAAAGTCTGCCGCACGTGCTTCATCTGCTGCGTCATACGCCGTCTTATCCATTAATCCAACGATTTCAATCTCGAATTCAGCATAACGTTGGGTAGTCGCCCAAATCAAAATCAGTAGTTGTAGAGGATCAGTAATCCCAATTTTGCCTTGCTTGTGCCACTCTTTCATTACCTGTGCTTTATCGTGTACCCACTCCTTCATCGTAGTGGACATAAATTCATGCAAATGCGGTGCACCGCCGATAACTTCAATCGCAAACAATTTATGGCGACTTGGATTGACAAAGGCTTGATGTAGCTTGGTACGGACGAATTTTTCGATGACTGTTTTTGGGTCGCTATCTACTGTAATGGTTACCAAACCTTCGTTCCATTCTTGAATGATCGAACGCAGCACTGCCATGTAGAGATTCTTTTTGTTTTTAAAGTAGTAGTGAACATTGGCTTTAGGCAAGCCTGCTCTATCGGCAATACCCTGCATCGTGGCGCCGCGATAGCTTTGGAGCACAAACTCTTCTTCAGCTGCCGCTAAGATAAGCGCTTGGTTCTGTGCGCGAATGGCTTGTTGGCTACGGTGCGAGGGCGTATCAGTCACTGAGGTTTCTTCCTTTTGATTATTTTGAGTCATAGCAGTGGTATCTCACTTTAAGAGACAGGTTCGACAAAATAGTCGCTATATTTTGCTGTGTATTCTTGTATAAATACATAGATTTGATCAGCATAACCTGTTAAATAAAAATATTTCGCATAAAACAGTTGACCAATTAGTCAGGTTTTAGCAAAATGGGAACTGTAAATCAATTACGCCGTCATTAACTACCTCTTGCCAGACGTTTTAGACGGCCAAAATATCAGTGTTTCCTTAGCAAATCTGTTTCATATTGTCAGTTCACTATAACTTGAAATTATGCAAAGCGTATATAAGCGCCAAAGCTCTGACTACGAACACATAGATTATCGACTTTTGATTTTATGCAAATTAATAGCGATTAGCTTAATCAAAGCAGCCATAAAACTGAAACAGCCGCTGCTTATCAAGATTACTGCTTATACCTGTAAGTTTATGCAAATAACCATAAGGTATAAACCTCTATCAAACATTTATCGCCCGACACAGATAACGGGCTACCCTATTAGAAAAGGATGTCATCGTGAGCTTAACCTTAGCGCAATTCAACGATTTATCACAAGAAGTCGCCATCGCTCAGCTATTGACTTGCTGCACCAGTAAAAGCTGGGCTTATAAACTTGCAGACGCCCGCCCTTTTGTAGACGTTGATGCACTGCTAACAAGTAGCGACGCTATCTGGAACAAAGTACAAAATGATGAGGCTAACTTATTAGAAGCGTTTGATGGGCATCCACAAATCGGCAACGTAGCATCTCTAAAAGAGAAATACCGCAACACACAAAGTAGCGCCGCACACGAACAATCAGGCGCTAACGATGCAGCAGACGAAGTCCTCGAAGCACTTGCCAAAGGAAATCGCGACTATCTTGATAAATTTGGTTTTATTTTTATTGTCTTTGCGACGGGTAAAAGCGCGCAGCAAATGCTGGATCTACTATTAGCGCGCTTGCCTAATGATCGTGCCACAGAGCTTGCCAATGCAGCCGCTGAGCAAAATAAAATTACGCGTCTACGTTTAAACAAACTACTAGACAATGCTTAGACAGGCAAATAGTAGTCGCAGAGTTAGACTAGCATTTTTATCCTATTTATATTTCTCACAAATTTAAAGGAAGCATTATGTCTGCCACCCTATCATCACATATCTTAGACACTCATCTTGGCAAACCTGCGGCTGATGTCGCCGTTACCTTACACCGCATACGAGACAACGGTGCCGCCACATTATTGGCACATGGCACAACCAATAGTGATGGCCGTGTCACACCAGACGCTTGGCAGTTTGATACAGCCATCGATAGCACAGAGCATCAGCTAAATATTGGCCGCTATACCGTAACGTTTGATACTCAGTCTTATTTTAATGCTCAGCAGCTAACAGCATTTTACCCGCAAGTGGTTATCGACTTCGTGATAAACGATGCCAGTCATTATCACGTACCGCTCCTGCTTAGTGCGCACGGTTATAGCACCTATCGCGGATCGTAACTTTGGTGCTATTTAGCTCTCTGCGTTGTTATTAGCTTGCAAAAAATACTATCAAAAGAAATTATCAAGACATTTTATCAAGACACTGTCATATTAAAGGACATTTATTACATGGGCGCCTATCTTCTCGAATGGTTGAGTTTATTTTTCCGCTGGTTTCATGTTATCGCTGGGGTAGCATGGATTGGTGCATCGTTTTATTTTGTGTGGCTAGATCTAAGCCTACGCAAGCCGCCACAGTGGAAAACAGACAAAGGCATTTCGGGTGATCTTTGGGCCGTCCATGGCGGCGGGTTTTATGAGATTGCCAAATACAAACTCGAACCAGAAGAGATGCCAAAGACGCTACATTGGTTTAATTGGGAAGCTTATACCACTTGGCTGACGGGTGCGGCGATGATGTCTATCGTCTATTATGCCAATGCAACTGCCTACCTAATTGACCCAAGTAAAGTGCCTTTTACTAGTATCGGTGCCATCGCCACCAGCTTGCTTTTCTTGTTTGGCAGTTACTTCATTTATGAAGTTATCGTACGCAGTCATTTGGGTAAAAACGCCTTTATCTTTAGTACGCTGATTTTTATCTTGTTGGTCATCGCGAGCTGGGGTTCTTATCAGCTGTTTAGTGATCGCGCTTCGTTTATTCATATCGGTGCCATCTTGGGCACGGTGATGGTAGGTAACGTATTCTTCGGTATCATGCCGGCTCAGCGTGCGCTCGTTGACTGTGTGCGTCGCGGCGAAAAACCAGGTAAAGAAGTGGCTGAATTGGCATTACAAGCCAAAAATCGCTCACTGATGAATAACTACTTTACCCTACCGCTGATTTTTACCATGATCAGCAACCATTACCCAATGATGTATGCTCATGAGAAAGGTTGGTTGGTATTGGTCTTCGTCGGTATCATCACCGCGACTGCCCGTCATTACTTTAACCAAAAGCATTTGGGTCATAAAAAACCGCGCTACTTTGTCATTCCAGCCGTATTAACTGTATTATTAATTATCTGGATGCGACCTGAGCCGATTGAGCCAGCGCCAGCAATGCCTGCTACTACTTCAGTAGCACCTACGACAACTGATAGCACGCCGCCAGCTACGAGCGCGACTACTGACTCAAACACTGATACTGTTGCTAACGCTAATAACAGTTCTATTAGCACTGATGCAGCTACTGCTGAAGCCGTACCCGTGAGCGCGTCAGCAGATGACGCTATGATGGATGTCGTGCATACGCGCTGTAGTACTTGTCATGCTGTGCAACCGACACAACAAGGCTTTGCCGCACCGCCAGCAGGAATCATTTTGCAGACACCAGAAGACTTAAAAATCCATAAGGCGAAAATCGTCACTGCGGTACAAACTGGCTATATGCCGCTTGGTAATATTACTCAGTTGACGGATGCCGAGCGCCAACAGCTCGTAGCATATGCATCATCACTTTAATTTGTGATAAAAAATAACTGTCCTTTACGAGCAATATTTTAATAAACATTTAAGGCTCTAAGCGATATAGGAATATAGATAATGAGCAAAAAAATTACCAGTGACTTTGATATCAGTACATATCCCCGCGACCTAAAAGGCTATGCTGGCAATCCACCAAAAGCGAACTGGCCAGGCGGCGCAAAAATCGCCGTACAGTTTGTATTAAACATCGAAGAAGGTGCAGAAAATAGCGTCATCCATGGCGATGGTCAATCAGAGCGTTTTTTATCTGATATTTTAGGCACACCAGAATTTAACAACCGTCACCAGTCTATTGAATCTGCATTCGAATACGGTAGCCGTGTCGGCGTATGGCGTGTGCTAGATGTCTTTAAAGATTATGGTATTCCTATCACCACGTTTACCTGTGCCGCCGCTGCTGAAAAAACACCGCATATTATCGAGCGTGTATTAGAAGACGGTCATGAGATTGCCAGTCATGGTCTACGCTGGATTACTTATCAGGATATGTACCGTGAAACGGAGCGCGAACACATTCGCTGTGCCACCCAAATATTTAAACGTATGCTCGGTGGTCAACCTCTCGGCTGGTATACAGGACGCGATAGTCCAAATACTCGTGAACTGGTCGCTGAACAAGGTGGCTATACCTATGACTCTGACTCGTACGGTGATGAATTACCATATTGGCTCAATGTAAAGGTCCAAGATGGTAATCTGATCACGCGCAAGCCGCATTTGGTCATACCTTATAGCCTCGAGACCAATGACATGCGTTTTTCTTCTAGCCCAGGATTCACCCACGCTGAACCATTTTATCAATATCTCAAAGACAGCTTTGACACCTTATACGAAGAAGGCGCACACACCCCTAAAATGCTGACTATTGGCTTGCATTGTCGCATTATCGGGCGTGCAGGACGCATCAAAGCGCTAAAACAGTTTTTGCAATATATCACCGCTAAGCCCGACGTATGGATATGCCGCCGTGATGATATCGCCAAGCACTGGTATGAAAACCATCCTGCCACGTCAGACAATACTTCCAACTGGATGTAAGCTAGGCTATCGTCCTAGTACTAGTTCTGCTTAGCTGAGCGAGTGCGAATTGGCATAGATTAATATATAAAATAAGCCATACGTTATTAATAAACACCATTATTAAAAAAGGAATCATTGTGAGTCAACACACTTCAGAAGTTGGACAAATTATCTCTGCAAACAATCTACCTGATGCCCTGCCAGCATTTACCAAAAAATCAAACGTCGCCGACAGTCGTTTGGGCGCAAAATCGCTATTCGCCACCGACGATTTTTTTGCGGATAAAAGCCGTATTCTAAATCCTGATGCACCTATCTTTGTCGTGGGTAAATTCGATGACAACGGTAAGTGGATGGATGGCTGGGAAACTCGTCGCAAGCGCCACTTGGGTTACGATTATTTAGTTATCCAGCTTGCTCGCCCAACCAAAATTGCTGGTCTTGATATTGATACCAGTCACTTTACGGGTAACTTTCCCTCTTCAGCTAGTGTCGATGCCTTGTACGCGCCCGAGCTGCTGCAGCAAGATGAAGCTGAACTTACCAGTCTAAGCAAAGAAGATTGGGACAATAAAAACTGGCAGGCGCTAGTAGGTATGACCCCACTTCAAGGGCACAATCATGAGCTTATCGAGATTGATCATGGGCAAACGGTCACCCATGTTCGTTTAAACATTTATCCAGATGGCGGCGTTGCCCGACTACGTGTCTATGGTGATATCCAACTTGATGCCAGCCTAAACATACAAGGCGAGACACTTGACTTGGCAGGCGCGTTAAACGGTGGTCGTGCGATTGCTAGTAACGATGCACATTTTGGTGCGGCTAGTAATTTACTACTACCAACTAAAGCGCCTAATATGGGTGATGGTTGGGAGACTCGTCGTCGCCGTGAGCCAGGCAATGACTGGTGCATCATTGCGCTAGGTCAAGCAGGTATCGTTGATTCCATCGAGATAGATACTGCCCACTTTAAAGGCAATTACCCTGATAAGGTCTCGATCCAAGCCGTCTACTCACCAAATACGCCAGAGCAAACTTTAGTGACTCAAAGTATGTTCTGGGAAACTCTGCTTGAGCCGCAAAAAACCAATGCTGATGATATTCATCACTTTGGTAAAGACAAGCTTCAACTTAATAAACCCATTACTCATATTCGGGTCAATATCTTCCCAGACGGTGGCATCAGCCGCGTGCGTGTATATGGCAAAATTGCTGAGGTTGATACTGGTGCTGGTACTAACAGTAAAGAGGCTAAATAATGAGTGTCACTCTAACGGCTAAGCCTTTGACCAAGGCAAACTTTGCCCCCTATGGCTCGGTCATCGAGCGCTATAGTGATAATGAGCAAACCGCTGATAATACTTATGAGATCAATAATGGCTATGCGGTTCGTCATCATGCACTTGCCGAAAGTAAACTAGACGGTGGTGCAGTTGGCATGAGTATCTTTCGAGCCAAAAAGCGTGAGAATCCGATTGCCCTTTCGGTCATGGAATATCATCCGCTTGGGACACAAGCATTTGTATCTATGGAAGGCCAAGACTATATCGTCGTCGTCGCTAAAGCTGGTGTGCCGCCGCAGTCGCCTGATGACCTAGCAGTGTTTTACGCGAAATCTCACCAAGGTGTACAGTACGACGCTAATGTCTGGCATCACCCTCTACTCGCGCTTGGTCGTGACAGTGATTTCTTAGTTATTGATCGTATCAATGGCGAGGGTAATAACTGTTATGAGATTGATATCACGGATTGGCATGTGTTTATTGAGTTAAAAGGCGAATGCAACTAAGCTGTCATTAAGCACAAATCAATTTGATAAAAGCCCTGTTTATGTTTAACATAAACAGGGCTTTTTCTTTATTCATATTTTTCGCTAATTTATTAAGCAGTTGATTTACGATAACGACTCACGCCTGCGATTACCGTCTGATCAATTACTCTATCATCGCCTAGCATCATTAGCACAAACAACTGTTCTTCCAGTGTCTTGGTCTGCGCCATACGTCGCTCAAGCAATTCCGTTGCACCCATATCGATGACCACAAAATCCGCTTCTTTATTTGGCATAAAGTTACCGATTTTATTATCCCATAATAGCGACTGGGCATTACCCAACGTAATTTGATATAGCCCTTGGTGAGCGGATAGTTGATTGCTTTGTAGTTGTTGGATTTTATACGCTTCTGACAGAGTCGTCAGCATCGACAGACTCGTCCCTGCTCCAACGTCAGTGGCGATACTGACACCGGTATAACTTAACGTCTTGGGTAAATCGAATAGTCCACTACCCAAAAACAGGTTGGACGTCGGACAGTGTGATATTTGTGTGCCAGTTGCGCGCAGACGCTCATACTCAGATATTTCAAGGTGAATACCATGTGCCAAAGTCGTACGTCGACCCAGTAATCCCATCGTATCATAGACGTCTAGATAGCCTTTATGATTGGGATACAGCTGTTTCACAAAAGCTATCTCATCATGATTTTCTGCAAGATGCGTCTGCAGATAAACACTCTCGTAACTGGCATACAGCTCACCTGCCATTTGTAGTTGCTTGGGTGTCGAAGTAATAGCAAAGCGCGGGGTAATCGCCACATGCTGACGGCCGCGCTCATGCCAGTTATCAATGATGTTCTGGGTATCTCGAATGCCTTGCTCAGCAGGCACACACAAATTATCAGGCGCATTTTGATCCATCAAGACATTACCCGTGATCATACGAGTATTGAGCTTGTGACTTTCCGTAAAAAATGCGTTCACTGATTCAGGATGACTGGTAGAAAACACCATGGCGCTCGTCGTACCATTGGCAAGCAATTGGTTTAAGAAGAACTGCGCCGTATCATGTGCTACTTTTGGATCGCCAAAATTGGCCTCAGTGACGAAAGTATAATTGTTAAGCCAGTCAAGTAATTGCTCGCCGTAAGCAGCAATCATATCTATTTGCGGATAATGTACATGAGTGTCAATAAAGCCTGGCATGATAAGCTTATCACTATAGTCATGCACCTTGACCACTAACTGGTCTACTTGCTCAGAGGTATTAGTATATTTCGCTAATATTGTCTCGTTATGCCCATACTCTACAATGCACCCTGTCACATCATTTACGACAAGCGCACCATCAGCGATATATTCAGGATAAACCTGTACACCTTCAATCACTGGTAGTAACGTTACGTCTCGTTCCACAGCTAATGTCTGTGAATGATCAGAGGTTGTACGCTCAGTACGATCGCTTTCGGTCAAGTAGTGCAGCAGTCGAGCTTGATAAATATGTAGGGTCATTCGTAGATCTCACAATGGCTTGGTAGTCCTGAGCGTTTTGATAAATAGTACTGAGCGCTTTAATAATTTGATAAAAAGTATAAAAGTTATATGAAGTGAGCCGTTCAAGGAGTAGCCTGATGATACTGTTGTAGGAGCTGTGCCACGATAGAAACCGCCACCGCCATCGGCTCTTTTCCGCCAATTTGCAATCCAATTGGCATGACCAACTGATTGACCAGTTGCTCACTGTAGCCACGCTGCATCAAGCGATCTTTAAAACGCTTGGCTTTGGTTGCCGAGGCAATGCAACCTACGTAAGGTGTCGAGATATCTGAGCATTTATCGTGAGGTAAGCTAGTATCAGAAATAGTATCTAATGCTGCTCGTACTAGCTCAAAATCAACACTATGGTCATGAGTCATAACCAGAATAAAACGCTGACCACCCTGCTCGATAAATGGGCGCACAAAATCTACAGGCTCATCATCGATATGCGGACGGATATGCGCTGGTAAGTTATAAAGTTTGGATTTGCTTAATGCTGATTGTAGTTCTGCAGTTTGATTGTGTAGCTCTGTACTTTGATAAGTAAAATCTGTTTGACCAGATTTATTGGTGCTAAGTTTATTAGTGCTTGCTTGGTTAATATTAGATTTATCCACTAAATAACGCTCAAACATCTCTGGGCGACTGTCTACCCAATCTACCTGACAAGGCAACTCAGCGAGGATGGTCATTAGCGCTGATGCTACATGCCCTGCACCAAACACTAGTACTGACATCGGCGGTGTCACGTTAAAGCATTCGAACATAACGGTGACGCTACCCCCGCAACACTGCGCCAACTTTGCACCTAGCGGGTAGTGCTTAGTATAGACAGCTTCACGGCGCACTGCTTTAGAAGATACTGACGCGCTTTCACTGTCAGTTTCAGAAACTTTTGGTTTGACTTGTTTGGATACCGTGGCTGCTATTTCACCGTTTAGTAGTTGACGAGCAGTAGTAATCACATCGTGCTCAAGACCGCCGCCGCCCAAGGTGTCTACGATGCCATCTTGCGTGACGATCATCTTTGCCTGTAGCGCTCGAGGCGCAGATCCATTTACGGCTACGACTGTCGCCAACACGTGAGCAATGCCTTGCTGCTGATATCGCGCTAGACCTTCATACCAGACGACTGGCGGTGCTAGCGACTCATTCACTGTGTGCAGGACCTCTTGCCCCTGCTACATTTGGATGCTCTATCGCATTAGGCTGGTCATCAGTTTGTTTCCCTTTAACTTCTTTTGGATCGATGTCTTTGGCATGACGTACGTCTTGTGGCATTGCTTTTTCATTGTAAAGGTCACTGTTCTCTTCTGCGCCTTTTACTAAACTATCAACCGTATCTGTATCTGCTTTAGTTGTTAAATCCCACGACGTGCCTTGCATGCGCATCACTGCTTTTAATACCGCTTCTGGCGTCGCAGGCATGGTCAGCTCTGGATTCTTTTTATAATCACCAAGGCTCGCGACCGCATTATTGAGGGCACACCAAACACTGGCTGCCAACATAAACGGCGGCTCGCCAACGGCTTTAGAGTTATAAATAGTCTGTTCTTCGTTTTTGCGATCGTACAATTTGACATTCCACTGCTTAGGCAAGTCATGCGCGGTTGGGATTTTATAATTAGCAGGACTATCAGATGCGAGCTTACCTTTATCATTCCAGATCAGCTCTTCTGCCGTGAGCCAACCCATACCTTGCACAAAACCCCCTTCAATCTGACCAATGTCAATGGCAGGGTTGATCGATTGTCCTGCATCATGCAGCACATCACAGCGTAGTACTTTGTACTCACCTGTCAACGTATCAATCTCAACCTCAGCGCAGGCAGCGCCTAAGGCAAAGTAGAAGAACGGACGTCCCCATGCTTTAGAGCGATCATAAAATATCTTAGGCGTTTTATAGTAGCCAGTAGACGACAAGCTGATACGGTTCTGGTACGACAGTTGAATCATTTCAGCAAAAGTCAGTGTTTCTTTATCGCCAATATAGACATGGTTCTTTTCAAAACGTATGTCTTCTTGCGCTACGTCGAAATGCTCAGCGGCAAATTCAAGTATGCGAGCTTTAATGCTTAGACAAGCGTTCTGTGCTGCCTTACCATTAATATCGGTACCTGATGACGCAGCTGTTGGTGATGTATTAGGCACTTTATCCGTACGTGTCGCTGACACCTTAACCGTGTCCAGATCAACATCAAATTCATTGGCAACAATTTGGGCGATTTTAATATACAGCCCTTGCCCCATCTCCGTACCACCGTGATTGAGGTGGATACTGCCATCGGTATAAATATGTACCAATGCACCTGCCTGATTGAGCGTTTGTACCGTGAATGAAATACCGAATTTTACTGGCGTTAAAGCAAGACCCAAACGTTTATCACTGCCTTCAGCGGCAGCTTTTTGATTGGCTTTTAGGATTTGCTGACGGCGGTTGTCATAATCGCAATCGTCTGCCAGTTTGGTCATGATGGTCGCTAAATCAAAGTGCTCAATCGTCTGACCGTAATGCGTGCTTTGACCATCTTGATATAAGTTTGCTAAGCGAACTTGTAGCGGATCCTGCCCCAGTGTATAGGCAATATGGTCCATCATATATTCAGCAGTCATCAGACCTTGCGGACCACCAAACCCTCGATAGGCAGTATTGGATACGGTATGCGTTTTGCAGCGATGACCTGCTACATGAGCAGCTGGATAATAATAGGCATTATCACAATGAAACATCGCTCTATCAACGATGGCATCAGACAAATCTGGCGCATAGCCACACAAGCCAGCCAACTGCATATCGACGCCTAATATACGACCAGACTCGTCTAAGCCGACTTCGTAACGATTAGCAAACTCATGGCGTTTACCGGTCACCACCATGTCATCTTGGCGATCTAAACGCATACTGACAGGGACATTATGGCGTTTGGCGATGATACCGCATAGACACGCCCAAGCAGCGGCTTGCGTTTCTTTACCACCAAAGCCGCCACCCATACGGCGCACGACTGTGTTTACCGCATGAAATGGTAGATCTGTCACTTCGGCGACCAGCTGCTGTACTTCGCTTGGATGCTGTGACGACGTATACACTTCTAGCCCGCCATCATCACAAGGCACGACATAAGACACTTGGCCTTCGAGATAAAAGTGCTCTTGCCCGCGCATATGAATATGGCCTTCAATGCGAATCGGTGAATTCTCAAGTGCAGTCGCCGCGTCACCACGCTTCATAAAATGACTCGGACGCACAAATAACTCTTGCTCTAACGCTTTATCAATACTAAGTACCGCTGGCAATGGCTCATACTCCACCACTGCCTTTGTCGCAGCTTTTTTGGCAGCGCGATGACTACTTGCTACTACTACAAATAACGTCTGACCCACATACTCTGTGATGTCATCCACCATCAGTGGCTCACCGTCGAACACCGCACCGATATCCGTCTGCGCAGGCAAATCTTTAAAACTTAAGACATCTACCACCCCATCCGCATCTCTAACAGCGCTCAAGTCCATACTCAGTACACGTGCATGAGCGTGGCTGCTTTTACCTACTGCCAGATGTAGCGTGCCTTGCGGTTTTGCAATATCATCCACATAAGTCGCCGTCCCCATGACATGGCTAATCGCACTATCATGCTTAGCCGAGGTACCAATTTTGTTTTTTGGCGGACGCACGCGGCGGATACTATAACTGTCAAATAAAGACGAATGATGGCTCATGGCGGATCTCTTTTATTAGGACGCTTTTATTAATGCTCTTTTTTTTGGCAAATATAACGATAAGGCGGTATTAGCAATTTACAACTCTGCTAATTAAGCAGTCTCAGTCTGTCTACCTGCTACCAATTGCTTACCGCACTTCACCAGTAGACGCTGTACCACATGTGAGCGATATTCGCGGCTGGCTCTGACATCGGTCATAGGCGTAACGTCTGCAGACAAGACTTGTGCTGCTTGCTCAAAACTCGCAACTTCAGCCGCTTGCCCAACGAGCGCTTGCTGACAGGTTGTAGCTAATAACGGTATGGCAGCCATGCCACCAAGCCCAAGCTTTGCATTCTCTATCGTCATGCCATCTGCTGATACATCGATTCGCGCAGCCAATAGACACGCTGAAATATCATCTTCGTAGCGTTTGCTAATTTTATGAATAAATAAGTGCTGATTGTCATGCATCAGAGGAATATGGATAGCGACTACGTAACTGCCTGCTTGCAGTTTGGTCTTTTTATAATCTAAGAAAAATTCTGATAACAGTATGATTTCATCCGTATAAATCGAATCGCTATTATCTAAATTTTCACCTGATTCTTTACGATTAGGCGCGCAATAACGCAGCTGAATTGACGCATCTAACGCTAATAAAATCGGTGGTAAATCACCAATTGGAGAAGCGTTGGCTATATTGCCGCCGATGGTGCCCATATTACGGATTTGCGGAGAGGCAATACGCTCAAATACTTGCGCAAAGCTTGGAAAATACTGCTCAAGCACAGGCAACATCTGCTGATAGCTCATGCCAGCGCCCAGTACTAGTATTTGACTAGAACTTTGCTCGTTATCCGATTCTTCATTGCTTGAGTCAGACTTTGCGTCAAATAATGACCATGATTTTAGTGCCTCAACAGCTGAAAGCTGGATAATGACCTCGTGATCGACTAAGTGCTGAGTTACGCTCAATCCCAAGTCCGTACCGCCTGCCCAAATCGTAGCCTGCGGATAGGCCGCTAATACTTGATTAAGTTCATCTAGTGACTTGGGCATATATAACTGTCGCCCAGCATCACTGATTACAGGTGCAATCGCTTGCGACTCTTCATTCTTTAATTCGACGTTATCTGGCACGTTTCCAGATACTGCTGATTCTTTTGTACTACGCATCGCGTCTGTGGCTAGACTGATAGTCAAGTCTTTCACCGCTGAATGCTCCGCCTCTCTCTGCTGACCGATATCGCTCATCAATAGGCCTGCCTCGATAATCGGTCGATAGCCTGTACAGCGACATAGGTTGCCAGATATTGAAGCAACCACTTCATCGTAACTTAATTGCTTGGTATCCTTCTGACTTGCTGCTTCTTGACTTGTCTGCATACGATTGTTTTCGTAAACACAAGCCAGCGACATCACAAACCCAGGCGTGCAAAAACCGCACTGCGACCCGTGACATTCAACCATCGCTTGCTGCGCTGGATGCAGCAGAGCACGTTCTGGATGATGCTCAGGATTATCTGCCAAATAAGAAGCCGTCATCAGATGATGACCATCCATGAGCGACACTAGCGTAATGCAGGAGTTGATCGTATAGAACGGTGGCGTAGCATTTTTTTCGTCGCCATTTTCATCATTAAGCGCTGGCTGGCTAGCATTAGGCAGGCGCTGAACCATCACAGTACAGGCACCACAATCACCACTACCACAACCTTCCTTCGTATCCGTTTGGCCTTCATGCAATCGTAGATACTCAAGCACCGTCGTATTAGGGTTAAGCTGGGTTAGCTCGTGGCGTTTCCCATTTAAGTAAAAACTAATCATAGCAAGACTCGGCTAAAATAAAATAATGAAGATAAGCATAAGGCTTAAAGAATTTGATGGCTCAAATGCTGAACGTAAGCACTTGGTTTGTATCTTGCTAACACATTCTTAAGAGATAAAAAAATCAGCACAACGCACTTTTTTATATCAAGTAAGCTGGTTGCAAATATGAGCATTCATCGAACAAATTTGTTAGAAAACTCGTACTATAGGATACTTGACTATTTAGTCAGCTTTCAACATATTATCACTATTCTTATTTATAACACAACCCGTTAAAATGCCTATAGGTACTATCAAACAGTTGGCTAATTTTATATATAGCGAGTAAAGCTGAGCGTTAGATAAGCCATATTACAAACAGCGAGATAGCCTGCGTAAGAACAGTACCGAATACATATATCTCCTTTAAACTGCTATCAGCAGCTGATTTTTATATATAATGTCTGCAAATAAGCCTGACTCTACACTACTATTATTACTAATGATGATTAGTCGTGATATATCGTTGGGCTGAAATCGTTTTTGAGATATTACTATGAAGTCATTTGCCTTTACCTATTTGCTAGTAGCAACGATGCTACTAGGAGGTTGTCAATCATTTCAATTCGTTGACAGTCCTATCCCCGTGAAGCCCGCCCCTACTAAGCTTGTTGCTCCATAAAAAGCCTAGCGCTTAATCGCACTTATCGCTCAATAAAAATCGGCACAAAAAAAAGCAGACATCAATAATGTCTGCTTTTTTATTTAATTGCTCTGTCGGTTCTAGCTTTTTTTAGAGCTTAGCATCAGCTGGTTGATGCTTAATAATCGTTTTGGCTAGATGATCTCCAAACCAAATAGCAGTATCAATATCGCCCGAACCTGGTGTCTCTTCAGGTGGCCCATCAAGCGACTGAGTCATTAGTCCCAAAAAGCTAGACAGACGGTTTAAGTCGTGAGCCTCATGACCTGTTGGCATCAATGGCAGACCAATCCAATTCATACCATGTTGCATCGCATATAGAGAAATCTGCTGCAATACAGCAAGTTTATCACCACTCAGTCCACCCGAATTGGCAAACGCTGCTGCCCACTTACCTTCCCATTTGCGATGATACCAACGCTTAGATGTCTCATCCATAAAAGTCTTAAATTCAGCCGTCACACTGCCCATATACACTGCGCTGCCGAAAACCAGCAAATCTGCCTGATCTAAATAATCCCAATCAACATCATACACATCGACAGCCTTGGCTTGCGCTTCTGGCAACTGCTGATGCGCACCTTGTACTATCGCCTCAGCGACACGCTTGGTATGACCATAATTACTATGGAAGATAACAGCGATTGAGACATTAGGCGCGTTATCAGTAGATGTAGAGGTGTTAGACGATTTAGCAGGTGTATTCATACGTACTCTAATAATAAATAATTGGTTGAATAATAAAACTTATAAAATATTGGATACTTAGCCACAGTCGATAGCTAGTGACTTCACTTTCACGATAAATGCTTATCGATAGCTCAAGCTCTTAAGCTTTCAGGCGATATAACAGAATCAAGCAACGCTTCTTTGAGTCAATTTAACTGGCAGAAATATCAATGACGATAGAGCAACCGCATAGTCTTTAATTGCACAGTCTTTAACTGCACTATCTTTAATTACATAGTGTTTATACGGCAGCATATACATACCAGTATATATGCGATGAACTTTATTGAATTCAAGTCCATTGTATCAGACGTATTTTTGTTTTTAAGTTATTTATTAAAGTCTGACTAATCAGAGCACATGTACTTTTAATATATTTTATATAAATGGGTAAGTCGCCTTAACTGATAATATGACACAAACAACTTCCTGATACCTAATAAACCTATAATTATCAGTAGTATAGACAATTATTAATATCAGATCGTACACACAACAGCCCGTTTATTCCATATAGTCATATATTAATTCTATTTTTCTAACTACTTCGTATTTACATTAATGACAATAGGATTATGATGTAACGCTTGTTACTGCTTAACCAAATCAATCGAATTAACAGAAATACAGTTTCCAATTCTGCAAACCTGCGTAACTATACTCATATAAATTATTATAAAAATGATATCTGATAACATCATCGGATAAGGAAGCTATTACCTTGACTACTCTCGTTCAACCTGTAAACGACACAAAAGATCCTATCGTCAGAGATGATCTGGCGTTAAATGCACCACAAAAATCCTTAATTATGGGAGGTGGCATCGTAGGATTGATGATGCTTGCGTATCTATTAGCCACTCAACATATCTCTCAATCATTGCTACTTGGCATAGGTCTTTTGTTAGGCTATACCCTTTTTCATGCCCGCTTTGGCTTTACCTCTGCTTTTAGACGTATGATGGCAGTGGGCAATGGTCAAGCGATGCGCTCTCACATGCTAATGTTGGCGGTTGCTGTCACGCTGTTTGCGCCAATCCTTGCTTATGGCACGACGCTATTTGGCGGTCCTGTCGCAGGTTATGTCGCGCCATTAGGGGTCAGTCTAGTTGTAGGTTCATTTGTATTTGGTATCGGCATGCAATTGGGCGGCGGCTGTGCCTCTGGTACGCTCTATGCGGTAGGCGGTGGACGCTCTGTTATGTTCATCACCTTTATTTTCTTCATAGTGGGCGCCACGATTGGTGCTTATCACTTGCCATTCTGGACAGAAGAGATGCCCGCTTATGCGCCTTTCTCTTTGGCAACCTCTACAGGTCTTGGTTATACAGGGGCATGGCTGGTGTCGCTGGCCATATTCGGCATTATCGCATGGGTGACGT
>NZ_PJAS01000061.1 GCF_002836735.1 Psychrobacter sp. 4Bb | reverse complement strand
TATAACAGCTATCTATGTCAATTTTTGAAACTAATTGTGTTAGCTATCATTGCACCTTAAGACAAGTACTCTCGTGCTTCGGCCATGGTTTCAAACATTTGTAATATCATACGACTGCTAGCATCAGCCCCGCTCTCAAACTCTACTGTCCCATTCGATGATGCGCTAGGCAATTTCATTACCTTTCTTAGCCATGTGTACTGACGTTTTGCTAACTGTCTTGTAGCATATAATGCCTTATTTTGCATTTCCTGACAAGCAAGCGACTCGGTCTCTTGGCTAGCCATATTTGGTTGGGCAGCCAACTGAGCAACATTATCTGAGATTTCTTTTCCTCCGTTGACAGCTGTATGCTTTCCAAAAGCTTCATAAAATTGAGCTTTATCTAGATGAGTCTCATCAAATATCGGATGCTCAATATGCACCAAGTATTCTAGTACTTGCCTGTAACCCACACAGCGCATCGAAGGCATATTAGGCGTGAGCGGATACTTTTTTAGTAAGTCTATGACTTCAGCCACTAGCCCTTCATTCCACATGATATCTAGACGTTGTTCGATACGATTATGTAGCCATGAACGATCTGGCATTACCGATAGCGCATGCCACTGCTGCTCTGGGTTGTGTGCCAATGCTTGCTTTGGCTTGCGCTGCCAGTCACTTATTGGAATATTTGTTTGTAAATAGACTTCAACTGCTCGCGTGATACGCTGAGTATCAGTAGCATTCAAGCGCTCATGACTTATAGAATCTATACCCCCCAAATAATCATATAGAGCGCTAATACCTTCCTCTTGACGCCACTTCTCTACTCGCGCGCGTACGCTGTCATCGCTATCCGGCACAGGAGACAACCCATCGAGTAGCGCCATGTAATACATCATGGTGCCGCCTACTAATAATGGTATCTTGCCATTTCTATGACATTCGTCAATAAAACGGGCAACGTCACTGACAAACTCAGCCACACTATAGCTTTGCATAGGATCAACGATATCGACCAAATGATGTGGATAACGCGCCAGCTCAGCCTCTGTTGGCTTGGCTGTGCCAATGTTCATGTCACGATATATCAGCGCTGAGTCCACAGAAATTAATTCAAAACGACCTGTATCGTATAGCTCGTACGCCAGTGACGTCTTGCCGCTAGCAGTTGGTGCCATAAGACAAACCACGCTATTATCCGTCAGTTTGTGAGGTAGGCTATCAGACGAATGTTGCATAAAGTGGCCTTTCATAATATATGGATAACTCAGATATCAATTGGTTTAATTGCTTTAAGATGTTGTAATTATTTTCAGATATTCAGGATAGCATTAGCTTTACTAAGCGATAGCTATCTATCGTCTTGATAGCATTGTTCATGATTATTTCAGTAAGATCATTTGCAAAAACTATTGAATCTTGCGCAGACATTTGCGTATTGACACTAATAAGTTGCTGATTAATCTCAGTAGCACTGCTTGGCAATCTATCTTTTTTGAATACTTGATGACTAGAGGTAAGTGATTCGAACAACTGGCTTACTTTAAACTGCCAGTCTTTAGCACTTATCAGTGCACACTGCCCTTGGTGATAAAATAATAACCAAGGTAGCTTTTTATCATCTGTGTTTAAGTCCATGTCAACAGCTTCTACATCGTTAATGATATCTAAGCAAATTGGTAAAGATGCAGAGGTAGCTGCTCCATCAGAATAATGTGAAGTGCTGTGGTTACTATTGTTACTTTGGTCTGATCGTTCATTGATATAAGATCGCGCTGACTCTTGCAATGAAGGATTATATGAAAGTGATTGGTTTGCAGTAGACTGATAAGACTGTCTAGTAGATTCTACTCGATTATTCTGCCTTTGGTTATTGCTAGACTGAATACTCGAGATGGGCATTTCAGACGAACGACCTTCAGAAGCATCATTACTTGCCCGTTCCGCAGATTTGTTTTGTCTATCAGTTTCTGGCTTCGGTACAGATTTAGATGCAGCCTCAGACCTAAACTTAGCTACATCAATCGTTTTCAACTGCGTACGAACTGTATGGCCTAAGTGCGCCATAATATTATTCAATGGACTGATTTTGATACGTTGTTTAGATGGATGCACATTGATATTTAACCATTGCGCTGGCAAATCAAAATACAGTGCATATCCCATACCTGCTAGCTGCGCACCTTGTGCCAGTTGACGTATCTGATTGCTAATCAACGCTTCTTTTACCAGCCTACCATTTACATAAATCAGCTTTGGTAAATCAGTTTTTTCATGATGCAATGGCCATAACCAGCCACTAATCGCTGCTTGATTAACATTGCTATCATCGTACGCTACAGACGACTGTACCAGACTCGACAAATCTATCGATATTGCTAATGCATTATCTGTCAATGCCATACCAGTCGCTTGTTCCAACCGCGGTAGTGGCAAACGACTGGTATTATTGTCATTATTACCACTAATACTCGTAGCACTTGCAGATAATGATAGCCGCTGTTTATTGTCATGAAAAAGTGTCAAAGCAACATCGGCATGCGCCAGTGCGACCTCTCGGACAATAGTTTCGATATGACCGAACTCAGTAGCAATAGATTTCAAATTGCCACGGCGTGCAGGCACGTTAAAATATAAATCTTTTACGACAATTGTGGTACCGCGGTTATGCACAACTGGCAACAGTTTCGGTGTGTCATCCAATACACCAGCGACCTGTAACTGACGGCCAATACCGCTCTCATCATGACTACTGGTTAAGGTCAAACGTGAGACAGCAGCCATCGCCGCTAACGCTTCACCGCGAAAACCCAATGTCGTAATACCATGCAAGTTAGCAACGTCAGCAACCTTACTGGTCGCATGACGAGTGATGGCCATGACCATGTCGTCAGGATAAATGCCGACCCCATTATCTACCACTTCAATCAGGCCCATACCGCCTTGAGTGATGCGCACCTCAATATTGGTCGCACCAGCATCTATAGCATTCTCCAGCAGCTCTTTGACCACTGCTGCTGGACGTGTCACCACCTCACCTGCTGCTAATTGATTGATCAGCAACGGCGATAGTTTTTTAATACGGGTATTAGGATGATTATCTGGCATTGATAGATGTCATATTTTTGGAAAGTAGCGATTGGTGTAATTTAGACATTCATTTAGATGATAAGTTGTGATAAATCCAAGCCCTGCGCTTGACCTGCCTTTGACACTCTCAACTGCACTTGGCGAGCTTCAGTGCCGTTATCATCGCTGACACTTTGAGTCATATCGATGAATAACGTAGGAGGTGGCAGATAGCTCTCAGCACGGCTAGCCCATTCGATAATGACCAGAGCATTTGGCTCATCCAGATACTCATCAAACCCAATAAAAGACAACTCTTCTGGATCTTGCAGACGATATAAGTCTGCATGATAGACTGGCTTGATCGAACCATCTTTTCGCTGGATACTGTAGGGCTCAACCAAGGTATAGGTTGGGCTTTTCACCGCACCTGTATGACCGAGCGCTTGTAACCAATAACGCGTTAGTGTCGTTTTACCAGCGCCCAAGTCACCTGCCAGCCACACGCTACCTGTCAGCGGCAATGTCGCTAATTTCTCAGCCAATGATTGAGTGTCTTGCTCAGAGTTTAGTATCAGAGTCTTTAAGTATTTACCATTTTCTATAGGTTGACCATCACACATCAGACTGAACCTGCTTGTACTTGCTCTGTCTGTACCTGCATGGTCACAGTTGGATTGGTAAAGCTTTCACCGCGAATCAGTTTGGCATACAGCTCAGAGTCAGTCCACTCAGCACGGACCTGCTCACTGAATTCAAAATCTTCTAAGACCAGCTTACCCATTTGATCGTTTGCAACATCATCAGCAAAGCACTGCGCATACCCAGTCGCCGTCTCATGGGCAATCACTGAGTACACGCTGACATCTGCTTCACCATTTTGCATTTGTGTCTGTCGCAGTATTTCTTGCGCCCAAAAGAATATCACTCGTGAAAACTGCTCTGCCGATGGTGAAACTGGTAGGCTTATCCAACGTGCGCTAAATTTCTTACACGCTGCGACATACTCAGGATCATCTTTGTTCCAAAAGCAAATGGCATGATCAAAGCTATCGATAATGTCTTTGATGGAAGATTTTAGTAGGCCAAAGTCATAAACCATTTGCCCATGGTCTAAACGAGTGGCCTCAAGGATCAGCTCAATCTGATAGCTGTGACCATGAATCGAATGCTTACAACGCTCAGAACTACAATTACGAACGATGTGAGCATTTTCAAATTTGAACAGTTTACGAATACGCATAATAATTTGACCAAAACAGTAAGCACTATGGTGCTAAATGTTAATAAATAAGAGTTTGCCGCGTTTATGAATCGGTTTATGGCTCATTATAGCAAATCGCCATGTATCCGTAAGTAAGCACTTATTAATATAATGATTGATTGAACGAATCAATTGGTAAACTAGGACTAACCGTAAACATAAAGAATTTGAACGATAATTGAATCGTAGAGGAATTGTGCGAGCGCTATCTATTACTAAAGCTTAAGCCTATACTCTATTAAGTAAACAGCTATGTTAGCTGTATTCACACTGTCTTGAATTCGCTTAACTTTGCGTAATGAGTAGTGTGCTGTAAAAAAGGAAACGATGATGAGCAAAGGTCAAGATAGTAAGAAGAACGTTAAGAAAAAGCCCCTTTTGACTGCTAAAGAGAAGAAAGCTGCCAAACAAGCCAAGAAAGACGACAACGGTAGCATCCTAGGCAAACATTAATAATCAATACATCAATATGCTAATCTGACGTAACCGTTCGATTGGTATTTTTTTTTGGTTCGTCATTGGCCTTTAGCTAAGCACTGTCTTTAATTAAGCTCCGCGCGGAGCAAACATAATAATCGCCATTCCCAGCAACGCCACTATCGAACCCACTATGTCCCACATGGTTGGTCGTATACCATTGACCGTCCACAACCATAAAATCGCCATACATATATAAACGCCACCATATGCAGCATAGACCCTGCCCGCAGCAGTTGGGTGTAATGACAGCAGCCAAACAAACGCGACTAAGCTCAGCGCACCAGGTATCAGCAGCCAGATTGACTTGCCTTCTCGCAGCCACAGATAAGGCAGATAACATCCTGCAATCTCAGCCAATGCAGTAAGCGCAAATAGCCCAACCGTCTTTAATTCTGTCAAAAATCACTACTCCTCATCTACTACTTTTCTAACCTGCTAAAACCAGTCAGGTATTGTACGGCATTTCCCAGAATAATCACTTTATCTCTGTCACCACTTATAAAAAGCTATTTTGTCTGACATTACAGTCAAAATCACAGTAAAATCTATCATAACAAACAAACCTCTTAGATAACTATCTATCGAGGCCATACCGACATTGTAAATAGGAAGTTAGCATCATGATGCGTATTGGATTATTTTTATTGACCAACTTAGCAGTGATTGTGGTATTTAGCATTGTGTTTGGTATTTTATCGAGGTTTTTTGGAATCGGTGGTGTGCACAGCGCAGGTGGTCTTAACTACACTAGCCTTGCCATTATGTGTGGTATCTACGGTATGGTTGGCTCGATGGTGTCGCTATTTATATCAAAGTGGATGGCTAAAAGATCCACTGGTACGGTAGTCATAGAATCGCCACGCACCGCTACTGAGCAATGGTTAGTTGATACAGTCGCCAAACAAGCACGAGCCGTAAATATTGGTATGCCTGAGGTTGGTATCTTTAATAATTCGCAGCCAAATGCTTTTGCGACTGGCTGGAATAAAAATAAAGCCCTAGTAGCAGTGTCGTCTGGCTTACTACAAAATATGAATCAAGATGAAGTCGAGGCCGTATTGGCACATGAGATTGGTCATGTGGCTAACGGTGATATGGTAACCCTCGCCCTCATTCAAGGCGTAGTCAATGCGTTTGTAATGTTCTTTGCACGCATTGTCGGCAGTTTCGTTGACCGTACTGTGTTCAAAAATACCAGTGATCGCCCAGGTATTGGGTACTTTATCACTAGTATTGTAATGGATATCTTACTTGGGTTTTTGGCGTCTGCCATCGTGATGTGGTTCTCACGCTTACGTGAATTCCGTGCGGATCAAATGGGCGCAAAATTGGCCAGCCGCGAAAAAATGATTAGGGCGCTTGATGCGCTTCGTCCTTCTGCACAGCGACCAGATCAAATGCCTGAGAGTATGAAAGCATTTGCGATCTCATCAGGACAAACGCAAGGCTTTAGTATTGCCAACCTATTCCGCTCACACCCAACGCTTGATGACCGTATTGCGGCGTTGAGAGAATATAATCCTAATTAATGACAATCGATTTAAAACCAACTTGCTACTTGTTAGCAGGTTGGTTTTAAAAAAATACTTTATATAGAAAATTAGAAGTTAGAGTATGAATACTCAGTCACTATCATTTTATTTAGTAGTAAAAGGCTAAACATTAGCGCTAGTTTAAATAAAAGAGATATTACTTCTTTTCCTTAGACGGAAAAAGCGATACCAAACCATCTCCTATGATTCCTCGCCAAGCAAAGTAATCATGTCCTGCAGCATACTCTTGATAATGTGTATCGTACCTTTTTGCCAATAAAACGTCTCGCAGATGACGATTGGTTCCCAATATACCGTTGCTACCACTTTTACCACGAGCCGTTTCAAACACGCCTGCGCTCAAAAAGAAACGAACGGGTGCCTTATCCATTTTTATTACCTCAGACGCTACGAAGTGTTTATCTTCTGCTGTCTGATCTTTTGGATGCCACCAGTAAGACCCAGACATAGAGATAACATTGCCAAATATGTCGGGGTGACGTAGTGCGATAGTCGTCGCTGCTAAACCGCCATAACTTGACCCTGCAATAACCGTTCTATCCGTTGGTATCGCTACTGGCAATCGTTTATTTATTTGTGGTACTAACTCATTGGCCAATACATCTGCAAACATTGGGTTGGCAGGTAATTCACGTGCACGGGCATCATTGTCAGGATTACTAATAAACACCGCTGTCACTGGTGGAACCTTACCTTCTGCAATCAAATTATCTAAAATCGTGGGCAATCCAACCGTATCAATATAGGCTTCCGCATCAAAGATATATAACAGCACCGCATCATCTTTACTATTCTCCTTGTTGTTATTAACAGTTGGGGAGTAAATGGTGATATCGCGAGTATTATCCAATGTACTACTAGTAAATTTAAAGGTAGACAACGCTCCTTTGGGAACCTCTGCCTGTCTTTTTATCCAACGCCTATTTGGTGCGTCTTTTAACGTAATAGTAGATTTGGTTGTGTACTTATCAGTGGCTGAACGTGGCCATGAATGGTGATTATAAGGATCGGCTTGAGCCACGGCTTTTATGGCGACTCTACGAGCAAACTCAGACAGAGGTGGCTCAGGGGTATTGGGAGCAATCTGATAGGATAAGTGCGTGTTGTTTGGCACAATAAAACTTTTGTACCATGTATCAGAGTCTACCAATCGTTGCAATGCATCATGATTGGTGGACGGGCCACCCATTAACTTGACATTGCGATAGTCTCCTCGCGCTAAAAACGTCATCACAGTGCCCAAAGCTGTGTCTTCAATCAGCGGTGTACCTAATACTTCCACTTCCGCCCAAAAGCGATCTGTACTCTGCCCTTTCTGCAATGACTCAAGTAATGCCGATACTCTGGGGCTGAGTAACGTGTCAGAACTGTCTAGAGAATTTTCTAAAGAACCTTTTAAATCTTGCTCTGCTAAACTAACACGTTGTTCGAGCACTATCTGATAAGCACCTGAGCCAGACAGTCGCCAGGTCTCTGCACAGTTTTCGGCTACTGAATAGAAGTGTTGTTTGCCGCTTTTATTATCAATCAAACGGCGCGATACTTTTCCTGTGGCATCGATAACATCTAGCGTCATCATACTTCTATCACTCTCAACATATCCGGTTAGATAATCGCCTGTATCGCAAGGAACGCTAAAATCTAATGACTTATGCTGTGGCTTGATATCAGCGTTTTCCCTGTTGGAATGATTTAAATCGCCTTTCAAGGGACTTTCAATCGTTAGCATCGTTGCCTCCGAACCAAATGCAGGGAATGACGCCGAATATAATAAAAAGGTAAAGCCTGCTATGGCCCATTTCTTCTTAGGAAGAAATCGTATGTATCTCATTCACTACTCCCTCTTTTATTCACTGACAAACATCTAATTTCTACCTTTACAGAATGTCTAGCGAATGATACAAAAGTGAAATACTACCTTATTTTTAATATAGATGGTATTGAAAATCATTATCATTTGATAGTTTATTCTTTATAATTAAATAAACAATGATAATTTATTTTTCCTTTATAAAATAAAAAGCCCACCTGACTCAATTAAAGTCAGATGGGCTTTTAGAATAGATATGATGACTAACTAAATATCAAACTCAAGCGCTCTGTCACCTTCGCTATCTTTGATACGCGTTGGCAGACCAATCTTGTTTAGTAGATTGATAAATGGCTTGGCATCTAGCTCTTCGACGTTGACCATTTTGCCTGCATCCCATTCGCCAGTCGCGACCAGTATCGCAGCAGCAACAGGTGGCACGCCTGCGGTATAAGAAATACCTTGGCTACCGACTTCGTTGTAAGCATCTTTATGATCTGAAACGTTATAGATAAACACTTCAGTCTCAACACCATTAATCTTGCCTTTGACTTTGTCACCGATGCAGGTCTTGCCTGTATAGTTCGGTGCAAGTGAGCTTGGATCTGGTAGTACCGCTTTAACGACTTTTAGTGGCACAACTTCTTGGCCTTCAGCAGTCATCACTGGCTGCTCAGACAATAATCCTAAGCTCTGTAGGACAGTGAAGACATTGATGTAATGCTCACCAAAGCCCATCCAAAAGCGAATGTTTGGCACATCTAGATTGGCTGACAATGAATGCACTTCATCATGACCACTTAGATAGCTGTTCTGTACGCCCACAACTGGCAAATCGTCTGTACGTTTGACTTCAAACATTTTGTTAGACTGCCACTTGCTGTCTTGCCAAGAATAAACAGTACCAGTGAACTCACGGAAGTTAATCTCTGGGTCAAAGTTGGTCGCAAAGTATTTGCCATGGCTACCCGCATTGATATCAATGATATCGATATCCGTCACAGATCCTGCATCCATCATATCATAGCCAAGACGCGCATAAGCGTTGACCATACCAGGATCAAACCCTGCACCTAAAATGGCAGTGACATTGTTGTCTGCACAGCGCTCTTTACGTTGCCATTCATAGTTGTTGTACCACGGCGGTGTCTCACAAATCTTACGCGGGTCTTCATGAATAGCCGTATCTATGTAGGCAGTACCTGTCTCAATGCAGGCTTCTAGTACGGTCATATTGATAAATGCCGAACCAACATTGATAACTATTTGTATTCCAGTGTCTTGTATCAGCTGCACAAGTGCTTGGCTGTCCATCGCATCAACTTGATGCGTATGCAAGACCGCAGCCTGCTTAAAGCTGTCTTTTTCTTTTACACTTTGGGCGATGGCATCGCATTTGTCTTTTGTACGTGAGGCGATATGAATCTCACCAAGTACATCATTGTGCATCGCACATTTATGCGCGACCACTTGAGCGACACCGCCTGCTCCGATGATCAGTACGTCTTTTTTGTTGGGCTTAGCTTGTTGGTTTGTGTTCAATGAACAATCCTCCTTTGTGTCCCTGTCGATACCATTGATAGCGGCTATGCAAAACAGAAACGAGTGAATGATATGCGTGAATTAAAAAGGAAGACCGAGGAAAACCCACGCACCCGTCGGGCAAATAATACTCCATTATTTGCCCGACGCGATTATAACAATTTTTATTCCCTTATCGGTAAAAAATATGTATAAAAAGCAGAGATACTAAAATATCTACCAATACAGGTTAAGTATTTGTTTTTTAATAATTAAAATATAAAAACCCGACAATAGCATAGCCTTAAAAGCTAAGGCTACTAAGGCTTAAGATAGGCTAGCTTTATATTCCTCATAGTCAAACTCACGTTGGATATCGATACTGCCATCCAATCGGCGGATGACAATCGCTGGCATGTTGACACCATTGAACCAGTTTTTCTTAACCATTGTATAACCAGCAGCATTGCCAAAGGCAATCTTATCGTCTATCTGAAGATTACTGGGTAATGCATACTCACCAAAGATATCACCTGCCAAACAAGAACGACCGTAAATAATGGTATGGTCTGCCGACTCAGCATTAGCTTCAGACGGTGCAGCTTCTGCAGGATTACCAATAGGCGCAATATCGACAGCTGTATGGTTAATCGCGGCAATCGGTGCGGACTCACGATAAATTAATAGATCAAGCATATGCGCTTCGATAGAAGCATCGACGACTGCTAAGTTTTTTTCATTATGCATGGTATCTAGCACGGTGGTCACCAATGTACCTGCGCCATGAATACTTGCCTCACCTGGCTCAAGATACACTTGCACGCCATAGGTTTCGCTAAACGCTTTCAAACGTGCAGCTAGCTTCTCTAATGGATAATCAGGCGCGATAAAGTGGATACCACCGCCCAAGCTCACCCATTCAAGCTGCGCTAAGACATCACCAAATCTAGCTTCGATATCCGCCAAGCTTTCACTAAAGGCTTCAAAACTGTCATTCTCGCAATTGTTATGAATCATGACGCCAGTAATATCGCCAAGTACCGCTGCGATTTTATCTTTATCATGCTCACCAAGACGGCTAAATGGGCGTGCAGGATCAGCAATCAAAAACGATGAGTTGCTGGTTTTTGGATTGAGTCGTAGACCTACAGGTATATTTTGCGCGGCGGCTTGCGCTTTAAAAGCGTTGAGCTGTGAGATTGAGTTAAAGATTATTTTATCCGCATAGTTCAGTACTTCAGGGATTTCATCTGCACTATAGGCGACGCTATAAGCGTGCGTTTCTTTTTTATCTTGGCTATTGGCATCATCGTTATTACCAAAGGTTTCATAGCCCAATCTCACTTCATTAAGTGAAGACGAAGTCGTGCCATGCAGATAAGGCTGCATCACATCAAACACGCCCCATGTGGCAAAGCATTTTAGTGCCAATAATGCTTTTGCACCAGACAGCTCACATAGCCTAGCGATGATTTTCATATTGGCAACGATAGCCGCTTCATCGAGCACGTAGTAAGGCGTTGGTGGCAATGTCGCGTTGATAGAATTCTCTAGATTTTTTGCATTCATAATAGATTACCTAATAGACACTCTGCTGTTGGTATCTTGACAGACAGATATAAATATTTGCGCTATAGTAGACTAAATTCATCATAATTAGAATATCTTATGGCACTCTCAACCGATTATTCCACTTCAGCCAGTCGATCCCATTCATCACAATTGGATCCGAAAAACATAGATTTAACTTATCTAGATCCTGATGCGCGTGCCGTGTTGGATTTTTGGTTTGATAAAAACAATGAAGCTTACTGGTTTGAACAAAACGATCGTTTTGATAAGCAGATACAAGATAAGTTTGGCGGCATTTGGGAAGCAGCGAAACAAGGTGAATGTGTCACTTGGCGTATCGCAGAGTCTTCATTGGATGGTAATAGCTCGATAACGGCGTTGGCAGGACGCTTGGCAGAAATTATTGTGCTGGATCAGTTTTCACGCAATTTATGTCGCGGACAAGCAAGTGCATTTGCGCAAGATGGTATGGCATTAGCACTCGCCCAAGAAGCCATTCAACAGCCTTATTTTGATACTCTACCGATGCAATGGCGTAGATTTATTATCATACCGTTTATGCACTCTGAGTCGGCCATGATTCATAAGCGTTATCTACCGCTATTTGAACAACTAGATGATGCAAACACATTGGACTTTGAACATCGTCACAAACAAATCATCGATCAATTCGGGCGATATCCACATCGCAACGAGGTACTAAATCGCGACTCAACCGAAGATGAAAAGAACTTTTTAAAACAGCCGAACTCATCGTTTTAGGCGAGATTCCTAGTACTGCTTGAAGATACTCAAAGTTATTATGCAAAAAATTATTACATAAAAAGAAGGTCTGAATCATATCACTGATTCAGACCTTCTTTTTTACGATAAATATTTAGAGATTATTAGATACTTATCAGTAATTTACCTTACCAGTAGTAAACGTAAATGACTGCTGTTCTAATGTTTTATCGTTAACCAAAATATCAAAGCTGCCCCCATCATATCTTTAAAACGAGATAATGCATGTTAGAAATCAGCTTTCTATCTACTTCTTTTATGGCTACTGTATTTCTAGCGCTTTTCTTACTGGTGCAAAACTACGTCTATGCGTTGGCAAGACACCATGTTTTTCGATCGCCTCCATGTGCGCACGCGTTGGATAGCCTTTGTGTTTGGCAATACCATATTCCGGATACTGAGTATCCAGTGCATACATCGTCTCATCACGACTTACTTTTGCTAATATACTGGCCGCTGCAATACTAGTATGACGCGCATCGCCTTTTACCCATGCTTGACAATCAACTGCAAATAGCGCTACCTCTAACTTTTTAAAACTATCATAGTTCAAGTCAGGGCAACGGTTCCCATCAAACAGTACTTCGACTTTAAATTGATCGAGCGACGTGCTTTTATCATTTCTAGTGGTCGAGAATTTTTTAAAAATCACTTCTAGCAATGATTCAGTACATAAGCGCATGCCAAGCATCGTTGCTTGCAAGATATTCACCTGGTCGATCACTGCTGCTGGTATATCAGCGATGATATAACCGATAGCATGCTGCTGAACCAATGGATAAAGGATATCGCGCTTTTTTTCACTCAGTTGTTTGGAGTCTGTCAGTATCGACAACGGCGTGTCTTTAAGCGGTTGTTCCTCAATCAAACCTGACCAAGTCGCAGGTAATATTGCCGCCGCCACATTGACGCTACCTAGTAACGGCCCGCGCCCTGCTTCATCAACGCCGATTTGTAGTATTGACTGCGCTGTTTTTTGGTTATCATAACTGAGATATTGGGTAAGCAGCTCAGCGGTATTCATTTGCCCATATAAACGTATGGGCGCTGCTAACTGTATATATTGTCCTTTCACATCAATATGCTCAATATTGATGTCAATCGTTTGAACTGAGCTTTCTGTATGTTGGTTGATATGCATAATATTAAAAGGTCTTTCTCGTTTAATTAGGATTGACGGTATCGGTATTTTGGATAAACCACTGTTCAATCACGCTGTTTGCAGGCTCATGGTTGCTTTGTTGCTGTAGTAACTGTTTTGTCACTAGTAGATCGTGTAATTGCTCAGCATAAGCGCGTGGTTGCAGCAATCGCATTACGGTTCGGCAAATATTGTCACCGCTCGCCTGCTCTTGAATAAGCTCAGGTACGATTGGCGCATTAGCCAATATATTAGGCAATGCCACATATGGCACTTTTACCAGACGCTTGGCAATTTGGTAAGTTAGCTGATTTAATTGATAGACCACTACCATCGGCCGTTCAAGCAGCATTGCCTCTAGCGTTGCTGTCCCAGATGCTAGCATCACGATATCTGATGCCGCCATGGCATGTTGGCTAAATTCTGGCTGGGCATCATCGTAGACCACCACAATTGCCTCACGTAACTGCTCTGAGCGTTGGTCGATTACCTCTTGCACGATATATTGATGGTTTTGATCAACCGTTGGAATAATAAAGCACAGCTTAGGGTCTAACAGGATTAACTTTTGGATACCATCAAGCATCAATGGCAGAATAGCTGTAATTTCACCGCGCCTAGAACCTGGCATTACACAAATAAGCTGACTTACATCATCGAAGCGTTCAATAAAAAACTGCTGCAACCCATCGTTGTCCCAAACGAGCTCACTGCGACGTTGATTGATTGGTGTATCGATTAGGTTCTGATCAATGGTTCGCAGTAATGGATGACCCACACAGATCGCTGGATGGTTATGTCGCTCATAAACTGGCAACTCAAACGGGAATAGACATAGCACCAAATTGGTCGCCGCTTTAATATTATGGATACGCGACTCGCGCCATGCCCAGATAGAAGGACTGACGTACTGCACACAGAATACGCCTTGGGGCTTTAGTTTTTTGGATACTCGCAAATTAAAATCAGGCGCATCAATACCGACGAACCAATCAATATTGGCAGCCTTAAATGCGCTCAGTAGCTCACGGCGCGCTTTGAGCAAATCGGGTAGCTGCGACATGACTTCAACCAGACCCATTACTGCCAAGCGCTCTAATGGGAAAATACTCTGTAGCCCTTGCGCCTGCATTTTCGTACCGCCTACGCCTACCCAGACAATATCATCACGTAGATTATTCATTTGCCGCATAAAATCTGCACCCAAACTGTCACCAGATACCTCACCTGCGACGATGCCTATCACTAGCGGCGTAGCATTTATATTTGCTACTTGAGAATCCGTCTCGGCTTGATGAATGAGGTCAGTATGGTGATGAGACGTAGCAGAATCTGTCATGACAAGCTCTCGATATTAGAAATACACAAAATAAAATAAACCGTTATTATAAAATATAACGTAATAAATCAGCGATACGACCTCACGGATAATGTGCACACTCATCCGTACTGTTTTAATGCCACAGTTTGGGCCATCCATCGCTAATGTTGCTATCATACTTGACGATGATACAAATAGCGAAATTCACGCATAAAATCTGAGCGTTATGCATCAAAAACTCAACCAACTCTTATTAATAGATAGAAAAACCAAATGCTAAACGTGCATTTAGAACGTCAAATATCATGCTAAGTCTCTATAAGTATAACTAAGTTTTAGTTTTCTCATTCCAGTTATCAGTCAATTAACTGCTCGACTACCCTTGTCAACCAACACTTTTGTCCGCATAATGAATGTTCCTATAAATCAGCTAGACGATATATAACCATGACAACATCAGTTACCCATAATGCAGATATTGACGACGTGAATATTGAAAAATTTATTCCTTTGATTACCCCCGCCGAGCTAAAAGCCGAGCTGCCTCTGTCAGACGACGCGTATAATACCGTACTAAAAGGTCGTAATACTATTCAAGATATATTGGATGGTAAAGACAAGCGTTTGTTTGTGGTCATTGGCCCTTGCTCTATTCACGATATCAAAGCCGCTCACGAATATGCCGATCGTTTAGCCGTATTGGCAAAGGAAATCGAAGACAGTGTATTTGTGGTCATGCGTGTTTATTTCGAAAAACCTCGTACGACGGTTGGCTGGAAAGGCATGATCAACGACCCTGACATGAATGACAGCTTTGATATAGAAAAAGGCTTGCGCACGGCTCGTAAATTGCTACTTGACTTGAATGAAAAAGGTCTACCTTGCGCGACCGAAGCACTTGATCCAAATACACCGCAGTACATTCAGGATCTAATCAGCTGGTCAGCCATTGGTGCACGTACCACTGAAAGCCAAACGCATCGCGAAATGAGCTCTGGCTTATCATGCCCAGTTGGCTTCAAAAATGGTACTGATGGCGGTATGACGGTAGCTGTAAATGCCATGCAAGCGGTTAAAGAAGGTCATAGTTTCTTAGGTCTATCGTCAGATGGTAAAGTCTCTATCATCAAATCTAAAGGTAATCCTTACGCGCACGTGGTACTTCGTGGTGGTAACGGTAAACCTAACTATGATGAAACTGCGGTAGCTCAAGTTGAAAATGAGCTGGCAAAAGGCAAAACCAATAGCAAGATTATGATTGACTCTAGCCATGCTAACTCAGGTAAAGACCCTTACCTACAACCGATGGTTATCAAAAACGTCGCCGAACAAATCCAAAACGGCAATAAATCAATTATCGGTATGATGATTGAGAGTCACTTGAAAGGCGGCAATCAAAAATTGACTGCTGATTTAAGTCAGCTTGAGTACGGCAAATCTATCACCGATGGTTGCCTAGATTGGGAGAGCACTGTCACAGCATTACGTGACTTACGTGATATGGTGAAAGATGTGCTTCCAAATCGCTAATAGCTAATAGCTATTAGCTATTAGCTATTAGCGATAATTTATCGTCGAGCAAACAATAAAAAGCCCTTTTCGCACTGATGCGAAAAGGGCTTTTTATTTATGAACGTTTTATAAGAAATACTGTATTCTCAAACTTGGTTAGCAATGACCAACAACGATACATGTTTCATTAATTGGTCAAAGCTAACCAAGTTTTCAATTAACTATTTGCAGCACCTAACACACTCTCTAAGCTTTCGAGCACATGCTTAGATGAGACATTCTTTTGTAAATCTATCAGCTGCTCGTGCGCCATTTGACGACGAGGCTCAGCCAACGTATTCCAGCGGGCGAGTACTTGCAGTAAGCGTGAGGCTAACACAGGATTGGCATCATCTAATTTTTGAATCACGCCTGTATACATCTCTAGACCTTCTGCCGTCCAGAGTACCGTCGGTTGTGAGCTAAAAGCACTGATAACTGAACGGACACGGTTAGGGGTATTCCAATCAAAGTCCGTATGCGTCAGTAGCGACTTAACCATATCAGGCGTCACATCGTCAGCGGCAGCTTGTACACTGAACCACAAATCGATAACCAGATCATTTGCTTGGAAACGATCATAGAAGTCTGCTAAGTACTTATCTGCATCTACCAGCTGATGATTGACCATGGCCTTCAATGCACCAAAGCGCTCAGTCATACAGCTCGCATTGTCATACTGCTGCTGTGCCCAGTCTGCTGCATCATCTACATTCGCCGTCAATGCCATATCGAGTACAACATTACGCAGCGCACGAATGCCTCGAGCTTCAGCGCTATCCTCATAAGACTGCATTGGCAGATTATTGTACAGCTCAGCCCATTGGCCTTTTAACTTATCAGCCACTTGCTTGTATAGCCCATCACGCTGCTCTTTAACCAACACTGGATCGTAGTCTTTAGAAATAGCAGAAGCCAACTCTTGCGCTGATGGAATATCAAGTAATCTTGCGGCCAGCATCGCATCGTCAGTCGCTAAGACAGGCAGCGTCTGCGCCAACGCTTCTAAGTATACATCAGGGCTGCTCTTCGCACCTTGTCCTTGCAGCAAAATACGATTTACCAGCATTTGAGTTACTTGCCAGCGGTTAAACCCATTGGTTTCATGCTTAAGCAAAAATGCTAAGTCTGCATCTTGGTAGTCATAGTTAAGCTGTACTGGCGCACTAAAATCGCGCAGTAATGACACAACAGGCTCGCTCGCAACATTTTCAAAGACAAAGGTTTGCGTCGCCTCGTCAAGCAATAACATACGCTCAGCGACGATAGCGCCTGAGTCTTTATCAAACAATGCCGTTGCTACAGGTATCGGCAATGGTTTTGGTGCATCAAAGCCTTTAACATGGCGTGTTTGCTGATTCAAAGTGATGATCAGCGTCTGTGCTGCGCTATCATAGGTTTGAGAACCTGATACCACTGGCGTACCAGGTTGACGATACCAATCAATGAAATTCTCGATTTTGTCATCAGTGATACTAAGTGCTGATAAAAAGTCCTCAACCGTTACCGCTTGTCCATCATAGCGACGGAAGTACTCATCTGTTCCTTTTCGGAAATCATCTGGCCCTAACGTATTGGCAATCATGCGTACAATTTCAGCGCCTTTCTCATAGACAGTCGTTGTATAAAAATTATTAATCTCAACGAAGCTCTCAGGACGTACTGGATGCGCTAATGGGCCTGCATCTTCGCTAAACTGATGCGCGCGCAAAGTCGCTACGTCATCAATACGCTGCACCGCACTTGACTGTTGATCTGCTGAAAATGACTGATCGCGGTAAACGGTAAAGCCTTCTTTCAAGCACAGCTGAAACCAATCACGGCAAGTAATACGGTTACCTGTCCAGTTATGAAAATACTCATGAGCAATAATGGCTTTTACGCTAAAACTGCGTGCATCGGTGGTTGTTTCAGGGCTAGATAACACACAAGCGGTGTTAAAAATATTCAAACCCTTATTTTCCATTGCACCCATATTAAATTGGCTGACCGCCACAATCATATAGCGATCTAGATCGTAGGCTCGACCGTAATTGACCTCATCCCACTCCATGGCATCTTTTAGGGCTTGCATACCGACATCGCATTTATCGATATCAGCAGACTTGGCGTACAACTCAAGCAACACTTCTCGACCTTCGCTGGTCGTATAAGAATCTGTCAATACATCTAAACCAGCTACCACACAGGCAAATAGATAGCTTGGCTTATTGGTTGGATCGTGCCAGATGGCATAATGACGGTCTGGTGCATCGGCCACTTCGCCTGCTTCGACTAAGTTACCATTGGCCAATAACGTCGGATAGCGCTTATCTGCTTCAAGTCGCGTGGTAAATATCGCTAGCACATCAGGGCGATCAGGATAAAAAGTAATCTTACGGAAACCTTCTGGCTCGCACTGAGTCACAAACATCGTGTCGTCACCGCTACCGGCCATATATAAGCCTTCAAGCGCCGTATTGGTCTGTGGGCAGATACGCACTTGAATATCTAAAGTAGCTCGCTCAGGAGCATTATGAATCGTCAGCTTACCCGCTTCCTGCTGATAATCCTCAGTGCTCAGTGCCTTACCATTCATCGTAATCGTTAGCAGCTCTAATGACTCACCAAATAAGACAATATCCCCTGCCGTTTGGCGTACCATCTCAAGCGTACTGTCTACCTGCGCATAGTCTTCAAACAGCTTAATATCTAAATGTACCGTATCGACATCAAAACTTGGTTTGGTATAGTCTTTTAAGTTAATCTTACTTGGCGCATGTGGCGGCACATCTGGCATTTCAGGATTAATGATTTGTGCATCAGTTTCAGCAGTAGACATATGGTGTCCTATTATTATCAGTGATTTGGTTATAAGTTATTTTTACTGGGAATGAGTAATATCATTTCGCTATTTGCAGAAGGCTCTAGTGCAAATAAAGACTTTGCCTTCAGGCTAACTACACCAGCTAAGCACTTAGTAAACTAAGCACATAGACAAAGCTTTGCAATGATTAAGCTAACTTTATTACTAAATTGATTTTCTCGTTAAGCTTATAGCTAGATTGACCTAAATCGCCAAATTTCAAGTATGTAAAGTAAGATATCGTCGGTTCAAGATGATTTAAATATGAAACATACGTTATCAATTGGATAATGTCGTTGAAAATGATTTAATAGTCATACTGATGACCAATCATCTAACTAACGGCCTATTATATGACAAAAAATACGGTGAAACGCGCAGACATTACCCTACCTTTGCTTATAGAGTATGTTGATGCACTACTACCCTCATTAACGACTCAGACAGAACTGTCACCTGAGCATAACAAAGATAATAGTGAAGCATTGTGGGTAGCACATAACCATGCCGACTTATTAGCACTACAAGCACAACTTGACGATACTACATCTATTAATGAGAACACTGAAGCGAAGCTGAACGCACGCCATTTATCAACGTTATCAGATCTTGCTAAACAACATGTACCTGATCGTTATGAGCTTGCTTGCTTTTGGCTGCCCACCTTGTCAGAAGAGCTAACTCAGCATTATGTACCGCTACTCATGCGCTACCGTGACCTGTATGCCGCGCACTTGCTTATTGCATTGGACAGCTCGATAGACCTAAAACCTTATGGCTTTACGCCATTTGATATATTGAATGAGCCATCTCTAAATATTGATGACATTCAATCTATTACCTCATCAACCGTTACTGCGACGCTTTGGCAATTTAATCTATATGACTACAAACAACTGCCGAATTGGCTCAATGCTGATTACTGGGCTAACCCTGAAAACTGGGGCAAGCACCGCTGGTAATATACTCAATTTTATCTATCGTAATTTACAGTAAAAATACTTACATAAATTAACATTTAGTATATTATAGATAGAGATTGCCTAAGTTTTATCGGAAGCAGTTTAAAAAAACAAATTTAATTAAAATTTTAGGAGCTCGTCATGTCAATCAGTTTTTCTAAGATCGCTGTTCTTGCTTTATTATCAAGTGCCGTTGCATTAACCACTGGTTGTGCTACCAAGCGTTCTACCTCAGAAGTTGTCGTTGCCCCGCTAGGTATTCCAGGTGGACAAGTGGGCTATAACGGTGCTGTTATCGTTGATAACTCAAACGCTGTCATCACTGGCGCTGAGAATATTCAAGCAGTGGTCTACTTTGCCTTTGATAGCAGCGAAATTACTGCTCAATCAGCGAGCGTCCTTAACCAACACGTAAGCCTGTTAAATTCAAACCCAGCAGCGACTGTCGTTATCGCAGGTCACACTGATGAGCGCGGTAGCCGTGAATACAACATGGCACTAGGTGAGCGACGCGCACAAGCTGCCCGTAACTACCTAGCTGCTCAAGGTGTCACTGCAAACAACATCCGTGTCATTAGCTATGGCGAAGAGCGCCCTGCAGCAGCTGGCAACACTGAAGACGCGTATGCACAAAACCGTCGTGCTGAGCTGTCTTACTAAATTGTGATTTAGCGTTATTTATAGCGTTCGATAGTTTAATAAAAGCCCAGCAAGAGTATATTGCTGGGCTTTTTGGATTTTTAGTAGGTTAATTAGATATAAACTATTTAAATATAGCTTTTGTATGACTATCTATGTATCAAATACATAGCGTTCAGACTTACTCAATTCTATGATAATCGTTTTTGATGACTATTAATATATGCCGAATTCTAACCTTACCCAAATACAGTACACTCAACTCGACACCACGACATGGTGTGTGACTGCTCAAGTGAGTGAGTCAGTAAGTCATTCAGTCACTGGAAGCTTGTGGAAAAAGTCATTATGGTTATCATCATGCAATACGTCGTGTAAAGACATCACTAAGTTCAATAGCCTAAATTGGTACTATCAGGTGGCGACAGCAGCACCTAGACACTTAGTACCTGCTCTAGCACGTAAACAGCGTCAGCAGCAGCGGCAAGGCGTTAGGCAACTATTGCAAGAGCTGCTCAAAAAATTAGAAATAGATGACACCTTAGATGAGTCAAGCTTTCCCTATCGGCTCGTTAATAGTCAGCATTACGTATGCTTTAGCCATACAGGCGTTAGTAGTTCAAAGCAAACTACAGCATCGAATCGGACAAATTTGACGCGTTTACACAGTAAAATAGCGGTTGTTATTAGTCGTCAGCGTCCTGCCGGTATTGATATAGAGACCAATAATATTGCGTGGCATGTAGTCAAGCGTTTCTACTCAGAGAGTGAGTTGACTATTTTACAGGAGCTATCTACAGATCAGCGAGAACGCACTGCCAAACTGTTATGGCAAATAAAAGAAAGCTTTATCAAAGTGAACCAATATACGTTAGCTCAAGGCTTAGGTATGGATTACTCTCACCTTATTCCTAGCTTGATTGAAAATAAAAAAGAGGTTAACTCTGCTTCTATACTCAGTGATAGTAAGGATGCGGACTACCAATCTGTTTATCGTATTGCCACGTTACAATCGCAGCAGACTGTCATCATTTTTTGAGCAGAGTTTTCTCAGTAAAGTTCAAACCTGATTTCAGAATATTTTCACTAATTTATTTTAGACATAAAAAAACGACCCTAAAAAGGATCGTTTTTTTATTTTCTACTAATGACAGTATTTAAACTGTGATTAGCTTAGAAACGGTAAGTTGCACCAACTTTAACAATTGGGAACCATTCTAACCAATCTTTATCTTCTAAGTCTGCTTCTGCCTTACGAGCTGCGTCCTGTGCCGCGACAGTGTTACCTTCCTCACCAGTGTAACGTACTGTTGCATCTACTTTACCCAAATAAGCTGCACCAACTTCACCAAATACACCAAAGTTATTGGTAATGTTAGGACGGAAACCTACCGTTAGATAAGGAGCAAGTTTATTACGATGTTCTAGAGAACCTTCTAAATTGCCAACATTTTGGCCACCAAAATCATCAGCAAGTGCTTGTTCAACTTCTGCTGTGCCAGCATAATATTTTTGGCCATCAATACTATAGTAGCCTTCACCTTCAGCATTTGCACGCACATCAATATCGTTGTCAGGAACGATGATACCAGCACCCATCGTAAACCAGTTACCAGTAGGACGCAATTGCACACCTAAGTAAGGATTGCTAAAATCACTATCAACATCATAATTGATGTCATTTGCGTCAAAATCACCGCCGAAAAGGTCAGCTACATCGCCACCTGCCCAACCAGCTTGCAGTTCAACTTTTTCGTTTAGTGACCAACCAATGTTAGCACCATATCCCAAAGAACCAACTTCAGCACTAACTGACGCTGGGTTCACTACTTTATTAAAGAAACCTTTAGTGCCACCAACAACAGCGCCAGTAGTGTTGCTTACTACACCAGCGTCAGCATTGTATGCATAAGAAGCAGGTTCTGCTTGATAAGCAACAGCAACTGGCTCAGCTTCATATGCGACTACAGCATTGTTATCAACAACGATAACTGGCTCAGCAGCTAATGCAGCAGTTGATGCTAAAACAGCAGCAGAGATTGCCGTCAATTTAATCAATTTCATAATTATTCTCCTAAAGTGTGAAATAAACCCGCCCATAAAAAACGATGATTGTGCTTTTGTTAAACCATCATTTTGTTGAGGTGATTAAAACAATTCTGACTTAAAAAGTCACCCCTACTGATGCTGTTTTTATTTGCCATTATGTAAAGATTGCATAGGTACTGTAATAATTGCTACACCAATCTACAAAAATTCGCCTTTATGTTACATAACGTCCTTAAAGTAACCAAACAGCGTAAACATGAGACTTTGCTTGCTTAATGTTTATGTAAGGGTATTGCAAAACATGTCCGCATAATTATCTAGAACGTACTTTGATTCAATGACAGTTATATGGCTTAACCTTACCAAATAGTGTGGCTTGTGAGTTGACGTATCTATTGTTACGTATATAGGCAAATCTAAGCCAACAGATAAAATGATATAAATGATCTCATATAACGCGACTAACGCTTGCCTCAAGCGGATATTATGCTAAATTAGTTGTTATAATAGATTTGTTATAGAACGTCAGTATTGTCACCATTTGTCTTATTTATGAAAATTTTGTGATGCTGTCTGCTTTATTTCATTACTCCTACTGAGTCATATATATGCCTAAAGTATCGTCGATTACCCGTGTCCTAGAAATCATCGAAGCAGTGTCCTATGCTTCAAAACCGCTTTCTCCACTAGAGCTCTCACAAGAGCTCGATATCCCTAAACCGACCATTCATAGATTGATTCAAAACTTGGTTGATGATGGTTTTTTGACTGTTGATATTGGTGGCGGTATTATCCCTGGTAAGCGCGTACGCAATTTGAGCGTTGAGCTATGGCAACAACGACTGTTCTTTAACGAGCGGCAGATGATTTTGCAAAAACTGGTTGATGAGCTTAAAGAAACTTGCGGTATTGGCATTCCCTATCATATGAATATGATCTATACCAACCGTGCTCAGACGACCTTGCCACTACAGATTTATCTTCCTGTCGGGGCAAAGTCACCTATGTGGTGTACAGCGACTGGCAAGCTCTATCTAAGTCAACTATCTACAACTAGCCGTATGAAAATCCTACAAGGGTTGCCACTAGATAAGTTCACTAAGAATACGATTACTGATATCGATGCATTAAATGCCGAGCTTGATCGCATTGCTGATACTGGTATCGGCATTGATAATGAGGAGTTTATCTCTGAGATGGTGGCAGTGGCTGTACCTATACTGGACAAAAAGTCACGCTATCTGGCTTCTCTCTATCTGCATGCACCAACCATACGGGTATCACTTGACGATCTGCTGACTCATGTACCACGCCTACAAAAAGCCGCGCAAGACGTTCAGACGCTCGTCTACGATCTGCAAAGCTAATACTATCTATTAGCCATCAAAAAAGGTCTACGCTATGATTTTAGCGTCGTCCTTTTTCTTTTTAGCAAATGCATTCTCTTAATTAATGCCACCTACTAGTGATACCAAAAATTCTTAATATTAGTATGTTTAAGACAATAATGAGACATCATGACGTCCGATAATACTAGAAAAGTCTTTATCACCATTCTCTACAGTATGTGAGGCATATAATTCTGTTGCTTTAGCACCCATTGGTGTTTCCACTTCAATGTCTTGAGCAGTTTGCATCGCAAGGTTTAAATCTTTTTGCATCAATTTGCTCATAAATCCGCCTTGATAGCCATTACTAGAAGGCACATTTTCCATGACTTTTGGATAAGGATTATAAACTTCTAGTGTCCAGTTACGCCCTGAGCTTTGTAGCATGATATCTGATAGCACTTTGGGATCTAAGCCGTTCTTGACGCCTAGATTAATCGCCTCTGCCGTGCCCGCCATCAAGATACCTAATAGCATGTTATTACAGATTTTAGCCACTTGTCCCGCGCCGTGCTCGCCAGCATGAAAGATGTTTTTCCCCATCACGGCAAGTATTGGCTCAGCCTTAGCAAAAGCAGCATCATCGCCGCCGACGATAAAGGTCAAACTACCAGCAACTGCCCCGCCTGTACCACCAGAGACGGGTGCATCCAAGAAATCTATCCCAAGCTTACTTGCCGCCTCTGCTACTGTCCTTGCATCAGCCGCCGCAATCGTACTACTGTCAATCACAAGCGTGCCTTTTGGTAACTCTGCGAGCAATCCATCAGAGCCACTATCACCCAAGTACACCGAATGTACATGCTGACCTGCAGGCAACATACTAATCACAACTTGAGCGTTACTCGCAGCATCTTTAGGACTTTTTGCGATGCTAGCCCCTGCTTGTGCTAAGCGCTGGGTTGCAACCTCAGACAAATCAAAAACAGACAGTGCATAACCTGCTTTTAACAAGTTCTCCGCCATTGGCGCGCCCATATTACCCAGCCCGATAAAGGCAATATTTGGTTTGCTGGGGTCATTACTCATTGTACTTATATCCTTTGTACCCATCTCATCACTCCTTGATGATTTATGATGTAGCTATTGCTACATACTATTTAACAGTATTTATTAGCGAGTATTGCTTATTAATGAATGCTGCCATCTTATGCCTTAGCACCCTTCTTTAGAACTTTATAAAATCGCTGGTTGTCTTACGTTATAAATGTCTTTTAGGCAGTTAGCGGACACTTTGACTAGCTAGTGCATTATCACCCAACCAATCGCTCAAAGGATGCTCACCTTTTGGATAAGGATTGACAAAATGCTGATCGATATACGCTTGGCCTTCTATGCTTAGACAGTCTGCTAATGAACGTGACCATTTAGGATTTCTATCTTTATCAATTAATAATGCCCGCACACCTTCTTTGAAATCAGGGTTGGCCGCGCAATGTACTGCGACATTAATCTCTAAATACAGTACTTGTTCGATCGATAGGTCAGCGACTTTGTGATACAGCGCATAGGTTAATGCAGCCGTTACCGGGCAACCATGCCGATAGGTTGCAACTGCTCGCTGAGTCCAACTGTCTTCTGCAAAGTCTTGGTTTAGCTGCATGAGTGCTTCATCGCTTTGTAGCAACGTATCGATATCAGCCAGACCACCGCTATTCATCAGTTGCTGAATAGGCTGCCAGTAAGTTGCAAGCTTACTATCAGGTAGTTCGGCTACTGGCAGCTCAGCAAGTGCCCCGCTGACAATACTATGTGCACTATTGCTATGGCACTTATCTGCACCGCTCGTGTTATCGACTGCCTGCCAGTCGCTCTGTTTAAGACGCTGTATGACGGCATCATAGTCATGGCTAGCAACGGCATACTCTGCCAGATTGGCCAATAGCGCGTCACTGCCATTGCACATCGCGCCAGTTAGACCTAAAAACAAACCCGTCTTAGCAGGCATACGCTGCAAAAACCAACTACCAGATGCATCAGGGAACAGTCCAATTGTGACTTCAGGCATGGCAAAACGCGTACGCTCAGTGACTAGACGATGACTACATCCTGCCATCAGCCCCATACCGCCGCCCATGATGATACCGTCACCCCAAAGTATTAATGGTTTCGGATAAAAGTGCATTTGACGATAGAGACGGTACTCGTAACTAAAAAACTCAGTAGCATACGGGTTTGGTATTGGCGCATCAGTAGACATGCTGTCATAGAGCTTACGAATATCGCCGCCCGCACAGAACGCTTTATCCCCTGCACCTTTTAATACAAGCGCAACCACTTGCTCGTCCGCTTGCCACTGCTCTAACTGCGCTGAGAGCAATTGACACATATCAACGCTGAGTGCATTAAGCGATTTGGGTGTATTAAGTGTCATGATCCCAATCAAGTGCCCGCAATCTGTCGGTTCAGTATTGAACAGTACAGGCGCTTCTGGTTCTATATTGGTTGCCAGCTTTTGGGTATTAGTATCATTCGTCGCTGCTGTCATAAAAGTGACCTACAAAAATTAAATAATAAAAATGGCTCAAGCGTTTTGATCGCTGCTTATTTGTTTTGCCAATTGGGTTGACGCTTTTCTAAAAAGGCTTGCACCCCTTCGCGCTGATCGTTGGTATCAAACAACTTCACGAACGTTTCACGCTCATGGATAAGATTTTGTGCAGGCGGGGTATTTCTCGCCGCTTGGATAAGCGATTTAGAATAGCTGACAGCAACAGGAGACTGTTTAGCAACTTTTTGCGCTAATGCTTGCGCCACTTTTAACCCTTCTCCTTTGGCAGCAACTTCTTCGACCAGACCAATACACAACGCTGTTTCTGCATCGACCCGCTCACCGCACAGTATCATGCGCTTAGCCCAACCTTCCCCTACTAACATAGGTAGGTTCTGTGTGCCGCCAGCACATGGCAATAATCCCACGCCCGTCTCTGGCAATGCCATCTGTGCGTGCGCTTCTGCGATACGGATATCACATGCGAGCGCACACTCTAGTCCGCCGCCCATCGCATAGCCATTGATGACAGCGATACTAACACCGCGATAGGCAGACAATGCTTCAAACGCCTCACCAAATGCAATTGCCATACTTATTGCACGGCCTTTATCACCGTCTGAGAAGTTGTTTAAATCCGCACCTGCTGAGAAGAACTTTTCGCCATCACCATGCACGATTAATGCGTAAACATCATCGTTGGCATTGAGGTCGTTGATGAGCTGCTTAAGCGCATGCAAACTGTCCATCGTCCATGTATGTGCCGGTGGGTTATTCAACGTCAATGTTGCGGTATGGCCATCAATTGATAGCTGTAGATTTGTATACTCTGTCATAAAACATCCTTGTTTCAGTAAAACGAGATAAATTAGCGTAGCTGGCTTAACCCTTCATCTTGCAAGACCTGACGTGAAATAATCACTCGCATGATCTCATTGGTGCCTTCCAAGATTTGATGCACACGTAAGTCTCGTACATGGCGCTCAAGTGGATATTCATTTAGATAACCATAGCCACCGTGCAATTGTAGAGCTTCATTGGCAACATCAAAACAAAGATCCGTAGACAGACGTTTTGCCATTGCGCAGTAGGTAGACGCTTGCCCATCATTATTGTCAACTTTATCAGCTGCTAGATACAGCATTTGCCGTGCGGCAATGGTCTGAGTCAACATATCAGCAAGTTTAAACTGTACCGATTGTAAGCTAGCAATCGGACTACCAAATTGACTGCGCTCTTGCACGTAACTGGTTGCGGTCTCTAACGCCGCTTGTGCCGTTCCTACTGCACAAATACCGATATTAATACGACCACCATCTAGTCCTTTCATCGCGATACGAAAACCTTGGCCTTCCTCGCCTATTAAGTTCTCTACTGGGACTTTAACGTCTTTAAAACTAATCGTGCGTGTTGGCTGTGCTTTCCAGCCCATTTTGTGCTCGTTTTTGCCATATTCGATACCAGCACTATTGGCGTCTACGACGAACGCTGACACACCTTTTGGCCCAGCATCACCAGTACGTGCCATCACCACCAATACATCGGTTGAGCCTGCGCCAGAAATAAAGGTTTTTTCGCCATTCAGTACGTAATGTTCGCCTTGCTTTTCAGCTTTGGTACGTAATGAAGCTGCGTCCGAGCCTGCATTTGGTTCTGTTAAGCAGTAGCTACCCAACCACTCACCGCTGACCATATTGGGCAGATATTTTTTGCATAGCGTATCGCTGCCATATTCACCAATCATCCATGCGGCCATGTTATGAATACTCATATACGCTGCTACAGCCGTGTCGCCCCATGCAAGCTCTTCGAATACCATCGCTGAGTCGAGTCTTGGTAGGCCCAAGCCGTCATACTCTGGATTGGCATACAGCCCCAAAAATCCAAGCTCACCAGATTTTTTGATCACATCTATTGGGAAATGCGAGTTACGATCCCATTCAGCAGCATTTGGCTTTAGCTCTTTTTGCGCAAACTGACGGGCGGTTTGGCGAAAGGCGACTTGGTCATCGGTCAATGAAAAATCCATAGGGTCATCCTTGTTCTTATAGATCAAATATAGGGCTTAAATCTCAGATAAACGTTAATAAAAGCACTAATGAAAATGTTGGTCAGAGATTTTATAAGACATTAGCGCGACATGATAGCGGCATAACGATAATAAAATTGCGTTTAATAGTACCGCAAGTCGCATTATCGTCATACCGAAAACACAAAATGTCATACTGAAACAACAATGAGCTGACGATTAAATTGAAATCGTCGTATTAACACCGCGGCTTGCTTCATCATCAAACCAACGTGCCGTCACTGTCTTCGTCTGAGTATAGAACTGGACGGCTTGCTTGCCATAAGGTCCTAGGTCACCAAGCTTGCTGCCACGTGAACCTGAGAAGGAGAACATAGGTAGTGGCACAGGGATGGGCAAGTTAATACCAATTTGACCGACTTGAATGTCTTGCTGGAATTTATGTGCAGCTGCTCCTGACTGAGTAAATATCGCCGTACCATTGCCATGTGGATTGGCATTCAATAGTGCAATCGCTTCGTCCAAGCTGTTAGCACGCATAATACATAGTACTGGACCAAAGATTTCTTGTTGATAAATTTGCATATCACTTGTGACATTATCAAAGATAGTTGGGCCAACGAAGTTACCTTTCTCGAACCCTTCAACGGTAATTCCGCGACCATCTAGTATCAAGCTCGCGCCCTCTTCTACCCCAGTCCCAATCAAATGCTCGACACGGGCCTTCGCAGCAGGCGAAATCAACGGCCCCAAATCCTTGTCATTTTTGCCAGCTGAGACGACCAAGCTTTCTGCTTTTGCTTTAATCTCATCAATCCACTCACCAGCTGCGCCTACTAGTACGACGACTGACAGCGCCATACAGCGTTGACCAGCTGCACCAAATGCTGCGCCTGCTAACTGATTGAGCGTTTGCTCTTTATTGGCATCTGGCAGGATAACGCCATGGTTTTTGGCACCCATCATGCACTGGGCACGCTTACCTGATTGGCTAGCACGCTCATAGACGTGTTTGCCTACATGAGTAGAGCCTACAAAAGAAACGGCTTTGATATCTGGATGGTCGCAGATAGCATCGACGGTTGCTTTGCCTCCATGTACCACGTTTAGAACGCCTTCTGGTACGCCCGCTTCAATCGCTAGCTCAACCAAACGCATAGTCACCATCGGATCTTGTTCAGACGGTTTTAGGATAAATGTATTACCCGTAGCAATCGCCATTGGGAACATCCATAGTGGAATCATCGCTGGGAAGTTAAATGGTGTGATACCAGCGCAAACGCCGAGTGGCTGCCAAATACTATAAGTATCGACACCTGACGCCACGTTTTCTACGAAGTCGCCGATTTGCAGATTGGCAATACCAGCGGCATGCTCTACCACTTCTAGACCGCGGAACACATCACCGCGTGCATCTGCAATCGTTTTGCCTTGCTCTGCGGTCAAGATTTCTGCCAGCTCATCCATATGATCACGAATCAAAGATTGATACTTTAAAAAGATACGCGCACGCGTGGTGATTGGCGTTTTGCGCCATGTCTCAAACGCTGTCTGTGCAGCGGCGACAGCTTGGTTAATCTCATCATTGGTGGTTTGAGGGACTTTTGCGATGACTTCTTGAGTTGCTGGATCGGTGATATCAATCCATTCGTCGGTATTTGATTGTACGAACTGACCATTGATGAGCTGCTGAACGTGGTGCATAAGATATCCTTATCTTTTTTGCGAGACTACCGTGTGACGGTATCTGAGTATTCATTAAAAGTTAAGCGCTATAAATAGTTATTTGTAAAATATTTATAGAAAACCAAATTTTAAAATGATTTATTTTGTATCGTTATTGACTATAACAATAAATCAATTTTACGGTCAAGCGCTTTATCAAAATTTTCGCTAAGTTTGTTTTGTTAAAGGGGATTTATCCAAATATTAGAAACAAAAAGCCCATGATTGCTCATGAGCTTTTTGAAGTTAACCTGACTTTGATACGCGATGAACAACATCACTATTTTTGTATGAGGCTAATTTATACCAATCAATAATCTTTCATCGCCTGCTTGATCGCATCAATAGCAGTTGGGTTATCAAGCGTTGACATATCTCCTGTCGGTTGGTTTTCCGCTAGAGCACGAATTGAGCGACGTAAGATTTTACCAGAGCGAGTTTTTGGCAGTGCCTGTGGGAAGTAGATAGCAGCTGGTCGGGCAATGCCGCCCAAAGATTTGACGACAGCGCCTATCACTTGTTGCTCGATACGGAAACGGTTTTCGGTGGTTTCAATTTGCGTTTGATCTTTTAGGACGCAGAACGCAATAGGTAGCTCACCTTTTAGCTCGTCTTGAATACCCACCACGGCACACTCTGCCATCTCTGGATGCGTACTGATTGCCTCTTCAATCTCTTGTGTGCCTATACGATGTCCTGCGACGTTTATCACGTCATCGGTACGCCCTAAGATATAAAAATAACCCTCTTCATCTGTCACTGCATAGTCCGAGGTTGAGTACTGCTGACCATCAAACAGACCAAAGTAGCTGCTAATAAAGCGCTCGTCATTACGCCATACCGTGGTGAGACAACCAGGCGGTAGTGGTGCTTTAATTGCAAGTAATCCTTTTTCGCCAGCCTGACAAGGATCGCCCGTTTCCTCATTGATGACATGCGCCTCATAACCGTACATCGGGTAACCAGGTGACCCTTGCTTGTGCGGCTTATGATTGAACTTTGGCGTATGGCTCAAGATTGGCCAACCAGACTCTGTCTGCCAATAGTGATCTAAAATCGGTACGCCTAGGTGCTGAGTCAACCAACTAGCCGTCGATTCATCAAGTGGTTCACCTGCCAAAAAGAATGACTTCACACTGGAGACATCGTAACGCGTCATCCAGCTTTCATCTTGTTTTTTGAGCATACGCACGCCTGTGGGCGCTGTGAATAAAATATTAACTTTGTTAGCTTCAACAATACGCCACCAAATACCAGGGTTTGGCATATGCGGCAAGCCCTCATACATGATACTGGTCATACCCGCCAGTAACGGCGCATAGATCGTATAAGAGTGCCCTACAGCCCAACCAATATCAGATATCGCCCAGAACGTCTCGCCCGCCTTGCCGTCATAGACATAATCTATCGACGTCGTCAGCGCGACGGCATGACCACCTGTATCGCGCTGCACCCCTTTTGGTGTGCCAGTAGTGCCAGAAGTATAAAGCAAATAGGACGGGGTATTTGACTCAAGCCAAACTGGCTCTACGACTGCATTGGCCTCACAGCTATGACGACGCTCGGTCGCATAATCAACATCGATCGCTTTGGTTTCAAATGGCAATATACCGCGATTGACCACCAGTACATGCTCTGGCTTGATAGTCGCTTGTTCGACGCCTTGATTGACTAGGTTTTTATAATTGACGACCTTACCGCCGCGTAGCCCTGCATCTACCGTAATGACCATTTTGGCTTCGGCATCATCCATACGAATAGCCAAGTTATGGGCGGCAAACCCACCAAACACGACTGAATGCACGGCACCAATACGCGCACAAGCCAGCATGGCATAAGCCGCTTCCAATATCATCGGCATATAGATAATGACACGGTCACCCTTGCCAATACCGTGACGCTGTAGCACATCGGCAAAATAATTAACTTCTTTATACAAGTCATTATAAGTTAGACGACGCTTGGTATAGTCTGTATAAAACTCGACGTTATTGCCCAAATCTTTAAACGAATCAACGACCGCTGGAAAGGTTTCTATCAATTCTTGATTAATCTCTGATGACACCCACACAAAAGCATCTTGCTCTGCACGGTCTACCAGATGACGATCGACACAGTTATAACAAAGATTGGTCTCACCGCCGACAAACCATTTGGCAAAAGGCAGATTACTGTCATCTAGAATTTGCTCAGGCTCTTTATGCCAATAGATACGCTTCGCCTGCTCAGCCCAAAACTGCTCTCGATCCGTAATAGACTCATGATAAACATCAGCGAAGTTTGGCGTGTCTGTCGTTTGGGTAGAAACTGGGGATTGGGAATGGTCGCTCATAGTAGCTGTCCTTAGCATAAACGAGAAATGAGGCAATAGTATTTTATAGTTAAGGCACTTAATAAGTTATAAAGGTATTCACCTCGTGCAACGTACTGTCTACGTGCCACTGGCTAATACCAACTCTAAAATGCTTCAACTATAAAAAACCATGTCTTAGTAAATACTGGTCATCCTTGCCAGAATTAAAAAACCGATACATATTGTATCGGTTTAAAATGTAGCAGAGCCTATCGGAAAGGTCAACTATTAAGCGTGTAATACGCACTACATTTTGACGAATACAAATATTTGAACATTTAACTAATACTAATTAAATCTCAGTTTGATTGGCATACATCTCACGCATGACTTTTTTATCATGTTTACCAACGGAAGTTTTGGGTAGCTCATCAACGAACTTAAACTGACTTGGCACGCCATATTTAGGAATGATACCGCGCTCTACCGCTTTTTCTGCAATCGCTTTGATATCATCAGCACTAGTATCCTTAGCATCAGGCTTTAGCACCACCAAAGCCAACGGACGCTCACCCCATTGCTTATCACGCACCCCAATCACTGACACATCAGCCACTGACGGATGTAGTGATAAAATGGTCTCAATCTCTAGTGATGAAATCCACTCACCACCTGATTTGATTACGTCTTTTAAGCGATCGGTGATTTTAATGTAGCCATCAGGACGTAGGTAAGCGATATCTTGGGTATGCATATAGCCATTTTCCCACAGCTCTTTGCCAGCATCGTCATTCTTAAGATAGCTTTGGGTCAACCAAGGCGCACGCAATACCAGCTCGCCTGTATTGTCTGGTCCAGTCCCTACGGATTTGTTGCCTTCACCCCATACTTGAGCATCAACCATGAGCACTGGCTTACCTGTCATACAACGACGTTCAATATCCTCTTCTTCCGTCATTGCTGGCTCATCTAAGCTAAAGTGGGTCAAACTAATGAGCGGTGCAGTCTCTGACATACCATAGCCTGTATAGACTTCGATACCTTGTGCCATTGCCGTCTTAGCTAGACCTTCTGTCAATCGTGAGCCACCAATAATCATTTTTAGACCATTAAAGCTAGCGTCACGGTCTTGTGCTTCTTTGAGTACCATTTGCAAAATCGTTGGTACACAATGGGTGATACTGACCTTTTCATTGACAATTAAGTCCATCAACGTATCAGGCGCATAGCGACCTGGATAGACTTGCTTTAGACCTACCATCGTTGCTGTAAACGGAAAACCCCATGCATGCACATGGAACATTGGCGTCATAGGCATATAAACATCACCATAGCTCACGCCTTGCTTATCAGGCAGCATACCCAAAGTTGCCGCTTCTGCTAGTGTATGTAGCACTAGCTGACGATGACTAAAGAAGACCCCTTTTGGATCACCTGTCGTGCCTGAGGTATAAAAAGTCGTTGCGATGGTGTTTTCATCAAAATCTGGGAAATCAAATTCGCTATTGGCAGCTTCTAATAGCGCTTCATACTCGCCTGTGACACGGCTTTGATTGCTACCAAAGATACCTTCAGCAGTGACACCGTTGTCATCAAGCCAGATAATATGCTCAATGCTTGAGTTCTCAAACTGATAGTCTTTAACCAATGGCGCAAACTCAGAATTGAGCATGAGTACTTTGGGCTTGGCATGGTTGATGGTATAGAGGATTTTTTCAGGAGATAAACGGATATTGACGGTCTGTAAAACGTACTCTGACATTGGCACGGCAAAATAAGATTCAAGATAACGATGACTGTCCCAATCCATCACGGCAACCACATCACCTGCATCAAGCTTTAAGTCTGCCAATACATTGGCCAATCGATTGATACGCTCAAACAACTCTTTATAAGTCAGGCGCTTTTTGTCCGCATACACAATCTCTTGATCTTGCGATACCGTTTTTGCACGGCTTAATAACTGCTTGACCAGTAATGGATAATCGTAGGCAGATGGTGCACTGTGGTAAATGTTTGACATAGATCTGACTTCCTTGTTTATCGTACTTATAAGAGATAAATAACAATCAAGTTAATAGCAGCATAAAATCTACTGCGCTAACCATTTTAATTTTTATAATAACATCGTTATTGATAGTAAGAAAAAAGCGGCGCTGTGTAAAGCGGTCTTACATTAAGTATCACAAGATGACTGATCAAACATACACTACATAAGAAAGCCAATCACTTTGCCCGTACTGTGGTTTTAATCATTCCAAAGCTGGCTATTAATAACGCCAGTACCTGCACAAACAATAACAACCATACGGTAAGAGACCACTGCCCTCGCGCATAAGCTATGCCACCCAGCCAGGCCCCTAGCGTACCGCCTGTATAGTAGCCCATATAATATAGACCCGAAGCTAATGAACGACCCTTTTTCACATTGACCGCGATATAGCTGATAGTCGCTGACTGTGTGATAAATACACCTGACGACATAATAGCCAGTCCTATAATCACCCCCCATAATGGCGTGACTAGAGTCAATAATACTCCGACCATAGATACGACGATAGCCACCCGTACTGTACGCGCTGAGCCAAACCGACGTAGCAATGTCGTAGATAACGGCGTGATAATAACACCAAGCAAATATACTGCAAAAATATTGGCGAGCGCACCAGTGCCAAGCTCATAAGGCTTATCTGCCAAATGTAAATTGATAAAAGTGAAGCAGCCTACAAGGGAGAACAGCACGCAAGCGCCAAGCAGACATGCTGTTACCACATAGCGATTGGTGACATGCTCACCCAGCGTCTGTATCGCCGAGCGAAAATTAGGGTTGGCCACAAAGTGACGAGACGATGGTAGCATCTTGCCGACCCATATCGCGCCTAGCAAGGTCATTGCGGTCATGACGTAGTAACCATGCCGCCAGCCAATCAACTCATGCAAATGCCCCAGCAAGAACCGACCCATAAAGCCGCCAAGCACGCATCCTGACACATAAAAGGACATCAACTCAGTCATTGCCCGGCCCTCAAACTCCTCACCGATATAGGCAATTGTCACCACCGTAATACCCGGTACAGACAACCCTTGCATAAAACGCCAAATGCCGACCCATTCAATGCTCGAGCTCTGGGCAATAAGCGCTGTTGGTATCGCTAAAAACAATAAAGCACCAACGATAAACGACTTGCGCCCGACTGCATCTGAGAGCATGCCTAGAAATGGTGACATAATCGCAATGGCTAACACAGTGGCACCAACGATCATGCCTGCTTGTACTTCGGTCGCAGCAAAGTCCACCATCATGACCGGTAGTACTGCCTGAATAGAATACACTTGCAAAAAAGCAAACATACCTATCAAACCGATTGTGAGCTTCAATATCCACGATGTTGAATGATTGGAGGTGACTGGTGGCACAGCTGTTATATCTTGGATCTGATCTTTAGAATTATTCACAGGGGATCTGACTATATTGGTTATACCATGACTGTAAATGATAACCGTCACTGGCGTGGATGGTAGAGAGGAATAAAGGTGATTTATGCTAAATGTATAAGCAAAAGCACCGTTATTAAACGATAAATGTTCATCATAATGACAAGCCAATTATGGTAGCACATTCATCAATATACTCAGGTTTAAAAGTGTTATTGCCTCTTGATAGATTCTTTATTTGGGTTCGAGATTATCGTAGAAAAACTTGACTAGGAATCACATTTCGACTTAAGACGGTGAAGACAGTTTTCGACTCACAAGGTCATGATCAACGTTACGTTTATTGCATATACAGGATAGTATGGTTAGATGCTGTTGACGCATTTGTTAATCATTTAACTACTTTAACGATTGATAACAGTGACAGTTAACAATCACTACCTACGTCTATTTTTTCTAGCCTAGAGACGTGCACGACTACACAATCTTTTAGAATACAATTTACTATGATGAAAAATATGGTGCTTTCAAAACTGATTATTGCGATGAGTACATTGGTTTTCTCTACGATGGCTGTAGCAGAAATAACTGTGTCCGAAACTAGGGTTAAAAACCTTAATCCAGTCGTATCGACATTTAACTCTACAAACTCACTAGCGGCATTAGACTGTATAAAGGATGACGCTATCACTGCTACTGAGCTCACAAAAACACGTGATAACGGTCCGTTTTCTGTAAAGTCCAAGCACGTGAATCGCCAATCAGCCAATGGTTTTGGTGGCGGCACCATACACTATCCAACGGATGCTGCTAACTGTGGTCTACTAGGTGGTATCGCGGTGGTGCCAGGTTACGTGTCTTATGAGTCTTCTATCAAATGGTGGGGACCGCGTTTAGCCTCTTGGGGATTTGTCGTTATTACTATTAATACTAGCTCTATTTACGATAACCCAGATAGCCGTGCTGAGCAATTGGGCACTGCTCTCGATCACCTTATCGCTGATGAAACAGTAGGACATATGATCGACTCAAACCGTTTGGGGGCGATTGGCTGGTCAATGGGCGGCGGCGGTGCGCTACGATTGGCAACTGAGCGCAGTACGGTGCAAGCCATCATTGCACAAACGCCCTATCACGATACGAGCTATGGTGCGATGGATACGCCTGCTCTATTCATCGCTTGTGAAAATGACCGTATCGCCCCGAATAAAAAATATACCAATGCCTTTTATCAAAAAGCTGACGGTCCAAAAATGAAGGTCGAGATTAACAACGGCAGTCATTTCTGTGCCAGTCATCGTTTTAACGAAAAGCTATTAAGTAAGCCTGCTATCGCATGGATGCAACGTTATATTAACGGCGATACCCGTTTCGATAAATTCTTATGTGGCAATGAAAGCTACAAAGACGATCCTCGTATCTCAGCCTATGATTACGAAGACTGTTTATAAGCTATTTTTTAATCTACTTACAAAAGGAAGGACAGACAGCTTTCACTGTTAATAATGACATTTGAATAACAACTCTTTTTTATTTTTACACATCTACATTGCTTCTATCTTTTTTCTTACAGACATTACTGCCATAAAAATTAATAATCATATAGTCAATCCTCTATAAATTGGATTCGGTGTCAGGCTCGCTTAGTCTACTATTTGTGTCAGGCTCGCTTAGTCTACTATTTGTGTCAGGCTCGCTTAGTCTACTATTTGTGTCAGGCTCGCTTAGTCTACTATTTGTAGTACTTTCACTCGCCTTCCTTGTATCCAAATCATATTGAACTGACTATAGAGTGCTACAAACAAGTAAAACGATTGAATAAATGAACAATCAAGGAGTAATGTTGATGACTGATGAAATTTATGATCTAGGGGCAGGGTTTTGGAGTATTCGAGGCTCATTTATAAAGAACGGCATACTTGATATCGGTGTCCAATGTGCCCTCATAAAACTACCATCAGGACGATTTATATTCTTAGATAGCTATACGTTAAAGGATGACGTTCATCAGCAAGTAATGGCATTGACCAATGATGGTCAAGATGTTGAAGCCGTGCTTAATGTTCATCCGTTCCATACGGTACACTGTGCTCAAATGGCGAAAGACTTTCCGCAAGCGACGTTTTATGGCAGTAGCCGACATCCAGAACAAGTGCCTGAAGTCAATTGGGCAGATGACTTGGTCGAAAGCGATTCCGTTGCTGCGCGCTACCCTGAACTTAAATTTTCCTTGCCCCAAGGCATCCATTACATCTCACCGGATGAAACGGTTCATGCCAGCTCGCTGTTAGTCTACCACCCTGCTAGCCAAAGCATTTATGTCGATGATACTTTTGAGATACCACCTTCCAAGCGATTCAATGCCGTACAGCCTAACCTAGGCTTACATCCAACCACCAAAAAAGCGCTCAAAGATGACGCTAATGCTGGTAAAGAGTATTGTGATTGGGCAATAGAGCTGGCACATGAGTGGCGCAGTGGCCGTCATTTTTGCGGCGCACATTCAGGCTTAGTGGTGTTTGAGGAAGGTAAATTTGAGGCAGCACTCTTGTTAGTCATTGATAGCGCTCGTAATGAGCTTGAGTCTAAGTGATTTTAGACGTTACTATATTAAGAGCGAAAGTTAAAGATTAGCAACAGAAAAGCATGGTTATTTTTTTAACTCAATATATAAAATAAGGAAAACTATAAATGTCAGATAAAATTCATGATTTAGGGGCAGGGTTTTGGAACATACGCGGAACATTCCGTCTCGGTGGCGTGTTAAATATCGGCACTCAATGCTCGTTGGTCAAGCTGCCATCAGGGAAATTTATCTTTTTGGACAGTTACGCTCTAACGGGTGATGTTCGAGATGAGGTTATGGCACTTACCAATAATGGTCAAGATGTTGAAGCGGTGCTGAACGTACATCCGTTTCATACAGTCAGCTGTGCTCAAATGGCCAAAGACTTCCCGCAAGCGACGTTTTATGGCAGTAGCCGTCACCATAAAAAAGTACTAGAAATCAATTGGGCAGATGATTTGGTAGAAAGTGACGCAGTCGCTGCACGCTATCCTGAACTTAAGTTTTCAATGTCAGAGGGCATTTACTATATTTCGCCCAATGAGATGATCCATGCAGGTTCTTTATTGGCTTATCATCCTGCCAGTCAAAGCTTGCACGTAGATGATACTTTTATGAGTCCACCAACGAAGCTATTAGAAGCTGTATTGCCTGAGCTAATACTGCATCCTACAACCAAAAAAGCACTGAAAAACGAGCCAAACGCTGGCGCGCAATACTGCGACTGGGCGACCAATTTGGCTCATGAATGGCGTGACGTACGCAATTTCTGTGCTGCGCATTCTTATCTTGTTCAGTTCAAAGAAGGTGGGTTTGAGAAAGCACTGGTGAAAGCCGTTAAGAAAGCACGTCCAAAACTAGAAAACGCCTAACTTCTCACACCTTAGACATATATTTTTTATAGATATAAAAATGGGTCGCTATTACTGTATTTACTAGTGTAGCGACCCATTTTTGTGAGCTGATCATAATCATATCAACACTATTATCGAAGCTGTTACCGAAACAGCAATGTCGCAAGCTCATCTTCGTTGTTCAGAATATCTGCTAATGTATAACGCTCAAGCACATTGATAAATGCGGTGAGTGCTTCAAAAAACACGCTTTTTAGCTGGCAGGCTGGACTAATCACACAGCCTAGTGATTTATTCTTTTCTTCCTCAATGAATGTCACTGGTAAATCCGTCTGATGATCGCCCTGCTCACTATCATTATGAGACACTGGTACGGCAAAGCACTCAACCAAATTAAAATCAGGCTCTATCTGTTTGATCAATACGCCCAAATTTATATCTTTAGGTGCACGTGCCAATCGTATGCCACCGTTTTTGCCGCGCACACTTTCTATATAACCCAGCTGACCCAGCTGATGAATAATCTTGGTCAAATGACTTTTAGAAATGCCATAGCTGTCAGCAATATCGCTAATATTAGCCAATAGTGATGGATCTGGTCTCACGGCTAAATAAATCAATGAGCGTAGCGCGTAGTCACTATAATTGGTCAGTCGCATTCATTTGCGCTCCTATTTTTATAAATTTTATATATTAAGCTAGGGCGTGTCCTCATTTTAAAAATGGTGATAAAAATGAGATAAATTGATGCTAAATAAGGAAAAGTTCGCAGTGAATATGAACATATTGACAAGAACTTTGACACAGTTTAGCGAAAATTTAGCCATTTTAAGGCCATAAATTGCATCAATGTGCTAATTGATGACACGCCCTAGACAAAGTAAGTCACATTTTTGGTAATAACATTTAGACATAGCATTTGTGGACAGTATCGTTAGCCGGCTTTAACCAAACAAACCATCAGGCCGAGGACGTGCCAGCATGGGCAGATAACTGATGCAAAATAGCACAAAACATGCAATCCAAGCACTTTGCGCCACCATAATCCATATTAGGTAATGACTCATATCTACTAGCGGTAGTAGTACGCGACTGATAAATACCAATACCATCAAGCCATACATAACGTTTACCATTTTTGGCGGTTGATGAATACTGCGACCCGTATGTCCCAGAGATACTCTAGTCATCATTGCTAACGTCATCATACCAACACCTGCAATCGCTAGTCCATGCATGGCGATGCTGTGCGGATAACCGAGCCAAGGTTGTAGTGCATACAATAAGAAACTCAAACACGTGCCTAAAAACGCAATATACAGCGACCAAAGTAATGGTTTTTGCCAAATACCGTGATGATACCACCCTATCAGACGTACGATATTAATCACTGCTACGCCAAGTGCAGTAATCGTTAAAAAATACTTATTTGGATAAAATACACCACTAATAAAAAAGGCGAAGAAAAACACTAAGCTTGCGATATCTTGTGTCTTACTATTACGTAGTTTAATGGGTTCTGACGTTTCCATATCCATACTAAGACCACGTTCGATAAAAAATGGCACTACACGTCGACCAATCGTTAGCACTAACCCGATGATCAAATAGAACCCAAAATAAATGCCTATCTTGGTTGTGTTCATATCAGCATTGATAATGCCCCAATAGCAGAGTCCGTTGCCAAAGGTCAGCAGTGCCAGCTTGGCCAAGATACCTGTTTGCTTGTATTGCTTAACTTGCCGTACTGCTCGACATATCACATATGCCATCGAGGCGACAAATACTACATCAAAAAGGGCTGCTATATATAGCAAAGATATACTATCACCTATGAGCGTTATGCCAAGCCCAAAACTTAGCCAGCTCAGACGTGCTAACAACCAACAGACAAAGATACCTAGCAATTTATAACCATGCGGCATCATAACCCCTGTCCATGTTTTGACCGCAGTTAGCAAGAACCCGGCTACCACTGCCAGAGCATAACCATACACCATTTCATGACCGTGCCAGTATAACGGGTTCAAAACCTGTGCATCGATATCGGTGTGACCAGTAAAAACAAACACCCATAGCAGCATCGTTACTACGGCAAATAGTGCAGCAGCACTAAAAAATATGCGAAAGCTTAAATTAAGGATAGGATGCGGAGAGCTTGGTGGTTTGCTAGGTAACTTGATAGAGTGCATAGCCATCTTCTTAGAGGAATATAGATGGCTTTGATTATAACATTCATTTTAAATGAACTTTATAAATCTTTAGTCTAACTATCAAACACTTTACTCACCAAAGTGCGGCGCCTGCGGAAATCTCTAAAATCAATCTCCCAATTATAAAAATAGAGAAATCAAGCTGGCTGTTCTTTAGCTATTATTTAGCCATGACTTAGTTAATACCACTTACAACTGTAATGCCGCGACGACTAACGATATGACTACTATCATCGTGACATACTTCCTAACCTTAAAGTATGCATGGCTAATAATTTGCGCTCGATGAAGATTGTAATCAATAACCAACAGACTTATAAAACCAATCACTAATAGCCAAATAAAACTACTGGCTGATAAGATTAAAAAACCAAGCCAGAGGCCAAGCGCAATGATATTGCTATACAGTGGAAGTCTAATAGCCCACTTATTGTCGTCAGCCAAGCTCAGATGATTACCCCAATGCGCGCCTGCCATAAACGATGCAATCACTAGCCCATAAGCACTTAGTATATCGACTACCGAGCCAAGCATAGGCACGGTAACAACGTCTATCATCAGCAAAAATGCACAGGCGGCAAACGGAATAGCACCTGCAAAAGTTAGATAAGGACTGGGCTTTTTCATTGTTTAAACCTATCTTATGATTAGTCTAATAATAGTTGTCACCTGTTGAGTGGAAGTTTTCAACATACATTAATCACTCTTTTGAGTGTTGCCTTGCCACTGACGGATAAATTCACCGTTTGGATCGTATTGCTGGGTTTGCTTGTCGAGATTAAACTGTCTGCATCCTCTTGGATCAGCGCCGACGCCTGCCAAATATTGCCAATTACCCCAATTACTGCCGACATCGTAATCAACAAGATGTTGCTCAAAGTAAGCTGCCCCGTAACGCCAATCAAGCCCTAGCTCGTGAATAAAGCAACTGGCAACCAGTTGTCGCCCGCGATTCGACATATAGCCTGTCGTGCGCAATTGGTTCATGCAAGCATTGACGATAGGATATTGTGTTGTACCACGCTTCCATTGCGCTAACAGACTCTCAATCAATTGGGTTGAAGGCGCGTGCTGACCGATACCTTTAAACCAAAATAACTTTTGCTGATGGGTGACAGCATACCAGTAGAAATACTCACGCCACAGCAGCTCAAACCATATCCAGTAAGTAGAGTCATTTGCGATGATATCGCGCTCATAGCGACGCAGACGATTTAATACTGTGTTTACAGATAGCGATCCGTTTGCAAGCCAAGCGGAGAACTTCGTAGAATGTGTCCAGTCATCTAGCGCGTTTCGGGTTGTTTTATAAGTGCTGGGTGCATCGGAGTCAAAATAGCTATGTAAGTGATTCAGGCCATTTAACTCACCACCTCTAAAACTGGATAGCTGCTGTGATGGTTTATCATGCCCTGCCTCATTAGACAACTGAGATTCAAAAAAGTACTCGTTCCTACTCAGCATATGCTCAGGCAATGGAGCAAGTGATTCTGGCGTTGGATAAATTACTATATCTTTTTCTGCATGTAGCAAATCATAATCAGTTTCGATTTGTTTACGAAATTGCGTAAAGCTTTTGGGCAACTGCTCTAACGGCAACTCATCAAACAAAGTCGATGTTGTTTGAATGTGCCACTGTATCTCTGGATATTTCGCCTGTATAAGGTCATATACTTTGTTTTGATTATAATCTGCCGTTTGACTGATGCAGATATCTGTCACTTGTTGCTGCGCTATTAGATCATTCAACTGAGTAAAGACGTCCAATGCTTCATCGTCTTTCTGTAAATACAGCAACCTATTACCCCGCTGCATCAATGACGCATTTAAATCAGCTAGGCTCTCATGCAAAAACTGCTGGCGGGCTTGGCCCATAGCCTCATAGCGATAGGCATCGTAATGATCTTTATCGTCTAATACATCTGTCAACGATGAGGCATAAACCAATAGCAGCCTTCCATCAGTGGAGATTTCAGATGCTTTTAATAGAGTGGCATTGTCCGCTACCCGCAAGTCATTGTGAAATAGCACCAATGTGACATTGTTGTGCTCTGAGTTGTTCGTTGCTTGATTTGACATACCCTATCCTTCTGGCTGTTTAGCGCTTATCTATTATTTTCAATATTTAGTCTGTAGTCTTGAAATATCATATACAGTGTAAAACATACTTAGCATTCAACTATGATGCGAGCCTAATACTTGTAAGGCAATGCGCTCAGCCCCAGAAACTACTTATAAGCACTGACTCTCATGTGTCTGACTGCTTAAATGGCTTACCTCTAGGAGAACACCATGACTCAAAATAATACTACGACTGAAGAAAATAAATCAGATGAAAAGCGTAAACTTATCAATCGATTTTTGATGAGATTGACAAAAGAACAGCCTCAAATGTATTACGCGACTACCTCTGAGATATCGCGGAGTATTCATACGATGATAAAAGAGCACACCAATCGCTTGTCGGTAGAAGAACAAGCACTGGTAAGACGGATGACGATGGAAGAGATTGAAGGGCTACTTGGCTTTCATGCCAGATAAGAAATTGACCAACTTCAAATACGTCATTCTCAGTAAGTTGCCAAATATCACACAAAAAAGACCGCTATCAAAGCGGTCTTTTTTATTAGCTATCAGCATTCTATTTTAGGACAATTAGAATGGATATTCACGTGGTTCATTTTGCATTGAGATCCAATGCGTTCTAGTGAACTCTTCTAGTACCCACTCACCGTTAAAACGACCGATGCCTGAGTTTTTCTCACCACCAAAAGCCACGTTACTTTCATCGTTTACTGGAATATCATTTATATGGGTCATACCTGCTCGGATACCACGAGCGAAACGTAAACCTTTTTGCATGTCTGCGGTAAACACCGCACTAGATAAGCCATACATAGAATCATTAGCTATCGACAAAGCATCCTCTTCATTTTTGGCTCGAATAATGCCTATCAATGGTCCAAATATTTCATTATAGGCAATATCCATCTCTCTAGTAACTTCGGTAAAGACATGGGGCGGGACTAATTGACCATTGATTTCACCGCTCAAGAGCATTTTTGCGCCCTCTTTCTGTGCCTCATCAATCTTATCTCTAAGTGACTGAACTTGTTTCTCATTGATGATTGGGCCAATAGCAGTACCTTGATCGTTAGGATCACCTACCTGTAACGTTTTAACATGAGACAAGAAACGCTCTACAAACTCATCGTACACTTCATTTTCAACAATAATTCGGTTAATAGCCATACAAATCTGGCCTTGATGCAAGAACTTACCGAACACGGCTGCTTTTACTGCCTGATCAATATCTGCATCCTTGAGTACAACAAATGGACTGTTTCCACCTAACTCAAGTGCCACTTGTTTGATATGCTCACCACCATTAGCTAGCTCACCGATGTGTTTACCCACTGAAGTTGATCCTGTGAATGACACAAAACTTGACGCTTTGTGTTCAACGATTGCATCGCCTATCTCGCTACCTGAACCCACAACCACGTTTAACAGACCTTTTGGTAGACCCGCTTCTTCAAATACTTTGGCCAATAGCAAACCACCAGTCACTGGCGTATCGCTAGCAGGCTTGAGTACCACTGCATTGCCAAGTGCTAAGGCTGGTGCGATAGAACGCTGGGTCAAATGCAGCGGAAAGTTCCATGGGCTAATAACAGCGACAACGCCGATTGGCTCACGATAAATGAAGTTTTCTTTACCAGGGGTATTCGATGGACGAATCTCACCATGGACACGGTTAGGAAAAGTCGCTGCTTCAAGGGTAATCGCGCGCGTCGCACCGAACTCGACCATGGCTTTGATACGGGTACTGCCCGACTCTTTGATTAGCCAATCAACGATTTCTTCTTGGCGCTGATCAAGTATGTTTACGACTTTATACAACACTGCAGAACGCTCTGCTGGCGTCTGCTTGGCCCACGCTTCTTGAGCTTGGGTCGCAGCATCATAGGCTTCGTTCAACTGATCTTTGGTCGCTTGCTGGATCTCTACAAGCGTATCACCGTTATATGGGTTGGTATTGGTGTTGGTGCTGTTGTCTTTACCGGTTTGCCATTCACCAGAGATGAACTGCAAATGGAAATCACTGTATGCACTCGTAGTATTGGTTGACATAATCATCCTTATTTTTGATTTATTGTGTTAAGTATTGGTTTGCGATTATTAAAATAAAATTATCAAGTCGGCGATATCTTAATGAGAAAATATCTGGCAAGTAGTAAGTCTAAAATCGTTACCGATCTATAGTCATCACACTATAAAAGTATTACAGCGTTAACCTTGCTTGAGGTATCAAATATACATCTGCACTCGGTTGCCTTGTACTACTCTTAAATTGCATCGACTAGATCAATTAACAGTCATCAATTAAAAAAGCTCTAATGAAAGATGTTCTTTAGCAATAAATACTAACGGTAACGGATAACAACAAAACCTACCTTGCTAGACGACTGGTCTAATGCTACCATAGCTACTAATAAAACAAGACTATTTTGTCAGTGAATATTGTTGATAAAACGTAACACATATAACTATATCCTATTACAATATGCCATCAACGTGACGTTCAAATGAACGCTAACTGTTTTAACTGACTATCTAATGCATACGCTAATACAAGCAACTACTAAGGGAGATAATCCTGTTTATGTCTAATACAGACGCAACGACACCAGATACTAAAGCTCATTTACTTGCCACTGGCTACCAATTAATCGCCAAAAAAGGTTTTACCGCTGTTGGTCTAAAGCAAATTTTAGATACAGCAGGTGTGCCAAAGGGTTCTTTTTACCATTATTTCGCTTCTAAAGAAGCCTTTGGTGAAGCCATTATTAATCATTACTTTAGCTTATATAAGACTCGGTTGGATGTCATCGATGCACAAGATGTCAGTGCACAGCAAAAGCTATATGATTATTTTCAAAACTGGTATGACACCCAGCAGAATGGCTGTGACCATGAGAAATGCTTGGTAGTGAAGCTCAGCGCAGAGGTAGCCGATATGTCAGAAACCATGCGTAAGGCACTCGATACTGGCTATCAGCAGACGACCATGTGGCTCGCCAAGCAGATCAAAGCTGGCTGGCTCGATGAGTCCGTCCCTCGTCACGATAACATCTCGGCTGAGAGTATGGCCAAGCGTTGGTATTTTGCATGGCTTGGCGCAAGCTTGATTGCAAAGATTAGCCAAACCAATACCCCTTTAGCAGAAATTTGGCAAATGACCACGACCCAAATGGGACGCTAATCGTTAACCGTTCAGATTTCTAGCAACTGCAATTCTAGCGTAACCATTAAGGCACATTGAATATTTATAACTCTCATAGATAGTAGCGGTTAGTACTACGCTTGAGTATTCAGTGTGCTTTATTGCCTTCTCTTTTTTAAATAAATTTCTGAAAGACATCTGCATACGGCTTAGACAGTTATACGAGAGTTTTGTAAATATAACTAGACGACTGGTCTAATTGGTGTACAATGCGCACAAATATTAAGAATGAATGTCTATACGAGCATTGCTTATCATTCATTGATTGATATCAGACAATATCCCATGTCAAAACCATTTAATTGAACCGTTTTTATTACTAATTAGGAATCTTATGAATAACTTCCAATATTACAACCCAGTCCGTATCGTTTTTGGTGAAGGTCAAATCGAGCAATTATCAGATCTAGTCCCTACTGATGCGCGTGTCCTCATTACTTATGGTGGTGGTTCAGCACAGCGTACTGGTACTTTAGACGAAGTAAAAACTGCCTTGTCAGCAAGCGGTAACCGTACTGTATTTGAATTCGGTGGCATTGAAGCCAATCCAGAGTTCACTACGTTATTAAAGGCCGCTGATATGGTTAATGAGCACAACATCGACTTCTTATTAGCAGTTGGCGGTGGTTCTGTGATTGACGGCAGCAAATTTGTCGCACTCGTTTCTTCGTTGACTGAAGAAGACGGCACTGTCTCACGTGACCAAGCTTGGGATGCCTTAACTGGTTATTGCAAAAACATCGATTCTGCTGTCGATTTGGGCGCGGTATTGACCATCCCAGCCACAGGTTCTGAGATGAACTCAGGCGGCGTGATCAACTATAGCGAACGTCAAGCAAAACTACCGTTTGGTAACCCACTTGCCTTCCCTAAATTCTCAATTCTAGATCCAATCAAAACACTTACCTTGCCTGAACGTCAGGTTATGAATGGTGTGGCTGATGCATTTGTTCATGTAATGGAACAATATCTGACTTACCCAGTAAACGCTAAAGTACAAGATGCCTTTGCTGAAAGCTTGCTTAAAATCCTTATCGATGAAGGTCTAGTTGTTAAGCAATATCCAGAAAACCTAGAAACACGTAAAAACATTATGTGGACAGCAACAATGGCATTGAACGGCCTGATCGGTACTGGTGTGCCACAAGATTGGACAACTCATATGGTTGGTCATGAGCTGACGTCACTACATGCTATCGATCATGCACGTACGCTAACCATCGTATTGCCATCAGTCATGCGTGAGCTAAAAGAAAGCAAAAAAGAAAAACTGCTTCAATATGCGCGTAACGTATGGAACATTACCGATACTGACCTAGATGACGATGCCATCATCGAAACTGCTATTGTTTACACTGAAAACTTCTTCCGCGAGCTTGGCTTGCCAGTTAGCCTAGAAGACGTTGACTTGACGGAATCAGCGATTGATCCAATTATCAAGCAGCTTGAAGTACATAACATGGTTAAGCTTGGTGAACATGGTACCAACGACCTAGAAGTATCACGTCGTATCTTGCAGCGTGCTGTAACTAGCAAAGCGTCTTAATAAGCGCTATAGCAAGAACTGTCAAAAGAACTATAAGAAAAATCGTGACAGTAACAATAAGTACATATCGTTATGCTATCTATAGTAGCTATTCCATGCTGAGTAGCTACTACATTTAACCCCACTATAATAATGACAATTAATAAATATAAAGGAGTCCTACAATGAGCTTCGACAAACAACAGAATCAACAAACAAACCGTCAAATCAAATTAGCGAGCCGCCCGAACGGCGAGCCAACTGCTGACAATTTTGACATGGCGACTAGCGACATCCCAACGCCAAACGATAACGAGATGCTACTACGCACGGTATATCTGTCATTAGACCCATATATGCGTGGACGTATGAGCGATGCAAAAAGCTATGCAGACCCATTAGCAGTCGGTGACGTCATCATGGGTGGTACCGTAGCGCAGGTAGTCGAGTCAAATATCGATAACTTCGCAGTAGGCGACTTAGTCGTATCAAACTCAGGCTGGCAGGACTACAGTGTCAGTGATGGCGAAGGCGTCCTAAAACTGGACAAAAATATGACTAACCCTTCTTATGGTTTAGGCGTGTTAGGTATGCCAGGGTTCACGGGTTACATGGGTCTGACTGATATCGGTAAACCACAGAAAGGCGAGACTTTAGTCGTGGCAGCAGCAACTGGACCCGTCGGTGCCACTGTCGGTCAAGTGGGTAATCAATATGGTCTGCGCACCGTTGGTGTAGCAGGCGGTAAAGAAAAATGCGATTTTGCGGTCAATGAGCTTGGCTTTGATGTCTGTATCGACCACAGAGCCGATGATTTCGCTGAGCAATTAAAAGCAGCGTGCCCAGATGGTATTGATATCTATTACGAAAACGTCGGTGGTCATGTGTTTGATGCGGTCATGCCTTTACTGAATGCTCATGCTCGCATTCCTGTCTGCGGCCTTGTTGCCCAGTACAATGCAACCGAACTGCCTGAAGGTAAAGATCGTTTGAGCGTATTGACCGGACTTATCTTAAGCCGCCGTCTCACCATCAAAGGCTTCATTATCTTTGAAGAGTATGGCGACCACTTCCCAGAGTTCTTAGAAACCATGAGCAAATGGGTAGAATCGGGCGACGTCAAAACTAAAGAACACATCGCTGATGGTCTAGACAATGCACCAAAAGCCTTTGTCGGTATGCTAAATGGTGATAACTTTGGTAAGACAGTGGTTAAAGTCTCTGACGTTCAATGATTGATGTTAGGTAAGTCTTGTTAAGTAGCTCTTGTTAAACAACAAGCGATAGGTAGCGATTTTTGTTAATAACCACTTAACAACACAACTTGCTAAGATCACTACTGAAAGTTACGTTTGAAGCAGGAATAATATTAGCGGTCACCACTTATACTGATAACGTTTATACTGATAACGTTTATACTGATAACGTTTTGGTCATCTGGCTCGCCATTTGAATGAATCTTCTATCAATGAAAATGTGGATGTTAATAATTTGCTTTACTCACATATAAACAATAAATAAGGATAATTATGAATATTTTAATGGTACTAACCTCACACGACCGTCTAGGCGATACTGGTAAGAAAACAGGATTTTGGCTAGAAGAATTTGCAGCTCCTTACTACGCGTTTCTCGATGCGGGTGCTAATGTCACTTTAGCTTCTCCTGCTGGCGGTCAGCCACCACTAGATCCTAGTAGTGATACTGAAGACACGCAAACCAAAGATACCAAACGTTTTAAAGACGACAAAGATGCGCAAGAGCACTTGGCCAATACCAAAAAACTTGCTGACATGAAAGTAGAAGATTTTGATTCAGTCTTTTATCCAGGTGGTCACGGTCCATTGTGGGACTTGGCAGTAGATAAGCACTCTATCGAATTGATCGAGAGTTTCGTCAAGCAAGACAAGCCTGTTGCCTTTGTTTGTCATGCACCTGGCGCGCTTAAAAGCGTCAAAGTTGATGGCGAGTACTTAGTAAAAGGTAAAACCGTTACTGGCTTTACCAACTCAGAAGAAGAAGCGGCTGGCTTAACAGACGTGGTGCCTTTCTTAGTAGAAGATGTCTTGAAAGCCAACGGTGGTAACTATGAAAAAGCCGCTGATTGGGAAGAGTTTGTGGTCGAAGATGGTTTATTGATCACAGGTCAAAACCCAGCCTCATCAGAAGAAGCGGCTAAGCGTTTGATCAACAAGCTCAAAGGTTAGTCAAATTCACTACGCAATAAGGTCGATACCATGATTCGCTTACATCATCTCAATCAATCACGTTCATTACGTACGCTATGGCTCTTGGAAGAGCTAGGCGTTCCTTATGAAGTAGTCAGCCATCAGCGCGATACCAAGACTCATTTGGCACCAGATTCCCTGAAGGCAGTTCACCCACTCGGTAAATCTCCAGTTATCGAGATGGACGGCCAAATTTATGCTGAATCAGGGGCCATTACTGAGTTACTGATTGAGCGATTTGCGCCCGAGCGTCTACGTCCTGCGACAGACAGCTCGGACTATGGGTATTATCTACAGTGGATTGACTTTGCAGAAAGCTCGCTGATGTTGCCATTAATGCTTGAGCTATTTACTAATAAAGCAGGCATCAATGACAATGAGTTTTTGAGTGGCTATATCGATACAGAAAAAACCAGATTGTTTGAATATCTGGATGCTTCGGTTAAAGGTAAGTCGTTCATTGTGGGTGATAAGCTAAGTGGTGCTGACTTTATGTTGTCATTTGACTTAATCATTCTCGCTAAGCGTCAAAAACTCGACGCTTACTCGAATATCAGGCAGTATGCTGAAGCGCTTGCCAGTCTCGATAGCTATCAGCGCGCTATGCAGCTAGAGGCTAAGTACGACCAATCCGTTTAGCATTGCATCATAACTGACAGACCAATTTTCCGATACACACAAACAGCTCTGTATAGAGCTGTTTTTTATGCGTGCTTTATTTTATGATTGCATGAGTAACCATCGAATTATAGTCATCAATGTCATATGAGAGCATTAAGCTATAGAGCAACCAAACAAATTGCTCAGCACCATCCATGAATTACGTGTCGATGACAAAAGCACGATAAAAGTTATGATAAAATCCTTTCTGAATTTTTTGGGTTATCTTTCAGATACCATCAGTGAGTTGACTGGCTTTTCACGCTATAAATACCAATTACACTGACCTGACTCCCCGTCTGGCATCTGTCCTATATCACTCTATTTCCTTATACAGATTGTGGTACGCCCATGAGTAACGAATACCAGTTTAAGCCCCACGAACAGCCAATAATGGTGGGATCTCCAGCCAATCCTGACCATCCGGCACGCCGTAAAGTATTTTATTTGCTTATTGGGATTTTCGTTGGTCTCACTGCCAGCTTCCAAAATGGTCTACTTGTCGCCAACCTGACGCAAATTCAGGGTCAGCTAGGCTTAACGCCAGCTGAAGGTGGTTGGATATCGGTCAGTTATAATATGACCAATGCCTGTATCACCGTTCTGCTGTACAAAATTCGCCAACAATTTGGTATGTCACTGTTTAGTAAAATCACTCTGTTCTTTTTGTTAGCCGCCACCAGTCTACAGTGGCTGATCAGCAGCCACTTGTTAGACACACCTAATATTAGCATTGAGCCCTATTATTTAGAGATTGTCGCTAGGGGACTTAGTGGTATGGTGGCAAGTGGTATGACCGTATTGGGCTTGTTTTATTGTCTTCAGGGTATGCCAACCGTCAAACGTACTAGTGGTCTCATATTGGGTTTTGGTTTGGTACAGTTTGGTATTCCATTATCACGTGTCATCTCGCCCTACCTCGCCATCGACGGTCAGCTTGAAAACTTATTTTTATTTCAATTTGGTCTGGCGCTGATTTGTTTTGGGCTGATTAATATATTAGAGCTACCACCAGGGAATACAGAAAAAGTATTTGAGAAATTGGATTTTGTAAGCTTTGGTTTTTTCGCCAGTGGTCTGGCTGCATTGGCTGTCGTTTTGGTACAGGGTCGAATTTTATGGTGGACAACACCTTGGCTCGTCTATCCACTGATGATTGCTATCGTCGGGATTAGCATCGCGTTATGGATTGAGACGCATCGCAAAAATCCGATGCTACAAGTGCGCTGGATGCGTAGCCGCAATATTATTGCCTTTATGGTGACTGGCGCTGTCATGCGGATTTTGCTATCTGAGCAAAATGTCGGAGCGGCAGGATTGCTCGCTAACCTCGGCTACGGTAACGATCAGCTGGTTACTTTTTATGCTGTTATTATAGCCGCCAGTGCACTGGCTTTGATTATTAGTATTTTTAGTACCAATGCGATGGATTTGCGCCGACCTGTTATTTTTGCAGTGGCATTGATTGCCTTAGGGTCTTGGATGGATGTTGGTGTGTCTATTAATTCAGCGCCCTATATGTTTTATCTTAGCCAGTTTTTGATTGCCTTTGCTGCAGTCTATTTCATGGGGCCTTTGGTTTTTGAAGGGTTTTTGCGGGCTATTGGCAGTGGCCCTGCGTATATTATTAGTTTTTCAGTGATTTTTGGCATCTCCCAAACAGTTGGCGGACTGGCAGGTGCGGCAGCCATTCAGGCATTTACGACCATTCGTACACAAATGCATTATGCAGATATGGTCAGCTCATTGAATTTGGGCGATCCTGCATTTAGCGCTCAGGTGGCAGGCACTCGTAACATGCTGTCGAATCAGACCACTGACGCAGCCCAAGCAAATATCAGTGCAGTTAGCCAAGTACTGCAAGGCATTCAGCGCCAAGCAACTGTCTCCGCTTATAGTGATCTGTTCTTTTTGATGGCCAGTTTTGCTACTTTCGTTACAGCCATTTTATTGATCAATTATTTTTATAACCGTTACCACAAGCGCAATCCACTTGCTAAAGAGCTTGCCGTTATTGCAAAAATGCGTGAGTCAAAATAACTCAGCTTATTCTATTAATAATGTTTCACCCCATTCATTTATAGCCAGTCTATTTTAATATTTATTGAAAATTTAGGAGCACGTCATGAGCCAAGAAAAACCAAATGAGCTTAATCAAACACCTCAGACGTCCACTGGCGCTCCAGCAACAGACACACCTATAGCGTCCGATATAAGTAAAGAAGAGTCTGCTGCAACTTCTTCGCCATCAGCAACTAAGACAGCAGAAGGTGATGTAGAAAAAAGTTCAGACAACAATGAAACACCAATGCCACCAAAAGAGCCAATACCCGATACTACTGGTTGGTCGCCCAAGAAAAAATCCTATCTAAATTTAGGCTCATTAATTTTATTGATTGTCATTGGCGTGGCATTGATTTTGTATGCATGGAAGCTTCCACCGTTCACCCCAACGGTACAGCAAACCAATAATGCTTTTGTCAAAGGTCAGACGACTATTATTAGCCCGCAAGTTTCTGGCTATGTCACCAAGGTAGCCGTGCAAGACTTCGCCAACGTAAAAGCTGGCGACTTACTCATAAAGATAGATGATCGAACCTTTCAGCAGCAGCTCGACCAAGCCCAAGCAAATACCGAGGTAGCCCTTACTAACCGTTCTACCAATGACCAGGATACACAAACCAGCCAAGCGCAAATTGAAGCACGTAGAGCTGATTTGTATAGTGCCAAAATCAATGTAGAAAGCGCGCGTGAAGATGTCAACCGTTATCAAGGTTTAGATGCTATTGGTGCGGTATCGAAAGCAGAAGTTGCTCACATCAAGGCGCAATTGGCTCAAGCACAAGCAGGGGTACAGCAAGCAGAGGCTAATTTACAGGCCGCTCAAGAAAACCGTGAAAAGACTAGCGGTAGTCGCTCATCGCTGGACGCAAATATTAAAAATGCTGAGGCAGGTGTCAAGCAAGCGCAAATCAATCTAGACAATACTATCATCACTGCGCCTGAATCTGGCCAGCTAAGCCAAGTCAGTGTCAAAGAAGGTCAATACGTCAGCGCTGGTACGCAGCTCATGTATATCGTGCCAAAGGGCATTTGGATTATTGCAAACTTTAAGGAAACTCAAATAGCCAATATGGCAATCGGCGAGCCTGCGACCATTCACGTTGATGCGCTTGGCGGTGCCAAATTTACGGGTCACGTGAGTAATATCTCGCCAGCGACTGGTAGCGAGTTTAGTGCTGCTGCTGCCAACCCTGCGACAGGTAACTACATAAAAATTGCTCAACGTATTCCTGTACGCATTGACTTAGACCAAAACCAGCCTGAACTGGCACGCTTACGTCCTGGCATGTCAGTCTCAGTGGATGTCGATACCAATATTAAATGAAAGGTTGAATGAAAGGTTGAATAAAAAATAATGCCAAACAAGGTAAATAGTCAACGTAAAAAAGCCACTCTAGATACCAAAGAAATTGGATTTAGAGTGGCTTTTTTAGTTTTCTATAATCTATAGCTTCAAACTACAGCAACTATGGTAATAAACGTTTGGTTGTCCAGCTTGTATTGCCTTCACTGACTTCACTGTCGTCGCCGCTACTCTGCGCATACACAATTCGGTCATGCATCCGATTGGCGCGACCTTGCCAAAACTCGATTTGTTCAATCGTAATTTCATACCCACCCCAAAACTCTGGCGTTGGTACGGCAGTATTATCAGGATGTGCCGCTTGAAGCTGTTCAAACGTTTGCTCCATGACTTCACGATTGGCCACTTCACCACTTTGCGGTTGACTAACCCAAGCACCTACTTGACTATCATGGGGACGCTTTTGGAAATAAGCAGCCGATTTATCAGCAGCTATTTTAGCAATACTACCGCTGATACGAACTTGGCGCTCCAGCTCATGCCAAAAGAATAACGCTTCGGCATTAGGATTTTCTGCTATATCCTGCCCTTTTGCGCTTTCATAATTGGTATAGAAAACAATACCTGTCTCAGTAATCTCGCGTAGTAACACAATACGGACGCTAGGCTTATTGTCTGCGCCACATGTTGCCAAACTCATTGCATAAGGCTCTTGCACCTTTTGTGCTAACGCTTCATTCATCCAAGCTTTAAAGAGCTCAAATGGTGACGTTGGTACTGACTGTTGGTCAAGCTCGCCTTTCTCGTATGAGAGGCGTTGGTCGGTAAAGTCCATGCTCATGGCAACTCCTTATTTGAAAACTATAATGTTGTTGTCTTAAATACCATTCATTATCTTGAATGCCACTTATTGCCTCAAATACTATTAGCCTAGTACCGATTTTATAAGATCAGCTAAGTCATTAGCCATTACATCACATTCTATTTCATCATCTGATTCTACCATCACGCGAATCATAGGCTCTGTACCTGACTGACGTATCAACAGACGACCACGACCCTCTAGCGTTGCCTGTGCTTTATCAAAAGCAGCAACCAACTCCTCATGTTTGAATGGATCTTGCATTTGAGACAAACGTACATTGACTAGCTTTTGCGGCAACACTTCAAAACCTTCAACAAGCTCACTTAACGCACGCTCTCTGGCTTGCATGACTGCCAGTACTTGCAAGCCAGCAATGATAGCGTCCCCTGTGCGACTTTTGTCCAAGCAGAGAATATGACCAGATGGCTCACCGCCCAATATCCAACCATTGGCCTCTAAGTCCTGCATCACATAGCGATCACCCACCTTTGCGCGAGTAAATTTAATGTCTGCATCTTTTAGCGCCAGCTCTAATCCCATATTACTCATGAGTGTGCCGACAACACCTTCAGCTTTGGTTTTACCTTGGGTAGCAAGCACATATAAGATCCCATCGCCGTCGACTAGCTTACCCGTCTCATCAACCATTACGATACGGTCACCATCACCATCTAGCGCAATACCAACATCTGCGTCATGCTCAAGCACAGCCTTCTGTAAGCTCTCAGGATGGGTAGAACCACATTCAGCATTGATATTGATGCCGTCTGGCGTATTATTGATGGCAATCACGTTGGCCCCCAACTCGCGCATCACTCTAGGTGCTACGCTATAGCCTGCGCCATTGGCACAATCCACTACTACCGTCAGATGACTGAGGTCATATTGATAAGGGAAGCTGCCTTTGCAAAACTCAATATAGCGACCTTTTGCATCATTAATACGATTGTTCTTACCTAAATTTGCAGGATCAAGAATAGGCATCATAGCAACGTCATTACCAACGTCGTTCATAATTGCCGTCAATTTATTATTGATTGCAGTTTGCATCTCATCAGTAAGTTTTTTGCCGTCACCTGAGAAAAACTTGATACCATTATCGTAATAAGGGTTGTGCGAGGCTGAGATAACCACGCCAGCATCTGCATTGAAACTACGGGTCAAATGCGCAATCGCTGGAGTCGGCAATGGACCAAGCATATAAACATCAACACCAGCCGCATTAAAACCTGCTTGTAATGCTCCCTCTATCACATAGCCTGACAGACGCGTATCTTTACCAATCACCACACTTGGCTTACGCGTAGGATTTTCATTTTTTTCTATGAGGACAAGCCCAGTGACATAGCCTAGTTTTAAAATAAAGTCTGGTGTAATTGGTAATTCACCAAATTTTCCGCGAATTCCATCAGTGCCAAAATAGCTCATTATGTGTTCCTCAAGTCAAAAAAATAAAAGGCCAAACGTATACGCAGGCAATACTATTGTTGTAATAATCTGTTTCTGTATTTTACAAAAAAAACAGCCAACAATAACATAGCATTGTTGGCTGTTTGTATCTTAAGCTCGCTGCAGCCTTACGTCTCAGCTAACATCAATACATTTTAAAACTATAAAAGAGAAGTATTTCACGGAACGATCTAGTTTACTCGATAGTTCGGTGCTTCTTTAGTGATTTGCACATCATGCACATGCGACTCTTTCATACCCGCTGAGGTTACTTTGATAAACTGCGGATTGGTACGCATATCTTCAATCGTGGCAGAGCCCGTATAACCCATTGATGAACGTAAGCCACCAACCAGCTGATTAACGATACCCGCAACTGGTCCTTTATAAGGAACACGGCCTTCGATACCTTCTGGTACTAGCTTCTCTACGCCATCTTTTGCATCTTGGAAGTAGCGATCTGAAGAACCGTTTGATCCTGACATTGCACCCAAACTACCCATACCGCGATACGCTTTATAGTAGCGACCTTGGAACAGCTCAACTTCACCTGGTGCTTCTTCAGTACCAGCCATGAGTGAACCAACCATAATGCATGATGCACCTGCAGCGATTGCTTTTGCCATATCGCCTGAGTAGCGGATACCACCGTCAGCAATCAATGGAATGCTATCTTTTAAAGCACTAGCAACATTATCAATGGCTGATATTTGTGGCACACCGATACCTGCAATAATACGTGTGGTACAGATAGAACCAGGGCCGATACCTACTTTTACTGCATCAGCACCTGCGTCACGTAAAGCGATTGCTGCCTCACCTGTTGCGATGTTGCCACCGATTACTTGTACGTGTGGGTAGTTTTTCTTAATCCAAGAAACCTTATCAATCACGCCTTTTGAGTGACCGTGCGCCGTATCAACAACGATAACGTCGACATCAGCGGCGATTAATGCTTCAACGCGTGCTTGCGTATCAGCACCAGTACCAACAGCTGCGCCAACACGTAGGCGACCTTGCTCGTCTTTACACGCATTTGGATTGTTTTCAGCTTTGGCAAAATCATTAACAGTAATCAAACCACGCAGGCGGAAGTTATCGTCAATAACGATGACTTTTTCGATGCGATGCTCATGCAACAATCTTTTGATATTTTCGTTGCTTTCACCTTCATGCACAGTTACTAGCTGCTCTTTAGGCGTCATAATCTGACTAACTGGCAATGACAAATTGGTCTCAAAACGCCAATCTCTATGAGTAACAATACCCACAACGTTATCTGTGCCTTTTTCGACCACAGGCACACCTGAGATATTATTATCTTGAGTCAAACGCAGCAATTCACCGATGGTCATCTCTGGATGCACAGTGATAGGGTCAACGACGGTACCCGCTTCAAATTTTTTGACACGGCGTACTTGTGTTGCCTGCTTCTCGATGTCCATGCTCTTATGCAAAATACCCATGCCACCAAGCTGTGCCATAGTGATAGCCATTTCAGACTCAGTCACCGTATCCATCGCCGCAGAGATTAGCGGAAGATTAAGTGTGATGTTTTTGGTCAAACGAGTAGACAGATCAGCAGTTTTTGGCAGAACTTCAGAATAGGCTGGTAATAATAAAACGTCATCAAAGGTTAAGGCTTCATCGACAATTCGCAACATACAGACCCCTAGTGGTGGTTATTTTGATGGGTAGGAGCTCAGGGTTAAGCGTATCAATCATTGCATCTGTATGCACAGTGCCGACTCATCGCCAACCACTCAGTTATCCTATAAAAATAACGCCACATTATAACAAATAAGCGCCTCGCTGACACACTATATTTGTCAGATTATTTTACACAAGTGCGTCTTTATCGATGACAATCATGCTTCAAACCATTAATAACTCGCTTTTAAAGCTAATCAAGCTCGCAAAGCCCATTGTTACTCCTGAATCCTATTCGCCTTTTGTTAACGTAAAACGCTCTGTAGGTAGATATTTGTTCTGCTGCGCATGCAGGTAGCCAAGCATTTGCTCCCGTATCTCACAGGCCAGCGTCCATGCTTCTATAGGCCCTACTGATGAAACAGCGCCACGCAATTGAATAGTGTTTTCGGTCACATCTACTACATACATTTCGGGTTCTGTTTTATTATCCCAAAGCTTATTGTCCTTGACCATCGATATAAATGCCTCTCGGATAGCGTCGATATCTGCGCCATAATCAATATACAAAAACACAGGACAGGTCTGATGAACTTCTGTATGCGACCAGTTTTCCACTCGTTCAGTGATTAGCTCACGCATTGGCACGATCAAGCGACGCTCATCCCATGTTTTTAACACGGCATACGTGTAACGCAGGTCTTCAACCGTACTAAAATTACCGTCCATTATCACACTATCGCCGATTCGCACTGGCTGCGTCACTGCTACCTGTACACCAGCGATGATATTCCCTAATATTGGCTGTGCCGCAATACCGATAACCACACCTGCAATACCCGCTGAAGTCAATAAAGTTTTGCCAAGGCCTTCCATATTTGCAAATTCACTAAGACCTATCCAGAAGCTTCCCAAAATCATCGCGAAAATAAACACACGGCGAAATATTGATACATAAGTACGGCGGCGACGTTCTTTATCGAAATGCTCTGCAGCCAAATTTTCAATCTGCATGTCTTGATAGCGATTGGCAAAAAAGTTAATGATACGAATGCCTAACCACATGGTACTAAATACCAGTCCAATCCAAATCAATGGACGAGTAGATGAGGCGACTGCATCTAAATAAGGAAAACCACCAGAAACCAAGGTAAAAACCAGTGAAAAACTGATGGTAAAGGTTAATGGTACTGTTAGCTTGCTAACCAAATCGGCGACGCCATTGGTACTGCCAACATACACGCTGTATTTTTCTTCATCGATATAATGATTGATGATTTTTGCAGTACCTTTACTCAGTAGCCAACCCATCCCCATGGTTAATAAAAAGAACAATATCAGCGCTGAGAATTCCCATAGCGCAATTCCAAAAAACTTTAGCTTTAACCAAGTGGGCAAATAACGCTCGAACTCGGCTGGATGATACTGCTCATAGAGATTATCAATATTGCCTACTGTCTGCGCCGAAAATACCCAGACAGGGGCTTCATCCCCTACTCGTACTCGTTGCAAATAAATAGGAACACGGCGCTCGCGATAGTCAACATAGCCAAGCTGAATAGAGCGTCTAGCAATACCCATGACACTGCTATTATTACCAAGCGGTGGTTCAATTAAGCCATCGGGACGATCTGGCATATCGTCGAATACATAGAGCTCTTTTTCAGATAATAAGAAATCCAGTCGCTTTGTGAGATCAAGCGCACGGCTACGTTGACTTTTTTCATCAATCAAATTCATGTTTAGCGCGTAAGCGGCCAAATCATACTGCTGTTTCATTAATGCTGATTGAAAAAACTCTAAGGCTGCAAGCGGTGTTTCTAAGTTAGCTGGCTCAGATAACGGTGGCAACCCTGCATTTAGTTTATCGAGAATATAGTAGCTCTCACTATATTCTCCGGTCAGTGCCGTATCCCCTTGTAGCCTGCCTGCCTGCTCTACTGCGTTACGTTCAGTAGGATCAAAGATCTCTTCAGTAATACCAGAAATACTAACACTTTCATCTTTAAGCGCATTGACTTGCTGAGCGGCATATTCAGAAAAACTATCAGGCTTACTAGGCGTTTGTTTTTCCGGCTCGCTCGTGCTCTGTTCATTTTCACTATTTGCTGCATAAGCGGGTGAATAGATGACATTTATAGCGACAATCAAAAAGCCCAACAATACTTGCAGCACATGGCTTTGAAAACGACTTTTCTCTACATCTACTTGATGATTATCATCTGAGCGCAAAACGGCACAATGATGGTTCATAGGATTGTCTTTAAGTGTATTCATGTTTTCAAAGCCATCAGTCTACAAAAGGAAAGTATAAAAAATATATCGCTGCTGCTTTAACCTAATTCAGTAAGCAAAAAAAAGCCAGCCTAAAGCTGACTTAATTTATTACGAGATTTGTAGCTATTTACCATATAGACGGCAAACATTATTTTAAGCGCGGCGCCATGTGGTGCCAGCACGGCTATCTTCTAGCTCAATACCCGCCTCTTTTAGTTGCTCACGTATCTCATCAGCACGAGCAAAGTTTTTGTTGGCTTTAGACTCTGCACGTTCGATAATTAAACCATCAATAACCGCATCCGTTAGACCATCTTCTGCCTGTTCACCAGTCACTGCTTGCAAAAACTGCTGCACTGGCTGCTGTAAAATATTTAATACTTGTGCCAATGCTTTTAGTTGCTGGGCTAATTGCCATGCGGTATCGACGTCTTCCGTTTTAATGGTTTTATTGATATCGCGAGCTAATCCGAATAATACGCTAATGGCCGTCGAGCTATTGAAGTCGTCATTCATTGCCTTGATGAAATCTTGACCAACCGCGCTATTGTAAGCTTCAGCTACTAAGTCTTCATTTATTGCGATTGACTGTCCTTTTTGCTGCTCAGCCAATTTTAGTGCATTATACAGTCTGCTTAGGCTATTATGCGCTTCATCCAATGCGCTATCAGAGAAGTTAACTTGGCTGCGATAATGGCTCGATAATAAGAAAAAACGCACCGTCTCAGGTAAGTACTTTGCCATGACATCGCGAATGGTAAAAAAGTTGCCCAATGATTTAGACATTTTTTCGCCATCGACATTGATAAAACCAACATGCATCCAGTTGCGTGCATACTCACAACCAGTCGCTGCCTCAGACTGGGCGATTTCGTTTTCGTGATGCGGGAACTGTAAGTCATGACCACCGCCATGAATATCAAAGGTGCTACCTAAGCACTTAGTCGACATCGCTGAACATTCAATATGCCAGCCTGGACGCCCTTGACCCCATGGCGATGCCCACTGCGGCTCGTCAGGTTTTGCCGCTTTCCATAGTACAAAATCAAATGGATTGCGTTTATCATTTTCAACCTCGACTCGCGAACCTGCCTGCATATCGTCCAGATTGCGCTTCGATAATTTACCATAACCGTCAAAGCTATCAACAGCATAATAGACATCACCGTTGTCGCCTGCATACGCGTAGTTGCCAGTGACTAACGTCTCAATCATATCCTGCATATCATCGATATGATCGGTCGCACGTGGCTCAGCATTTGGCATCTCACAACCAAGCGCAGTCGCATCTTCATGCATTGCTTCAATAAAGCGCTGCGTCAATGTACCAATCTCTTCACCGTTTTCAGCAGCACGGGCAATGATTTTATCATCGATATCAGTGATATTACGTACGTAATTCACGTTGTAACCCAAACGTGCCAACCAACGAACGGCCATATCAAAACCGACCATCACTCGCGCATGACCAATATGACAATAGTCATAAACAGTCATGCCGCACACATACATACCAACCTGCCCTGCTTTGAGTGGTACAAACTGACGCTTGCTGCCAGTCAATGAATCGTAAATAGCAAGTTGGGACATCGCATCTGCAAGTGGTGTGGTCATAGTAAAAAAGCCTTGTAACGTAAATAAAATAGAAAATGTGAAATCTCAGCCGCCATGTATGAATAAGCCATACCAACGACTGTGACTATAAATCAGGAAAATAAAAATTCAGACCAAAAAACGTCGTGATATAAAACGTAACCCATTATCTTAGCGAAAACAGGCGTAAAATACTACAATGAGCGTGCAACTAACGCTATTCAATCATAAAAATCGTTTAAGGATGTAAAGATGGGCAATCGCTTAAGCAAAATATACACACGTACTGGAGATGACGGCAGCACTGGTATGGCTGATGGCAGCCGCCTTAGCAAAGCGGACGATCTATTTAGCGTCATGGGTGACATCGACGAGCTCAACTCACATATCGGCTTGGTACGTGCGCAACTAAAGCACAATAAAGGGCAATCTATAGAGAAAGAGTTCTCTGAGGCTTTGGTCATCATTCAGCACTTGTTGTTCAATATAGGCGGCGAGCTTGCTATGCCAGAGTATGAAGGGGTTAATGCCACTCATATTGAATGGTTAGAGCAGCAAATAGATATGATGAATGCCACATTGCCACCGCTAAAAGACTTTATTTTGCCGACAGGTTCTATATTGGTGAGTCAATTACACGTGGCGCGTAGTGTATGTCGCCGTGCTGAACGTCAAGCTGTGATATTGCAGCAGCAGCGTCCACAAGCGATTCGTCTTACTGCCGTCAGCTTTATCAATCGCTTATCTGATTGGTTATTTGTCGCTGCACGCTTTTGTACAGACCCAGAAAAAGTCTCTGAGGTGTTGTGGGACAGTCAAGCATTGAAAACGTTCACTGACAGTCAATAATACAAACTAAGTATTTAACAATAAAGAGCTTAAACCCAAAAAAACCCCGCGACATAATTGTTGCGGGGTTTTTATTATTCAGCGATAGCAATTCGCTCTACTGGATATCGCTATCTCTTATTACAATGACCAATTAATAAGTCGCGCTGTTGTCTTCAATGATCACCATATCGATGGTTTCATCTTTAGGTACGGCTTTTGGCGTGGCGGGCTTACTAGGCTCGGCAGCATCTGCTTGAGTGTTTGCAGTCGAACTGTTCTGACTTTCAGCAGGTTTATTGATGGTTGGCGGCGGCGTAGGTTCAGTTGGACGAATTGGCTCAACTGGCGTTACGGTTCTTGGCTGACGGATTGGCGCTGTTTGAGACGTATCGTTGTTCTGTGTTGCACGGCGCTCAGCAGCACGTTGGGCGCGTTGCTCATCCATTGCAGTTTTAAAGACAGAACCTGCCATCACATCTGCAACAACAGTAATTAAAGCAGGCTGACCTGCAATACGCGTACGCACTTGACCGCCTTGAGTACCGACGATGTAAGTAAACGCGTCATCAACGAGCATATTGTTATTGATGCGGATATTGTCTTGCGCTAAACGTGATTGTAGACTTGGCTGATTATTGGCCGCTTGTACCTGACTGGCTTGATACAAGTCTTCACTTGGTAGCGTCATGCTGACACTTGCTTGACAAGTGGTCATGCCGTTCTCGTTAGCTTGTTGCAAGATAGCAGCGTTTTGGACATCAATGACCACGCCATTGATTTTTTCGCTAACCACACCGTTTGCTAAACTGATTTCAGCATCATTTGCATAATTGGCAGCCAATGACTGTGCTTGTTGATTGAGCGTATTTTTTAGAGCTGACTTAAGGCGATCTTGCACCATAGGATCATCACAACTGATCGCAGGCGCAACGCTATTTTCAGCATCGACCGTCTCTTGTTCTGTTAGCTCTGCCTGCTCAGTAGTGTCTTCTTTATCTGAGCGATCACAGCCTGCAAGCGCCAAACCACATACCAATCCAATCCCAGCAACTTTATGCCACTTGCTCAAACTTATATTTGCTACGCTCATACTAACTCTACTCCCAATTTACAGGTTCGTACCGCCACTGACTGACAGTGTTCAACATTCAAATCGCAACGCTAGCTGCTACAGATATGAAAACCACATCATTATACGGTGTTTAAATCAAATGGTCATTAGTGTAGCCCATGGATATACAAATAGTGCCCCTCATTATGGGGAAAACCTGCGTTTGGTTGCAAAAACATAACAAACATTCGCAGATTTGGACTCTAAAAAGTCATATTCAAAAAAGTACGGATTGCATCGCAGTTTTTGTTAGACGTCGTTGATATGACGCTATATGATTGGGCATAAAAATCATCGATAATTGGTGCATATGATAAATTTTAGAGATACGTTATTACTAGGTCATCGAGGCGCACGCGGTGAAGCGTTAGAAAATACCTTTTCAGGCTTTCAATACTCTCAAAATCTTAAGTCAAGAGGCTTAGCAGGCGTAGAGTTTGATATACAACTAAACGCTGATGGTCACTTAATCGTATTCCATGACGATGATTTAGAGCATATGTGCGGTCGGCAATCACGTATTGACCAGTTAAAACTGACTGAGATTCAATGCCAGTTGCAGTTTGGTCAACCCATTATGACATTGGCAAGCATGGCACCTGCGCTTAGAGGATTTAACGTTATTGAGCTTGAAATTAAAACGCATAGCCGTACCAACTATGCGGTGTTGATTGCAGCGCTTCGGCAGGCATTTATTAATACACCTCTTGCCAGCTTACCAGTTGTGTTGACGAGCTTCGATGTCGAGTTACACAACCGTTTGCAACGTCACAAACTATTATCTCATATGCCTCGCGGCTTGCTTATTCGTACGCCAGAAGCGTTGGCAAGCGCGACCAATACCGCATTGCAACTCGGCTGTATTCAACTGGGCATTCATTATCCGCTTTTGACCCAAGCCGTCATCAAGCATAGCCACCGTTATGGATTGCCCGTAAGTGCTTGGACGGTTAATGATATTCCCACCATTGAGCAGCTCATCAAATGGGAGACTGATGTCATCATTACGGATTTTCCAAGTCATTTGCTGTTGCCTTGACCGAGTTATCCGTACTTTTTTGATATTTAATCATTTTTTCGATAAACGCATTCTTTCATACATATCTACCCTTCTTGTTACACTTCTCCTTCATGTCTGATAAGTCACTCGTATTTTTGACCAATACATTCTATAATCCATACAAGTTATTGTTATTTAGCAATATTTTTATAGTGTATAAGTGTTCACTTTACACGCTTTTTAAGGTACTATGGTGGCTTAAATTAATACCGTTAGGGATATTATATGATTGCAAAAAAAGCACTTGGCTTACCGCTTAAAGGCTTACGTTTCGCTATCAAATCTGGTGATACGCTTGTAAAGACCGCCAGCACTCAAGTAACGCGTTTCAAGACTCGTTTTGATGAGAAAAAAGCGCAAATGGCGCTTGATGAGCAGCCTGTTGCAAAACGCAATTATGCGAAAGCTTCTGAGCAAGCGGATCTTTCTGCGCAAGAGCAAAGCATTGATATGCGTGAGTTTGAATTTACCAAAGCACCAATTAACTGGATTCCAGCGGCTATTTTAGTAGCGACGCCAATTGCTGCTGCTGTGATTACGCCATGGTATCTATGGACTCATGAAGTTAGCGCTCCTGTTTGGGGTGTGTTTGGTGCCTTTATGGTATGGACAGGTATCAGTATCACGGCGGGTTACCATCGTCTGCTATCGCACCGTGCTTACAAAGCGCACCCTATTGTCAAAAACTTTTTATTGTTAGGTTCAACCTTAGCCGTACAAGGCTCAGCGTTTGATTGGGTTTCTGGACATCGTACTCACCATCGTCATGTAGATGATCGTTTGGACGATCCATATTCAGCACAGCGTGGTTTTTGGTTCAGCCATATTGGTTGGATGCTACGCAACTACCCTAGCGGTAAATTTGATTATAAAAACATTCCTGATTTGACCAAAGACAGAGTCTTACAGATTCAGCATAAATATTATGGTTTGTGGGTAGTTGCCATGAATGTTGGTATGGTTGCTGCTATTGGTTGGCTCATTGGTGATGTTTGGGGTACTTTACTGATCGCTGGTTTGCTGCGCTTGGTATTAACTCATCACTTCACCTTCTTCATCAATTCGCTATGTCATATGTTTGGTACACGTCCTTATACGGATACTAATAGTGCTCGTGATAACTTTTTCTTAGCTATCTTTACGTGGGGCGAGGGTTATCATAACTATCATCATTTCTTCCAGTATGATTATCGTAATGGCGTGAAATGGTGGCAATATGATCCAACAAAATGGTTGATTGCTGGTTTATCAAAAATCGGTTTAACGACGGATTTGCGTACTGTTGATGATACGACTATTAAGCATGCCGAAGTGCAAATGCAGTTCAAAGCAGCACAACAGCAGATCGATACAGCCACAAGCACTGGGCTTGATCTTCCTCATGCGATGAAGAGCTTCCAAGACCGCATTAAGTTTGAATACGATGCATTTAAACAAACTGTCGAAGAATGGCAATCACTGAAAGCCCAAACTATTGAAATGAAAAAAATAGAATGTGCTGATCGCTTACGTGAAGTTGATGATAAGCTAAAGCATGATTATGCGAAAATTGAACAGAAAATCCTTGAGCATAACAGCAATCTAAAAACTGCTTTCCGCTCTATTGGCGCGAACGAAAAAGCGGCTTAATTAACCTCTGATTTATTTTATAATTTTGAAGCTTCTCCATCCCCCTATCCGTCCTAGATAGGGGGATTTTTTTGCTTATACTTTATCGATTATGTCATTACAGCTACTTCTAATGATTTTATTATCATAATAAATGGTCAAATACATTGGCTGAACCATTGCTTTCTCTAATCCAAAAACAATAACCATCTCATCCATCATATTCAGTTAATTAAAGACCGAAAAATTTATTTTTTGTCCAGATATTACAAGAGACGGACAGAGTGCAACGATGCCATATGAGAGCTATGCTATAGTGACATTCTCACTTTTATATTTTAATGGAAACGGCCTGTATGCGTTATCAAAACACTTACGTCAACCTAGACACGCGCCTTTATCATGAGCAGCCACCGACGCCACTAGACAATCCTCGTGCCGGTCACTTCAATAGTCAAGTTGCACAGCAGTTAGGCTGGGCCGACGATGAGGACCTGATGAGCAATTGGGTTGAGATATTGGGCGGTCAATACGTGCCAGCTGATTTCAAACCACTATCTATGGCCTATGCTGGTCACCAGTTTGGGCAATGGGCTGGGCAATTGGGTGACGGACGCGGTTTGCTCATGGCGCAGGTACTCGATAATCATGGGCAGCCACAAGACTTGCATCTTAAAGGTGCTGGCTTGACGCCCTACTCACGCATGGGTGATGGGCGCGCAGTCTTACGTAGTACCATTCGCGAATACCTGTGCGGTCATGCATTGACGCAGCTTGGCATCTCCTCATCTAACGCTTTGGGGTTTGTGGTATCGGATACGAGAGTGCGCCGTGAGCGTATCGAAGCAGGTGCAGCACTAATGCGTGTGGCAGACAGTCATATTCGTCTCGGTCATGTTGAATGGATTGCCAGCTTTGCCCCTGATGTACTGGGTGAGTTCACTGACTATATGATTGACACTTACTATCCAGAGTGCCGCGATAGCGAAACGCCTGTCTTAGCTTTCTTGACCGCAGTGGTTGAACGTACGGCTCGTATGATTGCTGATTGGCAATTGATTGGCTTTGCTCACGGTGTGATGAACACAGATAACTTATCTATCACAGGCAGTACTTTGGACTTCGGGCCGTTTGGCTTTATGGAGCGCTTTAATCCTGCATGGATCAATAATCACTCAGACCATACGGGTCGTTACGCTTATCAGAATCAGCCTGCTATCGGGCACTGGAACCTAAACGTTTGGCTGCCACACTTTATGCGCCTAGAAGGCGTTACTCGTGAGACTCTATCTGACTGCCTAGCACCTTATGAAGCAACCTTTATGCAGCACTATCAGCAAGGTCTGTGCCGTAAGCTTGGCTTACCGCATCAAAGAGAGAGTCTCAGCTTGGCCTTTGAATGGTTGACACTATTAGAAGACAATTTGCTCGACTATACTAATAGCTTTCGCGCCCTACTCGGTTTGGTCGCACCAGCAGATCATCCTTATGAGCAAAAGCTACTGGCTACTATGACCACTGAATTAAGCGGTGATGCGCAGCAAGTATGGCAAGACTGGTCAACACGTTATCTGGCACAGATTGAGCAGCTGCCACTTGAGCAGGCAGTTAACGACATGCAGACCAACAATCCTGTCTACGTCCTTCGTAATAGCATGGCGCAGCGTGCAATTACTGCCGCAGAGCAAGGCCAGTTTGAAGAAGTTGATCGGGTATTCCGTTTACTAGCCAATCCTTATAGTGTGCAAGATATCGCTAATGATTTAGATAGCAGTGCGCTTGCGCCTGATACACCGCAGATGCCTATTAGTTGCTCGTCTTAGTAGCTGCTCATCTTAGTAGTTGCCCGTCTTAGCATCTTTCAATTCTGTAATATTTTGAAATATTATGAAATTAAGGTTGATATCTAACCGCGTTTTTTGGCATTATCAACGAGATAAATAACGAATATCATTTTATTATATTATTCGCACAATTCACCGTTGTTGACTAGGCAGTGAATTGGCAATAATGCTAGAATGAATATTTTAGCTGGTTTGCTTTTTTGACCTGATTTTTGATCGTCGACCATGATTCTGATGGTCGTGAGTCGTTTAACGTTTTTATACCTTTCAATTATTATCATTCAATGATCTTTGAAGGGTTGGACGTTGTTTTTTATCACCATTTAATTTATTCCAATTTATTCCAACCATGGCAATTATTATGAATGACGATACCACTTCGAATACGGATAACCTCAGTACAGAAAAAGAGCAGTTTGAACAAGCTGCCTTACATTACCATGAGTTTCCACGCCCAGGTAAAATTTCGGTAACCCCTATTAAGCAGCTAGCTAACCAACGTGATTTAGCACTCGCCTACTCTCCAGGCGTGGCTGTACCTTGTCTTGAGATCCAAAGAGATCCAAAACTTGCGTCTAAATACACGGCACGTAACAACTTAGTTGGTGTTATCACTAACGGTACTGCTGTATTGGGTCTGGGTAATATCGGTCCATTGGCATCGAAGCCAGTCATGGAAGGTAAAGGCGTTCTATTTAAGAAGTTCGCAGGTATCGACGTTTTTGATATTGAAATTGACCAAAATGATCCAGATAAGTTCATCGAAGCTGTTGCTTCTCTTGAGCCTACCTTTGGTGGTATCAACTTAGAAGATATCAAAGCACCAGAATGTTTCAAAATTGAGCGCGTATTACGTGAGCGTATGAACATTCCTGTGTTCCATGATGATCAACATGGTACCTCAATCATTGTTGCCGCAGCGATGCTAAACGCTTTGTTGATTACTGGCAAAAAAATCGAAGATATTAAAATTGTTTGTTCAGGCGCGGGCGCAGCAGCCATTTCTTGCTTAGATATCATTTGCGCACTTGGTGTTAATAAAAACAACATTATTGTTTCAGATTCACGCGGCATTATCAGCACTAGTCGTGAAAACCTTGATGAAACCAAACAGCGTTATGCTCGTGATACCACGGCCACTTCTATTGAAGAAGTCATGGACGATGTGGATATGTTCCTAGGCCTATCTATGCCAGGTACTCTATCAGAAGATATGGTTCGCCGTATGGCAAAAGATCCTATTGTCTTTGCACTTGCCAACCCAACACCTGAAATCATGCCAGAATTGGCACATGCGGTACGTCCAGACGTCATCATGGCAACTGGTCGCTCAGATTATCCAAACCAAGTAAACAACGCACTATGCTTCCCATACATCTTCCGCGGTGCATTGGACGTTGGTGCGACAACCGTCAACGAAGAGATGAAAGTCGCTTGCGTAAAAGCCATCGCTGCGATGGCACACGTCGAAGCTACGCCAACTACCAGCGCTAGAAACATCGAAAAGATGCAGAGTTTTGGTCGTGATTACTTAATCCCAGGCCCTCTAGAGCCAAATCTAATCATTGAAATCGCATCTGCTGTTGCCAAAGCAGCGATGGATTCAGGCGTTGCCACGTTACCGATCGATGACATGCAAGCCTATCGTCAGCGTCTGTCTGAGTTTGTTTATAACTCAGCGTTTGTAATGAAGCCAATCTTTGCTCGTGCTAAAGCCGATCCAAAACGTATCGTGTACTGTGAAGGTGAAGACAACAACATCTTACTTGCTGTGCAAGTCGTCGTTGATGAGAAGTTAGCGCAACCTATCTTAGTTGGTCGTCCTTCAGTTATCGAAGCCAATATCAAAAAGCTAGGCCTACGTCTAAAAGCTGGCGAAAATATTACCATCGTCAACGTTGATGACGATCCTCGCTACAAAGACTACTGGCAGGGCTACTATGAGAAAAACAAACGCCGCGGTGTAAGCATCGAGCTTGCGCGCCGTGATGTTCGCCGTAAGACGACTTTGATTGGTTCTTTGCTGGTTGAAAATGGTGCGGCAGATGGCATGGTATGCGGTACCTTTGGCCATTACCAATTGCATCTAAAATACGTTGAAAGCGTCATTGGCAAAAAACAAGGTATGAATGATTTCTATGCGATGAATGCAGTACTCATGCAAGATCGTAATATCTTTATCGCTGATACTTATGTCCATGAAGACCCAACAGCTGAGCAATTGGCTGAAATGACTGTCTTGGCAACGGATCAGCTACGTCGCTTTGGTATTACGCCACGCGTGGCGCTAGTGTCTCATTCTAACTTTGGTGCTTCAGATCGTGCCAGCGCTGTCAAAATGCGTAAGGTTCATGAACTATTAACCAATATGAATGTCGACTTTGAGTTTGAAGGCGAAATGCAAGGTGATGCCGCGCTTAACGAAAATATTCGTCTAAACGATATGCCATCAAGCCCATTGAAAGGTGCAGCGAACCTGCTTATCTTGCCAACCCTTGATGCCTCAAACATCGCTTTCAACCTGCTTAAAACAGCGACTGGCAGTGCTTCTATTGGTCCTATCCTATTAGGTACTAATAAGCCGGTACACATTTTGACGCCATCAGCGACAGCACGTGGTATTGTCAACATGACTGCATTGACCGTCACTGAAGCACAAGACCTAGAAAATGAAAAATAGTCATACATCATACCCAGTATGAATGCACTATATCGGTTCAATATAATTTGGATACCAGGAAGCCGAGTGAAAGTACTACGAGTAGTAGACTGAACGTGGCTAACACCGGACCCAATTTATAGAGGATTGACTATATTAAGAAGGGCTCTGTCATCCATTGACAGAGCCCTTCTGCTATACTAAAACCAGTCAATGCAACTTATAGAGCATTGGCTGTTTTTTTGATTCATAAAAATTGAGATAGTGATATAAAGCTCAATAATAAGAAGAGGCTTCTATGCAAATTTACCTCGTAGGCGGTGCTGTACGCGATCGACTGCTCAAGCGTCCTATCAAGGACAAGGACTTCGTCGTCGTTGGCGCTACTGTGGCAGAGATGATTGATGCAGGGTTTCAACAAGTCGGTGCTGATTTTCCGGTGTTTTTGCATCCGACCAGTCATGAAGAGTATGCGTTGGCACGTACAGAGCGCAAGCAAGGCTCAGGCTACAAAGGCTTTAGCGTACATGCCAGCCCTGATGTTAGTCTAGAGGATGATTTGCGCCGTCGTGATTTAACCATCAACGCGATGGCAATCGAAGTTACCAGCTTAACTGACGACACCCCTATTGACGGACAAGTCATCGACTACTATGGTGGCCTACAAGACTTAAAAAGTAAGACATTGCGTCATGTGTCTAATGCTTTTAATGAAGACCCATTACGTGTACTTCGAACAGTGCGCTTCTATAGTCGTTACTACGATTTAGGGTTCACCATCGCGGATGACACTTTAACGCTGATGCGTCAATTGGTTGATACAGGAGAGCTGGCTCATTTAAGCGCCGAACGTATTTGGCAAGAATCGAGCCGTGCAACTATGCAGTTATCACCGCAAGTCTATTGGCAAAAACTGTTTGAAATTGGTGCGCTCATAGAGTATTTCGCGCCTTTGCATCATGCTTGGGACAATGTCCAAATAAGAGAAACAGTTCAAACTGCATTATACTTTGCGGGACAGATGCAGTTGAATTTATCGCAGCGCTGGGCACTGCTAATGACTAGCTTGACCTCATCACTATTTAATAGCGAAAACTCTGAGTCTCCGTCTAACGTATCAACCGCTATAAAAAATATTAACGCTATCGGTAATAAAGCCAAAGTCCCAAAAGCACATACTCAGTTCGCAACTTTATTCGTTCAGCAAGCTGAAAAACTAAGCACAATAAATAACTTAACTGCGGCTGAAAAAATCGATCTAATCCAAGCCTGCGGTGCGCATAAGGAGCCTGATAAGCTCTCTCAACTGCTAGTGTGCAGTCATGTGTTACAGCTAGCAATACAGCATCGCCAAATGATGTTAGCACTAAACAGCTTTCACGCCATCGGCATGACTGACATTGCGCCAGACCTTAAAGGCCCCGCTATTGGTGCAGCCTTACGCCAAAGCAGGATTGAACACTTGCAAGCGCAACAATGATATAGACAAGCGCACTAGAGAAAAAAGTAGTATTGCTATGGACCAAGAACTTAATGCCTACCAAGCAGAAAATATGAATAACCAAGCGCCAGTGATGCTTGTCACAGGTAGTGCTAGGCGTATTGGGGCGGCTATTGTTAAAACAGCTCATAGGCAAGGTTACCGCGTCATTATTCATTGTCACCGTAGTGAACAAGACGCTAATGACTTGGCTGACCATCTGAACGACATCCGTGCTAATAGTGCAAAAGTTATCGTTGCTGACTTGACAATAGTTAATGATAAAACAGCTTTAGACAGCTTTGTTGGAAGTATTATAGAGGCGTTTGGACAGCTTGATGTACTGGTGCATAATGCCTCACGGTTTTATCCTAGCCCACTTGGTAGTATCAATCATGCACAGTGGGATGAGTTGCTTTTGACCAATGCCAAAGCCCCTTTATTACTAAGCCAAGCCCTACTACCTTATCTTAAGCAACAACAAGGCTGTATTATCAGTTTATTGGACATACACGCGCATGATAGACCATTTAACAACTATACCGTTTACAATATGGCGAAGGCTGCGCATCGAATGATGGTACAGTCGCTAGCGCTAGAGATGGCGCCAGAAGTAAGGGTCAACGGGGTTGCTCCTGGAGTCAACATTTTGCCTGACCCTACTAGCGACCAAGCTATTGACAATGCACAACAAAAAAGTATCATCGATGCTATTCCTATGCGGCGCATAGGCCAACCTGATGAGATTGCTCATAGCGTACTGTATCTTGTGCAGGCAAATTATGTCACAGGAGAGATCATCACCGTGGATGGTGGCCGTAGCCTAACCATAGCTGGTGGTCACCTGTAATACAAAAATGTGGCTCAATAAAAAATATCTTGATTACTGCCTATCTTTTACTTGAAAAATTAAAAAAATCAGGTATCATTGTGCGTCTAACGTTAGGGCCCATAGCTCAGTTGGTTAGAGCAGAGGACTCATAATCCTTTGGTCGTAGGTTCAAGTCCTACTGGGCCCACCATATTCAAACCCTTATAAGCATTGGCTTGTAAGGGTTTTTTATTGTCTAAAATTTATGCTAACGCATGGATGTAATTAATTTTTTGATACTATCTTGATACTTTGACCCTTATAGTAATTAAAGTATGATGACTACTAACACTATGGTTATGTACTGCTACATGGGTGATATATGAAGGTTAAACTTACCAAAAAACTTATTGATTCAATAGACTATACCGCTAAAGGTACTGATATCTATATGGATGATGTATTGACTGGATTTGCACTACGTGTAGGTAAGCAATCAAAGCGCTATACATTACATAAGCGTATAAATGGAAAGCTATATCGAGATGAAGTAGAAGAAACACACTTGATTACGCTAACCGAAGCACGTGAAAAAGCCAGCATAATGATGGCTAACATCAAAAAAGGCATGCATGTTTATGACGGGCTTCATGAGAACCTAGAAGATCCGAAGGATAAGACCAATAATGTGCCAACACTGCAAGAAGCTTATGACTACTTTAAATCAACGAAGACTGGTTTAGCTGAAGGCACTATTACCACTTATGACCGTCAAATACTGAATAAGCTGAAAGACTGGCTAAATATCTCTCTAAATGATATTACTAAGTCAATGATAAGTAATAAACATAAGGAGATAAGCAAGCATAGCGAAGCTCAGGCTAATGCAACTATGAGAGCTCTGAGATCAGTTTGGAATTATTGCCGTGATAGCTTTTTAGATGATGACGAAGACTTTTTAATCAAAGAGCAACCTATACGCATACTTAATGCAAAGAAAGATTGGAATAGAGTTAAGCCACGTACCAAACATATCGAAGAAGAATATTTAGGTACGTACATCAAAACGCTTTTAAGTTATGTTGATAGAAGCTCACATATGCAAGCGCCTCATAGCAATAATGCACGAGATATCATGCTACTTTTTATGTTCACTGGTGTGCGTTTAAACGAGGCCCAGTCTTTAAAGTGGTCTGACATTGACCTTAAAGCGGGCAGGATAATATTCAAAGATACCAAAAACGGTTCTGATTATCATATGCCTACTAGTAATATTCTACAGGCTCTACTTGAAGAGAGGTGGAGAATAAGTTCTGGTAAGCAATGGGTATTCCCAAGTGACTTGCAAGCTAGCGATGACCATATAAAAGATTTAAGTGGTAGTTATAAGGCCATAGGTAATCAAGCAAACCTATATATTACGCCACATGATCTGCGTCGTACTTTTGGAACGGTAGCCAATAGCTTAAATATCAGCTATCCAGTCCTTAAACGCTTACTCAATCATCGTGAAGCTAAATCAAGCGATGATGTTACCCTACAGTATGTGCAGGTGTCACAGCGGCAACTAAGAGACGCTTTAAATTCAATAGAGTCTTTCTATTGTCAGCATGCTGGCATGACACAAGCTGAAATAATCAGTAAATATTACTAACCTACTAAAATTCCAAGAAGAGTTCTTTAAAATATCGTCAACTGATTTAGTCAGAACAAGCCGTGATGGTGACCAGTTTCACTATTTATGGGCATCAAGAAGAGCTTTATTACTGCTACAGTCCGATTCCAAGTTAAAGCTAATAACGATAGAAGGAGTCTCTGCTGTTGAGCTAGGTGACCAGCATGTTTCTGATGGAGAATATGTGGTTGACGTCGCTGAATACTATGGCGGAGAAAGTTTTGAGACAGCTGATAGCATAAAATATTATCAGCTAAAGCATACGACGAAGAGTAAGGAAACTCCTTTTGACCCAAGTAAACTAAGAAATACGATAGAAGGTTTCAGCGACCGCTACAAAGCTCTTATTGAGGTTATTGGTAAAGAATCAGCCCAAGCTAAGCTCAAGTTTATATTCGTATCGAACAGATCTATCAATAAAGGCTTTCATGAGAGTATCAAACAAGTAGCTTTAGGGTACTCTACTAATCTGACTAATCAAAGAAAGCTTGAGCTATATACAGGCTTAAACGGTCACAACCTCTCTGACTTTTGTAAATTAATAACTTTTGATATCACTGCTGACGATTATTGGGAACAACGTAATATTCTTGCCTCAGAAACCGCAACTTATCTCGCTGGTTCTGACGTACACTCCCCTATTAGTTTAAAAGAGCTAATCACGAGAAAGGCGTTAAGCGAAAGTCAAAATAGCAACTCTATTAATAAAATCGACGTTTTAAGAACGCTTAATACGAATGAAGACGCTCTATTTCGGGAGTTTCCTAAAAACTGTGTAACTGCTTATAATCCATTAACAGGAGAATAAGCAATGACTACTCAATCTGACCTTAAAAAACTGGCCGAGCAAATGGCTGGTAGCATGAAAAGCTTTGATGACATCAAAGACTTTCAGAAGCAGCTCATGCAATCCTTTATTGATACTGCCTTAGAAGCTGAGATGGAAGACCATCTCGGCTACCCCAAGCATGAGAAAGCAGATAAACCAAATAAACGCAATGGGCACACTAAAAAGACCGTCCGCAGTGACACAGGCGAGCTTGAGATATCCACCCCAAGAGACCGTCATGGTGACTTTGAACCTGTACTCGTTAGTAAGCATCAAACCCGTATCTCAGGTCTCGATGATAAAATCATATCGTCACTACAGGCATAGCCTTCCGTCTTGCGCTTCGGGCAAGTGTGCCCCACACACTTGCTTATCCTCGCTCATACGCCAAGGGTCAAACCACCACCGAGATTGTAGAGAGCATTAAAGAGCTCTACGATGTCGACATCTCAAGCTCTCTTGTCTCAAGAGTCACCGATAACATATTAGAGGACATCACTGCTTGGCAGAACCGGCCGCTGAGCAGTGTTTATCCTATCGTCTATTTGGACTGCATCGTCGTGAAGATACGTCAAGACAAGCAGATCATCAACAAAGCTATCTATCTGGCACTAGGCGTGGGACTTGATGGTAAAAAAGAGCTGCTTGGTATGTGGCTCTCAGAGAATGAAGGCGCCAAGTTCTGGCTAGGTGTTCTTACCGAGCTTCAAAACCGTGGCGTACAAGACATCTTAATCGCTTGTGTTGACGGTCTAAAGGGCTTCCCTGATGCCATCAATACCGTTTATCCCAACGCTCAGGTTCAGCTGTGTATCGTACACATGGTGCGCTATTCGATGAAGTTTGTGCCGTGGACGGATAAAAAGGCCGTAGCGGCTGATTTAAAGGCCATCTACGGCGCTGATACGCTTGAGATAGCAGAGGCCAACCTTGAGCATTTTAATGAGGTATGGGGCAAAGATTACCCGCACGTGGTCAAGTCTTGGCGCAATAACTGGGAGGGCTTAACGGTGTTCTTTGAGTATCCGAAAGACATCAGAAAAGTGATTTATACCACCAATGCTATTGAGTCGCTAAACAGTGTGATTCGGACAGCGGTGAATAAGCGTAAGGTGTTCCCATCTGATCAGGCTGCATTCAAAGTGGTGTACTTAGCCACCCAGCAGGCATCCAAAAAGTGGTCGATGCCAATCCGTAACTGGACGTCTGCTCTGAATCGTTTTATGATTATGTTTGATGACCGTATAAGCAGGCATTTAATCTAAATGGCAGTTACACAGAATCTGGGATGGGCTCGTATGAACAGCTCACAGATTGTCGAAAACTTAATATTCTGAAAGAATACGAGAACGAAAACACAGAACTACGCCCTTGAGGTTATATAGCGCGATGTTCGCATGCTGATTGAAACAGTAAAAAAGGCTGCTAACACTTATTATGCATAGTGTTAGCAGCCTTTTTTTTATTTAGTATTTTACTTAGATGATTTGCTGAATATCGAGGCTTGAACAGTACTTTACTTTAACCTAGTTTTAGTTAATATCTAAACAAATATACTTAGTCTCAACATACTCTTCGATACCATATTTTGAGCCCTCACGTCCCAAGCCGGATTCTTTGATACCACCAAACGGTGCCAACTCTGTCGTCAGCATGCCAGTATTGACTCCGACCATACCAACTTCGAGTGCTTCAGCAATACGCCATACACGACCAATATCTCGGCTATAGAAATAACCTGCCAAACCATATTCAGTGTGATTTGCGAGAGCAACGCCCTCTTCGTCTGTCTCAAATTTGAAGATTGGCGCAATAGGACCAAAAATTTCTTCATCTGCGACGCGCATATCGTTATTAACGTCGGTCAAAATAGTTGGCTCAAAAAAGTTGCTACTAGCCTCAACTCTTTGACCGCCACATAATACCGTTGCACCTTTACTTTTTGCATCAGCAACCAGCGCCTCTGCATTATCTGCCGCAGCCTGAGAAATCAAAGGTCCTTGTGTTATGCCAGCTTCTAAACCGTTACCGATTTTTATGGCTCGTACTTGCTCTGCTAATTTTTTGGTAAATTCCTCATAAACACCTGCCTGTACGAAAAGACGATTGGCACATACACAGGTTTGACCGCTATTGCGGTACTTACTCATCATTGCGCCTATCACAGCGGCATCTATATCTGCATCATCAAAAACGATGAAAGGTGCATTGCCTCCCAATTCTAATGACATTTTTTTGACAGTGTCAGCACACTGCTTCATTAGAATTTTCCCCACCCGAGTGGACCCAGTAAAGCTTATTTTCTTGACTAAAGCGTTTGTCGTCATCTCCTCTCCGATCGCTATCGGATCACCTGTGACTACGCTATATATACCATCAGGAATACCCGCTTTCTGAGCCAGATAAGCCATTGCTAACGCAGAATAAGGCGTTTCCATTGCAGGCTTGACAATCATCGGGCATCCCGCTGCTAGCGCAGGACCTGCTTTTCGGCTGATCATAGAGTGCGGAAAATTCCATGGAGTAATGGCTGCAGTGACGCCAATAGGCTGTTTAATCACGACTAAACGCTTATCTGGCATGTGCCCAGGAATAAAGTCACCGTAAATACGTTTCGCTTCTTCAGCAAACCATTCTAAGTAGTCCAGCCCACTTTGTATTTCGCCTTTTGCTTCAGCAATAGGCTTGCCTTGTTCATTGGTCATTAAGACAGCCAAATCTTCCATATTTTCAGCAATCAGCGTATGCCAACGACGTAAGATGCTACTACGTTCCTTACCTGTTTTTTTCGACCAAGTTGATTGAGCGATATCTGCAGCTTCAATGGCGCGTCGAGTCTCGGTACTTCCCATCATTGGCACAGTACCAATCAATTCTCCCGTTGCAGGGTTTAGTACTTCATGGGTTGCTTTGTTATCAGCATCACACCACACGCCATTAATAAAGGCTTGTTGTCTAAACAACGCATTATTTTTTAATTGCATTTCTCACTCCAACTGTTTTTTTAGGACTACAATAATCCGCGTGTGGTCAGCACTTCACGGGCAATTCGAAAGCACTCTACACCTTGTGGTACACCGCAATAAATCGCAATAGCATGTATAGCAGCGCGTATTTCTTCAACAGAACAACCGTTATTAATTGCTCCATTTAAATGCAACTCCCATTCATGCATTTTCCCCAAGGCAGCAATCATGGTTAAATTCATTAATGAACGGGTTTTGGCATCAATCGTCTCATCGCCCCATCCAAATCCCCAGCACCATTCGGTCATTGCTTCTTGAAATGGACGGTTAAAATCATCAGCAGCTTGTAGGTTTTTTTCGACGTACTCAGCACCCAAAGTGGCTTTACGTTGAGTAAGCCCCAATTCAAATCGTTGTTTGTCCATTACTACTCCCTATTTCTGTTTATTAAGATGCAACCCCATATGGCAGGCTTCATCAATGTGTTTTCGACAAGCTTCGATTGCCGACTTACTGTCACCTTTGGCAATACTATTAACGATATCTTGCAAGTTATTAGGACCTTTAGCAGCACGCTCTTGCGTAGATAAAGTCATAAAACGCAAACGACCAATACGTCCATTCAATCTCTCCGTTAACTCCCATGCGACCGTCATACCAGCCGTTACGAATAAATGCTCGTAAAATGAATAAGAATGTGCAAGCGCCTCCACCACATCTCCTGCATGTAAGTGTTCTCGAATCTGGACTAAGTGATTTTGTAACTTATCTACTAGCTCAGGTGTCACTTGCTCAGCACAATAGCGAACTGCTTCGCTCTCTAGCATCGTACGCAAATGATAAATTTGACGAATCTCATCACTTTCTAAAACAGCAACTGAAGACCCTCCCGCAGAAAAAGTCACCAAGTGCTCGCTTTCTAAATGTCTTATACATTCACGTACAACAGTCCGGCTGACACCCAGCTGCTCACAGATAGTGCGCTCAACCAAACGCTTACCTGGTTCAAGCTGTCCAATCATGATCGCTAAGCGTAACTGTTCTAATGTTGTCTCTTTTAACGTTTTTGGTTTTTCCACTTTCTCTAACATACGACCTCTATTTTGTAAGATGTAAATGCAGAGTATAACGACTGTGAAGCAAAAAAACAGTACGCTTTAATATAGTATTACGGTATACCATAATATTTTTTTTCAAAAAAAGCTAGTAATTAATTCAATACCGTATTATGGTATACCAACGTTAAGACGAACTATTAATTATCTTTTATGACCGTAGGGAACCAATAATGCTAAAACCAGAAATCAGAAAAATCGTAACTTTTGAGGAAGAAACGTTCATTGAAGGATTCAAGGCCGCTGATACACCACTTAGAATGTTTGCTGTTGCGGCGGTGATTACTAATCCGTGGGCAGGACGTTATGTCGAAGATCTAAAACCTGAGATTCAAGCGTTTGGTCCTGTGTTAGGCAAGCTAATGACCGATAAGATCATCGCTCTAGCTGGCGGTGCAGACAAAATACAAGCGTATGGCAAAGCGGCTGTCGTTGGACTTAATGGTGAAATCGAACACGCCTCAGGCCTGATTCATACGCTGCGTTTTGGCAATTTTTATCGTGAAGCTTTATCTGCCAGTAGTTATTTATCGTTTACTAACATGCGTGGCGGTGCAAACTCCCCCATTATGGTGCCGTTGATGGATAAAGATGATGTCGGTCGACGTTCACATTATCTGACCATTCAATTCGCCATTCCAGATGCCCCTCGTGATGATGAGGTAGTCATCGTCTTAGGAGGTGCTACTGGTGGCCGTCCGCATCATCGTATTGGTGATCGTTATCAAGACTTAGAAGATTTGGGCCGCGATCTAGATAATCCAGCAGCCGTATAGGGAGTAGATATTAATGAAGTGGTCACGTAAAACATCCAACGGAATCGCTTATCATTACAGTGTAAATGCCAGTGATAGCGTTAATGAAAAATCCACCCCAATTGTTTTTATCCATGGTGTGGGCTTACGAGCAGAGAGTTGGTACCAACAGCTGTCTGTATTTACTAAACACTATCATTGTTATGCGATTGATATGCCAGGACATGGGGAGAGCGATTTATTATCCAACCCTGTCCTGACGTTGGAAGACTTTTCTGATGTGCTAACAACATTCATTAATAATGTTGTGGGTCAACCAGCCATCATTGTTGGTCACTCATTAGGCGCGATGATGGCGTTACAGACTGCCGTATCGTCTCCCAAAGTAGTACTCGGTATCGCGGCATTGAATGCGATTTATAATCGTCCAGATGAGGCGGCTCAAAATGTACAAGCTAGAGCCGAATCACTCATCAATGATCTCAATCAAAATGTCACTGAGCAACCAATAGCCAGATGGTTCGATGGCAATCCTAAATACCGCTCAGAGGCAGAGCTATGTCAAAAATGGTTAGATAATGGCAGTCGCTTAGGATATGCACGAGCCTATCAGATGTTTGCACATTTACGTGGTATTGCAGAAGCGGACTTGCGACCCATTACAGTACCTGCGTTATTTCTAACAGGCGAACTGGATGTTAACTCTAAGCCCGAAATGTCACTGGCAATGGCAAATATATTACCCAATGCTGATGCCGTTATCGTACCCGAAGCCCGTCATATGACTCAAATGACACATTCAAATACGGTTAACGCTGCATTGGCAAAATTTTTTACTCAATGTAACTCACATAATATGACGCTTGCTTAATCTAAAAGCACGCCTGTTTTTAAAAAGAGGTTCTCATGAAGCAACTTGATCCTAAAAGTCTACGTAATGCCTTTGGCAGCTACATGACTGGTGTTACTGTCATAACTGCCATGTCTAATGACGGTAAACCTGTCGGTTTTACTGCTAATTCATTTACATCGGTATCACTTGATCCACCGCTCCTACTGGTATGCCCAGCAAAATCATTGTCCAGTTTTGACGTCTTTGCTAACTGTAAGCATTTTGCTGTCAATATTTTGAGCGAAGATCAACAGAATATCTCGAATATCTTTGCTGGCTCAAAGGACGACCGCTTTAGTCAAATTGAATGGCATAAAGATGAATACGGTAATCCAATCATAAAAGGCGCCTTGACGCATTTTTCTTGTAAAACAGACCGCAATCTCGATGCTGGTGATCACCACCTTTTAGTTGGTGAAGTGCTTGATTTTTCATCTCGCGAGGGGCACGGCTTAGGATATGCGTCTGGTGGTTATTTTAGCTTAGCACTAGAGCGTGAAGCGGCAGAAATCAGTACGCAGGAAAAGCATGTCAATGTGGGTGTAATTATAGAACACAATGGAAAAGTCTTACTCAGTCAAAAAGATGGTAAAGAAACCTTACCCAGTACAACTACCGATGACAATACCAATGCCGTCAGCACGATCCAACAGTTTTTGGCAGACAATGGTATTGATGCGCAGTTGGGTGCGGTCTTCTCTATTTATGAGAATACCAAAACAAATACCAATTATATTTTTTATCGCGCTATTGCAAACTCATCAGAGACCAAAGGGCTCGGCGAATACGTCTCAATTTTTGATATCGCGGAACAAGATTTTGCTACTCCTGCCATGCATTCGATGATGACACGTTATGCGACTGAAAGCGAAAATGGGTTGTATGGCGTGTATGTTGGCCAAGAAGAACAAGGTCACGTCCATTAAAATTTATATCTAAATCAAATTGAACCAAAGTAAATTAAACCAAAAAGCAAAGGATTTGCCTCATGAAATTTTCACTATTTTTACACATGGAACGCCTCGACGAATCACAGACCTATCAACAACTGCATGATGATTTCATTAAGTTGGCAAAAATAGCCGACCAAGGCGGCATGCATGCTATCTGGACTGGTGAACACCATGGTATGGATTTTACCATCGCTCCAAACCCATTTTTAAATCTAATTGATCTATCCCATCACACCGAAAACGTACGTCTAGGTACTGGTACAGTGATTGCACCGTTTTGGCATCCAATCAAACTGGCTGGTGAAGCGGCCATGACTGACATCATCACCAATGGCCGATTGGATTTAGGAATTGCTCGCGGTGCTTATAATTTTGAGTACGAGCGCTTGATGCCTGGTATGGATGCTATGGAAGCAGGCGGTCGCATGCGTGAACTTGTCCCTGCAGTACAGCAACTATGGAAAGGTGACTACGCCCACGATGGTAAGTATACCCAATTTCCATCAACCACTTCAGCGCCAAAACCTCTACAAAAAGGTGGTGTACCCATGTGGATTGCAGCGCGCGACCCTCATAGCCACAACTTTGCGGTAGAACATGGCTGCAACGTGCAAGTCACCCCGCTATGGCAAGGCTTGACAGAAATCCAAAATTTAATGACAGCCTTCAAAAATGCCAAAGCTGAACACGGCGAAGGTAAAAACCCAAAAATCATGCTGTTGCAACATGCCTATGTTGGTAGTGATGCCAATGACGTGGCTGAAGCGGCCAAATGTATCAGCCGTTTCTACTGTTATTTTGGCGCGTGGTTCAAAAACGAACGCCCTATCCATCAAGGACTACTTGAGCCATTAAGCGAAGAAGAAATAGCAAAAATCGACATGTATGCTCCTGAAAAAATGTTAGAAAACATGCCTATTGGCACATCTGATCAGGTTATTGAAAAACTCAAGGTATACGAAGAGCTTGGTTATGACGAGTTTGCATTTTGGATTGACTCTAGTATGACTTATGAGCAGAAACAGGCATCCTTGCGCCGTTTTATTGATGACGTCATGCCAGCATTTGCATAACCGTACTTAGTTTCTAGTAAATGATAAACAGATAACCCAATAAGAAATTTGGAGAACCACTATGGCTAAACCTCATTATCAACTCTATATCAATGGCGAGTGGTGCGAAGGAAGCACTAACCAAGTCCTAGACAGCTATAACCCTGCAACGAATGAAGCATGGGCAACATTCGCCTGTGCTAGCCCTGCTGATGTTGAGCGCGCTGTCGATGGGGCTAAGGCTGCACTGAATAATCCTGAATGGGCAAAAATGACTGCCACCCAACGTGGTAAGTTATTGTACCGCTTAGCAGATCTGATCGAGCAAAATGCCGAAAAACTGGGGAAAATTGAAACAACGGATAGTGGCAAACTGGCTCATGAAACTGTGGCTCAAACACGTTACGTCAGCGACTATTATCGTTACTTTGCAGGACTGGCTGACAAAGTAGAAGGCGCTACACTACCAATTGATAAGTCGGATATGCATGTGTTTACCACACGCGAACCTATTGGCGTAGTCGCTGCTGTTGTGCCATGGAATGCGCAAATGTTTTTAACAGCGACTAAGCTAGGCCCAGCGCTAGCAGCAGGCTGTACTATCATTTTGAAAGCTTCCGAGATAGCACCTTGTCCTATGTTTGCTTTTGCTGAATTAGTAGAACAAGCAGGCTTCCCTAAAGGCGTCGTATCTATCATTACAGGCGATGCTGAAAACTGTGCCATTCCATTGACCAGTCATCCTGATGTAGACAAAATCGCATTTACCGGTGGGCCTGATGCGGCAAGGCATGTAGTCAGAAACTCTGCCAATAGCTTTGCGGTAACTAGCCTAGAGCTAGGTGGCAAGTCACCCATCCTCGTCTTTGAAGATGCGGACCTAGAAAGTGCGGCAAACGGTTTGATTGCTGGTAATTTTGGCGCTTCTGGTCAGTCTTGTGTGGCGGGATCTCGCGGGTTTGTTCACCGCTCTATCTTGCCTGAAATTATCAAACGTGTAGAAGAAAAAGCCAAAAACATTGTCATTGGTAACCCTCTCGATGCCAATACTCACGTAGGCCCTTTATGTACCAAAGCGCAGGTTGAGCGTATTAAAGATACTCTTGAAAAGGCAGTCTCACAAGGCGCGAACATTCGTTTCGGTGGCCAGCCGCCTACTGATCCTGCTTTAGCAAGCGGTAATTACTTTACACCTACCTTAGTAGAATGTCCTAATACTGACATCGAAACGCAAAGTGTGGAGATGTTTGGACCTGTTATGTCATTGGTCGCGTTTGACACTGAAGACGAAGCTATTGCTATGGCAAATGATAGTGTCTACGGCTTGGGCTCTGGTGTATTTACTCAAAATTTAGCTCGGGCGCACCGTGTCTCGCAACAGATTCGTTCAGGCATTTGCTGGGTAAATACCTATCGAGCTATCTCTCCTACAGCACCTTTCGGTGGCTACAACCAATCAGGTTATGGACGTGAAGCTGGGAGCGAATCTGTACTTCAGTATACTCGCACAAAAACGACATGGATTAATATCTCGGCGGAGCCGATGGCTAATCCTTTTGTCATGAGGTAACCACTCGCTGCAATCTACTACATTAGTTTTAAGGAAGAAACTATGCCTATTCGTCCCCCATTGACAGAGTTAAATATAAAAACTCATGACAAAGGTTTCTACAAAGGTTTTAACCGTATTGTCACCATAACATCGAAGATTTTGGTGACATTAGTTGTTATCTGGATTTTAAGCGACATTGATCGTTCCGGTGCGATTCTGGATAATATGAAAAACTGGTCTTATACCAATCTCAATAGCTACTATACGTATTCTGTCGCATTTTATATATTGGTTTGTCTTACTGCTATCTTATGGCCATCTTTTGGACGCACCAAGCTTGGCTCCGATCCTAATGGAAAACCTGAATTTTCAAACTTTTCATGGTTTTCTATGATTTTTGGGGCAGGTATTGGGATTGGTGTACTCACCTATAGTGCTGCCGAACCTATTTGGCATTTGGCAAACAATCCTGACACTATTATGTCCAAAGAAATAATCATATCAGCGTTGAATGCTAATGGTCTCAAGCTACCTCAAGGTGCTGATGTATTCAATTTTTATCAAGACCAAGTGGCGGCCAGTACTTTAACTGCTATCGATGGCGTGGTATTACCCAAAACTGAGTCAGCACTAGACGCGGCCTTTCGCTACTCTTTTCTTCACTGGGGTATCAGTGCTTGGGCAACTTATTGCTTAGTCGGTATTTGTTTAGCGTATTTCAGTTATTCTCGTGGATTGCCATTAACCATGCGCTCAGCATTAACACCTTTATTTGGTAGACACTTAGAAGGGTTGTTGGGTCATATCATTGATATATCTGCAGTAATTGCCACGATATTTGGTATTGCACAAACAATTGGTATTGGCTTAAGCTCTTTTGCTTCCGGGCTATACAGTATTACTGGTATTACTTGGTTGGTGACCAATACTAACAACCCTGAGCCCACCACCGGAGCATTATTACTATCGTTGTTTGTGGTCATGTGCCTAGCGATGATTTCTGCTTTGTCAGGTGTTGGACGGGGCGTCAAGTGGCTAAGTAATATCAATATGGTACTGTCATTTTCCCTTTTAGCATTTTTCTTGATTTTTGGGGCCTCTATGTTTGCCCTAGAAATGTTGGGCAAAGGAATTTTTACCTACGTTGTGCACTTGCCTGCAATGGTATTTACCGTATGGGAACCCAATACTGAATTGGGTAGCTGGCAAACCAGTTGGTCTATTTTTTACTGGGCATGGTGGATTGCTTTTGCACCATTCGTTGGTATGTTTTTAGCACGTATTTCCAAAAACCGTACCATTCGTGAATTTGGATTGATTGGTATTGTAGCACCTAGTCTGACACTATTTGTCTGGTTCTCTTTCATTGGTGGTACTGGCATCGATTTAGAGTTAAGTGGTATTGCTGGTGGTAAAATATTTGAGTCAGGATTAACCGCTCAGCTATTCGAAATTATTGGCTTTATGTTAGAACCAATGATGGCAAAAATATTATCAGCGATGGTGGTGGTATTGCTATTAACCTATTTGGTTACTTCTGCTGACTCTGCTCTGCTAGTTGTCAATATGCTAAATGCTGGAGGTGAGGTCGAAGTTGAAAATGGCCAAAAACACATCATCGTGTGGGGTCTTGCTCTAGCTTCCGTTATTGCAGCATTGTTATTAGCTGGTGGATTGAATGCTATTACCTCGGCTATGATTATTGCCGCAATACCCTTTTCACTCATCATTATTTTGATGGCAGTCAGTTTACTGAAGGCTCTTATTTTAGATGGCGTACGAAAAAGAGAAAAGTGATTGATATTTATTTAAAAGTATCATCTTTGTTAGATCTCTTATAATCCGATTGCTACTTCATAGGAGCTCTTTTTTTAATAAATAAAAATCGTGCTGTTTCTACGTAACGGATATGTTGTTTAATTTATATTATTGCACAGATAAAAAATCACCCTAGCTATTTAAGTGAGGGTGGTTTTTTTAGGTTTGAGAAACTACTTTCTAAGGAAATAAGTACAACGCAAGTCACCTTTCTAATACTGTATAAAGCAATTACATATTTATGAGTGTTCTTATTTTTCGGGGAAACTACCCTTCCACCGAGATGTGGCAAGCGCTAAAGCAAAGAACTTGCATGCTGCCATTACTTATATTTACTTCACTGAACTAGTGCCTGATAGTCTGATTAATCTAGCTAATAATCCTTGAGATTGATATTAGACATAGTTAACGCTAAAGTAGATCAATTTCTTATTGAAACTATAACTTATTAGGTAGTAAATCCCTGAATATTATGGTGTTTAAAATATCATCATACTCTGCATATACTATGGTCAATCTTACTCTGACAATTCGGAAAAGCTCTATATGCTATTATTTATATAGTGTAGAGGGCTGGGGTATGAAAATTATTTTTCTTAGGTGACGCTATTAATATCGGGGTTTGAAAAAAGCATCCTAATGTTTTCAATATATACGTATCTTGCGAATTAAGTTTTTGGGGCTGTAGTAGATAAGCACTATGCTAGACTACTTTTATGAAGATAACCCGTTGTAAACTAAGTAAAAAAGTACAGCGAAGGCTATTAGAGTTTTTCACGGCTGAAGTAACTGCTAGAACAGCCGCAGATTTGCTTGATATCCAGCCTAACAGTGCTGCACTTTTTTATCATAAAATTAGACTTGTTATAGGTCATCATCTCTCATTACAAGCTGATGAGCTTTTTGATGGCGAAGTCGAATTAGATGAAAGCTACTTTGGCGGCGTACGCAAAGGCAAAAGAGGTCGCGGAGCTGCTGGTAAAACAGCCGTGTTTGGTATCCTAAAACGACATGGTAAGGTTTATACCATTGTCGTAGCAGACACCAAACAAACCACCCTAATGCCTGTCATCAAGCGTAAAATCAAGCCTGACAGCTTTGTTTATACTGATAGCTATCGAAGTTATAATGCATTAGATGTGAGCGAATTCAAACATTTCAGAGTCAATCACTCTAAAGAGTTTACTTGTGGTAAAAATAATCACATCAACGGCATTGAGAACTTTTGGAATCAGTCTAAACGAACGCTCAGAAAATATAATGGAATTGATAAGAAGAATTTCCATTTATTTTTAAAAGAGTGCGAGTTTAGATTTAACTATGGGTCACCATCTAATCAGCTTAAAACGCTGAAAAAATGGTGTGATATTTAATCCTTATCTACTACAGCCCCAAGTTTTTTGCTTCGTATTCATTTACTGTAATGTACCTTTATGTATGCGATTCGATGAAGTTAAACGGTACTATTAAGGGCATAACTAACGACAATATCTTATTTAATAATGATGGTAAAGAATTCACTTGGCCGTTACTGACTGAATATTGTCGTCTTCTTGAGTGAAGAAGCTAAGCAATGCTGAACATTCATAGGGTTACACCTCTGTTGCTAAATACTCTAACCTACACTCTCCCTGCCCCGCGACTAGATGCTTCACTATTCTCAACCAATATAGCCGCTGCTGTTTTTTTGAGTATCGCCCACTGTTCGTCATCGACATAGATACCCTCTTTCCATGCGCGCTGATGAGTCTCAAACAGCTCGTCTGTCGATATTTTACGATCGAAATGCTGGATATCATGTTCGATATCGAAGTTTTGAGTCGCAACCTCAATAACCATATTATTGGTATTGTAGTTGGACTGGGGTTTGTCGAAAAAGTAAAGATCAGGATAGACAAACCCTTGATTCAATGTAAATAACGTATGCTTGGGCACAGAGCCATTATCCCATTTGGCCAAACAAGCATAGCCTTTTTGTGTGAGACATTCATCTGAATATCACCCAACTGTTTTACCATAAAACTCTTTTACTCTGTTGATTCGAAAATCACCTAAATGCTATTGTTTATATAGTGCAGAAGACTGAGGTATGAAATCCACTTTTCTCAGGTGGTGTTGTTAATATTGGAGTTTGACCAGGTGTCTTAATCACTAATGCCTTCTAACAACTATGGTGAAGTAAGATGTCGTTGACATCCCTACGTCAAAACGAGCAGCACTTTATATATAATAAAACTGTTGCATGATTTTATCCTTAAGCGAGTCAATATTAGGAAGCTTAACGAATAGTGAGTAAATTGCTTAAATCTCTTCACGCCGATAAACAAACTCCTCTTCATCATATAACTTGTAGGTGACATCGAGTAGCGTTTTTAGCAAATCCGACTTATCAAAATGACGGACATTCATAATAACTGGCGACGTTAATAATCCATCTTCTAATGGAATATAACCAATCTCTGTACCGCGTAGGTTCTTAAGCGCTTGAGGCACAATGGTGATCCCTTCTCCTGCAGCTACTAAACCTAAAGCCACATGCAATTCGCTGACTTCTGAAAATGAATTTGGCTCAATATTGCGTTCCTCAAACAAACTCAAAACAAAGTCAATAAAACTAGGGCGCGGTGCCTTTGGATATAATAATAGATTCTCATTAGCTAGATCAGCGATAGTTATAGTGCTTTGTCGTCGTTGAATGATGGGATGATCAATAGGAGTGGCTACCACTAAGCTCTCCTCTCTCAGTAAAATACGTCTCACCGCAGCGTCTTCAAAAAATAATCTTCCAAACCCCACATCTATCTTGCCATTTGTCAGTGCTTGCGTTTGCTGCCACGAATTTAACTCGTGAAGCTTTATTTCTATATTAGGATATACCTTGCGAAATCGGGAGATCACTCTTGGTAACGTTCCGTATAAAATCGACGCCACAAAACCTATAGACAAAGAGCCATCAAACTTCCCTTTACGCATAGTCATCGCTCGAAGATTATCAGACTTTTTTAGAATCTGTATGGCATGCTCGTAAAAAAAGACCCCTGCTTCAGTTAACTTAAGAGGCCGTTGATCACGATCAATCAAAAGTACACCCATCTCTTCTTCTAACTGTTTTATCTGACGACTAAGCGGTGGCTGTGATATAAAAAGCCGCTCAGCCGCTTTACTAAAGCTCTTCTCTTCTGCCATTGCGACAAAATAACGTAAATGTCTAAGTTCCATACCGTTATCCTTATTATCATTTTTTTAATTATCATTAGGTTGTCAATCAACTTTGTCCGTCTATTTAACCCTTGTATTACCACCATACTATACCTAAAAGGTATAAAAAAGCATCATATAAGGTCTTAGACACGGCAGTTTATAAGTCTTATAGTTAATAACAAGCATAACAACTAATTAATCAAGGGTTAGCGCAATATGATTCGTTCAATTACGACATTGCTGGTTCCGATACCTACCATTCGAACTCATAAACTTGCTTGTACGGTAATGAATGAGCAGACATTAGTCTTAGTTCATATTCAAACAGAAGATGGGCTTGAAGGTTGGGGCGAAGCGACAACCATCGGTGGGCTCAACTATGCAGAAGAGAGCCCACATAGTATCAAGACCAATATAGACACTTACTTCACGCCTTTGTTATTAAAAGAAGCCCCTACTTCCACTGCCAAAGCTATGCAGTTACTAAACCAGCATATCAGTGGTAATCGCTTTGCGAAATGCGCAATTGAAACCGCACTACTCGATATCGAGGGCAAACGTCTTGGCATACCGGTCAGTGAGTTATTAGGTGGCCGTGTACGTAATGAGCTTGAAGTGGCATGGACACTTGCCAGCGGTAATACTGATCAAGATATTAGCGAAGCAAAACAGATGATCGAACAAAAAAAGCATCGGATTTTCAAATTGAAAATTGGCAGTAATCCTATTAATGAAGACATTTCTCATGTACTGGCTATCAAGCAAGCTATACCAGAGTATCGTGTCACCGTCGATGTCAATCAAGCATGGACTGAGCTTGAAGCCATGAGCGCAATCAAGCGTCTGCAAGCTGGCGGGGTAGATTTAATAGAACAACCTATCTCTATGCGTAATCAGGCGGGACTGAAACGTTTAAAAGAGCATTTTGAGGTAGCCATCATGGCCGATGAGATTGTCCAAGATCCACAAAATGCTTTTCGTTTAGCAATTGATCATTGCGCCGATGTCTTTGCAGTCAAAATCAACCAAGCTGGCGGACTAAAGGCAGCCTGCCTCATTGGACAAATGGCACAGCTTGCAGGAATAGAATTATACGGTGGTACGATGTTAGAGGGCCCCATTGGCACGGCCGCATCGGCTCATGTGTTTTCAACTTACCCTAGTTTAAATTTTGATACTGAACTTTTTGGACCTCTATTACTCACCGAAGATATTCTAGCTCGTCCGCTAGATTACAGTAACTTTGGACTGTCTGTGCCAACAGGCCCTGGACTAGGGATCGAGGTGGATCGCGATAAAATCTATCATTATGCAGGACTCAGCCTATCAGCGGTATCAAATACAAACTCTCAACCCTACCTTGCTGCTGAAAATAGCTTATAAAGAATTAAATAATTAACGGGCTCAAAACCATAAGGAAAGAATAATGCTATATCACGTACGAATGGATGTCTTAATACCAAACGATATGGATGCTGACAAAGTTGCCGAACTAAAAGCCACTGAAAAAGCGCTATCACAAAAATTGCAAGAGCAAGGCAAATGGCGTCATATTTGGCGATTGGCTGGCGAGTACTCAAACTTTAGTATCTTTGATGTTGAGAGCAATGAAGAGCTGCACGATATCATGATGTCATTGCCTCTTTATCCTTACATGAAAGTAGAAGTTACGCCACTACTTCGTCATCCATCATCTGTTCGTGAAAATGACAGCTAAAACGATTGAACGACCACGAGGATATCCTCATAAATCAGGTTAAACCCAAGGAGAAAGGACATGGAACAAGCAGATTGAAAAAAAATGACAGCTAAAACGATTGAACGACCACGAGGATATCCTCACAAATCAGGTTAAACCCAAGGAGAAAGGACATGGAACACAAGCAGATTGAAAAATTGGCTGAACAGTTCATTAAAGGCAAGATCGACTTCCCTGAGCAAGTTAATCCACGTGTGCAAGAAATCACCCTGCGCATTGTGACCGATTTGATGAAAACGATTAATGATCTAAATATCACTGCTGATGAATACTGGACTGGTGTGTCTTACATTGGCGATTTAGGCAAAGAAGCCGGCCTCTTATCACCAGGTTTAGGTTTTGATCATTTCATGGATTTAATGATTGAAGAACATATGAAAGCGGCTGGATTAGAAGGTGGCACAATACGTACCATTGAAGGGCCACTATATGTATCAGGTGCTCCTGAAGAAAAAGGCTTTGCGAGGCTTGATGATGGTACTGAAGATGAAGAAGGCACAGTGCTATTTATGCAAGGATATGTTTATGACGAAGATGGCAATCCTATCCCTAATGCTAAAGTAGAGGCATGGCATGCCAACACTTTAGGTAACTACTCTTTCTTCGATGAATCGCAACCTGACTTTAATCTACGTCGTACTATCATTACTGATGGTGACGGCAAGTATGCTTTTCGTAGTATTGTGCCACTGGGTTACTCAGTACCACCAGGTGGTATGACGGATCAAGTATTAAGTGCTTTAGGACGTCATGGTAATCGCCCTGCTCACATTCACTTCTTCGCTAGTGCTGAAGGTATGCGCAAAATAACCACGCAGATCAATATTGATGGTGATGAATACCTTTGGGATGACTTTGCTTTTGCCAGTCGTGAAGGCTTAGTACCGGAAGTCACCATGGTTGACAACGCTGATAAGCTCAAAGAAAAAGGTCTTGATAAGCCTTATGCTTCAATCGATTTCGACTTCCATCTGTTAAAAAATAGTAAAGCTGATGTACATGGTAGTGAGGTAGCACGTCGCCGTGCACAAGGCTAGATAGTATATTTTGTTAAATACTTAGTTAAATACCTAGCTTCTTCAGGTATTTACATAAAAGTCATGACTAATAATCTCAATATCTACTTGATACCACTCCCTGCTGTGGTATCAAGTTTAACTTTCGGCAAGCACTCATTATTTTCAACCTAATATCTAATCTTTTTTAACTCACTAATCCATTCATGAACTTGTTGACTAATATAAACACTAATATTAAGTTTTGGACAATCATAAAATAAAATATGGACAAGGATGTTCTATGAAAAATACGATGAAGAAAATCACCCTACTTACTATCGCTGCTAGCTTGTCATTTACCATCCATGCTTCTGACTCCCACTACGTCCCAGGCATTGAAGGAATAAAAGCAAGTGTAGTACCACCACCTGGAGTGTATTACAGAGGCTATCTCATAAATTATAGCGCTGATGAAAATGAGGCGTTACCAGATGACAGCGAGGTTAATGTTACCGCACTTGCCAATCGAGCGATATGGGTCACACCGCAAAAGGTACTAGGTGGCGATTTGACATTAGAGGCCATTGTACCGCTTATAAAAACAGATCTAAGAGTCGGTGGTCAGGATGTCGATGAACGTACAGGCTTAGGTGATTTATATGTGGGCGGTGTATTAGGCTGGCATGGCGATAGATGGGATGCAGTCAGTGGTATCGGTTATTGGGCAGAAACTGGCGACTATGATAGCAATCGATTTGCAAGCCCTGGCAAAGGTTATGATTCCGTCATGCTTACCCTTGGTGGTAACGTTAAGCTCAACCAACAAGGTGACTTAAATCTCAGTGCCTTAAGTCGTTATGAGATGCCTAATGGTGACGACCTAGATGATGAGCTAATCATTGAATGGGGTTTGAGCAAAAGTTACGGCTTGCTAGATGTTGGCCTGGTTGGTTATAACACTTTTGAGACCGGTGACGGCGACGAGGAAAGAAACGCTTTAGGCTTATCTATGGGTTATTTTTCACCGCCTAACCTACTAGGTGGGGATGTCGCCGTGTATAAAGAGTATTCAAATAAAAATACTTTTGAGGGAGAGGTGATCAGAGCGTCGCTAACCAAAGTATTCTAAAGATTTCCACAAGATCTAAAATGGGGTCAAACTATGATTAACAAAGCGGAGAAAAGCATCACGAATGTGCTCAGTCAAATCAAAGACGGCGCCACGATTATGATTGGTGGTTTTGGTACGGCAGGACAACCTGCCGAACTGATTGATGCGCTCATTGATTTGGATATCAAAGACCTAGTGATTATTAGCAATAATGCAGGCAATGGTGATCATGGTCTTGCCAAACTATTAAAAACAGGGGCAGTGCGTAAGATCATTTGCTCGTTCCCACGTCAGTCAGACTCTTGGGTATTTGACGAGCTATATCATGCGGGAAAAATCGAGCTTGAGCTGGTACCACAAGGCAATCTGGCCTGCCGTATTCAAGCTGCTGGCATGGGACTTGGTGCGGTATATACGCCAACGGGTTTTGGTACTTTGCTTGCTGAAGGTAAAGAGACGCGCCATATCGATGGCAAAGACTATGTGCTTGAATATCCAATCAAAGCAGATTTTGCCTTAATCAAAGCGGATCAGGGCGATCGCTGGGGTAATTTAGTCTATCGAAAATCAGCACGTAACTTTGGTCCCATCATGGCCATGGCAGCTGACGTGACGATCGCTCAAGTTTCTAGAAGCGTCGATCTGGGTGAGCTTGATCCTGAACACATCATCACGCCAGGTATCTTTGTGCAGCATGTGGTGCAAATCGAGCCTACTCATTCTACTACCGCAGCCAGCGCTTAATACGGTCAATCATAAGGAGCGTCATCATGAGCCATACATTACTCACACGGGATCAAATCGCTGAGCGTGCTGCCCGAGATATTCCAGATGGTGCCTATGTCAATTTGGGCATTGGTCTACCCACCAAAATCGCTAAGTACTTGCCTGATGACAAAGACGTATTTTTACATTCAGAAAACGGCTTGTTGGCTTTTGGCCCGCCCCCTGCCAAAGGCGAAGAAGATCCAGAGCTGATCAATGCTGGCAAGGAATACGTCACCATGTTAGATGGCGGTAGCTTCTTTCACCATGGTGACTCGTTTGCCATGATGCGCGGCGGTCATATTGATATTTGCGTATTGGGTGCGTTTCAAGTGGCGGCCAATGGTGATTTGGCCAACTGGAGCACTGGTGAAGAAGGTGCAATACCTGCAGTTGGCGGTGCTATGGACTTAGCCATCGGTGCCAAAAAAGTCTTTGTGATGACCAATCATACGACCAAGACTGGTGAGCCCAAGATCGTCAGCGAGCTTACCTATCCTGTAACTGGCAAAAACTGCGTCGATCGAATTTTCACCGACCTGTGTGTTATAGACGTTTCGATTAAAGGGCTGGTAGTGACTGAAATGGTCGAAAACCTAAGCTTTAATGACTTACAAGCGGTAACGGGTGCCACACTCATTAACGAGACTAAATAAAAACGCCTCATAATTAAAACTTAGGATAATCACTATGATCGATTCGACCACTGATTTAAACAACGCTTATATTATTGACGCCATTCGCACGCCTTTTGGACGTTACGGTGGTAGTCTAGCCCCTGTACGTACCGATGATTTGGGCGCTATTCCTATTAAAGCCTTGATGGAACGCAATACCAATGTCGATTGGGTGCAAGTAGATGATGTTATTTACGGTTGCGCCAATCAAAGCGGTGAGGACAACCGTAACGTCGGGCGCATGTCATCATTGCTCGCAGGTCTTCCTTATCAAGTGCCTGCTACTACGGTCAACCGCTTATGCGGCTCATCAATGGATGCGTTAGCCATCGCCGCACGGGCAATTAAAGCCGGAGAAGCCAGTCTCATTATTGCAGGCGGCGTTGAGAGCATGAGCCGTGCGCCATTTGTAATGGGTAAGTCAAATCAGGCATTTGGTCGTAACCAAAAATTAAAAGATACTACCATGGGCTGGCGCTTTATCAACCCAAAGCTCGACGAGTTATATGGCACGGAGACCATGCCGCAAACGGCGGAAAATGTCGCTGAGCAGTTCAACATCAATCGTGCTGACCAAGATGCCTTTGCACTACGCAGCCAACAACGTACCCATGCCGCACAAGCATCAGGATTTTTCAAAGACGAGATTACCCCAGTCATTATCCCGCAGCGCAAAGGTGAGCCCATCATTGTCGATAAGGATGAGCATCCTCGTGCAGACACCACGCTTGAGAAATTAACCAAACTTCGTGCCGTCGTTAAAGAAAATGGCACAGTCACTGCTGGTAATGCCTCAGGCATTAATGATGGCGCAGCAGCCTTCTTAGTAGCGTCAGAGCAAGCCATTAAAGAATTTAATCTCAAGCCGCGTGCGCGTATTGTGGCTTCCACCACGGTAGGTGTCGAACCACGTATTATGGGCTTTGCTCCAGCGCCTGCGATCAAAAAACTACTGGCGCAAACTGGACTGTCACTTGATGAGATGGATGTCATTGAATTAAACGAAGCCTTTGCAGCGCAATCCCTAGCCTGCACGCGTGACTTGGGATTAGCTGACGATAGCGAGCGTGTCAATCCGAATGGTGGTGCGATTGCGCTTGGTCACCCACTTGGCGCATCAGGCGCACGTTTGATTTTGACAGCACTCAATCAACTTGAGAAAACGGATGAGCGTTATGCCATCTGCTCGATGTGTATTGGTGTTGGACAAGGTATCGCCATGATTATTGAACGAATTGAACATTGAATGCATTAATGGCCAACCACCATAAACCTATACGCCACTACCATCATAATCACCCCAAAATGACAAATAAGGATGATCGTTATGCCTGTACTTGAAAATAAAGACATTACCTTAAACTATGTCACTTTTGGTGATAGCCGTAACCCTGCGCTTATATTCTCCAACTCTTTAGGTACCAACTACCACATGTGGCAGCCGCAAATTGATGCTTTGCAAAACGATTATTTCATCATCTGTTATGACACTCGTGGTCATGGAAAATCTTCTGCACCCAAAGGCCCTTATAGCTTAGATCAGCTTGGACAAGACGTCATTGATCTGCTCGATCACTTGAATATTGATAAAGCGTTCTTTTGTGGTATCTCAATGGGTGGTATGACAGGCCAATGGCTGGCTATTAACTACCCTAATCGCTTTCATCATTTAATGTTGTGTAATACAGCAGCGAAGATTGGTACGGAAGCAGCTTGGCAAGACCGTGCCCAGCTCGTCCGAACAGAAGGTTTGAGCACTATTGCCGCTACAGCCGCATCGCGCTGGTTTACTGAGGGCTTTATCAGTAACCATCCTGATATCGTCAACGCCTTGTCTGACACTCTTGCCGCTAGCAGTAGCAAAGGTTATGCCAGCTGTTGTGAAGCGCTGGCTGTCGCTGATACTCGCGAGCAGTTAAAAGATATCGATGTCGCGATTACGGTGGTGGCAGGTACTGAAGACCCAGTGACGACGGTGGCCGATAGTCAATATATGGTCGATCATATCCCAAATGCCACACTCGCGACTATTGACGCGTCACACATTTCAAATATTGAGCAACCACAAGTATTCAATCAAACTATTCGTAAACACTTTGCCTAAATAAGCATTTTATTTAAATAAACATAATGCTTAAACCGATTAAAATGATTCGCTTTAAACAATAGCTAAAAAACCCCGACATAAATATGAACTGCCCCCCAAAACTTGGACGGTTTAGTTTACCCCAAGGACTGAGTTCTGTACTGCACAGGACTCAGTCCTTTTAGTTTCAATTGAATACGCTCATTGTTGTAATAATGATTCTTTGCTATTTTACCCAGTTGACCTTTATATGATCGGTACTTTTGTCTTCTTATCTTCGCACTGAGTTTCAACTGTTTCATGAGCTTGGCAATAAGCTCATGGTTATGATGAACACCTGACTGTTTTAATGCGACAGTGATTCTGCGATAGCCATACCTGCCCTTGTGCTTGTGATACAAATCGGCAATACGCTGCTTTATATGAGCGTATTTGTCTTTATGACTTAGCGTTGTTCTATGGTAGTAGAAGCTACTCCTTGGTATACGTGCTGTCTTTAATAAGTCAGATAAAAGATATTGATCTCTTAATCCTTCGATGAGCCTTGTTTTGTCGCAGTTTGTTCCCTCTCCCTGAGCAAGGCATCGAGCTTTTTTAGGTAAGCGTTCTCCGTGCGCAGGTATGCCAGTTCACGCTTAATCTCTGCTGTTGTCTTGTCGTCATCTGGTTTTCTTGTGATATCTGGCTTGGTCATGGCGCCTCTACCTTGTCGTTTGGGAGTGAGTCCAGACATACCATACTGTCGATACGCTTTATGCCAAAGGCTGATAAGAGCGGGTGAGCTGATGTTGAACTTTAATGCCGTCTCAGATTGACTTAAGCCTTGTTCTAACATGACGGTTATCACTTGGTGTTTAAAGTCGCTACTGTATTTAGTTTTACTCGCCTTTGGCTTGATAGCATCTATACCGCCGCTTTGGTATTGATAAGTCCACTTAGACACTATTTTTTTATCAAGTCCAAACTTCTTTACTGTTGCGATTCCGGCATGTCCTTATGCGATGACTTTGATCTTAAAGTCTAGATTGTAACGCATAAAAATACCCCATAAGTTGTGTCCAACTTATGGGGCAGTTCAGATGGCGGGGTTTTTATGTAAGCATATAGTGAGAAAAATATGACAAACTTATGACTACTAAATACGCTTAAATAAAGCAGAACGACTTGACTCGTCCGTACCATCAGCCGCAGTTAAGAAACGCTCCATATGAATATCGCGCTCAAATAGACGGGCTTGCATCAAAGTTGTAATAGTCGCATCAATCATAGGCGGCGGACCACACATATACGCTTTATGACCTGAGCATTTCCCATTAAAATGGTGCTTGACCGCATCATTCACATAACCTTTGAAGCCTGACCACTCCCCTAACGTATCTTCATCACTTAAAGCAGGAATGTAATGAAAGTTGTCATGCTCTGTTGCTAGCTGCTCAAACTTATCTCTATGATATAGCTCAGGAATATTTCTAGCCCCTTGAAACAGATAGAGCTGACGAGTTTCCCCTTGCTCTAATAAGTCCAGAATCATCGACTCAGGACTTGATAAACCTGACCCGCCTGCCACAAAGATCATATCTTGACTATCGCTACTGCGCACAAAAAACTGACCATAAGGACCTGACAGCTCGATGCTATCACCAACTGCTAACTCATTATGGAGCCAAGAAGTGCCTTTACCTTCATTGACTAAGCGCACATGCAGTTCAACGATATTAGACTGCGACGGCGGATTGGCAATAGAAAAGGCTCGCGTCCCAACATCAGGGATATCTAAGTTGATATATTGGCCGGCTTGGAATTGCATATCGCGATCTAACTGCAAGCGAATTCCTAAAATAGTAGGCGATAAAGGCGTCACTGACTCAACTGTCGCTGTATAATCTTCTACCGGATAGCCCAAAAAGTCAGGATCAACATCTATATCGGCTTCGATGACCAAATCGGACTCAGGATAACAACAACAAGCGAGTACTTTGCCTTCATCGCGCTCAACCTCCATCAGTGCAAAAGTAGAAGCCTCACCAAGATCCGCAAACCCCTCCAAAACTTGAACCTTACAAGTACCGCAAGTACCATGACCGCAAGCAAAAGGTAACCAAACCCCTTGCCTTAAGGCAGCTTGCAGTATCGTTTGACCATCTTCTACTTCAATAACATCACCGGTCGGCTCAATAGTGACTTCATAAGACATATCGCTCTCCCTCGCAATATCTGTAATTATTTATTACTTAGATGAATCTGCGCTTCAAATAATGGTGGATTTTATACCCCTGTTCCTTTCCAACCATTTAAGCCAGGTGTTTTAAATCGTAATAATGACTTGTGATCAAACCCTAATGCTTCAAGCGTTTTGTCATCTGTTGGCGTTATTGATTCTCCATTAAGATTCCACTCAACCTCATCCCATTTGATATTTTCAAAATCTGGATGCTGATTAAAACCTTCAGATAATACTCCAGCCTTAAAATCTGCAAAAGTCATTGTGGGAGGTAATGGGAAGGCTTTAGCTGAACAAAACAGTAAATGCTCATCCCAACCAATAAAGACTAAAATGTTGTCGCCATAGTTTTCTTGTTTGTCCATAACCTTGCCCGTGTAATCTGGGCGAATCGCTGTAACTGCCATAATAATTTCCTTATTAATATATTTGCTAATTAATTACTTGCTTACTAACTATTTAACATTCTATTGTTGAGAGCTTATTTGTGTATTTTGGTTCAGTAGCGCTGACTTTGTTTAGCCGCGCTACTAAGCTCTAATCAACCAATAAATTAAGCGGTGCCTTTCCATTTGTTCCAGTTTTGCTCATCCACAGAACCTTTGAAGTCCATATTATCGACACCCACATTGAAGCGATAATACTCACTAAGAATCTTCTCAAGCTCAGGGCCACCACAGTTACCTTGCAATATTTGCTGTACTGGTAACCACGCTTGCACGTACTTTTCAGGCTCATCAACGAAGATATCATGGCAACCATTTGAACACATGTGGTAGCGCTCATCGTTATAAACTGTCGTGCGATAGCTAAATGTACCAGGATCACCGTCCATTTCCGTAAAGGTCATGGGTACCTGACAGACTTGGCACAACATAGGCAGGCCTGAGCTATAAAAACGCTTGCCTTCTGCTTCCATTTTCTTTGCCAACTCCCAACGTGGACGATAGTATTTATCGAAGGTCTCAGGATACTTTTCGCTTAACCAATCCATCTCTTCATCTGATGGAATCCAAGTGTGAAAGCCAGCAACATGACCGAAGTTATAGAAGATCCACCACGCTTGATGCGATATATGTTCTTTCTCTTTTTCAATCACTTCACTATATTTTGGTTTTTCGATACCATAGCGAGCTAAATCGTCGAATAACGCTCCACCTGCATCTTCAAAGTAGACTTCCCATGCTTCTTTCCATGACATAACTTTATTTGGCAACATATAATCCATCATCATGCCCACGATAGACAGTAGACGGGTGCCACGCCAAAACCACTTATCAATCCATTTTTGTACAATTGGCAGGTTATCTTCGTGCTGTTCTAGCAAGAACTTGATAATCTCAAGCCCTAATGTCATATGACGTGCTTCATCCGATTGGGCACTAAAGCCAAAAGTGACGGTAGCCATATCACCATTGTGAGCTGCACCAGACATGAAAGGTACAAACAACAGATTGGTTAAGACATATTCGAACGAGAATGATATTGCCAATAAAAACTCAAATGGTCCTGCTGAACGCGCATCTTCAAAGAAAGATTTAGGAACAGATAAGTACCAAACGCGGTCATGCATATGGCTCCAATCTTGAAAACCATTGAAATACTTATTAAAGTGACTCATTGCATGAACTTGGGTTTGAACATGACGTAGCTCATCGATAGACTGCATTTGACAAGCAATGCGTGCACCAATACCACTGAACTGACGACCTACGTTAGCGTAGCCTTGATAGGCCTGATACTCTAAAGGAGTAACTGCTGTCAAAAAAAGCTTGATAGCATTAAGGTAGCGTGGGTCTGAGACGTTCATTTGACCATTATTCTGAGAAAATGCATCAAAAATAGCATAAAGCTTTTTCTCTTTTTCGGCCTGATACTTCCAATAAGTATCCATCGTCAGACGGAAAGGATCTTCCCATTTTGACCAGTCAGTGATTTTAATACCTTCAAACTCTTCATGAGGAAAGGCTTCTTTTTTATCTTCATAAGAAAAGTCCCAATCAAGATCACGCGTCAAGAGACGATACTTCTCTTTTAAATTGAGTTTCTTAGCTGTTTTAGTAGTAGCCATGCTGTGCTCCTTAGCAAATGCTAAATTATTAATTTAATAAGTTTGAATAATTACTGATTCCAACTTAAGGTCAGTGAGTCCTCCTCTTCCTCAACGTTACCACCCAAAGTGACTAGACTTAATTGCAACTCTTGGATTTCCCATTCGCGACCGATTTTTTCTTCGACCGTGGCACGATTGACGACAAGCTTGCCTTCACATTCCATTCGAATCATAGCTGGCTGATAAATCACCGTTACTTCTGGATTATCTTCTTCTACTGCCTGAACAATATAATGTGACATATCGTTGTCTTGTAACGCCAAGTATACTTTTGACATAAGCTTCCCCTTAGAAAATTAATAAATATTAATGAGCAATTTAAATACGGTTAAAAGCAATTAAGCAGCAATTTGAACACTTAACCCTACTGTTTTACAACGTTTTGCTAACTGAGTTTGAATATCATCTAGTGCGATTAATACTTGCTCTTCACTAAACATTTTCTCAATTAAGGGACGATAGGCGGTGACTACTTTTTCTTGCCACTTATCTAACCATCGCTGACAGTTCTGTTTGTTATCATCACTTTCGGCAACTACTATCTTAATAGTGCTGTTACTCCAGCCAGTAAGATCTTTAAAGCAATCCTGCATAAACTCAGTTAACATAGCGACATCACGACCATTGTTTTCGACTAACCACTCATCTAAATGTTGGTAGTGAACCACATGAATAAAAGTATCCATAACTAAAGATTGTGCAATGAATAACTCAAACCAATCTTTTATAATTAAGGTATGTTCACACAATGCACGAATACCTTGCCATGCTTCATCATCCATCCAATAGTTTTTGGCTTGAGTCAATGAATCACTAGAGTTGCCATCTATTAATAAACCTATCCGCGATAGATATTGCGCCATGCCCAGTCTGTCCATGCCAGCATACAAACACGCTTGGGTAATTGCTGTGCCATAACCATAAGCAGCACCATACATATAATTTAAGTTAGCAGTCTGTTCAACATGACGTAACGGTAATAGTCCAAATGTAACTGCGTCTATTACATCTTCGCCAAGGTTTTCAACTAAATCACGCTTTTCAAAAAACTTATAACTACCTTCAGCGGTATCTTGCAGTCGTGCACGATTTTGCACATAAGCTCCATAATAAAACTGACGAGGATCTTTCAGGTCGTACCAATCTTCCATCTGAATAATCGTGTAGTTTTCATCGTTCAATGTTTTGTCAGGATTCCATAGTGGACGATAATGAGAGTTAGCCGTGCCCTGCGCATCATAAGTTGCCTCTTGATAACGAGTTGCAGGTTTGTCACCAAAACGCCGAGCGATGTTCGCATAGGTATGACGGATAGGCTCAAGGTTCGAGGTTTTAATTTCTAAAGACATGATTACTGCTCCTTTTTGAATGTAATAATTCTTGAAAATGGTAAAAGGTTTAGTGACTACTTTCAGATCGATTATTACTAATCAAAGTAGCCTCTGTGCCATAACGCCACTTATCTTCCTCCTCATCATTGAAGACCATCTGTTCTGCAGTCATTGGAATAACTTTGTTATTAATACAGAAATCTTCAAAGCTTTTAGGAGGTAAGACTAATTCGACAAATAGACTAGAGTCGCCGATAGCAAAGTCAAACATTACGAATTTAGCATCTGGCTCACTTCTTACTCGTACATATTTGGGCAAGTCATTAAAAGAAAGATTAGACTCTTGATGATAATTTGATGAGGTATTAGGTGAATTCATTCTCAACTCCTTTTCTTAAATGGTATGAATATAGACAGTCCTTATCCGGTATTTACTACCTTACAAGTTGTATGCCAACTTTATAATTATTGACTTAAGTTTTTGATTTTAATAAAATTATTAAATAACACTACGCATTAACCATCTAAGCTCAATAGTTTTATTTCATGATTTGAGTCATTCATTTTTCAAAATTTCATGAAATACTTAAATTATTAAATTTAGAATCGCTGCTCATAGTTTGATATAGCTTGATAGGCCATGTATTTAGCATGATAAAATTGCATGATTTAGATGGATGTGTAATGATGATTGGCTTAACCATCTAAGGATAGATGTTACTCAGCTCCTTACAAGGAACGCACCTGCTATGTCAAAACAAACCTCTTATAAAGATGATACTCCTGAAGTAAATGCAGTCCCTCATCCATCTAAATTTCTCGATGGCAAGGCTATACCTGAGCCAATCAAACTTAATAAAAAAAATAATAAAGAGAAAACTGAATTCTCAAAGAGAATCGAAGATTTATTGACACATCTTGAGTTTGATTTGCATTCAGGGAAAATATGGTTCGGCGGTCAACGCATGATATTAAGCCATGCTCATGCCCTATGGCGTCTACGAGAGGATGTCGAGTCGACTTTGGGTAGCGATATTATGCAGCGGCTTTTTTTTCGTTACGGTCATTTTGCTGGGGAACAAGACGCTGAGATTAGTAAGAAATTACGGCCAGAAGGCAGTTGGAAAGAGGTGTTTTTATCTGGTCCACAGCTGCATGCCATACGCGGTATGGTGAAGGTCGTTCCTGATAAAATGAGTGTCGACTTCGACAACGGTAGATTCTTTGCAAGCTTTGATTGGTATAACTCTTTTGAAGCCGCTTATCATAAAAAGTTCCATGGGGTTTCAGATAAGCCGATATGTTTTAGCTCACTGGGTTACGCCAGCGGCTATACCAGCTCCTTCTTTGGCCGTCAGATTGCTTTTAAAGAAGTACAATGCGCGGCAATGGGTTTTGATCATTGTCGTATTGAAGGGCGACCATTAGAGGACTGGGAGGAAGAAACGGATCTTGAAAGGTTTTTCAACACTGAGCGCTTAAATACTGAACTGTTTGAGCGGCGCAGTAATTTTGATGAGATAAAAAGACAAAACCCTGATTTACGTATCAACCCTGAAGGATTTTTTTCTGCTATTGGTGAATCGCCTTCTTTTAAAAAGGCAACAGCGCTGATGAAAAAGGTCGCAAAAACCAAAGCGACTGTTTTATTGCAAGGAGAAACTGGGGTTGGTAAAGAGGTGTTTGCTCAAGCGCTCCACGATGCTAGTGATCGCAGAAGCAACCCTTTCATCGCTATAAACTGTGCCAGCATCCCTACCGATCTTATTGAGTCTGAGCTGTTTGGTGTTGAAAAAGGCGCTTTTACTGGCGCTACGCAATCTCGAAAAGGCAAAATTGAAGCGGCACATTTAGGGACACTCTTTTTGGATGAGGTTTTTGAGTTATCATCGCGGGCGCAAGCAGCTCTACTGCGCGTATTACAAGAAGGTATACTCAACCATGTCGGCAGCTACATTGATATAGCTGTTGATATTCGAGTGGTGGTAGCCACCAATGAGAATCTAAAACAGGCCGTAGCTCAAGGAAAGTTTCGTCAAGATTTATATTATCGATTAAACACTTTTCCTATCTACCTACCTCCTTTACGAGAGCGTAAGCAGGACATACTTCTACTAGCCAAGTTTTTCTTACATAAATATGCGGATATGTATCAAAAAAATATTCAAGGTTTTACAGATCAAGCGCGAGAATATCTGAGTTTATATAATTGGCCAGGCAATATACGAGAGCTACAAAACGTCACCGAGCGAGCGGTCATACTCAATGATAACCACAAGTGGATTGATGCTAGTGATTTACTTTTATCCAATATCGAAGATAATAATATGAATGATAATAAGCTTCGAATATCGGCTGAAAGTGGTGGTTTACAGCATTCTAGCATTGACGACCATAGTAATACCGCACTTGCCACCTTATTCCATGGTGGCTTTGATTTAGAAGTGTTTAACGACAAGCTTATTCGTGTCGCTTTAAGTCAGTGTGATGGTAATGTATCAAAGGCTGCACGACTCTTAAATATCAGCCGCGCAAAACTTGACTATCGACTACGCAAGCTCAATTAGCGGTGATTGTTATATGCAAAGTAACTAAAACTATAGTCAATCCCACTGACTTACTCGCTAGATTATCGCAAACAAGTACTAAAAAGCTTAGACGAGGGTATGACCCTTGCCGAGGCAGCTGAGTTTTATAACCTCAGCCCAACCACCATACAAAACTGGAAGCGGCGTGTTCATAGCAAAACAACCAGGCAAACCAAGCCCTATAAAATACCAGATGATGTGCTACTTAATGATGTCAAAGAACATCCTGATGATTACCAGTATGAGCGAGCACGTCGTTTGAACTGTAGTAAAACAGGCATTCATCATGCCCTAAAGTGCCTAGGCATCAGTCAAAAAAAAGACTTTAGAACATCTAAAAGCCTGTCCGATCAAAAGAGCGATATACCACAGTAAGCTTAATAGCTTTAGGCAGCAAGGCTATCCTATCGTTTATATATACGCGCGCGGCTTTGAGAGTCAAACCATTCGCTCTCATGGTTATGCACCGATTGGTAAGCCTTGTATCGATAGCTACAACTGGCAAGGTAAAAAGCGAACCAACGTTATCGGTGCTCTATATGAAAAGATGCTGTTTGCCCTAGATTACTTTGAGACAAACATCAACAGCATCGTCTTCTATCACTGGTGCAAACACAAGCTAATCCCAAGTCTTAAAACAAAATGCGTGATTGTGATGGATAATGCCAGATTTCATAAGAGCAAGCGTATTCAAAAGCTACTGAATAGACATGGTCATCGTATTTTATGGCTGCCACCGTACAGCCCTGATCTAAACTATCGAAAAGAAATGGGCTCAGGTGAAGTTTCTACGCCAAGGCTGGATGGAAAACGACTTATCCAAATTGTTCTATGATGTTTGTCCTAACCATAACAATTTTATTTTGAACTGACTATAGCGTTATGAATCTTTAATTTAGCTGACACAGAGTTTTGAACGTCCTCTACCTTTGATACATATTCTTTTCATCAATAAGTCGATACGATTAAGTAGACTTTAACTTATGATTAAATATTTTTTTAGCTACATTAACGAAATTATCAACGACGGTATAGTTTTCTTTTTTTCGGTATCTGAGAATAATTGGGCTAAAAGCAAACTCTTCACTTAGAGGAAGAAATACCAGATCTTTACTATAAAGATTAACCACCCCCTCATTCACTATTGTAATTCCAAATCCAGCCAACACTAATCCCAAAGCAGATTGAATATCACGTACAGGCTCAAATAAATTTGAGGGTGACATCATTTTGACTTCGAAAATTTCAAGAATAATTAATAGGAAATTTGGTTGTGGAGTATCAGGAAATAAAATCATCGGTTCATTAACGATATCTTCTAAAGACAGAGACTGGTTAACTTTTAGCTGTAACAGTGGATGCTCTTTGTATAAAGCAACATAAAGTTTTTCTTCTTTCAGAATAATACGCTCAATCTCGTGATCTATAATTTTAAGCCCACCAACTCCTATGTCAATCTTGCCGTTTTTTAATTCTTCAATCTGTTGAAGAGTATTCATGGCTTCGACATGAATGGAAATATCAGGATACTTTAATCGGTAATATTTGATGCATTCTGCCAGTTCGCTATACATGGCAGAACCAATAAATCCAATACGCAGTGTATTATTGGCTCCGCCAATTTGCTGAGTCATCTTCTTAAGATGCATTTCACTCTGCACAATTTTTTTAGAATTTTCATAGAAGTATTTACCTGCCTCTGTCAATTCTATGGATCGAGTATTACGTACCAATAACGACACTTCTAACTCTTCTTCCAAATTTTGTATAGCACGACTTAATGGTGGCTGAGCAATAAATAATTTTTCAGCCGCTTTTGTGAAACTCATCTCATCAGCTACAGCAATGAAATATTTCATTTGGCGAATATCCATATTGTGCGGCTGTCCTCTTAAAGATCAATAATAAGGTGCTGTGATTTTATTTTTGAACAGCAGGGTGTAAACATAGTCAAATGGTCTGTTTCATTTAAAATCATATCCTGATGATGTAACTCACCTCCGGTATAACGCAGCGTACATGTGCCACAAATACCCTGTTCACATGACATTGGTACTACATAACCTGCCTTATTTAAAACCTCGGCAATATTATCCGTTTGTAATAATGAAATTTTTTGACCTGTAGATGCAATTTCTAAGCTATGCTCTTGATCAGATGCTAACAGCAACTCAGTCATAGGATTTTTAAAACATTCTTTATGAATAAATTCTTTTGTCCATTGCATAGCTAATGCCTGCGCTTCGACATACTGAATAAAATGTCCAGAGCCACAAACATAAATGTGTGTATTGACTTTTTCTTGCTGTAAAACTGCTGCGATATCAAAGCCGTTAGTTTGTTGATTACCAATATAGGTCACATAATGGCTATTACGGTTCATGATATGAAATTCATCAATACGGTCAATAAATGGGATATTCGGCTGACGTATACAGTAATGTAAATCACATTTACGTTGATCGATAGCAAGGCTCGACCACATACTCAAAATAGGTGTAATGCCGATTCCACCTGCAATCAACAGAACTTTTTGGTCAGTATCATCGAGTTCAAATAGATTACGTGGTTCACTTATTTTAATAAGGTCGCCCACTCTAAGTTGCTCGTGAATATAACGAGATCCACCTAGTGATTGCGGCTCTTTTAAAACACCTATTTCGTAATATCTACGGTCTTGTAGTGGACTGATGAGTGAATATTGACGTACTTTGCCATGAGGAAAATGGAAGTCTATGTGCGCACCACTATTAAAATGAGGTAATAACTTGGTATGAATTGGAACAAGTTGAATACTTAGGATATTGTCAGATTCATAGCGCATTTGCTTTATGCGCACATCAATGAGGTTATTCACATTCAATCCATATCTTCTACAGGGTTTAAAATTATGATTCGATATATCTTTATTAGGCCGTGTCCCTAATTTAAAAATACGGTAAAAAGTGCCAAACTACGCCTAAATTTATAGAATTTAGAACAGGAAAAAATGGCACGAATCGCATTGGCAGATGAATTCTAAAAGTCAGCCTATGATTCTCATTCTTCAAGTTTATAGCAAACCTTAACCCTGTATTTTCTTTCGAATGATTGATATTTTTTTCATGATGAATATCCTTATTGATTTAATGCACATTGTACTGTATAAAATCAATTAGTTTAAAGGTCTAATTCCAGAACAGGAGAACGTGATCTAGAAACACAAATCATCATCCGTTGGTTGCCTTGTTTCTCAGTATCACTTAAAACCATATCTAAGTGCTCAGGTTCACCACGAAGTACTCTGCATTCACATGCGCCACAAATACCCGCACGGCAAGAAAATGGCACCTCTACGCCCTGCGCTTCGATTGCTTCCAAGATTGACTGCTCAGGTTTTACAAGAATGTCGCGTCCTGATTTTGCTAATTTTACGGTAAAGTCTAATATAGCCAGTTCTGTCTTATTCTCTGACGTATTCAGTTTCGGCGCATTAAACCATTCAAAATGTACTCTTTCTGCAATATCAGCTGAAGCCTCTTTGAGTGCCAGCATTAGTGGATTTGGACCACAGCAATAGATATGGGTATTTTCAGCATTATCTTGTACAATTTTTTGTAAATTCAACAAATCTGCTTGTTCATCATTGAAATGGAAATGAATATTTTTTTCCTGATTAAGCGCACATAGACTTTCATAAAATGCAGCACGTTGTCGATTTCGTACAGAATAATATAATGTCCATTTTTTTTGATGTGCAATACACCAATGAATCATCGAAAGAATTGGAGTAATCCCAATCCCTCCTGCAATAAAACAATATTGTTCAGCATCAACCAACTCAAAATGATTACGTGGTGTGCTTACGCTCAGCATATCACCGAGCTTTATCTTTTGATGAATAAAAGCTGAACCACCCTGGCTATTTGGATCCAAACTCACAGAAAATACATAACGATCACTCTCTACAGATGAATTTAACAATGAGTAATGTCTCGTCAGTCCATTCGCAAGATAAATTTCTATATGCGATCCTGGTGTAAATGATGGAAGTGCTTGTTTCTTTTCATCTCTAAGCTCCAAGAGCAGGATACCTTTGGCTTCACATTGGATATCTGTCACTCTGAGCTTTAATTTTCCTACTGTCATAACCACCACCTCCTTTTAGTGGAATGAACGTGAAGTACTTCTCAACAAGTACTTCACGATGTATTGATAATATTTAAGCTTGATTTTGCTGTGTCTCTTGGCTAATCAGCTCTAAAAGTTTCTTACGTACACGTACAGGTGCAATATCATTTGACATTAATACTGGGTCTAAAGAGAAGAAATCGGTAGTTTCCATCTCTGTCTGTACGGCTTCAAGTAACGGTACGTCTTCATCTTCAAATGCACGATGCATATTCTGAATTTTCATCATATTAAAACTTGCATCTTCTTCGATATGATTACGACGTGTCGCAAAGAAATAGTGTGTTGTGGTATCAGTTTCAGGGGTGGTAGTATGTAAATCATATTGATTTAAATCATCTACGCCAAATTCTCCGTTTTGTACAGCAGCAACAGTAAGTTGAATATGCGAAGGTGCCGTCCATGTAATGTTAAAATATTGCTGAGCTGAGGCTTGTGGATCTGGTAACAATGGTGCAAAAATCATCATTGCAGGTTGTTGTTCCCATTCCCAACGTGCAGAAATACTATTATATGTTTCTGTAACCTGTGGAATAATTGGTGACAGCTTGCCACGCGTTGTAATAATTTCACCATGTACATGATCGATATGACTTAAATCCATTACATTATCGGTTATGAGCTCAAAATTGCATTTTACATGCATATAGGTATGACCAACCGAATTTGGATGTCCTGACAATAGTTCGCTGTAATCTGGGATTAAATTTTCATCGGCGTTTTCTGCGTTACCCATCCAAATCCAAATAAAACCATAACGTTCTATCAAAGAAAAAGATTGTATTTTCGCCGCAGTTGGAATGTGACCTTTCCCGTGAGGATTATGTACACATTGACCAGTGCAATCAAATTTTAAAGCATGATATGGGCAAACCAATTGGTCGCCTTCTCTTCTCCCTAAACTTAAAGGTGCGAAACGATGAGGACAACGATCATGTAGCGCAACAGGCGTACCATCTTGAGTGCGATAAATTACCATGTTGATATTCATAATTTTGCGCTTAAATAGATTAAATGCATCAACCTCGGTTGAAAGCGCAGCAACATACCAGCATTCTTTTAAAAAAACATCCTCAGACTGCGTGTGCGTTTTAAAAATCATCTTATTCATTTAGCATCTCCTTGCTATATTGACAATATTTATTGAACTATTCCGTTTAGCTAATTACTTTATAAATGAGTTTAGAAACGTTTTCCAATATCAAATATCTCTTAATTGGATACTTTAAAGGTATTAATTCTAAATTGTAGATTTAACTAGGGTGTGTTGACAATTACCGTAAATGGATAATCGTCGCTGCTAAATAGATATTAGCAGCAAACGACTCATCCGTTTTTTCAGCACGCATGGCCATTTTCTTGAAATCTTTCAGCTTACAGAAGAAGTTCTCGATTAAATGACGCCACTTGTACATTTCTTTATCGAAATCTCGTTGCTTTAAACGCTCGTTGCTTTAAACGAGAGCGTTTAGGGGGTATGACCGCTTTGCTACCACGCTCTTTTCAGTCTAGCAGTAGCCAATCCGTGTCAAAGGCTCTATCAGCAAGCAATGCATCAAACTCTTTGTCTTTCATTAAAGGGTTAACGCCAGCCATGTCATGCTGTTGTCCTTTCAATAAAGTAAAATCAACAAGGTTGCCTCATGCATCAACCATTGCCATGATTTTAGTGGTCATACCGCCTCTTGATTTGTCAATTTCCTGATGACAAGCCCCCCTTTTGCGCCTTGTCCATGACGATGTACCTTAACAATAGTGCCATCAATCTTGGCATACTCTAAATCTGAGTCATTCAGAGCATTAAATAGCTTGCTGAATCTATCGCTTTTTACCCATCGACGGTAGCGCTTATAAACACTGTTCCAGTTACCAAATTCAGGGGGTAAGTCTCGCCACGGACTACCTGTTCGGACAATCCATAGAACAGCTTCGATAAATAGTCGATTATTTACCGCTGTTCTACCAACATCGGTCTCTTTACCTGCACAATACGGTTCTATCTTTGCCCACTGGGCATCACTTAGTGTTAATCTTGTCATAACAATATGATTATCAATTATTCTCTATATGTCAACACACCCTAAAATATCTTTATTTCAACCACATATAAATAAAGCCAGCTAGCAGCTAGCTTTTTTGATACCTTGAACTGAATACTTGTCCCTTACTGTTAAGTATCAGTAGATAGCAGCCATAACTATTTAGACTTTTAGAGAGTATCAATACTATTAATTTGATACTATTTTGATACTCTAAATTTATTGATACGCATATCTACTTGTTGATAGGTATATTTATCTTTTAATCCCATCCTTTAATGGGAAAGGCTTTCAGACAATAATTGCAGCTAATTATCGCCATCCATTGTGTATTGTTGTTGTAAAAACAAGGACTCATAATCCTTTGGTCGTAGGTTCAAGTCCTACTGGGCCCACCATATTTGAGTTTTAATAAAAAAGACCTTCAAGAGATTGGAGGTCTTTTTTATTGTCTGTTGTTTTTTTAGTAAATAACAACTATGTGTATAAGCATAGATATAGGCACTTTATTCAAGCCTCTTCGCTGACAACGGATAATTATTGATAGTTTTGTAGTGCTAATTTTTTTAGACCTCTTGCGAGCCGCTACAGCGTAATGTGCTAGTTTTAGACCCAAAAAGCCTAATTATTAATATAAATAGGCTTTTCTTAGGTAAACAGGTTTTCTACATCCAAAAGTCAGTAACAGATCTATACATGTAATGACTATCTGTTCGTAGTAGACAGTTTTTATATAATCATTGAAGATGGCTTAATAAAATCCATGCACCGATGGCAATTAGCATCACACCACCAAATATTTCAGCTCTATGACCGATTAGGGAGCCCAATGCTTTTCCTAACATCACCCCTAGCGTGACCATTACTGTAGTGGCCAAGCCAATAAGACCTGCCGCCAGTAAAATATTGACCTTTACAAATGCTAGGCTCACACCGACAGCCATGGCATCGATGCTGGTACCAAATGCAGTCAAAGCAAGTTTGAAAAAAGAATGTCTCGACGGCGCTTCTGCCGTTTCATCACTTGGTTTCAGTCCCTCATAAAGCATGTGCAGACCGAGAGCTGCAAGAATGACAAACGCGACCCAATGATCCCATGCCTCAATAAAAGACGCATCTATAAAGGATGTAGCAGAGTGACCAATTAACCAACCAATAATAGGCGTGATCGCTTCAATGGTGCCAAAAATAACACCCATTCTGAAGGCTTCAATAAAACGAGGGTTTTTAAGAATTGCTCCTTTACTGATTGCCACAGAAAAGGCATCCGTAGACATAGAAAAAGCAAGTAATAGAAGTGCGATAGGATTCATGTGATTTTCTCTGGTCGAGTATAGAGTCCACGACATAGCCACACCCCCGACCTGCAGTGTAGATATATCGATGGTCTCGCCAACCGAGAGGTGTTCGCACCATGGCATGTGGCCAAGTATGTTGATACGAACGCTTTCGCAGTACGAAAGCAGGCTACTCCCCAAAGAGTGCTTAGATTAGCATTGATACGCTATAAGTCAATCATAAAATACTAAAGAAGAATTTTACACCTGATAAAGCGTGAAGTTGGAAACGCTAGCAAATACTCTTGGAGCAGATGAATGATTTAGAGAGTTATGAACATTAAAAAACCCTTCACGCTAAATTTTCATAGCATGAAGGGTTTTTTAATGCGTGACGCTTTTTAGTAATCCACGGTATAGCTCAAGCCGTAAGTTGTCCCTGAAGCAGGTAAGCGGTTTAAATCGCCAAAGGTCGTTTGATGATACACGGTCTGATAGTCTTTGTTTAAGATATTATACACGCCGTAGCCCATACGTCCGACAGGTAATTTGACTTGCCCAAGCACATCAAAGGTCGCATAGCCTGTCAATGGCTGCGCACTCGCGTCTGGGTCGTTCTGTTGGTCTTTATAAGCCTTGTCGCTACCGCCGACTGCCAGCGCTTGCAAGCGAATGTTACTGCCTTCGCTAAAGTTATACTGCGCGTATGCCGTGCCTTTGAGTGGCGTCAGGCGTACTGCATCCAGCTCCAGCCAGTCGCCGTCTTTTTTGTATTGCCCGCGGGTATAAGCAACACTGCCGCCTACTTGCCAGTCTTTGTTTAAATCATGCGTGAGCGAGGCTTCAGCGCCGTAAATACGTTCGTCCGTATCGACGACTTCGACGGTATAGTCGTTGGTAAAGCGCACGGTTTTGTCTGAGTCGTTATAAAAACCGCTAACCTTTGCGCTGGTATCACCGCGCGTACCTGTCCAGCCCAGCTCGTAGTTATTGATAGAAATGGGCTGAATATTGTCTGAGTTGACCACAAATCCAGCGCGCACGTCACGTAAGGCGCGCTGCACGTCAGCCGTGGTAAAGCCTTGCGAGAAGTTAGCAAAGACTTGGTCGTCATCGGTCAACTGATAGCTGGTACCAAGGTTAAACAGCACTTTGTCGTGCTTACTGCTACCCGCCTCAACCGCGCCTGCTTCGTAATCAATACCGTAAGCGTCAGCAATATCACTGATGCCATTGGTCGCAAAATAATCCGCCAATAGCTGTTCATAAATGGGCACAAAACGGTCGGTATCCGATTTGATGTTTTGATAGCGCACGCCAGCGCTGGTGTGCCATTTGTCGGTCATATCCACATCGGCATTGACGAACGCGCCCCATTTATCGATAGTGGTTTTTGGTCCGCCGTTATAGCTCAGACCATTACTTGTTGAAGTCAAGCCATTACTTGCAAGGAAGGTAGTCAGGTCTTGGCCATAATAGGTCTGCTCACTCTCTTCACGTTCAAAGTCCGCGCCATAGCTGAACAAGGTATTTTTACCCATAACATCGGTTTCAGTCTGCATAGCGGCGCGCAATCCCATCACCTCAATGTCCGCTTCTGATTGAGTAACCACAGCCGATGCAGCCAATAATTTTCCTAAGGTTGTTTCATCCGTCAAGCCATTATTTACCCACACCTCTTGGGCTTGTTTGTTAAAAAGCTTTCCTGACGGATAAAAGCGCGCCTTTTCGTCACGGTAATAGCCTGTCAGACTTAAGTTAGAACCCAAAAAGTCGCTGTCATTGTAGTTTAGGTTGACCGAGCTTTTGGTATTGTAGGGCTGGTTTTCGATATTGGCGCCATCGATAGCACGTAGTGACGGTATAGTACCTTTTACTAGCAGTACAGACAGATCATTGCCGTAATCGACGCCATAATCGGTATCTTGCTCGCTGTCATAATAAGTCGCCGCAAGATTCATGGTTTTGGTATCGCTAATATCAAAGCCAAGGTTGGCGTTGACGCTGATAGTATCGGTGTCTTGGTTGTCGGTTTGGTTGGCATCAGGGCTGATGCGGTCGCCATGACTGTCAAACTTGCCACCTGTGGTCTCGTAGTCTACATCGACATTACCATACACGCGCTCGCCGCCGTAGCCGATGCTTTGTCCCACATGATAGCCGAGCGAGTCGGATTTAAACTCGCGGCTGCTGTTGATGCCAAGGCGCGTCTGTCTTGTCAAGCCATAGCCTGCCGTCGATTTGGTCACAATATTAATCAGACCGCCGGCTGCCCCCGCGCCATAGATGCTGGTCGCACCTGAGAGCACTTCGACGCGCTCAATTTGCTCAGGGTCGATGCTGTTTAGCTCGCGTGACAGACTGCGCGAGCCAGATAATGGCACGCCATTTAGCAAATACTGTACAGGACGCCCGTGCATGGTCGTGCCGTAGTTACTAACCGAGCCGCTGCTCACGCCAAGGCTGGGCACGAGCTGGGCTAAGATGTCCCCAACCGTGCGGTTACCTGTCGCCTGCGCCTGAATGTCCGCCTCATAAATCACTTGCGTGACAGCAGGCATTTCACTGATTTTCTGTGCCAGCGCTGTGCCTGTTTTGGCATTGGCACTAACTGTAATAGCATCTAAAGTCACACTAGGTACATCGCTTGATGATGCATTCGGGGTCGCCGCAGCGGTGGCCTGCACACCTGATGCACTTTGCACTGAATTGGTATTAGTTTGGGCGTATAACTGCTGGCTGATACAAAGGGTAAGAAGAGATAGAGCAACATGATGGTGGCTTTTCATAATTACTTCACTTAGGTTATTTCACTTAGTTGGATAGGTGGACAGTGATACGCGTTATATTTAGCAAATAATACTGTATGTACTAACTTTGTGAATGACATTCTAAATGATAATGATTTTTATTTCTATAAGTATTTACAAATAGGTTTTTATAAGTAGCGAGTGACCATGTTGACTGACTTACTGCAATTACCGTCCGTTTCTTTGGTAAATTTGGCGAAATGGTTAGACAGTGACATAAGCGGCTTGTCTCAAAGTTTGTTCAAATAAATAGATAAAAGGGATAAGCCTTCAAGCAGATCGTCATTGACACCGGTAATCTACATGCTGCCCAACTATGAAGTTGATCGTTATGGCGCGCGGGGTAATTTGCACGCTGAAGGAATCGTAAATATCAAAATTACAGCGATAATTACCAATACTTCTTGGATCGCGCTTGCCATGCTGTTACTACTACCTGCTGCCAATAACTGCGCACTTCGACTGCCTATATAAAGGGTGGACAGCGTGATAAATATAGTAGAGATGATACGGCGACTGATGTTATTAAGGGCGGCTCCCTCAGTGACTGCGTCTTTGGGTAAGCTACTAAACCCAACCGTGGTGGTTGGCAGATACGCCAAGCCTACCCCAATACCTCGTACACTCATAATTAGCATTAATAGCCAAAGCTTGGGCTGATACAAGCACCACGCCAGCATAAAGGTAGACAGCGCACTAATCGTGATACCCGCCATACCAATCCCTCGGGCACCGCGTTTGTCTACCCGCTTGCCAGCGTAATGCGTGGTGATACTGGCCACGAGCGTCGCGACCATCAGGACAACACCTGTCCATAAGGCATTCTCGCCCATCACGTCTTGGATTAACACGGGCAATAGCAAGAGACACAACATCAAACCGACTGTTTGGCTAATGCTAATGATATTACTGTGCAAATAGGTCTTATTGTTAAACAAGCGCACGTTCAATAACGGATGACGCTGACGCCGCTCATATGCCCACCAAACCATCGCAGACAGTAGAAATCCAATAGATAATAAACCCAACGTGGCTATCTTTAATAATCCGTCACTGCTGAGTAGCCCGCCAGTAAAATCTATTTTCAGCGTGCTCAGCCAAACCATCATCGCAAGCAGCCAAACAAGCAAACTGATAAACCCGATGATATCGAAAGGGGTTTCTTGATCATGTGAGCGCATGTCAGGTATTAGCCGCCATACCATCGCCATGACCGCCACACTAAGTGGCAACGTAATGGCAAACAGTGTCCACCACGCAAACTGCTCAACCAAGTAAGCACCGACCAAAGGGCCAAACGCTAATGACATCATAATAACAATGCCCCATAGCGCCATTACTCTGCCGTGCTGTTGCTGCGGATAAATCTGATACAGCATACCAATAGACAGCGGGATAATCAGACCGCCACTCAGTCCTTGTATAGCCCTAGCAATAATGACAAAGCTCATACTAGACGCCAGCATGCCAATAACTGAGCCCAACATAAATCCAAAAATTGCCGCCAAATAAACATGCTTAAAAGGAAACTTTTTGTTTAAGTAGCCACTCAGCATCAGCCCCACACTCATGGCCAAGACATAAGCATTTAGCACCCAGCCGCCCATCACGATATCGACATCAAACACCGACATAAAGACAGGAATCGCTGGATTGAGCGCACTATTGCTAAAGCTGACGACCGTACCGCCGAGTAGTAATGTCAGTAATATCTGCTGTACTTGTTTGTCGCTCAAGCCATCACTACTACTCTGAGAGACTTCGCTTATAGGCGACTCAGTTGTAGATGCCTTATTTATAGGGGCATTGCTCATTAAGCAGTGGCACCATAAAATTGAGTGATGGTCGGCATGACTTGCTCCTAGTTATTATTTTGCTAGCCTGCCGAGCACGTCATCCAATCTCGCTGAAACTTAGCATCATTATTCTTATCAAAATACTGATCAAATAAGGTTAGATAAGCCTCTGCTGAATGAAGTCAAAATTGTCGGCTATTCAAATTCAATGCTTGCAGACATGAGCTACCTTTTTGCTGAGGCTGGTACCTTACGAATGAGCCATAAGAAATACCCACCACCGATAATGGCAGCAATCGTACCAGCTGGCAGCTCATAAGGGAAAATAACATAACGGCCAATCCAATCCGCTATCACCATTACCCCTGCCCCTAAAAGTGCAGCTAGTGGCAATTGTCGTTCAAGCTTCACAGCTCCCAGTGAAGTAGCCAAATGCGGCACCATCAAACCAATAAAGCTCAATGGGCCAACGGCAAGCGTGCTGGCCGTACTAAGTGCTGCTACTAATGCCAATAACGACAAAGTCACTGGCGTAACCGCCACACCCAAATTACGCGCCACACCTGTACCTAGCCCAAGAACTCGCAAAGGCTTAATCAGCAATAGGCTAAGCACAAATAAGATAGCAGCGATGCCAATGAGATACCATACCGTACTGGGCTGAGCGCTATAAGTTGTCCCTGACAGCCAGCTGAGCATCGCTTCTAGACGCGGATCTCCTGAAAGCTTGACCATATGCATCACCCCATCCATCATGGCGGCAATGCCTATACCTACTAACAATAAATAACCTGAGCTGACCCTGCGTGCTAGCCAAATAATCAATAGCAGCACGGCCATCGCCCCTGACAGTCCTGAAATTAGCAACGTCCCTGCTCCCGCAGATAGCCCTAAACTTGGTAATAATAAAAACCCTAAAATAACCCCAAGTGCCGCGCCTGAACTGACACCTAGCACCTCAGGACTGGCCATAGGGTTACGCGTTAATGTTTGCAGTAGCACACCGGCGACTGCTAACATCAAGCCTGTGGCAGCAGCACTCAAACTGCGAGGTAAGCGGTACTGCTGCGTGAGTGCCCAGTCCGTACTGAGCCCCCAACCATTGATATCTTGTACAAATAAACAGGCAAACATGATAATAGCGAGCACGCCAACGCCCCATCGCCAAAAGGCAATGGATGTATGCTTACCTGCAAGCATCGGTGTCACTGTCTCTATCCGCTCGCGACGCTGACGCAAAATCAGCCAAATAATCAGCGGTGCACCCAAGATACCTGTCATGGCATCAGCTGGAATCTGCATATCAAGTAACGGCTCAAGCAGTAACGCGACATTACTGGTCAACAACAACAGCAGCGCCCCCAACCCAAAAGCAGTAGCCAAACGCTTACCAATAGCAGAGATGCCCAGCGCATTGACCAAACTTGCCGCACCAAGACCAATAAAACCAATCAAGCCCACTTCACTAACCACTAAAGCGGTCACAACGGCGACCACCAATACAACAAGTGCGCGAATCCCATTAATAGGTACACCCAGACGTTTTGCCTGCGTGTCATCTAGACTCATCAGCGTTAATGGTTTTAGTAATGGCAGACATACGACCGCCATCAAAATAGCAGTGATGACTAGCGCGATACTGGTATGCCAGCTATTTTGTGCCAAAAACCCAGCCGCCCATGACAGCATGCCATTACTACGCTCAGCAAAAAACAGTACTAGAACATTGGCTACTGCGGCCAGCAAAATATTGACGACCAAACCGGCCAATATCAAAATCAATGGATTAAATCGACTGGGTGCTGACAAGGCAAATACCAGACCCATACTAATGATAGCCCCCACAAAGGCCACGTAAATTCCGCCATAAATAGCCAAGCTTGGCAAAAACAACGTGACAATGAGCATGGCCAACTGTGCACCCACGCCCACCCCTAGCGTCGTATCTGATGCTAAGGGGTTTTTTACCAATTGCTGTAGTAAAATACTGACCACGCCTAATAGCCCGCCAGCCAACAACGCCACCACGCTGGTCGCCACTAGATGCAGCTGTATCGCCATACTGGCAATATCCAATTGCGAGCTTGGTATAAGCAAGTCACTGACTGGGCGCGTCCACTGCTGATCTAGCAGTGCCCAACTACTCCATAATGACAGAGCCGCTAATCCGATGAGCATGGCCCATAGTCGCCAAGACAAATTGGCAAACAAGGAAGTTTGAGAATTGGGTTGGTTCGGTGGCTGATTCAGTGGTGATGATGACTGTTTCAATGATTGCGACGATGATAACGTTGATGAAGGTTTTGAAACCGTTGCTGCTTGAGAGGCTAATGTCATCGTATGAGCACTGTTGTTATGAGAACTGTCGATGTGGTTATTGATATTATTGTTTTGGTTGTTGTGAGTATCTGCATTGGCGCTCATAGTACTTCCCCGCCTTTTAATGAAACTTCTGACAAGTTATTTGCTAAGCTGATCAATGATGACATCCCCCCATAAATCCATACTGGTGGTAGCTCGCCCACACAGCGGGTATTGCCATAACCTAGGCGCTGCCAAATCAAGCTGTCATCAATTTCAGCTCTAGTAATTGGGCTTAGTGGATCGATAATTAATAAACAAGTCTCATCATCTAATTGCGCCAAATCTCCCATTCGTATTGGCACAAACCCCCACTGATTGCCCTTTCCCAATACCACAAGCTCTCTGTCCATCTGCTCTAACGCAGGCTGAAATAAGCTGTTTGCCACATACATACGCATGTTATTAGCATCCGCAAACTGTACCACTGCGAATTTCTTGGCTTTTGGATAACGCTCCTTGAATTGCTGACTGGCTAGCTTTATGTTTTTCTGACTTTGTGCAATATAGTCTTCAGCCATCTTTGGGTTATCGATCAGTACGCCAAGCTCCCGCGTCGGCTCGGTATAGTCAGCCCAAGTTGCCGTCTCTCCTTTTGCCGCAGACATCACAGATTCCGCAGGGACATCGCCGTATAAGTTACGTGCATGCTCATAAAAATAATTATCTATGACCATATCGACAGGCAGTTGAGCGATTAGCTCAGCGTTGGGCTGATAGCGTATACCTAAGTCTGTTATCGACGCTGGCAGTTTGGGGCTTCCCACCCATCTGTCCCAAACCCTGACATCACCTGTCGCAATTGGTGCATGCCCCATCGCTGTTAAAGTCGCTGCATTACCCCAGTCAGGAGACACGATATTCATCCTATCGCTATGACTGTTTTCTACTTCTGAGGTAGTGGATGTTTGACTATTACAGGCGGTCAATACCAAACACAATGCGAGGGCGAACCATTTCAGTGCTGTCATTACTGATACTGACGTAACTAGTAGACGTTTCGATAATTTATCTGTATAAAAAACGGGAGGCATAGAAGCGTATCTTTGTAGGCGAATTAAAAAGAAGGGGCAAAAACCAGACGTTAAGCGACAGCGACAGGCTGTCCAGTAATAGGATGACTGAGTAGCTGCATATCGACATTAAAGATATCGTGTAGCACGGTAGGTTGCATGGTACTGGCGATATCGCCGTTGTGGCATATTTGACCATTTTTCAGCGCGATGACTCGATCGGCATATTGCGCGGCCAAATTAATATCATGGATAATAATTACCACGCTTAATCCTTGCTCGTCCACCAGACGACGAATGAGCTGAATGACCTCGATTTGATAGTGCATATCAAGTGCAGCAAGTGGCTCATCGAGCAATAAGTAACGGGTATCCTGTGCCAGACACATCGCAAGCCACGCACGAGCGCGCTCACCACCAGATAGCGTGGTAGTAATTCGATCAGCAAACGCTTCGGTTTGAGTCACTTTTAATGCTTGCGCGACTTTGTCTTTATCTATTTGAGTTGGCTTTTGCAGCCATTTTTGATGAGGATAGCGCCCTAGCATGACCAGCTCACGCACCGTGAATCCAGCAGCTTCTGGCAATTGCTGCGGCAGATATGCCATTTGCCGCGCTAATTCCTTACTGCCATAGTCATTGATACTGTGCTCATCTAAAGTGGCATTGCCGCTACTACTTGCCATCTCACCCGCTAGCGCTTTGATCAAGGTCGACTTGCCAGACCCATTATGCCCAACCAAAGCCACCAGTTGATTGGTATCAATCTCACAAGTCACATTGTCTAATAGAGTATTTCCTTGACGGCTGATAGTCAGCTGGTTTGCACGTAGCATATAAGCACTCATTGTTGATAAAAATAATATGTCATAAAAATTAGGGTTTATCGGCTATCGGTTGTAGACCAATTTTTGACGATCAAACCACAATAAAAATTGATTTTACTCGTAAATGATAACAAAAACAATTATCATTAACTATAAACTCATTCACTTTAATTTCAACGCTCTGTTGATTGCGAGTATTTATATGACTAATCTTCTTTTAGCTTCTACAGAAAACATCGATAACCAAAACAATCAACACACTCCCCTAAACGACCCTGAAATAGCAGGTGTGGTCGCGCATATTAATGAAGAGCACCTCGACGAACTGCTTGGATTTTTGAGTGCATTTACCTCATTATCTACCACCGAATTGGATCTGGTCGATGCGCAAATAACTGATATTTATGCTGAAGGTATTGCTATACAGACTTGTCTAAAAAGCTCAGAAATTCAACCAGCTGGCGCTCACAATACCTCGCTCCATAACCAGACTTTCTTTATCGCTTTTGCCGCCCCCATCTTCCAGCTTGATGACTTGCAAGCCCAATATATTTTGCTAAAACAAAGAGCAGATAAAAAGCTAGGCAAAAAAACAATCAAACTGACCAAGCAAGTATTTGAGGTACAAAATAGCTATAGAATCAGCAAAAATATGCTGCGCCTTGAATTGAGCATGCTGTCATTAAGCGATACGCCATTAAATAATGCCGCTCAATTAAGTAATGCTAAGGGCGCAAAAAACTCGACGTCAGTACCTACCAACGAAGCGGGTTACGCTTACTTGTTTGATTTAGAGCACAATGCAATGACCAACGCATTGATGACTGATAGCACTGATGGCAATAAAGCTGGTGACTATAAAACTAATGGTAGCGATAAGGAGAACGTACGCCCTGCTCGTCTTCACTGTTATTACACTTTGAGAAAAGCATGGCAAGCTGATGATGAGATAAGAGCTTGGGTCGATGTTTTTTTGCATGGGGATACGCCGGGCGGCAACTGGGCAACAGCACTACAAGCAGGCGAGACCGTCGTCACAAAACGAGAGTTTCCAGAAAAGGTAGAGCACTTACGAGACGGTCAAGCGGTACTGATTGTCGATGAGACATCAATGCCAACGGCAGCACGACTGCTAGAGCTATGGAACAATCCTACACCACCATTGGTCATTTGCGTGACGCAAGATGCAGGCGATCAAAGCTACCTCGATACTGTAAAAATGCGCAGTTGCATTGATAACATTGGTAATGACAACAGCAATACTGACAGTGACACTAATAATGATTGCGATACGGAAAGCCGCAAGGATGATCGTTTTACCGTATTGCCTATAGTGACCAATCAACCAAACTCAGGAGCAGAGTTAGCCACGCTAATTGACAGAGAGTTAGGCGACTATTTGACTGACAATCCTCTACAGATTGATAAAGTTTGGGGGGCGCTAGAAGCAAATACTGCCAAAGCATTGCGCCCATTGCTGAAAGACCGACTTGAGCTAAGTCGTACCGATGTCGTGGTAAAGGTCTACTGGCGTCACGATTAGATTAGCCTTATAAAATGAAACTCAAAACCTATCCTATATATAGTGGATGCTACTGACGCATCCACTATTAATGTTTGCAGCAACGAATGCATGTAGGGTATAGTTTTCATTTTGAACGTTTAATCAACATAGTATATCGGCAGATAGTTTTATCGCTAGGATTACCAGTGATAGTCGAGTAGCACTTAGAGACTCATTTTTAATAGACTGTCTAACACCTGTGCCAGAATGCACTGTTATTTTTCTAACCCAAGGATGATGTATGAAAAAACTTAGGACACCTGAATCGTGTTTTGCTAACTTGCAAGATTACGATTTTGAACCGAAATATTTGATGGTCGATGATACAGAAGGTGGCGAGCTACGCGTACACTTCCTTGATGAAGGCCCAAGCGACGCCGACCCTATCTTATTATTACATGGTGAGCCTTCTTGGTCTTATCTGTACCGCAAAGTCATTCCCATACTAACAGCAGCAGGACACCGCGTTATTGCACCAGACCTTCCTGGGTTTGGACGTTCAGACAAACCTGCATCGCGTACTGACTATACTTATCAGCGCCATGTCGATTGGATGCAATCGGTGTTTGATCAGTTGAACTTAAAAAATATCACACTGTTTTGTCAAGATTGGGGCGGTTTAATCGGTCTACGCTTAGTAGCAGCGCATCCTGATAAATTCGATCGCGTCGCAGCAGGCAACACGATGCTACCGACTGGGGATCACGATCCGGGCGAAGGCTTTCGCAAATGGCAGAAGTTCTCTCAGGAGACGCCGCAGTTCAATGTAGCAGGCACCATCAAAAGCGGTACCACAACGACATTGTCTCAAGCCGTACTGGATGCTTACGATGCACCCTTCCTTGATGAGTCCTATAAAGAAGGTGCTAGACAGTTTCCTATCCTAGTGCCCACGACACCAGATGATCCTGCTTCAGAAAACAACCGTGCAGCTTGGGGCGTGCTAAGCAAATGGAACAAGCCATTGATTACATTGTTTAGTGATTCTGACCCCGTAACTGGTGGCGGTGATCGCATCATGCAAAAGCTAATTCCTGGTACCAAAGGCCAAAATCATACGACTATTGTTAATGGCGGTCATTTTCTGCAAGAAGACCAAGGCGAAACGTTGGCTGAGCTTCTACTGAAGTTCATCAATGACAATCCAAAAGCACAGTAATAGATAACGAAAACCCTGATTGCTAATGTACTAGCAATCAGGGTTTTTAGTAATAATATAGTCAATCCACAATAAAAGGGATACAACCCATATCATGAAAGAGCTTAGGTAGATTATTCTCCATCCACCCTTGGCGTAGAAACTTAGCTTGCGCCCATTTTTTCTCGATAGGGTTCAGATCAGGGCTGTAGGGTGGCAGCCATAAAATACGATGGCCATGCCTATTTAGTAGTTTTTGAATACGCTTATTTTTATGAAACCGAGCATTATCCATGACAATAACGCATTTGGTTTTAAGGCTTGGAATTAGTGTTCGTTTGCACCAGTTGTAGAATATGTTGCTGTTAATATTCTGCTCAAAGTAATCAAGCGCAAACAGTATCTTTTTATACAGAGCGCCTATTACGTTAGTACGCTTTTTTGCTTGCCAGTTGTAGCTATCAATACAAGGGCTACCGATTGGCGCATAGCCACAAGGTCTTGTTGTTTCAGCTTCGAAGCCGCTCTCGTCCATATAAATAATGGGGTAGCCTTGTTGCGTAAAGCGATCAAGCTTACTTAAATACGCCGTTCTTTTGATCAGACAGGCTTTTGGATGTTCCAAGGTCTTTTTTTTGACTGATACCCAAACGCTTTAAGGCAATCTCAATGCCTGATTTGCTACAATTTAAACGCTGTGCTCGCTCATACATGTAATCGTCTGGATATTGCGCAACGTCTTGAAGAAGTGCTTCATTTGGTATTTTACTGGGTGGTTTATCCCGAGATTGTTTGATACTAGGGTTCTTCAACCAGCGTTGTAACGCCGTTTTGCTAACATTATAGAAAGTACACGCTTGACGAATAGTCATGTCTTTGTTTTTGACGCTTTTGATCACTTGCGCCCGGAAGTCTGCAGAATAAGTCATCGTTATTAATATCTTTCTCTCGGTTTTAAAAGTATTGTATCTTATTTATAAAAGACTGACTATATGATGATTGGTCAACGACAAAAGGCGCGAGCTGTCATAACTAAAAATCTGCTTTTTATCCAGCCCTGCTATACGATATTTTTAAAAATATCATCGATATATTTCTCTACTGCATCATTGTCGTTAGTGACCTGCGCATAAGTCCTGAGACCTATAATTTGAATTTGGAAATAACGCGCCAGCTCAACTGGATCTTTTTCTGCGCTAATTTCACCGCTATCAATGGCTTGTCCAAAGAGCACGGCAAATGACGCCTCTATACCTTCTAAGATATTCGTTGCATGTGCGAGCAAATCTGGACTATCGTTTTGAGTAAGCTCAGCGACTGTTTTGACGATCATGCACATACCACTAGGCGCAGTGGCGCTATTACAGACAATCACCGTATGGATAAAATGTTTTAAGCCATCCAACACTGTGTCTTTTTGCTCAATACAGTCGGCCAATCTCTTGGCACCATCTGCGGCATAGCGATTCAGCGATTCTGTAAATAGTTTATCTTTACTACCAAAAGCTGCATAAATACTACCTGGGTGCATATTCACCACATCTTGCAAATTGCGCATTGATGTCGCGTGATAGCCTTTTTCCCAATAGAGATTTTTTGCTTTTTCGATCACATCCTCACGATTGAACTTTATCGGAGCACTCATAATTTTCACCTTAATATCTTTGCCATGAACTATCCACTACCTTGCTTATAGGTAGAGGTTTCTTAGGTAACGCTCTTACTTAATACGCTATTCTGTATCAGCGGTTAAGCGAATTTACTAAGCTAACCCTATCGCACCGACAGTTTTTGATTGTTTAACCAATATCAATCCTTGATTTAAGATATTGATGCTGGCATTGATGTCTCGATCATGGGTCTGTAGACACCTTGGGCAGTCCCATAATCTATCGCTGAGTTTAAGGTCATCTTTGCCAAGAACATAATCACAGCCTGAGCATGTTTTAGATGACGGATACCATTGGTCTATTCTCACAAGCGCTTTGTCATACCATTCTGCTTTATAAGCAAGCATAATTGTAAAGACTGACCATGAACTATCGTTAATAGCTTTGGCAAGCTTTCTGTTTTTAACCATCCCTTTAATGTTCAAGTCCTCTATAGCAATGACATCGTGGTTTTTGATGATATTGAATGAGAGTTTATGTAGAAAATCAAGACGCTGGTTGGTTATTTTTTCGTAAATCTTCGCGACTTTAACTTTTTGCTTTTGATAATTACGACTGTCTGACAGCTTACGCTGCTGAGCTTTAGCAACCTCTCTACGTTTGGCTAAAATCTTTTGCTCACGCGCAAGCTTGTCTTTCAGCTTCGATAGAAACCTAGGATTAGCAACTTTAGTACTGTCTGATAAGACAATAAAGTTGGTCAATCCTAAATCAATGCCTATATTAGAATAAGTCTTTGGTAGCGGCTCCACTACTGTTTCAACCAATAGGCTGACAAAGTACTTACCAGATGGAGTTGCGCTGATAGTGGCACTTTTAATAAGCCCATTAATGCGGCGATGTATTTTTGCTTTGATATGACCAATTTTAGGGAGTTTGACACTGTTATATGTGAGTGCAACCGTCCCTTTTTGGTTGTTAGTGGTGTAGCTGTCTTTGATACCTTTTTTCTTGAATTTAGGGAAGCCTGTGCCTTGTTCGAAAAACTTTTTATAGGCGCTGCGAAGGTTCTGCTGCACGTTAGCTAACGCTAAGCTATCTACTTCTTTGAGCCATTCAAACTCTTTTTTATACTGAGCAGGGGTGTTGTTTAGAATCGTTTTATTTGCTTTATAATGATTAACCTTATCAGCTAACATCTTATTCCAAATAAAGCGGGTACATCCAAATGATTTAGCAAAGAATACTTGCTGTTCGTCATTTGGATATAATCTCACTTTATAAGCTTTTAAGATTTGTTTGGGCATAAGGTATGATAACATCTTAAGCTATACTAAAAAATAATGATATACTCATCCCTCTACTTTAAAGGTAGAGGAATTCTGCACATAGTCATTAAAATCTATTTTAAGGCAAAGTTTGTAGAATCAACCTTAGTTACTGGTTTTAATCACTTTTTATATTATAAGACTTATTGAGTCTCTTTGCTTCGATTAACTATTTTTATCAAAGTTTTGCGGATAAAGCGCGCGTGCAGCAACGTCGTCAAACTCAGTTTTGAAATCAATACCTTTAGGAATGTCACGGGCTTTTTGTACCGCTGGACGAGCATTAATGCTATCAAACCAGCGCTTTAGATTCGTATAATTATCCAAGCCGCCTTCGCTTAGTACAACTGTCGCCTTATCAATCCAGCCCCAAGTAGAAATATCAGCGATTGAGTAGCTATCACCAACCATATATTCACGGCCTTCTAGGTGCGTATCTAGCACTTCATAATGACGCTCAGCCTCACGAAGGTAGCGATTAATTGCATATGGGATTTTTTCTGGCGCTTTATGTCTAAAGTGAACAGATTGACCAGAAAAAGGGCCCAATCCAGATGCTACAAACATTAGCCACGATAGCATCTCGCTACGATCTTCTGGCTGTCCTGCCAGCTTGCCTGTTTTTTCAGAAAGATACATCAAGATAGCTGTAGAATCAAACACGCGTTTGCCATCATCTTCTAGGGCAGGTGTTTTGCCGTTTGGGTTGATAGCACGGTACTCAGGTGTATGCTGCTCACCTTTTAGAGTATCTACTGCCACAAGCTCATAAGGCAGACCAGTTTCTTCAAGAAACAATGCTACTTTCATTGGGTTTGGCGTTTGATGAAAATAAAATTTAAGCATAACTTTATCCTATTATATGAAGACAGTCGTCTGATGACTATCAAATCTAGTGACTATACTAATGACTATAAAAACTGTAATGAGATAACAAAAATAGACGTCGAAATTTGAAGCACATTTTTATTGTCTGATATACACTATAACCACAAATGAACGGTCGTTCAAGTAATGTTATATATTGATATAATAAGCATCATATTAATACTATTTTCTCTACATGCAATGGATGAAGTCGATCAGCTCCATTTCGATAAGTCTTGTTCGTACTACAGAGCCACTAAAGTTAAAAAATATTTTTATCGTTGTTTTTTCTTACTACTTACACAGTGTTACCTTCTTAAGATATTGATATTAATAGAGTAGTATGAATTAAGCAGAATAATGTAATTTAGCCATTACAATTTACTTGAACGATTACTCAAGCCAATAATTAAATGTAAATCAGCGACTGCTTTGAAGCGGGCATGAAAACTCTAAAACACACTAAATCTTAAACCTATTATCAGGAATTATATTATGACCGAATTTACTCTACACGATAAAGACACAGCCCCAGCAGAAAGCAAAGACTTACTTGATTCTTCAATCAAAGCATTTGGTATGGTACCTAACCTACATGCTGTGATGGCTGAAGCGCCTGGCTTACTAGAAGGCTACCAACAGCTACATCAACTGTTTTTAGACAGTAGCTTTGATGATGAAGAGACCACTGTTGTATGGCAAACTATCAACGTTGAGCATGCTTGCCATTACTGTGTGCCTGCGCATACTGGTATTGCTAAGAGCATGAAAGTAGATGACGCTATCACTGATGCATTACGTGATGAAACGCCACTACCAACTGAAAAATTGGAAGCATTGCGTACCTTCACACTATCTGTAGTCCGTAATCGTGGTAACGTTGATGACAGCGCTGTTCAAGCGTTTTTAGATGCAGGCTACACTAAGCGTCAGATTCTTGAAGTTATCCTTGGTGCTGCTCAAAAAGTCATGAGCAACTACACGAACCACCTAGCTAACACACCAGTCGACAAACCATTCCAGAAGTTTGAATGGCATAAAGCTGACTAATACGTTTTTCAGCTAACGCTGACACAGTCTATTTGATGTTTTCATGCTGTTGTTCGAAACATCTTCGGGCAGCAGTTTTTCATTTTAATTCATCGCTAATGAGAGATCCTATGGAACAGGTAAAAAAACCCTTACAAATAGACATCGTGTCAGACATTGTATGCCCTTGGTGCGCTATCGGTTATAGTCAATTGGCCGAGGCATTAAAACAAACCAACACGCCGCATGAGATTCATTGGCATCCATTTGAACTAAATTCTAATACGCCGCACGGAGGACGAAACTATCGTGAGCATATTATGGAGAAGTACGGTACAACTGCTGAAGACGTTAAAGAGAGCCGAGCTAGAATGACAGCAGCAGGTGCAGAAGCTGGATTTAATTTTCAGTTTACCGATGATTTCCGTACCTACAATACTTTTAATGCGCATCAGTTACTGCATTGGGCTGATCAGCAAGGACGTATGCACGACCTAAAACAAGCATTATTCGTTGCACACTTCGTTGATAATAAAAACGTGGCTGACAGTACCGTACTGGCAGATGTCGCAGCAGATATTGGACTAGATCGTAATGAAGCACTCGCCGTTATCGCAGACCAACGCTTTGCCAATGTGATACGTGAAGCCGTACAGCACTCAAAACAACAAGGTGTTCAAAGCGTACCATCGGTTATCTTTAACAGTCGGCATCTGGTAAGCGGCGCGCAAGGTGTAGAAAACTACAAAAACATCTTAAAGCAACTAGCAGACATGCCAGAATAAAAACAATAAACTGGAGCTGATTTACCAATTACACCCTACTGAGCACAGTATATAAAAAGGTATCATCATTATGTCAAACTCTAATCATTACGAGCCACCCAGCGTCTGGACATGGGATGCAGAAAGCGGCGGTAAGTGGGCAAGTGTCAACCGCCCTATCGCTGGCCCAACGCATGAAGCAGAACTACCTCGCGGCAAACATCCGTTGCAAATCTACTCAATGGGTACCCCTAACGGTCAAAAAGTCACCATTATGGTCGAAGAATTATTGGCGTTGGGTGTGACAGAAGCTGAGTACGACGCGCACCTTATTCAAATTGGTGAAGGCGGACAGTTCTCATCAGGTTTCGTTGAGCTAAATCCAAACTCAAAAATTCCTGTGCTTTTGGATACAGAGACTGGTAGCCGTGTGTTTGAGAGTGGCGCTATTTTATTCTATCTTGCCGAAAAATTCGGAAAACTACTGCCTAAAGATGCAGCAGCACGTACTGAAGTGATGAATTGGCTCTTCTGGTTACAAGGCTCTGCCCCTTACTTGGGTGGCGGTTTTGGACATTTCTACTTCTATGCACCAGAAAAGTTTGAGTACCCTATCAATCGATTCACGATGGAAGTGAAACGCCAATTAGATGTACTAGAACGTGAGCTTGCAGGAAATCGCTATTTAGGTGGCAATGAGTATACGATTGCAGATATCGCCACTTGGCCTTGGTATGGCAATCTAATACTAGGCGAAGCATACAATGCAGGAGAGTTCCTGCAAGTTGAGAGCTATCCAAATGTACGCCGCTGGGCAACTGAGATTTTAGAGCGTCCTGCTGTGCAACGTGGTCGCAAGGTAAACCGCACTTGGGGTGAACCTGCTGAGCAACTACACGAGCGTCATGACGCCTCAGACTTTGAGCTAAAAACTCAAGATAAAACAGACGCTCAGACAACTGAAGAAGCAAAAAAATAGACGCTTTGTCTATGACTTACTAGGGCGTGTCATCATTTAGATTGTGAGGCTCAAAATGAGAAAAATTGCAGTCAAACAAGGAAGAACTCGCCGCAAATATGAACATATTGACAAGATTTCTGACGATGTTTGACAAAATTTAGCCATTTTAAGACCACTAAATGTTTCAATGTGCTAATTGATGATATGCCCTAGCCTACTTAAGTAGTCTTATTAATCGAATTTAAAGGTAATGTTAATTTTTCCTGTTACTACTTGGGACGACTGTAAACATCCAATACTTTTGCACTTAAGACTGCTACTGTAAGGCTGTTAAATACCAACTAACCATAAAAATACTATTAAAAAGGATAAGAACTATGTCAACAGATTATGCTCAAAAAATTCAAGCCGGTACTACGTTTCCTAAAATGGAAGTACAAGTATTAAACAGTGAAATGACTTCGTTAGGCAAACCTGAAAACGGTCATGACTGGAAACTGGTTGTTGTATACCGTGGTAAACATTGCCCAATTTGCACAAAATACTTAAATACCTTAGAGACAGTAAAACAGTCTTTCTATGACGTCGGTGTCGATATCATCGCAGTATCTGCAGACAGCAAAGAGCAGTTAGAAGGTCATCTCGATCAAATAGATGTCAGTTTCCCTATGGCTTATGGTCTGACTATCGAGCAGATGAACACGCTAGGTCTATACATCTCTGACCCACGTTCAGAAAAAGAAACTGATCATCCTTTCGCTGAACCTGCTGTATTCGTTATCAATGCTGAAGGAAAAGTACATATCGTTGATATCTCGAACGCACCGTTCTCTAGACCAGATCTTGAAGCCTTGGCAAATGGTTTGGCTTTTGTTAGAAACCCAGAAAACAACTACCCTATCCGTGGTATGCACGGCTAATTGATATAGTAAATATAGAGTGTTGATTCACTCGATTATTTGGCTGATTAATATCTAACCAGTTAAATTGCAAAGGGCGTATTGAGATAATTCTTGATACGCCCTTTTTTTATTTATTGATAACCTATCTGCTATCAAACGTAGTCGCTTCATATCTAACTTCCTTAGTATTTGATCAGTACTAATGTGCGAGTAGCACTGTGAATCTATAAAAAGAGGTTCTGTACAAAATTCATAGACTAGCCAGCATATAAGGGCTATATTTGAACTCAAAATATCATCTACAAACATTTTACCTTTGAGCAAGCTATATTTCTTTTTTCATCGGTTAGTTTTTATAAATAAAACAGACTGTGTTTATGGTCTGGTTCGTATTTCGCTTTGGCAAAATCTTGATATAATTGTACGTTCTAATTCACCAATGCTGTTTATTATTTGTTGTTAACACTCGTACACTGAGATTAATTTCTGCTAAAATCATGCAGCAACATTATCAATATCTCATCATAGGTATGAGTAAAAGGATTCGATATGCGATTGAAATCAATCGTTCAAAAATTACATGAACGCGCTCCAAAATTGGGCAAAGCTGCCTCACTGACGACAGCAACCAGCGTTATCACTTTTAATAGTATGTTAGCTGGTTTACCTGTCTGGGTAATGGGTGCTACCAAGGCTATCACCGGTGCTGCCATCGCTGACAAAGCCGTTATCGATGTGACGAACTATTGGATCAATAGCAACAATGCATTGATCGATAACGTATTACCGCGCAAAGACTGGCGCATTAACCTACCTGACGATGTGCATACCAACGGTAAGTATCTACTGGTAAGCAATCATCAGTCATGGGTTGATACCAGTATCGTGCAATATATCAGCGAAAAACGTTTGCCATTGACGCGTTTTTTTACCAAGTTTGAGCTCATATATATCCCTGTCATTGGTCAAGCTTTCTACTTTCTCGACTTTCCTATGATGCGTCGACACTCTAAAGAAGCCATCGCCAAAAACCCTGCTCTAAAGGGTAAGGATATCGAAGAAGCGAAACGAGCATGTGCATTGCTCAAGGACAAGCCTTTTACACTATTGAACTATCTAGAAGGGACTCGCTTCACTCCTAGCAAACATGATAAACAAAAATCCCCATATACGCATTTACTCAAACCGCGCGCTGGCGGGTTGTCACTGGCTATGAGTGCATTAGGGGAAGAGATTGATGGGATTTTGGACATGACGATTGTCTACCCTGACGGTGTACCAACTTATAGTGATCTATGGAAAGGTAACATCAAACGTCTAGGCGTCGATGTGCGACATATAGAGATACCTGAAGACCTGTTTACTGCGATCAAAAACGGCGGCTATGAAACAGATGAAGCGATAAAAGCACAGATGTTTGAATGGGTAGAGCAAATATGGCATCAAAAGGATCAGCTAATCACAGAGATGCTAGCTGACTTTGAGAACAAAGATACTCATATATAGATAAGAATTTCTCATAGTGTACTAAGTTCTAATACAGATAATTTGGCACCTCATGACTGAAAAATTGACGTGCCAAAGTTTTTGATGATGTATGTTTCAATAACTAGCTATTAATAACGAAGTCATTCAAACCTCTTCAATATCTAAACCGATGATATGGTTAGGATTGCCAGTTTTTAGGTATATCGTCACGCCCTCCACCCCTGCCTTTATTTGTACATTTGCATCTATCGGTAGGCGTATCCAACTATTCTGCTGATATATCTGTCCGCCCTCTATTAGCTCGCCTGCTACAACTAATATTTCTTCACCGCCATGAACTGTCTCAGTGAATAACAACTCGCCTGCATCGATACGCTGTAGACTAACGTGCTCTACCCCATCGGAAAAAAGCGGGCAGATAGTACGGTTGCCTTGTTGCTGCCAATTAGCATCATTATAAGTGTCGATAGCCACGTGCTGCGTTTCGTCAGACGACATTTGCCGCAATTTAACGAAAATGACAGCACCTTCGTCACTATAAGGCCGATGACCTGAAGACGGTGGGTTACGTAAATACCAACCTGCTGGATAATGAGTGTCATCTGCAGAAAAAGTGCCTGATAATACCAATATCTCTTCGCCGCCTGGATGCAAATGATACGGGAAGTAAGAGTTTGGCGCATAACGTACAAGACTGGTAGCGCGAGCTTTCTCCGCGCCCATACGATCAAGCATCACACGCTCTACACCGTTTTGTGGTGACTTAATCCATTGATGTGCTTCAGGGATTAATGAAGCGCGTTGTGAAAAATCTGCATTAATTAGCATAAAATATTCGGTGGTGTGTCAAAAAGTATGCTGATTAAAATTTGAACAATTTTTGAAGCCTTGAAAGCCCTATAGAATCAGAGAACTTAGCATAGATTTCTTATTGACTTTTATCACCAGCATACTTTTTAGAACACCACCAAATATTCCAAAGATATTAAATGATTAGGGCGTACCCACAATATAAAACTGAGGACACGCTCTAGACGATAGACACAAATATATGACGTTATTACCGCACTAGAATGACCGGCGATAAAGTGCTAGCGATAATTTCTGTCGTTGTACTACCGAGAAACAGTTGCTGCCATTTCGAATGTCCGTACGCACCTACCACCATAATGTCGACATTGTTTTCTACCTGAAACTTTAACAACCCGTCCACCGCATCAGAAGCAGATAAGTGATGTGCTTCAACGACAAACCCGGCATCTTCTAACTGTGCAGCGGCGGCGCTCATACTTTGCTTGGCGACGTCATTATGATTGCCCACCATCACGATATGACCTTTTAGACCTTTTAATAGTGGACTTTTTGATACCATTCGTGCCGCTTTAATAGAGGTTTTGCTACCATCAAAGGCAATCATATAGGAGCTTGGCTCTTCAAATTTCTCTGAACAAATCAATATAGGAATATCTGACCCACGAGCGACCGTCTCAATCTGACTACCAATATTAATCCGACTGTTCTTATGATCTTCTCCGCGTCGTCCCATCACAATCGCACGATTTTCTTCTTTAAAATGCTCAATACTAGGAAGCAACTTACCGTGGCGTTGATAAACGCGAACATTGACATCAGCAAAACTGCTTTGAATGTGGCTTTTTGCATCTTGTACCAACGCATTACTATAGCTGTTGACGACTTTTGCTCTTTGCTCATCTAACTGGGACAACTCTTCTAATAAAAACTGGCGGCTATTTATGCCTATAGCACCTGATAAATCCCGCCTGGTCGATGCTGGTATGTCACTGACATGCAATAACCCAACAGGTACGTTTAGTTTACTGGCATACCATGCTGCATAGTCACAAACCGATTCAGTCACTGCCGAGCCGTCAATACAGGCCAAAATGTGCTGTGATGTTGTCATAATCTGTCCTTAGATTGAGTTATTTAACACCTTAGCGCGGAACTCCCCTACTTCTAAAGTAGTGGGATGAATGCGTTGTTGGTAGTAACTATTTCTACGTGTGGTATTATTAATAATAAATATAGCACGAAATATAAGCACCGTCTGTATGCCCACGCAAATCCTAAAAGCCTATAAAGTCAGATTATATCCAAATGCCGATCAGCAAATATTCTTTGCTAAATCATTCGGCTGTACGCGCTTTATTTGGAATAAGATGCTTGGTGATAAGATGGCGCACTACAAGACCACTAAAAACACCCTAAACAACACCCCAGCTCAGTACAAAAAAGAGTTTGAATGGCTCAAAGAAGTGGATAGCTTGGCCTTGGCTAATGTGCAACAACAGCTAAGAGGTGCTTTTGGTCGTTTCTTCAAAGACGGGTTTGGCTTCCCCAAGTTCAAGAAAAAAGGCATCAAAGACAGCTATACCACCAACAATCAAAAAGGCACAGTTTCAGTCACTAACCATACCGTTAAACTGCCTAAAATCGGTCATATCAACGCCAAATTCTCCAATAAAATAAACGGCTTAATAAAAAGTGCCACCATCAGCAAAACCCCATCAGACAAGTATTACGTCAGCCTATTGGTTGAAACGGTCGTTGAGCCACTACCAAAGACTCACTCTAATATCGGCATTGATTTAGGACTGACCCACTTCATCGTCTTATCAAATGGATGCAGAGTTGCCAATCCTAAGTTTCTGGCAAAGTTGCAAGATAAACTGGCGCGAGAACAAAAGATTTTAGCCAAACGTAGAGCTGTGGCCAAAGCGGATCAACGTAAACTATCAGAGAGCGGTAACTACCAAAAGCAAAAAATCAAAGTCGCTAAAGTCTACGAGAAAATAACCAATAGCCGCAAAGACTTTCTACATAAGCTCTCATTCAATATCATCAAAAACCACGATGTGATTGCCATAGAGGACTTGAATGTAAAGGGTATGGTTAAGAACAGGAAACTGGCTAAAGCCATATCGGACAGCGCTTGGTCGTCATTCACCACCATGCTGGCCTATAAAGCAGAATGGTATGGTAAAACGCTGGTAAAAATAGACCGATGGTATCCATCCTCTAAGACCTGCTCAAACTGTGGTCACTTGCTGACGAAAGCTGAATTACCGCTGTCGTTAAGATCTTGGAATTGTCCAAGTTGTATGCAAGAAAATGACCGCGACCTTAATGCCAGTATCAACATCTTACATCAAGGATTGCTACTGGCTACACACTCAAAAACTGTCGGTGCGACAGGGTTAGCTCAGTCAATTCGCTTAACCGCTGATACAGAATATTGTGTCAAGTATGAGCGTTACCTAAGAAACCTCTACCTCTAAGGTAGTGGGTAGTTCATTCCTATACAGCTTGTCATACATAATCAAGCTATGCCCTTTATTGGGAGACATCTACAGAAAATATATCCCTCAATTCGATGATAACCAATTTGGGCGGCTTCATCCAGTGATGTATGCGCTTTTGCCATCATCGCAAACGTGCTAGCCGTTCGTAGCCCTATTATTACTTATGGTTTGTAAGAGTATTATATTGCTGCCTTTATAAACTCTGAGCACTGTCTAACCACAAGCGCTGGTAAATTTTGCTACAATACGTCTTTTAGCATTTATGATTTCAGTATCGTTATTTAGGTGATTGTATTATGGCAAAAAATGCCCTACAGGCTCAACTATTAAAGGCTGGTTTGGTCGATAGTAAAAAAGCCAAAAAAATCAGTAAGCAAACTCAGCATGCCAAGCGTACTGGTGACTCAGAAAGCATGGAAGCAAAAAAAGCATTGGCAGAAGCACAAGCGAAAAAGCTTGAGAAAGATCAAAAGCTCAATCAACAAAAACAGCAAGCCCTAGAAGAAAAGGCGCTGAAGGCTAATATCATTCAAATGATTAAGCAGCATCAGATAGCTGAGACAGATGGTGAAGTTAGCTATCAGTTTGTAGATGAGTCTAAGGTGAAGAAGATCGCTATCACTCAGAAGCTGTACGATCAAATCGTGGCTGGCCACGTGGTTATCGCACGCTTGGAAGAGAGCTACGCGCTATTGCCTCGCCCATTGGCTGATCGAATTGATTCAAAAATGGAAGGCTTTATGGTTGTGTCAAACGACACTGCTGAGGAAGCATTGGCAGAAGACGATCCGTATGCCGCTTATGTGATTCCAGATGACTTGATGTGGTAGGTAAACACTTAGTCCAGTTAATATCCATCAAAAACACATTAAATTTTGGACTGTTTTAGCTTATAATATATTAGAAATATTTTCTCATCATCTATTTTTAACTCTGGTATAAGTGCAAACAGTCTAAATAATTATTACTTACTAAGTCCAAATAACCCTTATAGATAAGCCTAAAATAGATAGTGTTAAGTATAATTTTTGCTAGAATTTAACTTTAACCTTGATTGTCGTTAGCAACATCAGATTTTCGTTATTAGTAAGTCTTTACGACGAGATAGACTTACTTGGAAATAATATTTTAGTATATAAAGACCATATTATTAACAATAACTGAACCGCCCCGGGATTGTCGGAGACTCAACATTCTGAGAGAATACGACAATGAAAAGACAAACCTACACTCCTGAGATTAAAGAACGCGCCGTTCGCATGCTGATAGAAGCGTCGAGCGACTATCCTTCTACATGGTCAGCCATTCAAGCCATAGCGTCAAAGATTGGCTGTACGCCTGAGACACTGCGATCGTGGCATAAAAAGCACATAGACCAAACCATTCCCGCCTCAGTGCAGGCTCAAAGTGACAAAGAGCGTATCAAAGAGCTTGAACGCGAGAACAAAGAGCTCAAGCAAGCCAATGAGATTATACGTAAGGCTGCTGGTCTTGAAGCCCAGGCGGAGCTCGACCGTCCACCCAGATAATGGTTCAGTTTATTGATGACTATAGAGGTAGTTATGGGGTCGAGCTGATTTGTAGAGTACTACCGATTGCCCCGTCAACCTATCACCGTACTAAAGACCTAGAGTGCTGCCCTGAAAGGCGTTCACTGCGCAGTCAGCATGACGACTACTATCTCAGCGAGATTAAACGCATCTGGCAGGACAGCAAATGCCGCTATGGTGCTCGCAAAGTCTGGCGGCAGATGAAGGCAGATGGCATTTATATCGCACGCTGCACCGTCGAGCGTTTAATGAGTCAGCACGGCTTACAAGGTGTCTGGCGCGGTAAGGGTAAGATTACCACCAACAGCCGTGACGACCAAAAGCGTGCTGACGACTTGGTCAATCGTAACTTTAATGCCCATCGTCCTAATCAGCTGTGGGTTGCAGATTTTACTTATATCAAGACATTGAGCGGCTGGGTTTATACCGCTTTTATCATCGATGTATTTGCTCGCGCTATTGTCGGCTGGAAAGTATCGAATCGTATGAACACGGATATGGTAATGGCGGCATTAAATCAAGCGATAACAGATAGAAACAATCCCAAAGATGTCATTCATCACAGTGATCGAGGGGTTCAGTACTTATCTATTCGCTATACTGATAAGATGACGGACTCTGGCGTGATTGCTTCTGTTGGTACAACAGGCGATTCATACGACAATGCATTGGCTGAAACGGTCAATGGGCTTTACAAGTCTGAGGTGATTCATTATTTAAAGCAGAACTGGACTGGTGTGAACGATGTTGAACTTGCAACCCTTGAGTGGGTGGATTGGTTCAACAAGAAGCGTCTACATAGCACGATTGGATATGTGTCACCCTTTGAGTTTGAAAAGCGGTATTATGATAATTTAACCCTGTCAGGCATCGCTGCCTGACTCAAGTAAATCACTCTCCGATAAAGTCGGGGCGGTTCAGATAAGAACTATGTAAATATTTAACATACAC
>NZ_PJAS01000034.1 GCF_002836735.1 Psychrobacter sp. 4Bb | reverse complement strand
ACGCATTTAGTTTTAAGGCTTGGAATGAGCGTGTATTTGCACCAGTCATAGAATACATCTCCATTGATGTTTTTCTCAAAGTAATCAAGTGCAAATAGCATTTTTTCATACAGAGCACCGATGACATTGGTACGTTTTTTAGCTTGCCAGTTGTAGCTATCAATACAAGGTTTACCTATCGGTGCATAGCCATAAGGACGAATAGTTTC
>NZ_PJAS01000033.1 GCF_002836735.1 Psychrobacter sp. 4Bb | reverse complement strand
GAAACTATTCGTCCTTATGGCTACGCACCGATAGGTAAACCTTGTATTGATAGCTACAATTGGCAAGCTAAAAAACGTACCAATGTCATCGGTGCTCTGTATGAAAAGATGCTTTTTGCGCTTGATTACTTTGAGAAAAACATCAATGGCGATATATTCTATGACTGGTGCAAATACACGCTCATTCCAAGCCTTAAAACTAAATGCGT
>NZ_PJAS01000032.1 GCF_002836735.1 Psychrobacter sp. 4Bb | reverse complement strand
CCAAAAAAAGAGGAAATACCCATGGCAAAGGCCAAGTTTGAACGTAACAAGCCACACGTCAACGTCGGTACAATCGGACACGTTGACCATGGTAAAACAACCCTTACCGCTGCAATCGCAACCGTAGCTGCAATCACCTCTGGTGGCGAAGCCAAAGACTACGCGTCTATTGACTCAGCACCAGAAGAAAAAGCACGTGGTATCACCATCAACACCTCACACGTAGAATATGACACAGA
>NZ_PJAS01000031.1 GCF_002836735.1 Psychrobacter sp. 4Bb | reverse complement strand
AGAGATTTCAAGATCGCCTGTATCACTGCGGACGGTCTTTTTAGTGTGTCCGTTGCGCTTGTTTGGTTTATCTGCTTTCTCATGCTTGGGGTAGCCGAGATGGTCTTCCATCTCAGCCTCTAAGGCAGTATCGATAAAGGATTGCATGAGCTGCTTTTGGAAGTCTTTGATGTTATCAAAGCTTTTCATGCTACCAGCCATTTGCTCGGCCAGTTTTTTAATGTCAGATTGAGTAGTCATTGCTTATTCTCCTGTTA
>NZ_PJAS01000030.1 GCF_002836735.1 Psychrobacter sp. 4Bb | reverse complement strand
GTGAGCCTTTTAGGGCTTCAGTAGCAGAACCTTTAACGATAGGAGTGTCATCGCCTGGGAAGTCATAGTCGTTCAATAATTCACGAACTTCCATTTCTACTAGTTCTAACAATTCTTCGTCATCAACCATGTCACATTTGTTCATGAATACGATGATGTACGGTACGCCAACCTGACGTGAAAGCAAGATGTGCTCACGAGTCTGTGGCATAGGGCCGTCAGTTGCAGATACGACTAGGATTGCGCCGTCCATCTGGGCCGCACCAGTGATCATGTTTTTAACATAATCGGCGTGACCTGGGCAATCTACGTGTGCGTAGTGACGGCTG
>NZ_PJAS01000029.1 GCF_002836735.1 Psychrobacter sp. 4Bb | reverse complement strand
CTGAGCCTTTTAGGGCTTCAGTAGCAGAACCTTTAACGATAGGAGTGTCATCGCCTGGGAAGTCATAGTCGTTCAATAATTCACGAACTTCCATTTCTACTAGTTCTAACAATTCTTCATCATCAACCATGTCACATTTGTTCATGAATACGATGATGTACGGTACGCCAACCTGACGTGAAAGCAAGATGTGCTCACGAGTCTGTGGCATTGGGCCGTCAGTTGCAGATACTACTAGGATTGCGCCGTCCATCTGTGCCGCACCAGTGATCATGTTTTTAACATAATCGGCGTGACCTGGGCAATCTACGTGTGCGTAGTGACGGCTA
>NZ_PJAS01000028.1 GCF_002836735.1 Psychrobacter sp. 4Bb | reverse complement strand
CTGATTTAAAGGCCATTTACGGCGCTGATACCCTTGAGATGGCAGAGGCCAATCTTGAGCACTTTGATGAGACTTGGGGCAAAGATTACCCGCACGTGGTCAAGTCTTGGCGCAATAACTGGGAGGGCTTAACGGTGTTCTTTGAGTATCCGAAAGACATCAGAAAAGTGATTTATACCACCAATGCGATAGAGTCGCTAAACAGTGTGATTCGGACGGCAGTGAATAAGCGTAAGGTGTTCCCATCTGATCAGGCAGCATTCAAAGTGGTGTACTTAGCCACCCAGCAGGCGTCTAAAAAGTGGTCGATGCCAATCCGTAACTGGACGTCTGCTCTGAATCGTTTTATGATTATGTTTGATGACCGTATCAGTAAGCATTTAATCTAAATGGCAGTTACACAGAATCTGGGATGG
>NZ_PJAS01000027.1 GCF_002836735.1 Psychrobacter sp. 4Bb | reverse complement strand
CTTATACTTAAAAAGAGTCATCCTTAATTGGGTGGCTCTTTTTTTTATCTTTTATTCCTAGTGACCTACGTAGCAAATCCTATCTAAAGGATTTGCTCTTGCGCTGCCTAAAATTGGCATGCAATTTTTACGGCGCTCAGGTCATCGTCAGCTCTCTATTCTAGATAAAGCCCCCAACGTTAATTCGTTGGGGGCTTTTCTTTGTGCGCGGTTTGGTGCCAGTGCTTGGTGGTGGACTCTTTGATCAGTAGCCGCCAATCTTATTCAGTAAAATAATTATAAAAAAAGCTCAATTAACCTTGACCCAGACTCAAACAAGCGTATAATGCCACCCAGTCGAAAGGGAAGTGGATTGCTAATTTGGACGATGTAAATTGTTTAAATTAAATAGAAAATACTTCTTGACTAAATAAATATAG
>NZ_PJAS01000060.1 GCF_002836735.1 Psychrobacter sp. 4Bb | reverse complement strand
AGGATTTATATAATAGAACTTAAGAATTATCTAAACACTGGCTTTGAATTATAAATAAAAACTACTGACAAAAATTTCTATAATACTGACAGATCGCACTCAAAAAACTATTAATAACAGTTACCTAAGTTCGAATAATAACTATAATTAATCAAATATTCATATTTTTAATACTAGAGACATCGGTAAATATTTATTATTATCAGACTCATTTATTAACAGCTTTAATAACACAAGAAACCTTTACTATTAATGAGTTTTGGGGAAATCTAGAAGTTAATATAACGACTAGACTTTAAGTATGGCAGTTTCATAACGTCACAAGAAAACATTAAACTGTTAGAACCTTAATGAGTTCGCTACTGAAATATAAACTACATCGTTGATAATTTGCATACAGTATTTACAGACACCTTTGAGTAAAAACGGCTTATCATTAAATATGAGTTATCGTTTTTAATTATTACTAATAATACATATGGGAGCTTTATAATGAAAAAGAATATTTTATCGTTAATTTTAGGTACTACGCTTGCATTGCCTACACTTGCAATGGCTATGCCGACCAACAGCAGTGATTCTATGCAATCACGTATGCCAAGTAGCTCTGTCAAAAGCAATGTACAAGTCGGTGTAGAAGGACCAACTGGTAAATTGGGAGCTGCACAGCCTAGCCATGTCAATATCAATGACTCTAGCAATAAGATGAACAACTCTCGTAGTGAGATGAATGATTCGAACAAGAGTATGAACAACTCTGACAACAGAGTGAACGAATCTAATGACAAGATGAATGATAAAGCTGGCACTATGAGCAATAGTAATATGCCTACTATGAACGGTAACGTGCCAACGACAACGGGTGCAGCCTCTACACAGTCTACCCAACGTACGCAAACGCCAAACATGCAGCATAGCAATGCAGACTATCAGCCTTTAATCGCTGGTGAAGCCGCTTCTAACAATAAAACGGCAAATGCTACTAGTACCTTGCAAGAAAAGAAAAAAGACAACCGTGGTGAGTTATTAGCCACTCAGCCAGCAAATGTACAGTTTAAAGAAAACCGCCGTATTGCTGTAAATCGTTAATATGGCCATTAATATTTAAGTATATTAACAAACATAAAAAGGGCAGCCTATTGGCTGCCCTTTTTTATATTAAACTATCTATGCTAGCTATTTCAATTTTGATTATTTCTTATTTTTAGTCACGCCAGCTTTTTGTAATAAGGCACCAAGTGTACCCATTTTACTTGGGGCTTCAGCTTTATCATTTTTTACTGGCTTACTACGATTGCTCGCGTTGTCTTTATCCTGACGCTTGCCACGTGGCTTAGACGGACGTTTGTCAGCAGCTGGACGGCTATTATTTGGACGGTCACTATTTGCGTTATTATTGCGTGGACGACTGGTTTTCTCGCCATCTGTACTAGCTGTCGTAGACTTGGCAGCCGTACGTACAGGTTTTTCAGATTCAGGTTTCATGCTAAATCCGATACGACCACGTTTTTCATCGATGGAGATAACACGAACCGAAACGATATCACCAGGTTTGACACGATTCATAGGATCGGCGACAAAGTCATTGGCCATCTGCGAGATATGTACCAGACCATCCTGATGTACACCAACATCAACGAAACAACCAAAGGCCGTTACATTGGTGACTACCCCTTCTAACGTCATGCCTTCGCTCAAATCTTTAATACTATTGACGTCATCACGGAAATTGGCTGTTTTAAATTCAGGACGAGGATCGCGAGCAGGTTTAGCTAGCTCTTCGATAATCGCTTTTACGCTGACATTATCATCGTTAGCAGCCAATGTAGTCGTATCAATCGTATTTAGCACACCGTCGTTACCAATAACTTCTGACAACGGCTTGCCCGCTTGTGCGAGTAAGCTATCGACCAATGCATAGCTCTCTGGATGCACACCAGTAGCATCTAATGGATTGCTACCATTATGAATACGCAAGAAACCAGCTGCTTGCTCAAATGTCTTAGCGCCTAGACGTGGGACGTTTTTGAGCGCTTCACGGCTATCAAATGCACCGTGCTCTTTGCGATAGGTGACGATTTGCTGCGCCACATTGCGGTTAAGACCTGCGATGTGAGCCAAGATAGCTGGGCTGGCTGTATTTACATCCACACCCACAGCATTCACGCTATCTTGAGTTACTTTATCAAGACTATCGGCAAGCTGGTTTTGATTGACGTCATGTTGATATTGACCCACACCAATGGCTTTTGGATCAACTTTAACAAGCTCTGACAATGGATCTTGCAAGCGACGTGCGATAGAAACCGCTCCGCGTACAGAAACGTCTAGATTGGCCAGCTCATCACTAGCGAGTTCACTCGCTGAATAAACAGACGCACCCGACTCATTAACGATGACAGCTTTGGCTTTTAGTGCATCGTTCGCAGCCAAAATCTCTTTGATCATCGCATCTGTTTCGCGACTTGCCGTACCATTACCGATAGCGACCAAATCAACGTTATAAGTGCTCAACAGCGCATCGATGACTTTCTTGGCTTCATCCATCTTATTATCAGGTGCAAACGGATACACTGTCGCTATGACGGGCTTCTCTTTGCTATCTGACATGACATGACCTTGCGCATCAACGATGGCCATTTTTACGCCATGACGGATACCAGGATCGACACCCAAGATTACTTTAGGACCTGCAGGTGCAGACATTAGCAAATGCTGTAAGTTGCTAGCGAACACATCAATCGCATCCGCTTCTGCGGCTAGGCGCTTTTCAGTTAACAAGCGGTGCTCGATATGCGGACGCCATTTGTCTTTCCACAAGCTACTGGCTGCCTCTGACAAAAACTCACGGCGGGCTGCTGGCGCTTTGGCATCAACATCGAAATGATTGATAATTTTTTCGATAAATGGTGCGTCTTCGCCTTCAATCTTTAGACCCAAGACGTTTTCTTGACGACCGCGTAACATTGCTAATAGGCGATGATTTGGTAGTCGAGCAAGGCTTTCGCTATGCTCAAAGTAATCTTTGAATTTTTCGCCAACTTCGCGCTTTTCTTCGCTCGCGACGCTCGATACGATACTGGCAGTTTTGGCAAAACCACTGCGTAAGTTGTCCAACAAGCCCAATGCTTGTGTCCATTCATCAACGATAATCGCTTGTACGCCTGCGAGTTGTTTTTCGATATCGCTAAAATCAACCTCGATTTCATTACCACTGTCATCAGTGATACTTGACTGGACTTGATAATCAGCCAAGGCATCCGTCGGGGTGATTTCTTGGGTCAAGACCGCTTGGGCAGCAGTATCAAGACCAGCGGCGCGAGCTTTGGCAGCAGGTGAACGACGACGCGGACGATATGGCAGATAGATGTCTTCAAGCTCAAGCTTAGAAGTCGCGTTATCAATGCGCGTCTGTAGCTCGTCAGTCATATTGCCCTGTGTGCTTAACAACTCAGTAATTTTGAGGCGACGTGTTGCCATGTCACGCTCATAATTAAGCGACTTCTCTAAAGCACGCAGCTGCGCATCATCAAGATTCTGAGTCTTCTTTTTGCGATAACGCGCAATAAAAGGAACCGTCGCGCCTTCATCATAAAGTTTGACAAACGCATTGACTTGAGCAGTCTTAATGCCAAGCGCGCGAGCAAGCTTGTCGTGAATATTCGCGTGTGTGGTTGCATCTAAAACCTGTGCATTTGTCGAGGTTTGAGATGACGTTAAGGTATCAGTGCTACTCATATACGTATCAATCGTTGAGAAATGTAGCTTTGCATTATAGCAAAAGCTGCATGAATAAAAATCCTTTTTATCTTTTCGTTATTTATTGCGCATTTTAGGACGCAAATCGTTCTATATCGCACATCCTATGGACTTGTTAAACAAACGCATACAGCATTTATTATCATGGGTGATGCAATTCTCGATGCAATCTTATACACTAAAGTATCAATAACACAAATATTGATATGTGCTGACATATTGAACAATAGTTTTTAATTTTATGAAGTGCTTATTCGTAACCAATAATTAAATAATGATAATTAATGGCAGTGTTTTTGCTCATAGCTATTTACTTGTAGTTTCTGATAACAATAATTTTTATAAAAGGATGCCTGTATGACTGATAATAACAGCCCTGACACGTTGACTCAGCGTATTTTAGTCGTCGATGACGATGCTCGTCTGCGCTCTTTGTTACAGCGCTTCCTAGAAGACGACGGCTTTGTCGTTCGTACCGCTCATGATGGTAGTCAGATGGACAAGCTCATGCAACGTGAACTTTTCTCTTTGGTCGTACTTGATTTGATGCTGCCAGGCGAAGACGGTATCAGTATCTGTAAGCGTCTGCGTGAAGACAATGCAGATATTCCTATCATTATGCTGACTGCCAAAGGTGGCGATGCTGACCGTATCGCCGGTCTAGAAGCGGGTGCAGATGATTATCTGCCTAAGCCTTTTAACCCAAAAGAGCTATTGGCGCGTATCAAAGCGGTGTTGCGTCGTCAAAACCGTGAGCTTCCAGGGGCACCAAGTCACCAATTAGAAGTGGTTGAATTTGGTCCATGGACACTAGATCTATCGACTCGCACGCTCAAACGTGATGGGAATGTCGTCACTTTGACGACAGGTGAGTTTTCGGTGTTAAAGGCTTTAGTTCAGCATCCACGTGAGCCGTTGACCCGTGACAAATTGATGAACCTTGCTCGTGGTCGTGAGTGGGGTGCGATGGAGCGCTCTATCGATGTGCAAGTATCACGCTTGCGTCGTCTGATTGAAGACAATCCTTCACAAGCGCGTTATATCCAGACCGTCTGGGGTGTGGGCTATGTATTCGTTCCTGATGAAGCTGAGGTAGAAACCGTCAAGAGTGAATAACCTTTGACTGATGACATTTCTTTTAATATAGGCCGTGTTTGGTTATTCATAAACACGTGCCGATATGATGAGCATACCTGTGAAAAACCCTATTATTTTTCAAAACATACCCTGCACGTTAGTGACAGGGTTTTTAGGTGCTGGCAAAACCACCGTAATCAATCAGTTACTGGCCACAAAACCTGATGACGAACGCTGGGCTCTCTTAATCAATGAGTTTGGCCGTATCGGTATTGATGGCGCACTCCTTGCAAGCTCCCAAGATAACGAGCTTGAGCAAAAGAATATCGCCATTCGTGAGGTAAGTGGTGGCTGTATTTGCTGCACCAGTCAGCTACCCTTACAAATTGCGATTAGTCGTCTGCTCAGTGAGCATCATCCGCAGCGATTACTCATTGAGCCTACAGGATTGGCACATCCACGTGAGCTGATACTACAACTTAGTGCGCCGCACTGGCAAACTGCTCTAAAGATGAATGCGGTGATAACCGTACTGAGTGGCGAGCAGTGGCAACAGATTAAGTATCGTGACCATGATGGTTTTCAAGCGCATGTCCGTGATGCTGATGTGCTGATAATCAATCGTTATACCCAATTAGATACTAGCGAAAAACAAGCCTTAGTAGAATGGATAACCAATCTAAATTCACAAGTAAAAACCATTTGGGCAGCATCAGAACTAACGGCACCTGAAACAACAGACTCACCAGATGTCCATTCATCAGATAAGTTTGTAGCAAATAAACTTGTAGCAGATGCATACTCGACCACGTTAAACGACCAACTGAACAAGCCCAGCTATATCATTTCAAACCAACGCAAAGTCAGTATCGCTCAACCTCAAAAATCAATGATTGGTTTACAGTCTCAAGCTAATTCTTTAGCAGCTATGCCATTGTCGCGCTCATCTACAGATGAAAACGAAGCTCAGACCAATGCTGATAGTGATATGCCCTATCGCTATCACGAAGAACAGCAAGAATTTCAATTGGCTGGATGGCGATTACCTGCATACTACATATTAAACGCTGACGATTTACAGAATTGGTTGTTAGCATTGCCAAACTGGCAACGTATCAAAGGCTTGGTACATACTTCTGATGGCTGGATACAGATCAATTTTAATCCTGGTAGTCTAACCACCAAAACCATTGACCCACAGACGGATAGTCGATTGGAAGTTATTTTGCAATTAGGCAATACTGTCGATACAAATGCTGTCGATAAAGCTACAGAAAAATCAGCAACTGAGAATGATGCCAAAGCGTCATCAGTATTGATAGATTGGGAAGAGTGCGATCGCGAACTGATGGCACTGGTTATATAGCAACAGACAAAAAAAGGGCGTGTCCTCATTTTAAAAATGGTGATAAAAATGAGATAAATCGCAGTCAAACAAGGAAAATAGCGCAGATAATATCGAGATATTAGTCAGCTATTTGACGCCGTTTGGCAAGATTTAGCCATTTTTAACCTATTTAGATGACTATCGATTGAATTGAGGACACGCCCTAACTATTTTTTAACGCAGTTGACTGTCTTTACTACCACGACGATTAAACAGCTCAGCCGCTTTTGCTTCTTGTTCAAGCTCCGTCTGGCAGCTAACACAATGCTGAATACCAGGCACTGCCAGTCGCCTTGCCTCTGGAATAGGCTTACCACATTCGTCACACAACTCAGCACTCACTCCTGTCGGTAATGAACGTCGCGCTCGCTCCAACGCATCATTGACCGTTGCATCCATCTGTTCGTGCTCAGCACCATCTCTTGACCAGCCACCTGCCATAATCTTATCCTATTTTTTATTCATTATAATTAGACAATACAAATGTCTTTAATAATAAATAGATGGGGCTAGCTATGATTAATTACAACCTGCGATAGTGCATAAAACCATCAATAAAGAATGACGCAGTTATTTCGACTCAACTTAAAACTTCGCCACTAGTCTTTTGGTTGTAGCTCAATCACTTGACCGCGTACGCCAATGCTTTCATCACTCATCAGACAGACATAGCCTGCCATGATATCTTCAGGTGTTTTTAAGCTCATAGGATTTTCACCTGGATACGCATGTGCGCGCATGTTGGTACGAGTACCACCCGGATTAACGCAGTTAAAACGTAGATTGGTTGTGTTCTGAGTCTCTTGAGTAAAGATATCACTCATACCTTCTACTGCTTGTTTGGAAAGTGCATAAGCACCCCAAAATGCGCGAGGATGTGTACCTACAGTGCTAGAGGTAAAGACAACAGACCCATGATCAGCATCTTTTAATAGTGGCAATAGCGCTTGAGTCAGCATAAAAGTCGCTGTGAAATTGACTTTCATCACTTGGGCAAAAGTATCGACGTCATACATCTCAAGCGGCGTCAATTGTCCTAATACACCAGCATTATGCAAGATACCATCTAACTGGCCGACTTCTTTATTGATTAGCCCTTCGAGCTGCTGCATTTCGGCGTAAGTCGCCCCTTCTAAGTTCATCGGCAGCATAGCAGGCTGCTTACCACCAAGACTCTCAATCTCATCGTAGACGTACTCAAGCTTGCTACTAGTGCGGCCTAACAATAAGACAGTGGCGCCATAACGAGCATAGGTCAATGCAGCAACACGGCCAATACCATCCCCTGCTCCAGTCACCAAAATAGTCTTACCATCTAGGCAATTACTGGACGGTACAAAGCTACGAATATCATCATGAGTCAAAGGCTGAATAGAACTTTGAACCGTTTTTTTATTGTCTTGTGGATCGACTGATTGATTATTATTGTCACTCATGGCATTGCTCACTACTTATCATTAAATCGTTGAGGATATGTGCTTATAGTTGTAAAACTGGTGATATATAGTAGTCTATAAATACTCAAACTTACCAGACGATAGCAGTAATTTATTTAACTGCTCAGGCGTGTCAGTAATATAGTCGGCGCCCCATTTTTTCAAAGACTTTTGATCTTCAGGTGGAATATATCCATAAGCGGCCAAAATCGTTGGCATGCCAGCAGCGTTGCCAGCTTCGATATCGCGTATATGGTCACCAACATAGAGCACGCAGCCTGCCGCGCCTCGAGGGATACCCAGTTTTTCTAGCGCCATATACATTGGCTCTGGATCTGGTTTGGTACGTGATACATCATCTGGACAGACCAAAACTGCACAGCGCTGATCCAGTTGCATCTCACTTAATAGCTTTTCGGCTAAATAACGCGGCTTGTTGGTAACGATACCCCATGGCACGCCCTTTGCTTCAAGTTCAGTCAGTACCGCTTCAAGCGCCTGAAACACGCAGCTATCGACACAGATATCTGCTTCATAATCATCTAAGAACTGCTGACGAAACTCAAGCAATGCTTCCTCGCTGACTTCGAGTTGATCGTTATGTCTTAGCATCAATTGCACCATGGCCGAGGCACCCGCAGAGACTTGCTCGCGGATTTCCGCTTCAGGCGGTGCCTGCCAGTCATTTTCGAGACTCATTTTACCAATGATACGAACAAAATCAGCAGCAGTATCGATTAATGTCCCATCAAGGTCAAATAAAACAGCTTTTACAAATTGGGTCATAGTGAATGCTCTTGAGATTGATGACGTGTTTAGTGAAAGTATGGCAAATAAATAGCTGCGTGCAGCATTAAACCAATGGCTTTTGTACGGCTATCATATAATTAACATCGACGTTTTGGGCAAGCCAGTAGCGTTTGGTCAGCGGATTGTAATGCAAACCGATAATATCCTGACGAACAAATCCAGTATTGAGTGCCATTTTGTCTAATTCTGCTGGCGTGATAAATTTGGCATAGTCATGGGTGCCGCGATCAAGCAACCGCAGTACATACTCTGCACCAACGATGGCAAACAGATAAGACTTAGGATTGCGATTAATCGTTGATAGTACACAGACACCGCCAGGAGCTAACAACTCATAACAAGCCTGCACGATCGAGCTAGGATCTGGCACGTGCTCTAGCATCTCCATACAAGTCACCACATCAAACTGACCAGCATGTGTTTTTGCCAACTCTTCAACGGGTATATGCTGATAGCGTAGCGTGTTCTCTAACTGGCTTTGCTCCGCATGTAATGCTGCAGCTTTTAGGTTTTCTGTACCTAAATCAATCCCTGTCACATCAGCACCGCGGCGTGCCATAGATTCTGACAATATTCCACCGCCGCACCCTACGTCGAGTACTTTTTTGCCAGCAAGTCCTTGCTCAGCGGTTTTATTAGCAGCATTTTGATAGCCACGTTTGACGTTTTCTTCTATCCAATTTAGACGTAATGGATTGATCTCGTGTAGCGTTGCAAACGCCCCTGTATTGCTCCACCATTCACTCGCCAAGTTATTAAATTTTTCGACTTCGCTAGGATCCACGTTGATGGTGTTAGACTCTGTATTATTGAAAGCACTATTATTATTCTGATCACTCGAAGTTGCTGAAGAATTTAAAGCTGAGCACATGGTATGTTCCTTGATTGTCACTATCGTTATCATCGTTTACAGTGCACGATTATGTGCTTAATATTAGCATGAGAGTAGCAGTTTTGTCGTAAGCACATCGTCACCGATTGTGAATAGGCTCAAACTTTACCCTATTTTTTAGGCAGTATCTCAATATAAAAGAGCTTGTCATTCTCGTGACAATATCGCATCCTGATACTTTCAAATCTCTTAAGTTCCATATAGAAATAAAGCAGACGTTTAAGAAACAGTAGGTTCAGAAAGTAACAAGCAATATACCTTAAATAATAGCTAACAGCTTTACAACTATCGGTTAAGAATGCGATTCACAAGTACATACATTTTACGTTATCATAGTCGATACTTTGCTATTGTTCGATTATACTCGACACTGTCTGGTTTAGACGCTTTAAAAGCTATATATTTTAGAGTGTCACATGTTTAACAACCATATAGACACAAACCTCTTAACCCATTCTAAGTCTCCACACCTCAAGGATAAAGTATGAAACGTGTCATCACACTGACTGGTCTAGCCATGGCCATTGGACTTGCCTCTATGGGCGCACAAGCTGCAGACTATGTCGCTGGAAAAGATTACCGTGTGCTAGACAACCCAGAGAAAATCAGCGGTGATGCTATCATTGTTCGTGAGTTCTTTTGGTATGGTTGCCCACATTGTAATGTGCTTGATCCGCATATGGAAAAATGGGCAAAGACTAAAGACAAAGATGTCGTATTCTTCAAAACACCAGCGGCACTTAACCCTGTTTGGGAAGCCAATGCACGCGGTTTTTATGCGGCTCAGCTTTTAGGGTTCGAAGACAAAACTCATTCTGCATTATTTGATGCTATCCACAAAGATGGTAAAAAACTGTTTGATCAATCATCATTGAGCAAATGGTACGCGTCAAAAGGCGTGAATGAAAAGAAATTTAACAGCCTATATAACTCATTCGCTGTTGGTACAAAAATTGGTCGCTCACAAGAAGGCGCTAAACGTTATCAGCTTTCTGGCGTACCAGCTGTGGTGGTGCAAGGCAAATATGTAGTCACTGGTGAGAGTGCTAAAGTACCTAAAGTCGTCGATTACTTGGTCGACAAAGCCCGTGCTGAAAAGAAATAACTCAAGCAATAAATACTTGAATAATAGTAACGCACAGTACATCCGTACGTCATGCACAAAAAAGCCAATCATAAATTGATTGGCTTTTTTGCATCTTAACATTTTAGCTATTCATTTTTTAACTACTAACCTGTCAACTAATAATCTTTCAATTAATAACCTTCTAGCTTGGTGTAGGTATTATTTTTTCAGCTGCGACAAAATAGCCACTTCACGAATATAACTCGCTAAATCTGCTTTAGATTCTGCCAGCAACTCATCGTCTTGCATATGTTTGGCATATTCTATCCACAACAGCAACTGATACATACTGTGGTGCTCAGAAGCTTTATATTGCTTCACAAACTGCTTGAGCGTACCTTCATCATTGATATTTAGACGCTCGTACCAGCTCTCTATTTTTGAGACTTGTTCTTTAGGAAAAAACGCATCAAATAACGCCTTTATCAGCTCATGGCGATTCTCTTCAATCATCAGCTTGCCAACACGTTTGGTCTGACGATTGCGGGCATTGGCGCTGGTAATATCAGCCAATGCCATTAGCTCTGCCATAAAATAATCACTGGCAGGTAAAGCTTTTAGCTGTTTTTTCGATAAGCTAGCAAGCGGTATCGATAACTGCTGCAAGCGCTCATGGGCTTTTTTGAGCTCTGTGCGCGAGACGCGCATATCCTGTTCTTTCCAGTCGATCATAAAAGCTTTCCAAAATAATAATTAATAAATTAAATAGTGTCTGATATCACTACCAGCGACTTTTTTCGCGGTGTTTTGCCAATACCTTCACACCTTTAGGCATGGCATCAGTAAGGCGGCGTTGTAGATGATCAGTGATAAAAACAGAGCGATGTTTGCCGCCCGTACAGCCTATGGCAACCGTGACCGTATGACGATTATTATGCAAAAACTCTGGTAGCCAACGGGTCAAAAACTTATCAATATCACCCATCATTTCTGCTACTTCTGGATAATCTGAAAAGAATGCGCCTACTTCGGTATCCAGACCTGTCGAGTCACGTAACTCAGGGTTCCAATGCGGATTCGGTAAAATTCTAACATCGAATACAAAGTCAGCATCAATAGGGCTACCGTATTTAAAACCAAAGGACAGTAGATTGATGACAATCTGATTGTCCATGCCTATGTGTTCACGCAGGCTGTCTTTTAACTGATGAATATTTAGGCTACTGGTATCAATCCTAATATCAGCATGACTAGCAATTGGCTCTAATAGCTCAACTTCTTTTTTGATAGCAGCAGGTAAATTAAAGGCTATATGCTTAGCGTTATCACTATCGATATCTTGTGACATTAGAGGATGTACGCGTCGCGTCGCATTGAAACGAGCTACCAGCGTACTCTCTTGTGCAGTCACATATAAAATCTGTACCGCATGAGACCCATAAGTCTCCTTGAGAGAAGCATATGTCACTGCAAAGTTAGATAAATCAGCACGTGGCGTTCGAATATCGACACCCAGCGCAATACGATGAATGCCGCTTTCATTGACCAGTTTATGAGCAGCATTAGGTAACAAAGACAGCGGCAGATTATCAATAGAGTAATAGCCTAGATCTTCTAAGATATTCAATACTGAGGTTTTACCAGATCCTGAACGCCCTGAGACCACCAATATACTGAGCTTATTCGTAGACGTCTGATCCGCTATCGTTGCTGCTGCATTACTATTTTGATCCTGACTTACACCCATGATCTACTCATCCAAGTCTATTTTATCTAGTCTACTGCTATGTCATAAAAGCTAATTTACCACTACCAACTGATTGTCTAACAAACGCGCTTTTCCTAGCCATGCTGCGACTAAAATAACGATGTTTTTGTTTTCTATATTAAAGGTTTTAGAGTCACTTACGATAGAACCTAACTCCTCAGTCTTTATTTCCAGATAATCAATAATAAAACCTGCGTCACTAATACGTGTCCGCGTCTCTACTAATAGTTGGTCATATGCTTGTTGACTAAGAGCCCTACTTTTCAAACTCTGCGCTAAGTCTTGCAATGCTTGATATAATACAGGGGCAACTTGTCGTTCAATTGCACTTAAGTATTGATTGCGCGATGATAGCGCTAAGCCATCATCAGCACGAATAATAGGCGCACCAATGATATTAATAGGATAACTCAAGTCACGTACCAATTGCTTAATGATAGCAAGCTGCTGATAGTCTTTTTGTCCAAATACTGCCACATCTGGTTGTACGATATTGAATAATTTAGCGACCACAATACCAACACCATCAAAGTGTCCAGGACGTGATTGACCACATAACTGATTGGCAATAGCCCCAGCTAATACAGCAGTAGGTGGTGGTAATACTGGATACATCGCATCAATGCTAGGTGCAAACACGTAATCTGCATCAACTGTCGCAAGCTTAGCCACATCGGCATCTAATGTACGCGGATAGCTGTCAAAATCTTCCCCAACGCCAAACTGAGTGGGGTTAACGAAAATACTGACCACCACTACATCTGCATGCTGCTTGGCAATTTTTACTAGCTCAAGATGACCGTCATGCAGATTACCCATCGTTGGTACTAGCGCAATGCGCTGCTGACGGTCTTGTTTGTCACATTGCTGGCCACGATAAGGCTGAAGCGCTTCACGTAATGACGAGATATCATGATAAATAATTGGAGACATGATTACTTTTCTTCTATTCAAACGTTCTGTTGTTCAATAGCTTAAATAACTTTGATAACTTCAAAATCAGCTAAATTGGTGCTGCTCAGTCGGGAAGCTACCTTCGCGTACTGACTGCTGATAGAGCGCAAAAGCACCTTCGATACTGTGAGCGCTATTACGCTCATCTGTTAAAAAATCATGGATAAAACGTGGGACTCGGCCATGCGCCATACCTAGCATATCGTGCATAACCAATACCTGACCATCAGTATCGGCTCCAGCACCAATACCGATAACTGGCACGGCAACGGCTTCAGTAACGGCTTTTGCAAGCGCGCCTGGAACACATTCTAGTACTAGTAATGCAGCACCAGCATCGACGACTGCTTTGGCATCAGCAAGCAGTTTATCAGCCGCTTCATCACCGCGACCTTGAATTTTATAGCCACCAAACACGTTGACTGATTGCGGAGTCAAACCAAGATGCACACAAGTTGGTGTACCTGCTTGCGCCAAGGTCGTTACCAATTCACACAGCTCGCTACCACCTTCGATTTTTACGACATGCGCCCCTGCTTGCATTAGTGTGCGGCTATTAGCGACGGCTTCTGGCAGTGTCACATAACTCATAAACGGCAGGTCAGCCAATATCAGCGCGTGTTTGTTACTACGGGCAATATTGGCGGTGTGATAAGCCATATCATTGACTGTCACAGGTAGTGTCGAGTCATGGCCTTGTACAACCATGCCCAAGCTATCCCCAATTAAAATCGTATCAATTTCGGCTTTTTCCATCATTCGTGCAAACATCGAGTCATAACAGGTCAAGCAAGTGAACTTGGTACCTTCTTTTTTAAACTTATTTAGAGTAGATAATGTTGTCATATGACCCTCAATTAATCTGCAATGCCTTTGATTATCAATATTGCTACTATTCTAGCTGTGATCGAGAGGTCTCAGACCAATCTCCCAATCATCTATCACTTAGCATCATTTACTTATAATCAATCGCTTGATAGTAATGTTAAACCTGTCCAATCGCGACTTTGTGAATAGTCACCTATCAACTTACCTGCGATGGTTAAGTGTGGTGACATCTCTCGCAGTGGTATTAAGACAAAATTGCGCTCACTTAAACCAGCGTGCGGTATTGTCAGTGTTGGATCGGTAATCTGTATCTCACCGTATAGCAAAATATCAACATCTAGACTACGTTCGCCCCAACGGCGCAAACGTGCCCGCTTAGCCATGCTTTCTAAATGCTGACAAAAAGCAAGCAGCTCATAAGGGGCAAACGTTGTCTCAAAACCAGCTACTGCATTAACAAAATCTGGCTGATCTTGCGGACCCATCGGTGCTGAAGCGTAAAAAGAAGAGACACTTACTTTACGTACCTGCTCATGTGCTCGCATTACTGCAAGCGCCTGCTGCAAATGATCAGCAGGCGAACCCAGCTCATTAGCGAGGTTGCTACCCAAACCCACATAACAGGTAACCCAGTTACTATTATCTGTACTGTTATCCATATTATGCGCTTTCAGTACTAGGCTGACGGCGGCGGCGCTTCGATGGTACAGGGCCTTTACTATCAGTTACTTTCACAGCAGGCATCTGATCATTCGTATCTTGCTTCGCTTTAGCAGCCTTTGCAGTAGTTGCTTTCACCGATTTTTTGGCTCTCGCAGGTGCAGCAGTTTTTGTCGCGTCTTTGCTACCTACTGCCTTGCTAGCTACTTCCTTTACACTTTTAGTATCGCTTTTAGCAGTTGATTCAACTGCAGGTTTAGGCGCTTTTTTCGCATACTTCGCTGCTGGCTGTGCTTTGCCTTTACTATCCCTCGCATCGCTATTGCCTTGTACCTCGGTATTGCTCGTATTATCTACAGTAGGTTGACGACGGCGACGCTTATGCGGGATCGGCTCGTTATTCATACTAACTAACGCAGGTGATCTTGCGATCGAGCGAGCTGGTCTAGCCTGACTAGCTGACGCTTGAGCTTCTGGCTTATTAGTATTAGACGGCTGAACATTATTTGAGCATTCAGACTTAACCGCTTGCTTTAATGCATCTTGATTGGTTGATGCTGGCTTTCGTACAGGTGCTTTACTACGCTTCGACGTATCATCAGCTGACAGCTGCTTCTGCAATGGTGGCACTACGTTCTCGTGCTCGATAACAAATAATGGCTTAGGCTTTGCCTGTTGACTTGCTGATTGTTTGTTATTAGCAAGAGACAACTGCTGTAGCTGAGCAAGCTCATTATTGTCTTGCTCTACTTGCTGCACGTTATGTCTACCACTGTCAGTGCAACCAGCTTTAGATTGACTTGCAGCGCGGCGGCGGCGAGCTGGAATATTTGACGAATCATTTACCATTGATTGCTCATTTCTACCTTTTTCAGCACGGTCATCGGCTTTATTTTGCTTTGTACTGTTCTGATTGGGTGCTGCATTATCAGTAGTCTGTGTTTTTGATTCTTGACGATTACGTCCGCGACCACGTTGCCCTTTTTTATAAGCACCTCGGCGAATATTTTCGTCAAACTCATCAATCGCTTGCTGCTGCTCTTGTTCAGACAAGGTTTGATACGTCTGCCACCAGTCACCCATATCGTTGGTTGACTCTGATAGCGGATGCTCTGCATCGCCACATTGCTCACGCAATAACAAAAAGTCAAAGCCCGCACGGAAACGCGGATGCTCTGATAGCTGAACGATTTGTTTGCTACGCGGGGCTGCAAGTTTCGGCTGCAATATCCAGATATCACGGATAAATTGCTCAGCAAATTTCGGAATAGCGGTTTTGATACGCTGACGGTCAATGACTTTACCAGCCGCATGCATTTGCGCTTCGGCAAACGGCATATTACGCTTCTTGGCTTTTGCCAATTGATGCAGGTAATTTTCCCACAGTAAGGCAGCATAGAAGAACGCAGGGTTGATACTCTTGCCCGCTGCAATACGCTTATCGGTATTGATAGCTACCTGATTGACTAAAGCACTTGGCTCAGACGGTGGATAGATAATGAGACTATCAATCGCACCTGATTCAAACAATAATGGCAACAGGGGTACTAGATAGCCACCAGTAAACATCTTTTGCGTTTCATCATAGAGACGATGCGGTGATATTTGCTCAAGCAGCGCCCAGTTCCCGTCATTGAACTGCTCGGACAACGCTTCATCAAATTCAAAACCTAACTTGGCTTTGAAACGTAAGGCACGGAGCAAGCGCACAGGATCTTCTTCGATACGTACTGGCGCATTGCCCAATAGACGAATGATTCTGTTATCAATATCATCAAGCGCGCCGCAGAAATCATGAACGATGCCTTTGAGCGGTTGATAATAAAGCGCATTGATAGAGAAATCGCGACGGGAGAAATCTTGTTGAATATCGCCCCAAACATTGTCGCGCAGAATCATACCGTCTTGATTGGTATTAGCATCACTGGTTGGTGGACCACGGAAAGTAGCAACTTCAATCAACTCGCGACCTGAATACACATGTGCTAACTGGAAGCGGCGACCGATAATGCGGCAGCGCTTACCAAAGACATCTTTAATCTCATGCGGCTTGGCATCAGTGACGGCATCAAAGTCTTTCGGGCGCAGACCTAGTAAAGTATCGCGCACACCACCACCGACGATATACGCATCAAACCCAGCACGGGTCAATGTGGCAATCACTTCAGTAATGGAATTGGGTAATTCAGATTTGTTCAGTTCTAACTGCTTGGCGGCACGCTCGGCCATGCATCTACTCCTCGCCGGTATTCTTTAACTACCCCTGAATAACACAGCGTTTATCAGGCGGATGTACCCGCTAGTTTAACAAATTTTGGACCTACTGGGGGTGTTATGACATTTACTTACATGCTATTTTGTCAATATTGGGGTTAATTAGTGCAAAACACCGCCATTAATCACGCACACTTAAACGTCTTTGGTTTTTCTCGACTGTTTTTGCACCGATACCTTTCACTTTTGCTAACTCATCCACTGTCTTAAAATCACCAAACATATCACGATATAAAATTATCGCCTGCGCTTTACTGCTACCGATACCATCTAACGAAACAAGTTCACCTTCATTGGCTCGATTGATATTGATAACTTTCTGCTCACGCGCTTGTGTAACAGCTTTTTCTTTTGCGATTAAATACTCATAAGCACGCTGAGGGTCGTCAAAACAAGGATCTGCATTGGCGTTATTGAGTGCGACCACAGACAATAGGAGACTAAAAGCGGTGGTCGTCAGTAAGCTGGTAAATGAAAATTTACGATGAGCGTTCATGTCGTTTCGCCGCTTCCCACAGTGCATCCATTTCTGTTATATCGCTGTCTTCAATACGCTTGCCAGAGAGTTCTAGCTGCTCCTCAATATAACCAAAGCGAGATTTAAACTTGTGCACGCAGGTTAAGGTAGCCGCTTCTGCATCAAGGTTTAATTTGCGTGCAACATTTACGAGTGCAAACATACAGTCGCCTAATTCTTTTTCGACCTCTCTGATGTTAGCTTTGACCTCAGCTGTAGACTTATCTGTTAGCTCATGTTTTAGCTCAGCAATCTCTTCGTCTAACTTGTCTACAGCACCTGCAATACCTTCCCAATCAAAACCTAACTTTGACGCTTGCTTTTGTACATCCTGCGCCTGCATCAATGCGCTACCCGCTTTGACTTGATCTAAGCGACGCTTTGATTTACCACGTGCTTCGCGTGCCTGCTGCTCCTCGAGCTTAATTTCGTCCCAGCGTACTTTTACTGCCGCATCGTCTTTGAGCGTTTCGGCTTCAAACACATGTGGATGACGGCGAATCAGTTTTTTTTGCAAAGTACTGATAACATCACTCATATCAAAGCGCCCTTGCTCCGCATACATCTGACAGTGGAAGATGACTTGCAGCAGCACATCACCAAGCTCACCTTTGATGTCTTCATCATCGTCGCTTTGTACCGCTTCACCTAGCTCATAAGCCTCTTCGATGGCATACGGAATAAGGCTATGGTTGGTTTGCTTTTTGTCCCACGGACAGTCTGTTCTTAGTCGTGCCATCAACGCTAACAAATCATCAAGCTGGCCAGTGGCGTCTGGCGTTCCTTGTACAGGCTTAGGCACGGTAATTTTATTGTCTGAGATACTCATAAGGGCGGCTCTTATCGTTTTATATGTTGTTTGATGATTCGTCTAATAGTTAGTGTATCATTGAACACAGCTTGGCTTATAATTGTGCTACTAACCTCTTCATTTTACCACTGCTCATGCGCGAGGAACTTTATCATTATGTCCACTTCTGCGACCACCAGCTATCAACCAGCTGCGACATTCGACCCTATTACTATCAGCTCATTTAAAGCCTATGACATTCGGGGTGAGCTTGGGGTCAATCTCGATGAAGAGATTTCCTACCGTATCGGGCGCGCGTTCGCACAGATTTTGTATCAGCGTTATCAGGCAGCAGCTCAAACCCAAGCCGATGATATAGCAACTCTAAAACCTGCTATCGTTATCGGTAGTGATATTCGCCACTCTAGTGAGCAATTAAAACAAGCCGCTATCAAAGGCATCGTTGATGCTGGCGTTGATGTGATTGATTTGGGCATGAGTGGTACCGAAGAAGTATATTTTGCCACCAGTCACTATCAGGCGTTAGGTGGTATCGAAGTGACTGCCAGTCATAACCCTATCAATTATAATGGCCTAAAACTGGTTAAAGAACATTCAAAACCAATCAGCGCTGATGATGGGTTGGCAGAGATTCAAGCACTGGCAGAATCTGGGCAGTTCACTACGGATAATCAATCAGGCAAATTGCAGTTATTGACGGATAAAAGCGCGTACATCGATCATGTTATGACTTTTATTGATACTGATAAACTAAAACCACTCAAACTGGTCGTTAATTCAGGCAATGGTAGTGCAGGTCCTGTGGTCGATTTATTAATTGATAAGTTAGCACAAGCAGAAGCACCGATTGAAGTGATTAAATTGCATCATACACCAGATGGTAGCTTCCCTAACGGCATCCCTAATCCAATGATTGAAGCCAATAGAGTGGCTACCCAGCAAGCCGTTTTGGAAAATAACGCGGATCTTGGCATTGCCTTTGATGGTGACTTTGATCGCTGCTTCCTATTCGATGAACGTGGTGAATTTATCGATGGTAGCTATATCGTCGGTATGCTCGCTCAAGCTTTTTTAAACAAATACCCGAATGAATCAATCGTCTATGACCCACGAGTAATTTATAATACCGAAGCAGTGATAGAGGAACATAATGGTAGGGCTGTCATTAGTAAATCTGGACACTCATTTATCAAGCAAGTCATGCGGGACTCAGGTGCTGTATATGGCGGTGAAATGTCTGCCCATCACTATTTCCGCGACTTCTTCTATTGCGATAGTGGCATGATTCCATGGTTATTGACCATTGAGCTGTTGTCTAACACTGGTAAAACACTGTCTGAATTGGTCACAGGCTATATTGCCGCCTATCCCAGCTCAGGTGAGCTAAACTTTCGTCTTACAACCTATGACGCACCAACAATTATTAGCGCAATTGAAGATAAATTCAGCAACGAGCAACCAGTTAAATCGACACTTGATGGTTTAAGTCTGAATTTTGGCGAATGGCGCTTCAATCTGCGAGCATCGAATACCGAGCCGCTTATCAGATTGAATATCGAAAGTCGCGGTGAGCAACTGTTACTGGCTGCTAAAACTCAAAAAATTCAGCAATGGCTAGCAACGCAAGGTGCCGTACCAGCATAAAGTCATTAGCCCAGTAAAAATAATTCTGATTGTCAGTCGAAAAGGCTCGCTAATGAGTATTAGCGAGCCTTTTTTCTATACACAGAAAACCTTAAATCAAACTATTTAGTTCGACCAATACCCATATAGTCACCTACTAAGCTATTAATTTGTGAGCGTGTCAGGGCATTTTGCGCATCAAATACGGGCATGGCTTGTTGATTAATTTTGCCAATATCTAATTGATCTCGCGGTGACCAACTAACGATAAAAACAGCATGAGTATCGCAAAGCTGTTGATAAGGACTAGCAATCAGCTCAAGCAAAGGTTGTTGCTGATAAAGCTCGGCAAGTTCATGCTGTGCCTTATCGCTATAAACCAGTGTGCGAATATTATAAGACCACAGTAATGCTAACAACGGATGGATAGCTGAACCAGCGGTACGTCCTGAGCCTGACTTATAACTACCGCCCCAAATCATCACAGTTTTATTGTCAATGAACCCATCAAAATACTGCCAAAACTTACGGAATATCAGCTCTTTTTGATCTTCGTTAATATGTACATTAGATTGCAATAAAGGCATATCCAAACTGTGTGTACGGCTTGATTGTTGCAATTTAGCCAGCTCGGTGGGCAAAGTATTACCACCGAATCCCCACCCTGCTTTTAAATAACTGCTGCCTACCCGCTCATCCAATCCCATAATACGACTGACTTGACTGATATCAACATTTTGACTATCAGCCAAACGTGACATCTCATTCATAAAGCTCACTCTAGTCGCTAGCATCGCCATGATACTACTGCGAGCAAACTCTATCGTTGCGATATCAGCATGATGGGTAGCGCGTGCATGCTGCATTAAAGGCTTCAACACATTCAAGTGCTGGCTACTACTTGCTGTCTTTTCACCTAGTAGCCATAACGAAGGATTCAACATCGAGCTATAAGCATCACCATCCTGTAAGAATACAAATGGCACATAATAGACCCAAGCACGCTGTAAACGCTGAGCCAAACCAGCTACATGTCCTAATTGCTCAATGCCACTCATAATCACAGGGATTGCTTGCTGATAGCTGTGATTAAAAGCAGTAATCCAATTATCTTCTTTCCACACAAGCTTAATACTATCTAAGAACAACCAATAAAGCGTCACCGTATTTTGAGCATCAGTTTCATTATGACCAGCTGCTTCATAGCCTCTTATTAGCATATCGGCACTAGTTGGTAATTTCTTACTAATAATGACCTGCTGCTGCTCATACATTTGCCATAGGGCTTGCAGATGATGCTCAAAACCATACTGCTGTATCTGCTGCGTTAGTAGCGTCTTGTCTGCGTAGAGATGCACACGCTGACCGAGACTTGCTAGCACCACTGCACTGGTAATTACCTCTATGCTGTGACCAATAAGCACACAAACTGTGGAATCAGTTAATTGGTTTGGTTCAGATTCATTATTGTATTTATTCATATGGCTACCATCTAAAACCGTTTCCATGAGCGTGCTTTCCTATATTATTGACACACCACTATCGCTAGGACAGCTGTTTGATACGCTTTAGTAATTGGTCAGTAGATGTATCGAATAGACCTTGAGAATCTTGCTGGATATGCTGCATAGCATGGTGTACGGAGTCTGCCATTTGCTTACCCATCTCGACGCCCCATTGATCAAACGGATTGATATCCCAGATACTGGCCATGACATAGACCTTATGCTCGTAAAGCGCTATCAATGCGCCTAAGCTATGCGGCATCAGCTCATCAATCAGTAATGTGGTTGACGGTTGGTTACCACGGTAGTACTTATACTTGTCTGCTTCGGACACTGTCTGTGGATCGACCAGATCTATTACAGCAGCATTACCAAATGCCAATACTCGACTTTGCGCCAAGCAGTTGGCTAAAGACAATTCGTGCTGTTGCTGCAATGAGGAGTTTGGCGCCTCATCACCGTAGCGACGTATGCAAGCGATAAAGTCACAGGAGACCTGCTGCGTGCCTTGATGTAGCAGCTGATAGAATGCATGTTGCGCATTTGAGCCAATTTCACCCCATAGAATCGGACACGTATCATAGTCAATACGATCCCCATTCCGAGTAACTGACTTGCCATTACTCTCCATCTCTAGCTGGGTAAGATAACTCGGCAAATAGCCTAGCCTACCGTCATAAGGCAATACGGTATGCGCATTTACTTTTAAAAAAGTACTGTTCCAAACAGCTAGCAAGCCTAACAGTACGGGTAAATTGTCGGCAAAGTCAGCTTGTGCAAAATGCTCATCCATACTATGAGCACCGCTTAATAAAGCTTTAAAGCCATTCATACCAATACGAATAGCAATGGCAAGGCCTATCGCCGACCATAAAGAAAAGCGCCCGCCGACCCATTCCCAAAGCTGCAACTGATGCTCAGGATGAATTCCCCAAGCACTCATTTTTTCACTATTGGCTGAAATGCCGATAAAGTGTCGACGCAATACACTATCTTCTGTGCCTGCACGGAGTTTTGCCGTCGCAAGTAGCCAAGATAATGCTGTCTTAGCATTTGATAAAGTATCAACCGTACCAAAGGATTTGGAAGAGATAATAAATAGTGTGGTTTCAGGATTTAAATGCTTGAGCAAATTATCAAGCTGCGTACCGTCCATATTGGAGACAAAATGCACCTCAATACTGGTATCTGCCCATTCATCAAGCGCTGTAGTTGCCATCAGCGGTCCTAAATCAGAGCCGCCAACCCCAATATTGACAACATCTGTAATTGCCTTGCCAGAAAACCCGCGCCACGTGCCATTGCGCACGCGCTCTGATAAGCGTGCTACTTGTGACAAACTATGATGTACATCAGCGACAATATTTTTTCCATCAACTTGTAATGTCGCTGTCGCTGGCAATCGTAATGCTGTGTGCAAGGCAGCACGCTGCTCGCTGGTATTTACCATCGCCCCTTGTAGTAACGAATCAATACGAGCATCTAGCTCACAACTATCAGCCAAACTCAGTAAGTTAGACAATACTGTCTGATCGATACGCTGCTTACTAAAGTCCATATACAGCGCACCAGCCTGCACGCTAAAATGCTTGGCACGCTTATCATCTTGTGCAAATAGCTGTGCAAGTGACCATGGATGCTTTGCAAGCGCTTGTAGTTGCTGCCAGTATTTAGAATGTCGAGCACTACTATATGTTTTGTCGCCCTTTATTTCTTTCATCAGTTACTCATCATCTGCTAGTTGCTGCTCAGCAAAATAGATGAATGCCTGCATATACGAACGCATATCGCCTGCATCGTAGCTATTGCCGCGCATAGTTGTGACATGGGCACCATATTCACTAATGAGCGCATCAATCGCATCTGTCAGCTGAATCTCACCACCGACAGATGCTTTAGTATTGGCTAAGTAATCAAAGATATGGTTACTAAATACATAGCGCCCTACCACAGCCAGATTTGAAGGAGCATCAGCTAAATTGGGCTTTTCTACAAAACCAGCCACTTTAAAGCTAGCATTAATATTTATTTCTTCATCAATCTCATTAGTATTGCTGAGTTTTTCATCTAGTTGAGCGATACCATACTTATGTACGTCTTCATCCGCTACTTGATCAACCAATATCTGTGAATGACCATCTGTAGCAAAGGCATCCAGCATAAAGGCCAAATTATCAGCAGACATATCAGTGGTAAATGGATCAAGCACGACATCAGGCAGTAATACGGCAAAGTCATGCTCACCAATGATTGGCCTAGCAGCAAGTACTGCATGTCCCAAACCTAACGCTTTACCTTGGCGTATCATCGATACCGTTACGTCTTCTGGCAACCAGTTTAAGCTATCAGCCAACTCATCTTTGCCTTTATGACGTAATTGATTATCCAATTCAGCATTGATATCAAAGTAGTTTTCTATCGCGCTCTTTTGCGCATGACCGACCAAGACAATATGCTTGATACCCGCAGCGATAGCCTCTTCAACCACGTAGTGAATAGCAGGGCGACTGCCTAGCGGTAACAACTCTTTTGGCACAGATTTTGACAATGGCAGCATACGTGTGCCGAAGCCTGCGACAGGAATAACGGCGTGAGTGATTTTTTTCATAGTGTGTTAGCTATATTAAGAAGGTGGGTAAGGATGAGTCAATCATAACGCATTATTAGGCAGCTGTAACGCCATACGACTTAAGAGACATCGTAGCCATTCGGGTTCATGCTCTGCCAACGCCATGTATCTTGACACATATTAGTAATCGATAATTCAGCTTGCCACCCTAACAACGTTTTCGCTTTATCGGCACTGGCATAACAACTCGCGATATCACCTGCTCGACGATCTGTAAACTGATAAGCAATAACCTTTCCAGATACATCAGAAAATGCAGATACCAATTCCAAGACAGAAGTACCTTTACCAGTTCCTAAGTTAATAGGTAAAAAGCCTATTGAGTATTGTTGTGTCGTACCACTTTCGTTTGGTCTGGTTTGTTTATCTAGATAATTTAATGCAGCCACATGACCTTGAGCCAAATCAGTAACATGAATAAAGTCACGGACACCTGTTCCATCGACAGTAGGATAGTCATTACCAAAGATACTGAGCTTTTCAAGTTTGCCGACGGCTACTTGAGAAATATAAGGCATCAAGTTGTTAGGAATGTCATTAGGGTCTTCGCCAATCTGTCCTGATGGATGCGCGCCTACTGGATTAAAGTATCTAAGAGCAATCAGGTTCCAGCTGCCATCAGACACAGCTAAGTCTTCTAATATGTATTCGACAGCAAGCTTACTTTGTCCATAAGGATTGGTACAAGAACGCTTTGAGCTCTCATCGATAGGTAAGGATTCAGGATCACCATAGACAGTGGCAGACGATGAAAAAACTAAATTCTTCACATTATATTCTGCCATAACTTCTAATAAGGTTATGGTGCCGCTGACATTGTTATTATAATACAGCAATGGCTTTGCTACTGACTCCCCAACTGCTTTTAACCCAGCAAAGTGAATCACACCAAAAAATTCATGCGAAGCAAAGACCTCTCTGAGTAACTCAGGATCTCGTATATCCCCTTCTATAAAATCAACTGTCTGTCCAATAAGCATAGAGACGCGATTGATCGCTTCACGGCTACTATTAGATAAATTATCATAGACTACAACATGATAGCCTGCTTCATGCAATGCTATGCAAGTATGGGAACCGATATATCCAGCACCGCCAGTAACTAATATTTTATTTTTCATAAAATTTTCAGGCAAAAAAAGACACCCCATTGTAGGGGTGTCTTAGCAGTAATTCAATAGAGTTTTAGTAGTTAGTAGACTAATGCCTATTTTACCAACCAGTAACTTCTTTTAGCTTATCACCAAGTTTAGATGGGTCACGCGTGTACGCGATACCAGCATCTTCAAACGCTTTGAATTTCTCTTCAGCAGTACCTTGACCACCAGAGATAATCGCGCCTGCATGACCCATACGCTTGCCTTCTGGAGCGGTAACACCAGCAATATAACCAACCACTGGCTTAGTCACATGGTCTTTGATATAAGCAGCGGCTTCTTCTTCAGCAGTACCACCGATCTCACCAATTAGAATGATCGCTTCAGTTTGTGGATCTTCTTGGAACAGTTTCAACGCATCAATTTGGTTCATACCAGGGATAGGATCGCCACCGATACCGATACAAGTTGACTGACCAAAACCAAGCTTAGTAGTCTGAGCTACGGCTTCATAAGTCAACGTACCAGAGCGTGAGATGATACCTACTTTACCTGGCTGATGGATATGGCCTGGCATGATACCGATTTTGCACTGACCTGGAGTAATAACGCCTGGGCAGTTAGGACCAACCAAACGTACGTCGCCAGCTTCTTCAAGATAGCGTTTTGCTTTTAGCATATCGATAGTCGGTACGCCTTCAGTGATCACAACGATCAACTTAACGCCAGCATCGATTGCTTCAACGATAGAGTCTAGTACAAATGGTGCTGGTACGTAGATAACAGAAGCGTCAGCTTGAGTCGCTTCCATGGCTTCCGCCATGGTGTTGAATACTGGTAGGCCTAGGTGCGTTTGACCGCCTTTACCTGGCGTTACACCACCAACTACTTTTGTACCGTATTCAATGGCTTGTTCAGAATGGAACGTACCATTTTTACCAGTAAAACCTTGTACCAATACTTTGGTATCTTTATCGATTAATACACTCATTATATTTTCCTTGTATTCGGTTGTCTTGTAACAGTGGTCTTTATAACTATTATTATCAAATTTTGATAACCAATCTTTGCTATAAAACCACTACTACGATTTGACTACTATGCTTAAGCATTTATCTCTAAACACTTATATTTAAAGACTTACGCTTTAACAGCATCGACAATTTTTTGAGCCGCGTCAGATAAACCTTGAGCTGAAATCAATTTCAGACCAGACTCTTCTAGGATTTGTGCGCCTAGCTCAGCGTTGTTACCTTCTAAACGAACAACAACTGGTACTTGTACGTCAACTTCTTTGATAGCAGCGATAATAGCTTCTGCAATCATGTCACAACGTACGATACCGCCGAAGATGTTGATTAGAACGCCTTCAACACTGCTGTCTTCTAGGATGATTTTGAACGCTTCAACAACGCGATCTTTAGTTGCACCGCCGCCAACGTCCAAGAAGTTAGCAGGCTTGCCGCCATACAATTTGATGATGTCCATGGTCGCCATTGCAAGACCAGCACCGTTAACCATACAACCGATGTTACCTTCTAGAGCAACATAGTTTAGGTCAAATTCAGCAGCTTTAAGCTCACGCTCATTTTCTTGAGTCTTGTCTTGTAGCGCTGCGATTTTTGGCAAACGATATAGTGCGTTTGAGTCGATACCGATTTTGCCATCAACACAAACGATTTCGCCATTTTCACGAACAGCTAATGGGTTGATTTCCATTAGAGCAAAGTCGTTTTCAACGAATGCCTTATAAGCGCCAGTCATCAATTTAACGAATTGATTGATTTGCTTGCCTTCTAGACCAAGTTTGAACGCAACGTCGCGCGCTTGGAAAGGCATTAAACCAACTAAAGGATCAACATTTACTTTGAAGATTTTTTCTGGAGTGCTGTGTGCTACTTCTTCGATATCTACACCACCTTCGGTAGATGCCATGAAAGTTACACGACGAGTTGCACGATCAACGACTGCGCCAAGATATAGCTCAGTTTGTACTGGATACATATCTTCTGCAACCAATACGAAGTTTACTGGCTGGCCATCAGCATCAGTTTGGAACGTTACTAGGTTAGTACCGATCAGCTCTTCAGCAACTTGCTTAGCTTCTTCACGAGTTTTAACTAGCTTTACACCACCAGCTTTACCGCGACCACCAGCATGTACTTGCGCTTTAATTACCGCAATATCCGTTGGGGTTTTATCAAAAGCTGCAGCAGCTTCTTCGCCGTTATGAGCGATGATGCCTTCTTGAATTGGCAAACCGTAGCTTTTTAATAGCTCTTTTGCTTGATACTCATGTAAATTCATTGATTGTATCCTTTATTTTTTACAATTAATAAAAAGTGAAATCAAGTGCGCACATATACATATTAATCATACGTCTGACGCACTCATGATTGCGGCATCACCAAAATAGCGATACCCCAATCAGGTTGTAAATCGATAATAACTAAACGAGCAACTACTTATTTCTTACGCTTTTTGCGTTGGATAGCGTGAATAGCACGGCCATCTGCAGATAGAGCAGCTTCATGCACTGCTTCTGAAATAGTTGGATGAGCAAATGTCATCAACTGCAAGTCTTCGATACTAGAAACAAACTCCATCGCGATCATACCTTGATGGACGATATCACCAGCACCAGCAGAGATCGCATGCATACCTAATAGACGATCTGTTTTCGCATCAGCAACTACTTTTACAGAACCTTGCGCTTCACTTTGCGCTAATGCACGACCGTTAGCAGCTAAGTTGAAAGAACCTGTTTTAACTTCATAGCCAGCTTCTTCAGCTTCTTGCTCAGTCAAACCTACCCATGCGATTTCTGGGTGAGTATAAATGACATTGATGATAGTGTCATAGTTAACTTGAGGTTTTTCGCCATGAATACGCTCAACAGCCATCATGCCTTCTTCCATAGCTTTATGCGCAAGCATAGGACCACGGACCAAATCACCGATAGCATAAACGCCATCAAGGTTGGTTTTACACTGGTCATTGACATCGATAAGGCCACGTTCAGTCAACGTGATGCCACTATCATCGCCAAGCAGTTTTTCAGAATAAGCGCGACGACCAACACAAACGATTAGCTTATCAAAGCTCTCCTCGCTCGACTCACCTTTGCTTTCGCTAGTGACGACAACTTGGTCACCTTGAACTTCAGCATTGGTTACTTTGGTATCGACACGGATATCAAGACCTTGCTTCTTCAGCATTTTGCCAGCTTCTTTTGAGATGTCTTTGTCAGCAGCAGCTAAGAAACTAGGAAGTGCTTCATATACGACTACTTCTGCACCTAGACGACGCCATACTGAACCAAGCTCAAGACCGATAACACCAGCACCAATAACGCCTAGACGCTTAGGTACTTCAGTGAAATCAAGTGCGCCAGTTGAATCAACAATACGGTCACCGTCAGTTTTGGCAACAGGAATTTCGATAGGCACAGAACCTGCCGCAAGAATAACATTCTTAGCAGTGATCGTCGTTTCGCTTTCGTCTTCTAGAGCAGTAAATTTGACTTTTTTGTCAGTGCCCGTACCATCAACTAAAGTACCCCAGCCTTGTAGCCAGTCAACACCATTGCCTTTTAGCAACGCTGCAACACCGCCAGTCAACTGCTTAACAATGCCTTCTTTACGCTCTATCATTTTTTCGATATTGATAGCAACGTCACCAGTACTGATACCGTGCTCGTCAAGGTCATGCTTAGTAGCTTCGTAACGATGTGAGCTGTCAAGTAGGGCTTTTGATGGGATACAACCAACGTTTAAGCAAGTACCGCCAAGTGCTGGCTCGCCTTTATAAACACGCTTTTCGATACAAGCAACACTCATACCGAGCTGGCCTGCACGAATAGCTGCTTCGTAACCACCAGGACCGCCGCCGATGACGACTAAATCATAATTGTCTTTCATAGTACGTTCCTATTTTTAATTGTATGTGTCATTTAAACTGGTTGTTATCTCGCTGATAGATCAGCGTTATCTACACTGAACAGTTAATACACTATATCAATGAGATAGACTCACTTATCAATAGCAAATCACCATTATTAAATTCATTTAAATACAGTTATCAGCGCATCAAGCGATCGCTGATTCATAAAAATCATTATCTATACCAAAGTTAAAAAGCTTGTATCAGCGGTTGCCAATACAAGCTTGAAAGCTTACAGGTCTAGTAGTAGCATTGCAGGGTCTTCGACCAACTCTTTGATAGTTACCAAGAACTGTACGGCTTCTTTACCATCGATCATACGATGGTCATAAGATAATGCTAAGTACATCATTGGTAAGATTTCAACTTTGCCATCGACAGCCATTGGGCGGTCATTGATAGCGTGCATACCTAGGATAGCAGTTTGTGGTGGGTTCAGAATAGGTGTTGACATCAATGAACCAAATACACCACCGTTAGAGATAGTGAACGTACCGCCAGTCATGTCTTCTAGACCAAGCTTACCTTGCTGTGCTTTACCGCCAAACTCACGGATTGTGCTTTCAACGTCAGCCATACTCATGCGATCAGTATCACGTAATACTGGAACAACCAAGCCACGATCTGAAGATACTGCTACACCGATATCATAGAAGCCATGATAAACAATATCATCACCATCTAGTGAAGCATTTACTGCTGGGAAGCGTTTTAGTGCTTCTGTCGCTGCTTTTACGAATAACGACATAAAGCCTAAACGCACGCCATGACGTTTTTCAAACTTCTCTTTGTACTTAGCGCGCATGTCCATCAAGGGCTTCATGTTCACTTCGTTAAACGTCGTCAACATCGCTGTATCTTGTGATGCTGATAATAGACGCTCAGCAACACGCTTACGAAGACGAGTCATTGGAACACGTTTTTCAGTACGCTCACCCATTGATTCAGCAACAGGACGACCACTGTCAGACTTGATGCTGCTGTCTGATTTCAATGTTGGGTTAGCCATATCAGTTTTGGTTACACGACCACCGCGGCCACTACCTTCAACTTCTTTAGGATCTACGCCTGACTCTTTTGCTGCTTTACGAACTGCTGGGCTTTGATCTTTATGATCAGCTTCGCCTTTCTTATCTGTTGCTTGAACAGGCTCGCCACCATCAGCAGCTTGCTTTGCTTGAACTGGCGCAGCTGGTTGGTCTGGATCTACTGCTGGTGCTTCTTCTGCGCTAGCACCAGCACTTGCACCGGCTTCAAACTGAGCGATAAGCTCATCAGACAATACAGTATCGTCAACTTGCTTTACGATTTTGGTCAATACACCATCATCAGGTGCCACAACTTCTAATACAACTTTATCAGTTTCAATTTCAGCCAATAGGTCATCACGATTAACTTGTTGACCTTCAGTGACGTGCCACTCAACGATTGTGCCATCGGCAACCGATTCTGGAAAAACGGGGGCTTTGATGTCAGCCATCGATATACTCCTTAGATTTGGATATTCATACTTATTATTAAGTCGTGATAGGCAGCCGGTAATCTTTTAATAACTTTGCTTATATTTTATTAAAAAACACTGACTGTCATCGCCTGATTCATTTATCTTCTATAATCTTTTGATTAGACAAGGTGTTACTGAGCTAATTCATCAACACTTATGCCAAGGCCACCAGCAATGAGTGCTTGCTGTTGTTGAGCGTGTAGTTTCGGTGATCCTGTTGCAGGGGCTGCACTAGGAGGACGCGCTACTGGCTCCATGACTTTTGCTTTGGTTGGATGCGGTACGACAATACGGAACATATGCGGTGCCAAATAGTACCAAGCGCCTTGGTTCAATGGCTCTTCTTGCGTCCATACAATTTCAGTTAGGTTGCTATACTTCTCGATTTCAGCGATTAAGCGAGTCTCTGGCAATGGATACAATTGCTCAATACGAACAATAGCCACATGATCAAGACCTAATGCACGGCGCTGCTCTAACAAATCATAATAAACCTTACCACCACACAGAACCATACGAGTCACTTTATCTGCGTTGTGATCGTCCATCTCTGGCAATACCGTCTCAAACTTACCATTAGCAAGCTCTTCTAGGTTAGAAGTCGCTAGCTTATGACGTAATAAGCTCTTTGGTGACATAACGATCAGTGGCTTACGAATAGGACGTACAGCCTGACGACGTAATGCATGATAAATTTGCGCAGGAGTCGTTGGGGTAATTACCTGCATATTGTCTTCAGCACATAGCTGTAAGAAACGCTCTAGACGTGCAGATGAATGCTCAGGACCTTGACCTTCAAAACCATGTGGTAACAACATTGTCAAACCACAAACACGCTGCCACTTGGTCTCACCACTTGAGATGAACTGGTCAATCACAACCTGAGCACCGTTAACGAAATCACCAAACTGTGCTTCCCAAACGATCAATGCGTTCGGTACTGTGGTCGCATAACCATATTCAAAGGCTAGTACCGCTTCTTCTGACAACAATGAGTTGTAAGTAGCAAAGCGTGCTTGATTTTCGCTCAAATGAGACAACGGTACATACATGCTGCCATCATTTACATTATATATTTCACTGTGACGATGTGAGAAAGTACCACGGCCAACATCTTCACCAGTAATACGTACTAATACACCATCGTTATCAACCAATGATGCATAAGCCAATGTCTCAGCTGCACCCCAGTTAAGAGGCTCTTCGCCAGTTTGCATCGCTAGACGCTGCTCAACGACTTTTTGAACCTGACGTTGTAATTTGTAGCCTTCTGGCATTTCGGCCATACGGCGTCCATAACCTTTGAGCTTTTCGATATCAACACTAGTATCCCAGTCATCAACCAAGTCATGACCTAGATAAGGTTTCCAATCTACGAACAACTGCTCGTTAGGCTCTTGAACCAATGAGCTAACAACATAATCACCACGGTCTAACGACTCACGATAATCATCTTCGTACTGCTTTTCTTCTTCGGCATTCAAGATACCTTCTGCGATAAGCTTCTGCGCATAAAGAGTACGAGTAGTTGGAAGCTTTTTGATCACAGCATACATCAATGGCTGAGTTGCAGATGGCTCATCTGCTTCGTTGTGGCCATTACGACGATAGCAGAACAAATCAATGATGATGTCTTTATCAAACTTATGGCGATAATCTAATGCTAACTGAGCGGCAAATACGACTGCTTCAGGATCATCACCGTTTACATGTAGGATAGGAGCATGAACCATTTTAGCGACATCAGTACAATATTCAGTTGAACGAACATCTTCTTGACGGCTAGTAGTAAAGCCAACTTGGTTGTTAATCACGATATGCACAGTACCGCCAGTGGTATAAGCACGGGTCTGTGACATTTGGAAAGTTTCTTGAACCACACCTTGACCAGCGAAAGCAGCATCACCATGAATCACGATAGGTAATACTGAATTACCACCAGTATTATCTAGTAATGGCTGATCGTTACGACGTACTTGACGGGCACGTACTGAACCTTGTAATACTGGCGCGACAATTTCCAGATGCGATGGGTTAAATGCTAAAGCCAAATGCGCTTCGCCACCTGGTGTCATCACATTAGATGAGAAACCATTGTGGTATTTAACATCACCTGAGCCTTTTTCTGGCTGTACTTTACCATCAAACTCATCAAACAAGTCTGCAGGGTTTTTACCCAAAATATTGACTAATAGGTTTAGACGGCCACGGTGAGCCATACCAATGACCATTTCTTTTGTGCCATATCCGCCAGCACGTTGAATGATTTCATTGATAGCAGGAATGAAGCTCTCGCCCCCTTCCAAACCAAAACGCTTAACACCCGTGTATTTACGAGCAAGGTATTTTTCTAGACCTTCAGCAGCGGTTAAGCGCTCAAGAATAGATAAACGTTTTTCTTTGTCGAATTTGATATAGCCTAGATTGGTTTCTAGGTATTCTTCCATCCAGCGTTTTTCGGTACTGGTGGTAACGTGCATATACTCGACACCGATGTGGCCACAGTAAACACGTTCCATGATTTCGATGATTTCGCGCAATGTCGCTTCATCTTTACCAATAACTAAATCATTGGTTGGGAATACGGTATCGAGATCAGCTTCTGACAAATTATGATAAGCAAGCGTCAAATCTTCTACTGCTGCACGTGGATGCAAATCTAAAGGATCAAGTTTGGCACGGCGATGACCGCGACGACGATATGCTGAGATTAGTTGCTGTACGCCCATCTGCTTAGGATCACAGTTAGCAGAGCTGCTAGAGTCGGTATCAGTACTGCTACTCTTATTTGCCGTTTGATTACGAGCAAGTAGCAAGAACTGATCTTTGATAGCGTTATGCTGAGCATCGTTCTGCGACTTATACTGTTCAAAGTACGTTTGCCAGTCAGTATCAACACTATCAGGGTCTGTTAGGTATTGCTCGTAGAGAGCTTCTATATAGTTGGCGTTATCGGCAGCCAGTTCAGTATGTACTTGGCCAGATTTTTCTTTGGTTATACTATTCATAATAATCGTCTATTTGATAGATAAATGAATGGAATCGTGCTTATTATTGTGTCAGTCGTTGTATGCTCAGGTAGTTAGACAATGTGTCATATCCTGTTAAATACTATTCGATAAAACACTTTTATCCCTAAGTATTGCCATCACCATAGAATATTGCTGTCATTGTCTACAAGAGCAAGTGATGCTAAATAGTGGTAACAAGTCTTATTGCAATACCCGTCTAAAAATAAAACTATTTGTGAACGCTCAGTTTTCTTATCTAGCTCGTTTCACAACATTAATTTATATATACTTCTTTGAGTCATAACCAATCCATTAATGATAAGCTATTAATAGACAATTATATTTTCAGCTAACCTATAAACTGGTTATTGATGCTGAATTACCCTAAATTTGCTGATAAATCCTGCCTTTTCAGACAGACATACATTGCTGTATAGATTATCATGCCCATTTTTTGCGACATAGTTTGTTTGTTCAATACTAGGTATTTATGTAATGAATATCTATCATCAATTATAAACGCATAATCATTGTGCGCATAGTATTTTAGCCTGATAATGTCATAATCTGCTCAAACGATACATATTAAGCGCTAAAAAAGACGCTTTGATCATCTCATTAAATACCAAATACAATTATACCAAAATTCGACTGTGTCTATATTCGATTATATAGGGTGATTGTCTATATATTATTTCTTCTTACATACGACCAACGTATTGACCATACAGTTTTACTCATAAATCATTTAATACCTATTTTTCAATAGGCTAAATTCATCATATCTTTTAAATGACAGGTCAGCTATAAAAGTAGTAAATCTATATATCAGCTTTTTAACTAACAAAAACACCACCTAATGAATAGGTGGTGTTTTTCGTATAGTAACTATTAAAGATCAATTATTTGTGCTTAACCAGCTTGGTCAATCAACATATTACGTAAGTGACCGATCGCTTTGGTTGGATTCAAGCCTTTTGGACAAACTGATACACAGTTCATGATACCGCGGCAACGGAACAAGCTAAACGGATCGTCTAAGCGAGCTAAACGTGCTTGAGTATCACCGTCACGGCTATCAGCAACGAAGCGATAAGCATGCAGTAATGCTGATGGACCTAAGAACTTATCAGGGTTCCACCAGAAAGATGGGCAGCTAGTTGAACAACAAGCACATAGAATACATTCGTATAGACCGTTCAGTTTTTCACGCTGTTCAGGTGACTGTAAACGCTCTGTTGGCGGTGCTGGCTGATCATTGATTAAGTACGGATGTACTTTTTCATACTGCTCATAGAACTGGTTCATATCAACAACCAAATCACGAACCACTGGCAAACCAGGTAGCGGACGAACCGTTACTTTTTCTGGTAGCGTGTTCATGTTGATTAGACATGCCAAACCGTTCTTACCATTGATGTTCATGCCGTCAGAGCCACAAATACCTTCGCGGCAAGAGCGACGGAAAGTAAGTGTTTCATCTTCTTTCTTTAGGCGTAATAGTACGTCAAGCAACATACGATCTGAATCAAGTAGCTCAATCGTATAAGTTTGCATGCGTGGCGCTGCGTCCAGATCAGGATCGTAGCGATAGATTTCGATGGTGCGAGTACCTCGGCTCATAATGCTAAACTCCACACGTAGGTGATGGCGGGCATACAAAGATTGCAACATATTTGCGCTAGCTATTAATCAGTACTGATAACCAATATCGGATACCAATTAATAGCGTCGTAGCGCTGGCATGAGCATGTAGCTGGCGGTCACCTTTTTAATAAATTAATAAGGGATAAAACGTTAACACTGCTGTTATCTATCAACTATATATAAAGTATGCAGTCTAGAATTAGTAGACGCGGACTTTTGGTTCGATATAATCAACGGTTAATGGCACTTTACGTACTGGCTTATAAATGATGCGATTGCCTTCAGAGTACCATAAAGTATGCTTCATCCAATCGTGGTCATTACGGCCGTTAGGTGCGTAATCATCATCTTCTGGACGATCATAATCGGATACACTGTGCGCGCCGCGGCTTTCATGACGCTTCGCTGCAGATATCATTGTCGCTTTTGCTACTTCATACAAGTTAGCAACTTCGAATGCTTCAATACGCGCTGTGTTGAACACTTGTGATTTATCGCCAAGATGGATCTTGTCGATCTTTTCACCTAGCGCTAAAATTTTCTCAACGCCTTCGTCCATCATCGCTTGCGTACGGAATACACTAGCGTGTTTTTGCATCGTAGCACGAATCTCATCAGCCACGTCTTGCGCGTTGTAGCCTTCAGTAGACTGTTGCAGTTTGTCTAAACGCTTCACTGTAAAGTCAAGGACGCGTGGATCAAGCGGCTTATAGTTATGATCAGCATGATGGAACTCATCAACAATATGCTTACCAGCTGCACGGCCAAATACCAATAGATCTAGTAGAGAGTTCGTACCTAGACGATTAGCACCATGTACACTTACACAAGCACATTCACCGATTGCATAAAGACCTTTAACCACATTGCCTTTAGCATATAGGCCGTCTTCATCAGTACCTGCTTCTAGATCCGGTACAATCACTTGACCATGAATAGTGGTTGGAATACCGCCCATCATGTAGTGAATGGTTGGTATTACTGGAATTGGCTCTTTAGTAATATCAACGTTGGCGAAGTTTTTACCAATCTCAAATACTGATGGTAGACGCTTCATAATGGTTTCAACACCTAGATGCGTCATATCCATTACGATATGATCAGCATTAGGACCACAACCACGGCCTTCTTTGATTTCTTGGTCCATTGAGCGCGATACAAGATCACGCGGTGCCAAGTCTTTCACGGTCGGTGCATAACGCTCCATGAACGCTTCACCATCTTTGTTACGCAAGATAGCACCTTCACCGCGGCAACCTTCAGTCAATAGTACACCTGCACCATGAACACCAGTTGGATGGAACTGCCAGAACTCCATATCTTGTAATGGAATACCAGCACGTACTGCCATGCCAATACCGTCACCAGTATTGATATAAGCATTGGTAGAAGCTGCGAAGATACGACCCGCACCACCTGTCGCTAGGACAGTAATTGGTGACTGGAATACTGCAATTGTACCAGTCTCTTGCTCAAGCGCGACGACACCGTTGATGTTGCCAGCTTCGTCTTTGATCAAATCAAGGGCAATCCACTCGATAAAGAACTCAGTGCCCTGCTCTAGGTTTTTCTGATATAGCGTATGTAATAGTGCGTGACCTGTACGGTCAGCAGCGGCACAAGCACGTTGTACTGCTTTTTCGCCATAGTTAGACGTGTGACCACCGAACGGACGCTGATAAATCGTACCGTCTTCGTTACGGTCAAACGGCATGCCCATGTGCTCAAGCTCATAGACTACTTTTGGCGCTTCACGGCACATATATTCGATAGCGTCTTGGTCACCCAACCAATCTGATCCTTTAACGGTATCATAGAAGTGGAAGTGCCAGTTATCATTGCTCATGTTACCCAAACTTGCACCGATACCACCCTGAGCGGCAACCGTGTGCGAACGCGTTGGGAATACTTTGGTTAGGACTGCAACCTTCATGCCCGCTTCCGCTAAATGCAATGAAGCACGCATACCTGAGCCGCCGCCACCAACGATAACTGCATCGTAGTTTAGGGTCTTGATATTACTAATGGTATTGTCTTGTCTAGTTGCCATTACGGTTTTCCTAATGCCTGTTAATGCGTAAAAGTAAATCAAAGACTTTTTGAGACATCTCTATTACAGCTATAAAGGCTTACTATTTGGCCATTTCTAAGCTTATAAAATAAAGAGTCTTAATAGTCGTTAACCACTTAATTTGCATATCTATCGTTATACTGAACTAAGCCTACTCAACTATAATCAGATTAGCTGATCAGTAATGCTAGTCCAATGCTATGACTATTCTTGGCTATCAACGGATGACTCTAAAATACTTTGCCAACTAATGTATTAGTTGGATGCATCCGTCGTTATATATAGATATCAGAGCTTTTTATGAGATGGTTAAACGGCAGCGATACCGAAACCGTTACCCCAAAAAATCATGATGCCCCAAAATAGAAATACTAAAATAGCGATAATCATCAATGACTGTAGTACTAAACGTAAACCTGCTGCGCTTGAGCCCAGTTTGCCTGTTGTAATATAGTCAGTAAATACTGTCCACATCCCAACCCAAGCATGACCAGCTAGTGCAAGTACTGCAACCAAGCTGAATAGACGCATCGGTAGGCTGGTCATAAATGATGACCATTCAACAAAAGTGACATCGCCATGGGTCAAAAAGAAGCCCAGCAACACCACACTATAAACGGCTAAAACAACAGCACTAATACGCTGAATAATCCAATCACGTGAGCCTGAACCTGTCAGACCAGTAGCACTTTTGATTCCTGAATCATTTTTTATCATTAGAACATCACCCATACAAATGACGCGACAACTAAAATCGCTGCAATCACAAAACTGACCATAGAGGCAGTGCGGCCAGATTTTAGCTCTTCGTTCATGCCCATATCAGCAAATAAATGTTTGATACCCATTACAAAATGATATGCAATGGCGGCAACAAATATCCATGCCAAAAAGCGCACAAGTACGTTGTCAAATACGGTCGCAAAACTCTCAGGCGATGCCAATGAGTTCTGTAGTATCCATAACATGACAGGAATCAATAAAAATAAAATAATGCCAGAGATACGATGCAAGATAGAGGCGATCGCGATCGGTGAGCGATTAACGCTAATCACTTGGCTTAAAGGCAGATCAATAGGTCGGTTGCTTTTCACAGCGGGCATCCTTTTGCGGTTATACTCCTGTATCTGCTATCAACGCCTGACATAAATAGTGCCAATTGAGCATTGAGCAACACACGAGACGAATAAAGTAAGGAAGAGCTAGCTGACTTCGTTTAGTTTGCGCTAAATATGAAGAAAGGATCATGTATATAAAGGTATTGATAGACTGTTCAATGTCGCTTGTCGAATCGACAGGCCTATCAAACAACCTATCTATTATACAACAAAGAGAATAAACATGAGTAACATCGACTAACCAGTCTATTTTAGAGGTCGTATGAATAGTAAGACAACGTTACTATGTCTTCTATATCAGAGCAGACCTTATATTAGGCACTTGAAATCCTATGCCAAGCAAATAAAAAAGATTGGTTAAGAAGAAAGTTCAAACCATAGAATGCGGTTTGGTCTATCGTAACATCAGACAATCGTAAACAAGCATGAATAGAAGACGCTCTGAACGACACTATAACATGGTCATTTATTAATTCGCGCAAAGCTAATGCCAGTTAATTCCTACAATTATAAAATGCCTGAGCAATAATTACAAATTTATCCATTCAGTAAGAATATATACATATTTAATCAATAAATGAATGGATAAGGATAATACTGGTTTTAACAGTGATTATTATGACAAACTTTAATCCGCTTACTAGGCATAGTCTGCCAGTTTTTGGTGTCATTATTTATGAGTTTTGTCTCTTAAATATATTTAGAAACCCAAAATATTGGCTCGATAATGCTGCTATAAACTTGCTCAAAAACAGATGAATTTTAAGCAAAATAACCTGACAGACATATTTTGATACAAAAATTACAGCGAATAACTACCGCCACACCGCGCCAATTGGACACATGGTCCATAAAAGTTTTTTCAAATCATCAAGAATTGCTGCTAATATACCCTGCGTACTATAAATGAGTTGAATGCACTTTTACCGTTCAACCGACAATGACGCGAGGGTATGCGTCTGTAGTAATTTATTCTAACAAGTCAAACCAATGGAGAGCAATTTATGGCTGATACTAATGCCAAACTAACCGTGAATGGTGAAGAATACGAACTTCCTATTATTAAAGGTACTTTAGGGCGCCCAGTTATCGATATTGCTGCTTTACAAGAATCAGGATTTTGGTCTTATGACCCTGGTTTTAAAGTAACTGCTCCAGTTGAATCAAAGATTACTTATATTGATGGTGGCAAAGGCGAGTTATTACACCGCGGCTACCCTATCGACGAGCTAGCGAACAACGCTGAATACCTAGAAGTTGCTTATGCACTTTTACATGGTGACCTACCTACTGCTGATCAAAAAGCAGACTTTTTTGAAAAAATCCGCGAGCATACTGCTGTTCATGATCAATTGCGTAAGTTCTTTGAAGGCTTCCGCCGTGACGCGCATCCAATGGCTATCATGGTTGGTGTCGTTGGTGCCTTATCAGCGTTCTATCATGAAGACCTAGACGTAAGCAATGAAGCACATCGCGAAATCACAGCGATTCGTTTGATTGCTAAGATGCCTACGCTTGCTGCGATGAGTTATAAATACTCACAAGGCGAACCGTTCATGTATCCGCGTAACGACTTTAACTACGCAGAAAACTTCTTATACATGATGTTTGCAACGCCTGCTGACGTAGACTATGAGAAAAACGACGTTATCACTCGCGCGATGGACAAAATCTTTACCTTGCACGCTGACCATGAGCAAAATGCTTCTACGTCAACGGTACGTTTAGCTGGTTCTACTGGTGCAAACCCTTATGCATGTATCGCTGCTGGTATCGCAGCCCTTTGGGGACCATCACATGGCGGCGCGAACGAAGCTGTTCTTGAGATGCTAGATGAAATCGGTACTGTTGAGAACGTGCCTGAGTTCATGGAAAAAGTGAAGAGCCGTGAAGTGAAGCTAATGGGCTTTGGTCACCGTGTTTACAAAAACTTCGATCCACGCGCTCAAGTAATGAAAGAGACTTGTGATGAAGTACTAGAAGCACTAGGCATCAACGATCCTAAGCTTGAATTGGCGATGGCACTAGAGAAAATTGCGCTAGAAGACCCGTTCTTCATCGAGCGTAACCTATATCCAAACGTTGATTTCTATTCTGGTATCATCTTGAAAGCCATTGGCATCCCAACGTCAATGTTTACCGTAATCTTCGCACTGGCTCGTACTTCAGGTTGGATCAGCCATTGGTTAGAGATGCACAGCGCTCCGTTCAAAATCGGTCGTCCACGTCAGTTATACACTGGTGAAACGCGCCGTGATTTTGTAAAGGTTGAAGATCGCAAGTAAGCAAAAATAATCGTTACCCAATAAAAAATCCCGCCATCGTGTGGGATTTTTTATTGTCTTAACTCTCGTTATTCGATATTGATTTTTTTATGAGAAATGACCAGCTAAATCAATTCATAAAAATATAGTCAGTTACTGAAACTCTTTTAACGTTTGCTCATATTTGGCAATCTGCTCGTCGTATCCTTCAATAGTTTCATTAAACTTAGCCATTAGCGCTTCAAACTCTTGTTGCTGCTTCTGCTTCATTTGCTGCATATCAACCACTTGTTGAGCTTCTATTTGTTCCCATACCTGATGCTGAATGATTAAACGGGCAAGTGCCGGACTTTTTGCACTTACTCTACCAGCAATCTCTGCATGCTCAAATAGCTGCGGAACCAAGGTCGCCACATTGATTAATGTATCAGAATCCTCTGCGCTCAGCGGTGTTGTCACCGGTTGATATAAGGCATTCATGGTTTGCTGATAGCGTTCTATGATTTGATCCTCAGTCAACATAACAGGTTTGCGCGGCTCAAGACTAATACGTTTTAACACCGTTAAATCACGCTCACCAACTTCAGTGCTAGTATTGACGTCAACCTCTGCATCTACATTTGGATTGCTGTCTATCGGGGCGATATCGTTATTCGATGACACCACTTCTTCAGGACTGGTAGCGCTAGTATTCGCAATGGGAGCGGTATCATCGGTCGCTATTTCGTTATTACTATCTGTATTTTCACTATTATTAGTATTCAGTAATAAAAGCTCCTCACTGTCTGACGCATCTGCCGCTTGCAATGACTCATATTCTGCTTGCAATCGTCTCTGTAAATTCTGCGCCTGTGCAACATATATCGGCTGGAATTGTTTTATGCGCGCAGCAGCTGAGTCACTTTTTGGCATAGGCTGACTGTCTTCTACGCTTGTTTTTTCACTGGTTTGACTGTCATCAGCTACAGGCAATGTTTCAGACTGCTGACAACCTGTCAAAAACAATACTCCTGACAGTGCGGCTACAAGCAAGGTCGATGGATATCGAGTATCAACATTAGGCTTTACTGACAAAAATTTAAACATGAGAGTATATATCCTTTGGTAAAGCAAAATTATAAAAGGGTAAGTTACAATTGCGGTTCATTATTCTTTGATTTTTAGCAACATAACTAACTGTTAAATTGTCCAATATAGTTATCCAGTATTCATCCAACTGACCTGTATTTCAGTTAATGTATAGCTCAATCGTTCTATAGTTCGGTTATGCTTATCACAGTCAAGCTTACTGTTACTTTTGAAAATTAGATGACTGATGGATCATCAGTACTTCTTGCCTTAACAATAGACTGCACCGTCAAGAATGGAATACAAGCTTCCCACTCTTGGCAGTTCTGACCACGCTGACGACGTACAAAATAGTCTTGAACCATGCGTGCCTGCTGCTCAATACCATACTTAAAAAATGATTTGCCTGTTTCTAACACGTAGTCATATTTTCGGTTGATAATCGCTCCGCGTACAACCTTTAAGCCTTTCTGTATCTGCCATACGTGCGTTAGCTCATGTATAAGCCAGCTTTGTTTACTCAATGGAGCTTCGCTAAAATCCGTAATCCAATCGACTGAATTAAAGTAAATATTGCCATTGGGGCTAACGGCATAATGTTTTAGTACCCACCATGCTGTCTTCAATTGCACTTCATCGAGTTTGATGCTATTACCAAATACTGAATACGCCAACGCTATCTCGCCAGCTGTCAGATAACGTGATTGCTGCTTGCCTGTATCACTACGCAAGTAGCGATTGAATAAGCGTTTGAGAGTCGGTTCAGACATCGTTAATGCAATACCTTATATTTGATAAGCCATTTTTAGTGTTTAATAGTTAACAGTCGTAATTAGCCAAATTTTCCCATCGATACGGTAGAACTGTTAATAGTAGAGCCGTTAATATAGGTAAATGATGAAAACTAAAGTGCTCGGGACACAAGCTATACGCTTAGTTAGCTTTCATTAACATATTTTTGCGTTAACCTAGCGCGTATGACATATAACAAGTACCATCCTTATAAACTAGCCTACTTCTACTGCTGATGTCTAATACTCATTACTGTTATAAAATTGATGCGAAAATCATGCCAAACGTATATGAGTGCCAAAATCCAATAAGAATGATGAAGTTAGACTGGTATGCTGTTATTTGGATTTAACTATAGAGACCTTGCCGTTACTACTTTTGCAGCTAGTAAATAGTTTTTTCATTTTTCGATAGAGAGTCTTATGCCACCTAACTTCCATGCCGATACCCCACTTGCTCAGCGTATGCGCCCTACTTCTCTTACCGATATTATTGGTCAAGAGCATTTGCTGGCAACTGGTGCACCGTTACGACGTTTGGTAGAGCAAGGGCATCTGCCATCTATTATCCTGCACGGTGAAGCAGGTATTGGCAAAACAACCATTGCGATGTTGTTAGCCGATGCCGTGAATAGACCTTTTCACGCGCTCTCCGCGTTAAATACTGGAGTCAAACAGTTACGCGAAGTCCTAGATAATAAAGATTCGTTGGCATTTGAATCACCTGTGGTCTTCATTGATGAGATTCATCGCTTTAATAAAGCACAGCAAGATGCACTTTTGGGCGCAGTAGAGTCTGGTGATATTACTTTGATTGGTGCTACCACTGAAAACCCGTCATTTAGTGTCAATAACGCTCTACTGTCACGTTGCCAAGTTTATCGTTTAGAGCCGTTAACGCCTGAGCAGATAAGTACCGTGCTGCAACGAGCACTCTCGGAAGACAATATACTCAAAAGGTTAACCGTCGATTTACAAGCAAAAGATACCATTAGCCAGCTGGCCCATGGTGATGCTCGAAAAGCGCTAAATTTATTAGAGCTCGCGATCCAAACAGCCGACACCACGCAATCACCAACAGTCATTGATGATGAGCTGGTTAGCCGAGTGGCGCAAACGGCGTTGGTACGTTACGATAAAGATGGTGAGCAGCATTACGATATTATCTCGGCCATGATTAAATCAGTACGCGGCTCAGATCCTGACGCCGCGCTATATTGGATGGCGCGGATGCTGGTTGGCGGAGAGCCTGCAGATTTTATTGCGCGTCGATTGGTAATACTCGCCAGTGAGGATATCGGTAATGCCAACCCCAATGCCCTACTCCTTGCTGATGCAGCCCTACGTAGTGTGCAATCTATCGGTATGCCAGAAGCGCGTATTATTTTAGGTCAAGTTGTGGTGTATCTAGCGACCAGCGCCAAGAGTAATAGCACTTACAAAGCGATCAATGCTGCAATGGCGTTGGCTGAAAAAGATGCCTCACCTGTACCGCTACATTTGCGCAATGGCGTGACCAAACTGATGCGTAGTCAAGGCTACGGTCAAGGTTATGCTTACCCGCACGATTATCCTAACCATTACTATCCTCAAAGCTACTTACCAGATAATTTGGTTGGTACCAGTTTTTACGAGTTTGCAGATAATCAGCGTGAGCAACACAGTAAGCAATTTATGGACTGGCTGAAAAGCCAAGCAGCGAGCAATGACTAACTGCGATATAGATTAATAAAAATATAACGCACAGATTTATGAGTCAGTTTTAATGTTCATTGATAATATTTATGACTATTTTTGACATACTGAACGATATAGTGGGAAGATGGCGCAGCACGTGACGCTGAAAAGCGTTAAAATAACCTCATAATGATATATACAAGCAATTAAGCAAGTTACTTTTATATCAAATTATATTGCTTATAGCGCGATTTACTTGACCGTAGTAGCGCTTTGCTTGACCGTAACAGCGCTTTGTATTACCTACTGCTACAATAAGCAGATAGAGCCCTATATTCCAAATGACACCTATTTATAAATAATAAAATATTGAGATTTACTATGAGTTTAAATGCAATCCCTGAGATTATCGAAGATATTCGTGCTGGAAAAATGGTCATCTTGATGGATGATGAAGACCGCGAAAACGAAGGTGATATCATCATGGCAGCGACCCATGTGCGCCCTGAAGATATTAACTTTATGATTACTCACGCGCGTGGTCTAGTTTGTTTGACCTTATCACAAGCGCGTTGCCAGCAATTGGCACTGCCACTGATGTCAGATCGTAACGAGGCGAAGTTTAGCACCAACTTTACTGTCTCGATTGAAGCTGCTGAAGGCGTCACCACGGGTATTTCTGCTGGTGATCGTGCACGTACTATTCAGGCAGCGGTATCTTCGTCAGCGAAGCCTGAAGACATCGTTCAGCCTGGTCACATTTTTCCAATTATGGCGCAAAACGGCGGTGTTCTTCACCGTGCAGGCCATACAGAAGCGGGTTGTGATTTAGCACGTTTAGCAGGTCTAGAGCCTGCAGCGGTGATTGTAGAGATTATCAATGCAGATGGTACGATGGCGCGCCGTGACGACCTTGAAATATTTGCAAAAGAGCATGACATCAAGATAGGCACGATTGCTGACCTTATTAATTATCGTATCGCTAATGAGCAAACGGTAGAAGAAATTGAGTCACATCCGTTTGAAACTGAACACGGTACTTTTACGCTACATCGCTTCCGTGAGTTTGGCGCTGAAGAAACACATTTAGCCTTGGTAAAAGGTGATGTCAGCGAAGGCGTCAGTACCGTACGTGTTCATGGTTTCCACCCATTACGCGATTTGTTTGCAGCTAAAAATGATATGACTGGCCGTAGTGGCTGGAGCGTACAGTCAGCACTAGAAGAAATCAGTGCTTCAGATCGCGGTGTGCTCGTATGGATTGGTAGCAATCAACCAGTTGATTTGGGAGATGCGCTGGACAAAGCCGCAGACAACGAGTCTCAATCAACCATTACGCAACAGCCATATCGTAGTATCGGCGTTGGTGCACAGATATTACGTCATTTAGGTGTCCGTGATATGCGCTTACTGTCATCACCAATGAAGTTTTTTGCATTGTCAGGTTTTGATCTAAACGTGGTTGACTTTGTTCATGCGCCGCAACAAGACTAACGACTGTTTAAGAGATTAGTTGAAGAATGAGTGATAAAAAAGGCACGCTAACATTATGTTAGCGTGCTTTTTTTGTTTTTAGCTTTTAATTTAGGATAGTTTTTTTGAAAAAATGAACAATCGGTTCATATAGAACATGCCCTAAAGCTCAGGCGTATGACCAAACTTGGCTTCCAGTGCTAGCAGCTGTTGACGCTCTGCCGCCGTCCATGGCAATTTACCTTTTCCCTCACTATCCAGACGCACTACCACAGCCTCTGCTGTAGCAACGATGATCTCTTGCACGATACTATAGTAACTATATTCCATCGCCATACTTGTATTGCCTAAACGCTTACAGCGAACTCCTAATAATAATGTATCAGGATAAGTGACTGGGCGTAAATACTGGCAGCTAGACTGGGCTAAAACAGTGACCATACTGCCATCAAACATTCCTAGCGCATGCAGATAACTTATGCGCGCTGACTCAGCGTAACGATAGTAAACCACATTATTCAGGTGATTGAAGGCATCCATCTCTCCCCACTGTATCGGCTGATGATGAATAACAGGATAATGAGCCAATAATTCAGGGCGGTGTTCGTTTGCTGTATCAGATACAGATGCTGACTTTTCATTAGAATGGGTCATTGCTTACCTTACATTTTATATTTTCTATATTAACTATTGTGACTAACTCTCGTTAGCGTTGTGGCTTATCCAAAATTTCTGTCGTCAATAATGGCGTTGGTTTGGGTGCATGAGCAATCAACTGATTTAGCCATACAATTACTTCTGGTATGTCACTCGGCGCTTTCATTGTCTCAAGATTACTTTGACCATCGATTGGTTTTTTATCAGCTTGTACAATTCCAATTGCGCCAGCTTGTACTGACTTTTTATTGTCGCTAGTTGAAGCTTTAGGTACCAACGTTTTTAACTGTTTGCGTGCCTGCGTCAAATAGCTGACAAGTTGATCTTGCTTACGCATATTGCTTGCTTGGCTTGCTAAATTCAGTGTCATGATGACTTCATGGATAGTGAGCTGACGACGCGTTAAATTTGTATCACTAGTCGCTGAGGTATCAGCAGCATTGGTTGCTTTAGGCTGCTGTTTATTTTCAGTAGCCGCATCCACCAGCTCTCGACGCTGTAAATCCGTACCTTCATAGCTGCCAAGACGCTCATGACTATGCAAAAATTCCTGAATATTTTGAATCGCAAGATTTTGTATTTGCCACGGGCTTGGCTGCGATCTTTGTGCCTGCAGACGCTCAATATCTTTGAGCAAACTTTGCTTGATAACGATGGTTAACGCAGGCGCAATCTCATTACTGCTTTGCGATAACTGCCAATGTAGACCTCGCAATAACTCAATCGCGGCACTGTCATTACTATCCGCCAACAGTCTATCAGCCGCTTTAATTTGGATACGCAATAGGTCCAACTGATTCTGCGCTTGGCTACTGGCTTTAACTCTAGGTTCTGGCAGCGTCTGCTGACTCATGGCAAATAGACGATCGTCCATTTCGTTTAATCGACTGATTACTTGCTCATTGCTTTGCAAACGATCGTTGACACTATGCTGAAAGCGCTGCTGACTAATATATAGCCACAATAATGCAGCGATCAGTAATAAGATAACCAGCCATTGCATCCGTAGCAGCAAAATATTTGCTTGCCGGCGCTGCTGAACAGTTGAAGGATCCTTAGATAAGGACTCAGAATTCATTGACATAAGGCAGTACCGTTATTGGTATAGATAAACATGTTTAAAGCAAATGAGTTTAAGGTATTATATTTTAGAATGAATGGCTGAAAGAATCGTATCTGGCAACAAATCCTCTACTCGCCAGTAGCTCAACTGCTGTGCGGCAACCATATTGGCAAGACGCTCACCCAACACAACATAGGAAAAATCTTTTAGCGTAAGCGAAAGCCTCTCTGCTATATCAGCCACTGCATCAGAATTTTGCTTGTTGTCTAACGTCTTTGATTGGCCATTATTGACGATACTTGACCAATGCTCAAAAGCCGCTGCACTACTAATGACAACAATTGGCTTTGACTGCTTCAGTAGGGCAATATCTGACGCAGTACTATGAGTAAGAAATGCTTGTTGCCACTGCTGATATTCAGCCATTGCATCGATAGGCATCGTACGCTCGTACCAAGCAATACTATCGATATGTACACCGCGCGCCTGCAATGTATCAACCAATAATCGTCGTCCACCAAGCCCGCGCCATATCAGCAATTTATCGCCTGCTTGTAAGTTATCAATTTCAGGCATTGCTAGCATGCCTTCGTTATTGGCAGTCTCAGGCTGAAGTATTTGATAGTCTGTTGTATTTATACGCACCTGACTGAACTCTGCCGCCGTTGCTTCACCAACCGCAACCAGAGGACTAGGTAATGATAAACCTTCTAGTAAACTATGTGCGTACTTGTCATTATCGTCTTTCGTTTTGTGTTTACGCTTTTCATGTTCAAGTGATTGCCAAACGGCTAACCCTGAAGCCGCTGCAGTTGGGCTAACGACAACAAGTGCTTTGTACGCCCCCGCCAACCACTGATGCATTAATGCAATATCTAGATCAGTTGTTGGACGTGGTCGTAGCGTCAACATTGGCATCTCAACCACTACCAATCCTGCCGCTTGCAAATGCTGCGTCAACGGTGCTGCTCGCTCTACTGGGCGAGTATTAATGACAATTTGCGGCATTACGTTTGACTTATCATTAGCATAATTCTTATGAGAAGTTATGTATGTAGATTGAGTTGGTATTGATGACATCGATATACCATGACAAAAAAAGAATGAAAAAGGCTTAAGTATACAAAAATGGCTGATGCTTAGATCAGCCTATCTTGCGATTAATCAAGCCTATAGCGACTGTACTTTTACTATTCAGGCTGATAGATCGCTGACAAAATAGCGCCTGCACCATCGGCAAGTAGCATTTCTGCGACATCGATACCCAGTTGGTTGGCTTGGGCTTCTTGCTCAGCTTGTGTCCCAACCAACGTAGCTCGTTTGTCAGCTTTCAACAATTCGCTACCATCAGCCTGACCCACTCGACCGCGTAGCCACAGCACATTCCCACTATCGTTATTGCCATTATCACCATTGTTATCATTATTAACACTGGTTTCTTCAGCTGTCTGCAGAACTGCATAAGCGGCGATCGGTACTTGGCAGCCGCCCTCTAAATGACGGTTCAGAGCACGCTCAGCGATAAGTCGAATACGGGCTTTATCATCATTGAGTGGTGCAAGTAATTTGAGGACTTCTTCATCACCTTCACGGCATTCGATTGCTAAGGCACCTTGTCCAACTGCAGGCAAGCAAGCTGCGATATCAAGCTCACCGCGTATTCTCTCGTCTAGCTCAATACGCTGCAAGCCGCTAGTTGCCAGAATAATGGCATCGTATTCACCAGCATCTAGCTTGCCCAAACGAGTGCCGACATTGCCGCGCAATGTTTTGATCTGCAGGTCAGGACGATAGGCTTTGATCTGGCATTGACGACGTAAACTTGATGTCCCAACGACTGCACCTTGTGGTAGCTCATCAATACTATTATAAGTGTTTGAGACAAAGGCATCTGTTGGTGAGGCGCGTTTACAGTAGACGCCTAATGTGAGGCCTTCGGGAAGCTGCATCGGTACATCTTTTAGCGAGTGCACTGCAATATCGGCTTGCTTGTCATACAGCGCTTGCTCAAGCTCTTTTACAAACAATCCTTTACCACCGATTTTGGCCAAAGGCGTGTCCAAAATCTTGTCACCCTTAGTGACAATTTTTAGTAAATTAATCGTCAGATTGGGATACAACGCCAATAAACGATCGCGAATATGCTCGGCCTGCCATAAGGCTAAAGGACTTTGACGTGTAGCGATATTTAGAGTAGTCAAAACAGGTTGCTGCGGATTGCTCATAAAGGGCCTCAATAAGTTCGATACTAATACTATAATGGCTATATTCCCAATGTCAGTACTGTTCATCTTTATACTGAATAATATCGATATTACTCGATAGGGCAAATTTGCCAAAGCATAGGCGACTCAAATGATTAATAGTAGATGCTGACGCAAAAAAATACCCCTATTTAAGCATAAATAAGGGTTTGATGATATGGAATGATTGGTCGCTATCAGGACAGCCTATCACATGCTTTGGATTTTATCACGTAAGGCAGGTAAGTGACGACGACTGACCGCTAGCGTCTCATCAATACCTTTAAAACGTATTTGATACTGGCCTGCATCTAGAGTTTCTAAAAAGTCCAAATAACTAAGGTTGATGATGGCATTGCGATGTACTCGGAACAGACGATCATCAAACTCTTGCTCTAATTCTTTTAGCGTTTCATCAATCAATACCATGCCATCTTTGTGACGCACTTTGACGTATTTTTGATCTGCTGCAAAATAGTAGATATCTTTTAGCTTAATCAGTTCAACACCGCGATGCGTACGAGCAGCGATATGTTCACGTATCGGACGTGCTGTCGGGTCTTCAAGCTTGCGAATTTCGTTTAGTTGAGCGGCATTTAGGTTCTTTGCTTTGTTTAATGCCTCTAGTAGCTCATCTTTGTTTGCAGGTTTCAGCAAATAGCCAATTGCATTGGCTTTTAATGCTGCGATCGCATAATGGTCGTATGCCGTCACAAATATAATCGCTGGTGGATGCTCAAGTTTGGCAAGTTCTTGAGCACAGCGTACGCCGTCCATTTCAGGCATTCGGATATCTAATAATATAATATCTGGCTGCTGGGTTTTTACAGCGACGATGGCTTCTGCACCTGTTGTGGCCTGAGCAACGACTTCATGGCCTGACTCCTGTACAATTCTCACCAAGCGCTCACGCGCTAGGGGCTCATCATCACAAACTACGATACGCATGCAAACTCCCATCCAAGGACATACTTAATATTTTATTTAATAATATTACGGCTATATTAGCACTCATTATCAATCACTTAGAATATAAAATCTAAATTATTTAATAAAATTCTGACAAAAACCACCAGTTTTTATAGCGGACAATATACTCCTGCTATAGGTAGGTTTTATATGATGTAATTGTGTTTCACGGTAGTTATGATATTACTGATTCGTAATCATTATTTATCAAACATAAATTATGACGTCTATACGAGGTATTGCAATAAGTATGCCACATAGGCTTTTAGGAGTTGGAAAAAGAGAGAAAGCTAATGAATAACAGTAGGTTATAAACCAACGTCTTGTAGAGGATAGTCGATGATGGTGATAATTTGAGTACTGGCTACCGAGCTTTGAATGTCCGCACTTTGTCCAAAATGGGCGCGCAAACGATCAGCTTGAATATAGAAATTCATATGTTGGCGCAAGTCATGATTGATGATTAGTGTTTTTTTGGGAAGCGCAACATCAATCATGATTTTAACTCGGTGTTGTTCCCACGTGACTTCGATATTAATGCAGATAGTTTCTGTCGTCATCTCTACCACATTGAGCAGTATTTTCTCTAGCACGCTTTGTAGCGTTAGTGCAGTGATAACCATGTCATACATGATATCTTCTTCAGGTAACGTCCAATTGACTTCGAGCTTGTCTGCTAAACGACTAGATTCGATTGCCAAATAATGCTCACAAAGATCAACCTCTTCTTCAAAGCTAATCTCGCGTGTACCACTAAAACTAGCGCGGAATAGTGCAGAGACGTGCTGTAATAAGTCAGCGGCTTTTGGCGGGTTTGATTCAATCAGTGATACGAGTGTGTTGATAGTATTAAAGAAGAAGTGCGGTGCCGTACGGGCTTTTATCAGGTCGTTTTGTGCAGTCAGTTTATATTCAAAAGACAGCTTTAGCGCATTAAGCTCACGGTAGCTGCGCAGAAAATATAATAAGAACACAGCAGTAAAACCACCGGTAAGCACTGTGTTGAAAAGCAAATTAATGACAAAAGCTTGACGGTTATACTCCATCCACCCTAGATTGATCATAACCAAAACCACCAACACCATAGAGACCGTGGCAGAAAACATCATGAGCATGACAATACGCAAACTCACACTAGGAATGCTCGCGTTTTTGAAGACAGGACGCAAATAATCGACCAAATATAGTGCGGGAATAACTGTCAGTGCATTTTGTATCACGCGAGAAAAAAACTTGATAATAAAATCAGACCAGCCTGATAGACCATGGCGCTCAATCACCGTCAAAAACAGTGACCAAAAAAAGATATATGTCAGCCACTGCCAAGGCCTCATGATTTCCATGAGTTTAGGAATAAAAAACTCTAAGCGTGTAGCTAGTAAGGCAACCTCATCATTTGCTATACTCGAGTTCTTATTCTCTTGACTTGTCTTGTACCGATATGAACGCCAATTCTTCAAAACCTAGTAATCCTGAATCAAGTAAAAGTTCATCTGACTCTGATTTTAGCACAGATGCTCCGATAACAAGTACCACAACGCAGACTGCGCCTGCTAGTAGCCAAGGCCAACAAATGTGGGGCGGGCGCTTTAGTGAAGCGACAGATAGCTTCGTTGCCGCCTTTACTGCCTCTGTAGGCTTTGACCAACGCTTTGCTCGTCACGATATTCAAGGCTCGATTGCTCATGCAACGATGCTAAAAGAATGTAACATTTTAACTGCTGATGAAGTTGCCACCATTATCGATGGCCTTCAGCAAGTATTGCGCGAGATTGAAGCAGGTGAGTTTAACTGGTCGATCGCCCTTGAAGACGTGCATATGAACGTCGAGTCACGTCTGACTGACATTGTAGGTGCCGTTGGTAAAAAGCTACACACTGGTCGTAGCCGTAACGATCAGGTAGCCACAGACATTCGCCTATGGTTGCGCGAAGAGACTGATAATATTATTGAGTTATTAGTACGTTTACAAAGTGGTTTACTTGATTTGGCTGAGCAACATACTGATACTATCATGCCAGGCTTTACTCATTTGCAAACAGCACAGCCTGTTAGCTTTGGGCATCACGTGATGGCATGGTTTGAGATGTTGTATCGCGATACTGAGCGTCTTGTCGATGCACGCCGCCGTATCAATCAGATGCCACTTGGTAGCGCAGCGCTTGCTGGTACGACTTTCCCAATCGATCGTACCATCACTGCTGAATTGCTAGGTTTTGAAGGTATCTGTCAAAACTCACTCGATGCTGTTTCAGACCGTGACTTTGCGATTGAGTTTACTTCAGCAGCTTCTATCCTGATGATGCATATGTCGCGTATGAGCGAAGAGATTATTCTTTGGATGTCGGCACAATTTAATTTTGTGCAGATACCAGATCGCTTTTGTACTGGCTCATCGATCATGCCGCAAAAGAAAAATCCTGACGTACCTGAGTTGGTACGGGGTAAAGCGGCGCGTGTTTTTGGACAGTTGATGACTTTGCTTAGCCTAATGAAAAGCCAGCCACTCGCCTACAACAAAGACAATCAAGAAGACAAAGAGCCTTTGTTTGATTGCGTTGATACGTTGACAGGTTCGCTATTAGCATTTGCTGATATGCTACCCAACATTACACCAAACAAAGAAAGCATGCGTGCCGCTACGATGAAAGGCTATGCGACTGCGACTGACTTGGCAGATTACCTAGTACGTCAAGGTGTGGCATTCCGTGACGCCCATGAAGTGGTTGGTAACGCTGTTGCTTTAGGCATCAAAGAAGGTGTTGATCTAAGTGATTTGTCATTGGCACAGCTACAGCAATTTAGCGATGCTATCGGTGAAGACGTCTTCGACTATCTAACGCTAGAAGGCTCATTAGCAGCTCGTGACCATTTAGGTGGCACTGCGCCAAACCAAGTCAAGCAAGCGGTGATCAATGGCCGTGCTCGCTTAAAAACTTTTGCCTAATCAGTACTTTTGAATAAAAGCTAACCTGCTAATATAAATTTAACACCCGCTATCTATGCGGGTGTTTTTATTTGTCTTATGACCTCTACTGGTTTGGCCAATGTCATTTTCAAAATATCACTAGCTTTGGAAATTTCAATAAAAAGGTCAAACGTAGTTAGTGTTTGTCATATACCAACTACCAGAGACTTTATAACAAATGAATAGAGGCTTGACGATATACATTAGTACCCTTTGCTAAATCTACCAAGACCGTTATCATAGACTCATATGATATTTGATTTAATCACTTAATATAATGAATAAGGAATGCCTTATGACTGAGACTTTTAATCCTCAAGCAAATACTGTGTTTTGTCGTAAATATAAGCAAGATTTACCAAAGATGCCGCATCCACCCTTCCCTAATAAAAAAGGTCAAGAGCTGCAAGAGACCGTATCTGAAAAGGCGTGGAAAGAATGGCTTGAGCATCAAACGATGCTTATTAACGAAAACCATCTAAGCATGATGGATCCTGCTGCCAAAAAGTTTTTGACAGAGCAGCGTGATAAGTTCTTAGACAACGAAGACTATGAGCGTGCACAAGGCTGGACACCAGAAAGTTAGTATTTACTAGCTTTCTACTAGCTACATTTAGTAATTATAAAAAAACGCGCTTACTATAGCGCGTTTTTTGTTATAAGGTGAAAATCAATGTCTTTCTTATCAGCCTTCATCACTATCTGACGTTTCAAGATCATTGGCTGACAATGTACTAACTTGACGAGCAGCCAATCGGTCATTGGCTTCTTGTACCGCTTTTTCGACCATGGTATAGTCTGAATGACGTACGTCTTGTCCACTGATATAGTTAATCACTAGCTCTGCGACATTTTGTGCATGGTCACCGATACGCTCTAGCGATCGTAATATCCACATGATATTGATGACTTTTGATACGTGGCGTGAGTCTTCCATAATATAGGTCATCAAAGCACGAATGGCTGACTGATATTCGGTATTGACCACGCTATCATTACGCATCACTTCAAACGCTTGCTCCGCATTTGATTGACTGAAAGCTTCTAGCGAGTTGTTTAGCATCAGACGAACTTGATTGCTCAAATGCTGAACCTCAGCATAGCCGTATGCTGATTTGCCTTCTGCCGCAATTTTACTGGCCATTCGCGCAATTTTTACCGCTTCATCACCGATACGTTCCAAATCAACCACACCTTTACTGATTGACATGACTAAACGCAAATCACTGGCAGCTGGCTGGCGTTTGGCGACCAATAATAAAATGTGCTCGTCGAGTTCGACCTCCATTCGATTGATATCGAAGTCCATATCGATGACTTCTTGCGCCAGTGTTTCGTCTTTATCGATCAGAGCATGGATAGCTTTGGCCACTTGGTTGGCCGCGCTATCACCCATGTATAAAAATAAACGGATGGCTTCATCAAGATCTTGGTCAAAACTTTTGGAGATATGCTTATCACTTTGCATGAGAGGTATTCCCTAGAATCTATATTTTAATAGCGCAGTGTGCTTGTGAAGTTAGAAAGTCGGCTTATGACATGCTAATCAGCGTTGTCTGCTTGTACCGATTTCAATTTCAATCAATGTTAGCCATAACGACCTGTAATATAGTCTTCTGTCGCGGTTTGGGTAGGTTTGGTAAATATCTGATCGGTCTCTCCCATCTCAATCATGTCGCCCAAATACATATAGACCGTGTAGTCAGATACACGTGCTGCTTGCTGCATATTGTGAGTGACGATAGCGATGGTGTAGTCGTTTTTCAGATCTTCGATCAAATCTTCGATAGCACCCGTCGAGATAGGATCCAGTGCTGATGTCGGCTCATCAAGCAACAGTACTTCAGGCTTAGTCGCCACACTACGTGCGATACACAGACGCTGCTGCTGACCACCTGATAACGACAGTCCTGATGCTTTTAGCTTGTCTTTCACTTCTGGCCATAGCGCTGATTTTTTCAGTGCCCACTCGACGCGATGATCCAGCTCGTCTTTACTTAACTTTTCATACAGTCTTACACCAAAGGCGACATTGTCATAGATTGACATCGGGAAAGGCGTTGGCTTCTGAAAGACCATACCAACTTGTGCACGCAGTAAGTTCACATCGATGTCTTTACCCAAGATGTTTTTGCCATCTAAATTGATATTGCCCTCTGCACGCATACCTGGATATAAATCGTACATGCGGTTAAAAGTACGTAGTAGCGTAGACTTACCACAACCTGAAGGACCAATAAAAGCGGTCACTTTTTTATCCGCGATATCGATATTGATGTTTTTTAATGCCTGAAAATCATCGTAATAGAAGTTTAGATCTCGAACTTCCATTTTGGCAGCAGGCATGTTCTTGGGAATATCTTGGATCGTTTGCTTATTAAAATCAGCAGTGTTTGGTTGCTGAGCTTGGGCGCTAGTAGACATGGGTCTATTTAATAGGCTGCCTGTTGCCGTATTAAAGTTGTCAGCAGTCGTGTTCGTACGGACGTTGCTTAGGACATCATTCATAATATTTCAACCTAGCTCAATTAATTTCATATAAGTTTAAGTAAATGCTTAGCGTGTAGCGTGCTACGGTCTGGTCTGCTCTCAGCCCTTATTTGGGCTGACCTCTACCACCGATAAATCTTGCCAAAATATTCAATACTAGGACAGACGCGGTGATAAGTAATGCTGCCGCCCAGGCCAATGTATGCCAGTTGTCATAAGGACTCATCGCAAACTGGTAAATGGTATTGGGTAAGTTAGCAATAGGCTGACCCATATCAGTACTGAAGTATTGATTGTTAAGTGCGGTAAATAGTAACGGCGCTGTCTCACCAGTGATTCGAGCAAAAGCCAATAGCACACCTGTGGTCAGTCCAGCTCGTGCAGCTTTTACCGTTACCTGAGTGACCAGTTTCCACTTAGGAGTACCTAGCGCATAGGCCGCTTCGCGTAGACTATTCGGTACCAGATTCAGCATGTTTTCTGTCGTACGCACGACCACCGGAATAACAATCAATGCCAATGCCAACGCGCCTGCCCAACCAGAGAAACTTTGACCTTTTACCATCAGGGCATAGATAAATAGACCGATGACAATCGATGGCGCTGACAACAGAATATCATTTAAGAAGCGTGTGACCTTGCCCAGCATACTGCCTTTAGAAAACTCAGATAAGTAAATACCTGTCATAAGACCAATAGGTGCACCGATGAACAATCCTGAAAACGCTAACATGACTGAACCAACGATGGCATTACGTAAGCCGCCCGCACTCATCGGTGGCGGCGTATCAGCGGTAAAGATTGGCAACTGCACCATGCCTTGAAAGCCTTCAACAAACAAAGTCACCAAAATCCATGACAACCAAAATAAGCCAAAAACCATCGCTGACATGGCAAAGCCTAAACCTAACTTGTTGGTCAAACGACGCTTGTTATAAAGGCTTTGATTGTAGCGGGTAGCGCCGTTTGGCTTAGTAGGTAGTGGTGCATTGATCGCATTGTTAGCAGGCATAATATTTATTTCCCGTATCTTTTATCAATATCTATCAAGGTTCAATAAATCGGTAACAGATCTATCGATTACCTGCTTTGTGATCCATGCGCATGAGCATCAGTTTTGCTAAAGACAGCACAATGAAGGTGATGACAAATAAGATTAAGCCTAGATGTAGTAAAGACGCTAGATGTAGCTCACTAGACGCTTCAGCAAACTCATTGGCCAAGGCCGAGGTAATTGTCACACCAGAAGTAAATAGGCTTGGACTGATATTAAACGCATTACCAATCAAGAAGGTAACTGCCATCGTCTCACCCAATGCACGACCAAGACCCAAAATTACGCCACCAACAACACCAGCTTTGGTATAAGGTAGGATAATTTTGAACATGACTTCCCACGTCGTCGCGCCCATGCCATATGCTGACTCTTTCAGTAAATCGGGTACGACAGAGAAAACATCGCGCATGGTGGCAGCGATGAACGGTATGATCATAATGGCAAGTACTAGGGATGCGGTAAACATACCCAGTCCCATAGGGGCACCTGCAAACAATTTACCGATAATAGGCAAAGGGCCGATGTGTTCAATGAACCATGGCTGAATGTGATCACCAAAAAATGGCGCAAATACGAATAAGCCCCACATGCCATAAATGATAGATGGAATACCAGCCAACAACTCAATGGCGATACCAAGTGGCTTTTTGAGGAACTTAGGGCACATCTCGGTTAAAAATATCGCAATACCGAAACTGACTGGAACCGCGATAACAATAGCGATAAATGACGTGACTAAGGTACCGTAAATAGGCGCTAATGCCCCGTATTCATTGGCGACTGTATCCCAGTTATTGCTGGTATAAAATCCCAGACCAAACTCTTGAATACTCGGCCATGCTCCAACAATTAGAGACACCAAAATGCCCCCTAAAGATAGGAGGACGAGTATGGCAAACGCTTTAGTAGAGTTCACAAATAAAGCGTCGTAACGTTTTTGTTTAGCCAGTTGGGACCTTAAGTCTGTCATAAGTGTCTCAGCATTGAATGGGATGAATCGAAATATTAGAAAGATGTATCTCAGGTCTTAACACAACAAACTTAAACGGTATGAGTAAACATATCTATCGAGATGTATTCATCAAATTTGCTGTGTTAAAACCTCTCAAACAACTACCGGAGAATAGTTATTCGAGAGGATAACTTGTCGGTTGCTAAATAGTATTTAGCAGAAACAAATTACTGAGCTGGCTTGTAGACAGGCTGTCCATCGCTACCTTTTACTTCGTTCCACTTCTCTTTGAACAAGGCCACTGCCGTGTCAGAGAATGGTACGTAGTCTAGTTCCATAGCGTCATCATCACCTTGGGTATAAGCCCAGTCAAAAAAGTTCAACACGCCAGCGACTTGCTGAGGATTTTCTGGTTGCTTATGTACTAAGATAAAGGTCGCAGCAGCGATAGGCCATGCTTGCTCAGTCTCAGAGTTGGTGATGACTTTATAAAAGCCTTCTTGTTGTGACCAGTCGATATCACCTGCTGCAGCAAACGTCTCAGCAGATGGCTGTACGATGTTACCAGCTGCGTTTTTCAGCGCAGTATGTGACATCTTATTCTGCTTAGCGTAAGCATACTCAACATAGCCGATAGAGTTTTTCATACGGTTTACGTAGCTTGAGACGCCTTCGTTACCTTTACCGCCTGCACCAGTAGCAGAGGTCGGCCACTTGACGGTTTTATCAACGCCAACGGTGTCTTTCCAGTCTGGTGAAACCTTGGCAAGATAGTCAGTAAAGTTAAACGTCGTACCTGAACCGTCTGAGCGGAATACTGTTGTGATTGCGGCATCTGGCAAGGTCAAATCTGGGTTCATCGCCTTAATCGCAGGGTCATTCCAGTTGCTAATCTTACCCAAATAGATATCAGCCAACGTTGTGCCGTCTAGCTTCAGTGCACCAGGCTCAACACCGTCGATGTTGACAATTGGTACAACACCACCGATGACTGTTGGGAACTGAATCAAACCTGCTTCGTCTAACTCTTCAGGCGTCATCGGTGCATCAGAAGCACCAAAGTCTACTGTTTTTGACTGGATTTGTTTGATACCACCAGATGAGCCAATCGACTGATAGTTGACTTGGCCGCCGGTCGCAGCATTGTAGTCATATGACCATTTCGCATAGATAGGCTGCGGGAACGACGCACCTGCACCTGTAATATTCATAGCAATATTTTCAGCAGATTTAAAATCTGACGTAGCAGAAGATGCTGTCTGAGAGGTTGTTTCAGCTGTTGTCACAGCGCTACTGCTAGTATCAGCAGTTGGCTCCGCCGTATCTGTTGACTTATTACACGCCGTAAGCATTAATGTACAACTGACGGCCACTGCTAATAACGAATAACGCATGTAGGACTCCTGAAGTTTAACAACGGTATAAAAAAGCATTGCTTGTGATATGCGTGTTATCTTGCCAAATCTTTATGACAGTTTAATGACAACTTCTAGAATCCTTCATTCGCTTTACATAATATTTGAATAATTTGTCTACAACCTAGTAATACTAAGCATCCTCATCTATTAACACTCAGGAAAATTATTCACGAAAATATTGAATAGTATGTGTGGCACAGAATATTTGTATCCAAATACTATTAGCCGTTGGTACAGAATTTTGTTAGTATGAAGGCTGATTTACAACACTGACAGACTCGGGGTGCGGTGTATTTTTGGCTCACTTTATTAAACTTGCTTTATTAAAGTAGTCGCCTTAATACATTCGCTGAGAGATCACCCGCCGAACCTGATGCGGTTAGTACCGACGCAGGGAAGTCTTAAGCACTTTGTTATTTATGACAAAGGGCGCGTAGAAATACATTTTTATCGTCACTACTGTCTTAATATGCGTGATGCATAACCAGATAAGAAGAGAGGATATCAAGCTGCGTCCAATATTTGATGAGCACCATGCGCGACGATATTTTTTGGTCGAAGTTGTGTGTTCATAATATAAATTTGTCTAGATGATGGATGCCTACCCCCGCAGATACTGGCGGTGTTGATTTTATTCAAAAACCAACACGCTAGGACAGCATATGACTACTGCAGACACTACCTCAATTGCACCGAAAGCCCAAACGCATAACCCAGCCGACAACTCAACGCTTGCTTCAAATGCTGCTGACACGACCAACGTCAAGGCAGATAAAAAAGCAGATGCGCTAAAAACCCCTGCTCACCGTGCCGCAAGTGATGCCCGTTTCGAAGAAGATGCGCGCGACTTGCACCGTATTTTACCTGCCTCAAGAAAAGTCTATATCGAAGGCTCAAGACATGATATCCAAGTACCGATGCGTGAAATCAGCTTGGCTGATACGCCTGTTGGCGGTACTGGAGATAAAGACGGTGAGCATAATCCTCCGTTTTATGTGTATGACACCTCAGGTGTATATACCGACCCTAATGTCGATATCGACCTAACACGTGGATTGCCAAAACTGCGTGAGAACTGGATCGCAGAACGTGGTGATACCGAGCAACTAAGTGGCCTATCCAGCTCATACGGACAAGCACGTGCTCGCGACATCAGCACTGCTAACCTTAGATTTGCTCATATCGATAAACCGCGTCGCGCCAAAGCAGGACAGAACGTTACGCAAATGTACTATGCGCGTCGCGGCATCATCACCCCTGAGATGGAATATATCGCTATTCGTGAGACGCAAAAGCAGCATGAACTGACTGATATGCGTCAACACGATGGCGAGAGCTTCGGTGCCAATACGCCTCAAATCATCACTCCTGAATTCGTTCGCGATGAAGTGGCGGCTGGACGTGCAATTATTCCAAACAACATCAACCACCCTGAATCTGAGCCGATGATCATCGGGCGCAATTTCTTGGTGAAAATCAATGCCAATATCGGTAACTCAGCGTTAGGTTCATCTATCGATGAAGAAGTGTCCAAAATGACGTGGGCCACACGTTGGGGTGCGGATACCATCATGGATTTATCAACGGGCAATCACATTCATGAAACCCGTGAATGGCTAATCCGTAACTCTCCTGTGCCGATTGGTACCGTACCGATTTATCAAGCACTAGAAAAAGTCGATGGCGTCGCTGAAGATCTTACATGGGAAATATTCCGTGATACGTTGATTGAGCAAGCAGAGCAAGGCGTAGACTACTTTACTATTCACGCCGGCGTACTATTACGCTATGTGCCGCTCACCGCAAAACGTCTGACAGGTATCGTCTCACGTGGTGGTTCTATCATGGCGCAGTGGTGTCTAGCCCATCACAAAGAAAGCTTTTTATATACGCATTTCGAAGACATCTGCGAGATTATGAAGCAGTACGATGTGGCATTTAGTCTAGGTGATGGCCTACGTCCTGGCTGCTTGCAAGATGCCAATGATGAAGCGCAGTTCGGTGAGCTACGTACGCTTGGTGAATTGACTAAAGTGGCATGGGAGCACGATGTACAGGTGATGATCGAAGGCCCTGGACACGTTGCGATGAACCGCATCAAAGAAAACATGGACTTGCAGCTTGAGCTATGTGCTGACGCGCCTTTCTATACTTTAGGGCCATTAACCACAGACATCGCCCCAGGCTATGACCATATCACTAGCGCCATCGGAGCTGCAATGATTGGATGGTTTGGTACAGCGATGCTGTGCTATGTCACGCCAAAAGAACATTTAGGTCTACCAAACAAAAAAGACGTCAAAGACGGCATTATTACTTATAAAATCGCTGCACACGCTGCTGACCTTGCTAAAGGTCATCCAGGAGCGCAGGCACGTGACAATGCACTATCTAAAGCACGTTTCGAATTCCGCTGGGATGATCAGTTCAATCTAGCGCTCGATCCTGATACTGCACGTGAATATCATGATGAGACGTTGCCAAAAGACGCACACAAATCGGCACACTTTTGCTCCATGTGTGGCCCTAAGTTTTGTTCAATGAAAATCACTCAAAACGTGCGTGAATATGCAGCAGGACTGGATAAAGCTGCTGCTAATCAAAAAGTGACGCCGCAAACGGGCGACTTAACCGATGCTGGTCACCTAATCAAAGAGGTAGATACAGAGCTTGTCGGACAAGTTGGGGAGGCCACTGCTGAGGAAATTCGCCAAGGCATGGCCGAGATGACTAAAAAATATAACAACGAAGGACGTCAGTTATATAAAGAGGTGTAGAGTTAATAACCGATACTTTTAAAATAATAAAAGCCCTACTATTCAAGTATTTTTATACTTATCTAGTAGGGCTTTTTTGCTTATTTACTCATGATTTATGTGCGAATTTTTATTTACTACGTTTACACTTTTGACGCTTCATAAATCTCTTCAATTGAAGCATTAATGGTTTCAGAGAATTCACTATCGCTTTGTTGCTTACTCAAGCCTTCAGTAAAGGCACGCGAGAAGCTCGCAATCATACCTGGGTTTTGTTTGAGCTTGGCACAAGCATCGCTACGACTATAGCCACCAGATAACGCCACAACTTTTAACACTTTAGGGTGGTCAATCAGCTCCTGATAAAACCCTGCCTCTTCTGGTAACGTCAGCTTGAGCATCACTTGATGTTCGTCATTCAAGCGTTCCAGATTGCGCAGTATATCTGTCTTCAACAGTAACTCGCACTCATGCTTTTGAGTGCTCTCAATATTGACCTCTGGCTCGACGATAGGCATCAGACCTTTTGAAATAATCTGCTTAGCCACATCGAACTGCTGCTGTACCACAAGCTCGATACCATCGACGTTTGGCTCATAGATGACTGAGCGCATTTTAGTACCGAATACGGGATAGTTTTTTGCTTTATCTAATAATAGATCTAGATTCGGAATCGGCTTCATAACTTGCACGCCGCTCATTTGCTCAGCCAGACCTTTATCTACCTTTAAAAATGGTACGATATTTTTATCTTCCCATAGGTAATTAGCTGTCGACTTACCATTGACTTCGCGCTCCATGGTATCTTCAAATAAAATTGCACCAAGTACACGCTCGCTATCAAAACAGTCGCACGTCATGATACGAGCACGCATTTCATGAACCAAATCAAACATGGCTTCATCGTTATCATAGTCGTCGCTGCTGACACCATAAGTCTCTAACGCTTTCGGTGTGCTGCCACCACTTTGATCAAGCGCAGCAATAAAACCCGAACTATTTTTTATACGCTGTAATTGCTTATCGTATTCCATTGAGCCTGCATCCTATTTTTATTGGTTAAGTTAACTATCATAAATTAAGCTTTTTTATTCCATACAAGCCGTGTTATTTGTAGATAACCTTATCATAGGATGATTTGTATGCCTATATAGGATACGTGACAATATAGCTAAAAAACCATGAAACCAATACTTTTGGACAGTGTGCATTACGCCAAAAATAGTACCCCTACACAGCAGACTGCCAATACTAATCCTATTATATTGATACGGTTCAGCTGCTCTTTAAATACACCTACGCCAATCAATGTCGCTACGGCAATAACACCGACATTCATACCAGTGAAAACAATACTAGGAGAATCATGCAGCACTTGGTGTGCCCGCACATAGGCGTAGATATTGCCCATGTTTAATGTACCGAGCAGCAAGCCTGTCATAAGTGCTTGTTTTTGCCAACGTACCCGTGTGATAAGTAAATAGATTAGAAGCAATACACCTGCTACCCCGAAGCTAACCAGTAGAGTCAACGGAAAAGCTGCCCCTTGTTTGGCAACTTGTTTGAACAAAATATCAATAATGCCGTAGCCTGCCCATACCCCGAATAACCACAGTGGCGTATGCTTTGCTTGCCGAGTAATATCGTTATGCTGTGGTCGATAGACAAGCGCACCTAATGCCAAAAAGCCCAACGCCAGTCCAAGTATACGTGTACCAGTCAGCACCTCACCGAATAGCAAAAAAGCCGCTACGATAGGAATAATAAGTGATAAGCGCTGAGACGCGTCGGTTGCTACCATCCCCACCGCTTCAATAGCCCGTCCCAGAATGATAAATACAGCAGGTAATAGTACTCCAAGCGCAATGATGATGCCCCAAGCGCTATCAAGCGCATGAATGGCACTTACATCAGGTTTTAGTAACACCCAAGTCAGTAAAAAAGCCACAGGATAGCCTGCCACGATGGTCTGACGAATATCTATATTTTTCTGGCGCAATATTTTCAAAAGTACTGAGACAGCGACGCTACATAGCACCGCTATTATTAAATACATCATTCACTGCTACCTTTTGAACTTCAATGTTGAGTTATTACTGTTCGTACATTTATAAAAACCATTAAATAAAATGCCTGCTAATCAGCTGATTTTCGCAATGAAATCATGCTTATAAAAGCAATATTTAAAATATGAATAAGTTTGGATGTGGAATGTAACAAAATATGTTTTCCACAGCAATCTATTTATTATTGTTGTGACTAAGGCACTAAAGACACAGCTATTCTTAAGTAAATTACAATTAGCATGCAGGTATGATTAGTAATTTTGCTAAAATAGCACCTAATCCCAATCACAAAAGTAAAGATTCTAGATAACGAGTGCTCTCGTTCATCTTGACGTACTGCTATTGATGTTTTATTACTGCCTATGAATGCTTTATTTCGCTTTTTTGAAAACCGCCTACCCGCCTTTCCAGACACACCCATGCCATTGCCATCACCTAAAGATGGTATGCTGAAGTTTTTGTGGGCATGTACCAATGGCTTACGCGGCTGGCTACTAATTTTTATGATTTTGTCCGCTGGTATCGGTATTTACGAGGCCATGCTGTTTGCTTGGATAGGTAATATCGTCGATTGGTTGGGCGTTTATACGCCGCAAAACTTATGGGTAGAAAAAGGCGATATGCTACTCATCATGCTCGCTGTCATGATAGTGAGCCCATTGTGGATCGCCTTGTCATCATTTATCCATTTTCAGACCTTGCAAGGCGTGTTTCCTATGCAGATGCGCTGGCGGTTTCATCAGCGAATGCTTGGGCAATCTATGCAGTTTTATCAGGATGAGTTTTCGGGTCGTGTCTCAGCTAAGGTAATGCAGACAGCCCTAGCAGTACGCGATACCGTAATGACCGTCACCGATATGTTTATGTATGTCTCTGTCTACTTTATCACCTCAGGGGTGATTTTGTTTAATTTAGACAGCTTACTACTCATTCCTTTTGTCATTTGGCTGGTCTTGGTTGCCATCACCATTTGGTACTTTATCCCTAAGCTCAAGGAGACAGCGATTGTGCAAGCAGATGCCCGTGCCTTGATGACGGGACGAATTACGGATGCTTATGCCAATATCATGACCGTCAAGCTATTTAGCCATTCGCGTCGTGAGCTCGGTTATGCCAAAAATGCCATGGGACAATTTCTAGGTACGGTACATGCACAGATGCGCTGGGTCAGCTATTTAGAAGTATCGACCCATCTTATCAGCGTGATCTTGGTCAGTAGTACGGCAGGTATTGGATTGTACTTGTGGCAACAAGGCGCAGTTGGTGTTGGTGCTATTGCTGCTGCGACTGCTATGGCGTTACGTCTAAATGGTTTGACGCGTTGGATTATGTGGCAGACAGCCAGTTTGTTTGAGAGTATCGGTACAGTTCAAGATGGTATGCGTACGTTGTCAGCACCGCAGACAATCATTGATAAACCTGATGCGCCAGCCCTAGCCGTTACGGACGGGCGTATCGTGTTCGACCATGTTGACTTCAGTTATGAAAATGACGAAGAAGACAATGACCAAACTAGCGAGCCTATTGATAGTACCAACATCGCTAAGCGCGCTCCTAACTCATATATCAAACTATTAGACAACTTCCACTTAGATATTAAGCCGGGTGAAAAGATTGGTTTGGTTGGGCGTTCAGGTGCTGGTAAATCGACCTTAGTTAATTTGCTACTGCGCTTTTTTGATGTCGATAGTGGTAAAATTCTGATTGATGGTCAAGCTATCGATGAGGTCACACAAGAATCGTTGCGCCAACAGATTGGTATGGTGACTCAAGATACCTCGTTGCTACATCGTACCGTGCGTGAAAACATCGCCTATGGTCGTCCTGATGCTACTGATGAAGAGATTATGATCGCTGCCAAACAAGCTCAGGCATGGGATTTCATCAAAGATCTGTACGATGATAAAGGCAATACAGGACTTGATACCCAAGTGGGTGAACGCGGAGTCAAACTATCTGGCGGTCAACGTCAGCGTATCGCTATCTCACGTGTTATGCTAAAAAATGCGCCGATTTTACTTTTGGATGAAGCCACCAGTGCGCTAGATTCTGAGATTGAATATGCTATTACCGAAAGCTTAAATGACATTATGACTGGCAAGACCGTTATTGCCATTGCCCATCGACTGTCTACTATCGCCGCACTGGATAGACTGGTCGTCATGCATCAAGGCCGTATCATTGAGCAAGGTAGTCATGATGAGTTATTGGCATTGAATGGTGTCTACGCTCGACTGTGGCAGCGTCAAAGCGGTGGCTTCTTAGGTGAAGATAACTAGGACTTGTTAAGTCAGCTCAATCATAAGAAGATAAACTGCAAGAAATCACTCAAAATAAGTCACAAGGAAGTGTTTATTTTATGGAAGCATTCACAAACCGTATTAATCTTGGCGGAAAACAGGCACGCTACTATGACCTTAGCCAGTTTAATCAGCCGTTAGATTCAAGCTCTACTCCTCGCGCACCAGCACATTTTTATAGTGGTAATAGTTTTACTGTTGGTACTTATACGCCACTATTGAACAAGCTATCCACCGAATTTGATATCAGCTCACTTGCCCTACGTGGCTACTGGTATGATAAGCCGCAAAGTCGTCGTCTGACGAGAGAGCAAGATGCTGATCTGCTGATTGAGTTTTTAGAAAAGACCCAAGATAAGCCTGTCGTAGGTATTGGTCACTCGCAAGGGGCGACGGCCACAGCAATGGCAGCTGCCAAACGTCCAGAGTTGTTTTCGCAGTTGTACCTGATCGAGCCTGTTACATTTACCAAACACCAAGCCACCCTATATAACCTTTTGCCACGCTCTGTCCTACTGAGTCGCGAGCCTTTTAAAAGCACGTTAACTAAGCAATCTACTTGGCCAAGTATCCATAGTTATTACGAGAGCCTACGTGCGCAGCGTGCTTATAAGCGTATTAGCGATGAGCACTTGCAAGTGTTTGCTGAGCAAAGCTTGAGCAAAAATACAGATGGTAGCTATACGCTTATGTTTGCACCAGAACAAGAGCTGGCCAATTATTTTGGCGCACCTCATATCGATGCCGCCCTTAAAAAACTACGCTGTCCCTACACCTTGATTACGGGCAAACCTACCCTGTTTATTAATGATAAAGTACGAAAGCAATGGAAAAAGTTTGTCCCAGATAGCAGTCTTATTTCGCTGTCAGATTATGGTCATCTATTGCCAATGGAAGCGCCTGAATTATGCGCTCAAATTATCAACGAGCACTACCAAAGCAGTAAATAAGGATTTACAACGACTAAATTATGACTGACCTCTTTGCTCCTGCACCCACGGATAACTTACTACCCTATGATGGTAAGGTGAATGATCTAGGCGTGATTATCGACGATGCCACTGCCCTTTATAATACTCTACTAAATGAGCTACCTTGGCAATCAGACATCGTGACGTTATTTGGTAAGACCCATATAACTACTCGGAAAATTGTCTGGATGGGAGATACAGATGCAGACTATCAATACTCAGGACACGTGCGCCAAACTGTTCCATGGTCAGATATAGTGTTTCACGTGAAACAGGAAATCGAACAAGCTTTAGCAGAGGTTGGCGTAACTGCCAATTTTAATACCTGCCTGCTTAATTACTATCCTTCTGGCGCTGATGGTATGGGCTACCATGCTGATGACGAAAATGAGCTCGGTCATCAGCCAGTCATCGCCTCCTTATCGCTTGGTGCAACACGCAAATTTGTTTTTAAGCATAAAAAAACTCAAGACAAAGTTGAACTTTATCTTGAGTCTGGTCAGCTCGTTGTGATGCATGGTGACACACAGACCTTTTGGAAACATACGATCACTAAGACAAAGACGGTCGATACTGGGCGAATCAGTCTAACGTTTCGGCGTATGCTTACATCTTGATACTATCGCTGACTGAACGAGCCATTAAGTGTTTATGCGAGACGGTCCAAAAAACGCTCACGGTAACACTGGTAAGCAGCTTCACAAACATTGGCAGTGTAGCTAGCATTAACACCACCTGCGACTACTGCACCCACCGCTGGAATGATTTGCGCCGCTTTTGTCTTAACGATGTTAGTGGCTACTTTAGTCGCTGTCTGACGCAGTACACGAGACATGACTTCTTCATTAATCTGATTGAATGCCTGAGTTTCTGGATCTTTAATCATTGCATGAGTGTCATCTAACGCCGCTTTACGCTCTTCAACAGAGGCAGAAGTTGCCACAGCCAACAAAGACATCGCAAATAGCTGCTCGCCTTTATCATTGATATCAAAGCCATAGTACGTTGCATATTCTCCAATCGCACGTAGATTGGCTGTAATAAGCCCAACGACATCAGCAGGGATACCTGCCCAGCCTACAATCCCTGTAGTCACCCCTTGCGCACTGGTTAGCGCTACATATTTGCTTTTAAAAAGCTTAACTTGTTTATCTACAACCGCAATGGGTAGACGTTTAATGTCAGCCAGCGTTTTGATAGAGGAGTCGTTAACATCTGCTTCCTCTTGATAGCTATCGATAACGTCTTGAGTATCTAGTGTCCAGTTGGCTGCGTCACTCAAAGCACTAATCGTTTCCTCAGTTGCTTTTTTTAGAGAATCGCCAAATTGTGGAGCTTCCATCAACGCATCACCGGCTGCTACCACAGGGGTATTAAGCACTGCGAGCGTCTTATCCAAAATCCCTTTATCAGGGTTCTTCCACGCTTCTATCTCTGCACGAACTTTTGCTTCATAAGCAATGTGGTCATCTGTTTTTTCATTGCTGGTCTTATTATTGGTAGTCTTATTATTGATAGTCTTATTATTGATAGTCTTATTATTGATAGTCATATTATTCCCTTTATTAGTATCGTTCGCTTTCTATCCTATGATAAATAAGCGAAGACTACAGGGACGTTCTGTTGTCCAAAATAAAACTTTTGTATGATTTGTTAAATCATCAGTTAAGTTTACTGGGTTTCAACAGACATCCCTTTACTAATAAATCCTACCAAACACTACCGAACACTACCTAATACTTGGGCAATCTTGACATTCACTCAGTTGCCGCTAAGACAATCTTGCCAAAAGCATCGCCTTTTTGTAGCTCGTGGTGCGCTGCAACAACTTCTGAGAGTGGATAAGTTTTTTGAATTTTTAAAGTTAGCTTACCATCGGCTACTTCCTGTAAAACACGCGTCATATCTTGACCACTACGCTGCGCTTTATAGCCTGCTACTGCTAAGTCTTTTTGCTGACCGGCTTCTTTGAGCTTATCAACCCAGATAGTTGGTAACACATTCACGCGGGCGCCTGATTTGAGCACGCTAAGTGCACGGACACCTGCTTCATCGCCGACTAAATCAAGTAGTACGTCGGCTTGTAGGTCAGGAAACGCTTCATCTTTGGTATAATCTATCCAACCCGCCAGCTTAGATACGTCTATCAACTCATCAAGCTTGGTGTACTTTTCTGGCGAGCAAATTACCGTCACCTTGATGTTATCTTGCGCCACTTTATTCATGAGCAGTTGGATCAAAAAATGACCGACACCGCCTGCTGGTGCATTAATAACCACATGCTCGCCTGTTTTTATATCAGCAAAATCTACAAACTGTAGCGCCGTTTGTCCGATACAAGGCAAAGCACCTGCCTGCTCTAAGCTGACATTGTCTGGTACTTTCGCAAGCAACTTGGCATCTACTGCCACATATTGCGCGTAGCCACCACCGCTAAAGGTCAAGGCCGCTACTCTATCGCCCACAGCAAACTCATCGCTATTGCTGCTGACTACTTCGCCTGATACATCAAATCCTAAAATAGCTGGCTGATCATTCTCAAACTTGTCTTTGCGGATGTTCTCTGCACCCCAGCCTTTACCTTGACGAGTTTTATAATCGACAGGATTAATTCCAGCATAGGCAATTTTTACTAGTACTTGGTCGGCCTGTAGCTCAGGGACGTCAGCACCATCTTGGTATTTCATTACTTCAGGCTCACCGAACTCGCGTATAAGTACGGCGTGCTGGCTCTTAGGTATGTTATGGTTAGCTTGTTGATTGTTATCAGTAGTAGACGCTGTTGCCATCGTAGAATATCCTTATATTTTGTTTATTAGGCTGTACTTGTTATTCATTTTATTGAAACGTTATGCTGTTAATAGCACTTTCAATCGAAAACATAATTAGTCAATAATATGATCAATAAAGACAATTGTTCATATATTGATAGATTGCCAATATAATACATTTAGACGCATTATTATAGTTAGGTATTAGGGCAGCATCAGCTCTGCACTAATGGGCAGATGATCTGATAGTGATGACCAAGGTTTTCCAGTGTGTACCCAAGCATCCTTCACAAGCAAATTGCGCACGTAGATACGATCTAAGCTGAGTACTGGCAGTTTTGCTGGAAAGGTTGGCAACAACTTGCCATGACAATGCTTGAACGCTTCTATCATACCGAGATCTGATGCCAGTTTGTCGCAAGACATCTTTTTCCAATCGTTAAAATCGCCTGCCAAGATAAGCGGTTGATTCGGCGCAATCTCATTTCGCACATAGTCACTAATCGCTTGATACTGCTTGATACGATCACGCTCAAATAAATTTAAATGTGCACACAGCACCACAACAGGCATCTCCCAACCAATAGGCTGTACCTCACAGTGCAAGACACCGCGCTGCTCAAGCTTGTTGACCGTAATATTTACATTGTGTTTGGGGTCTAGCGGAAAGCGGCTTAATACTGCATTGCCGTGGTGGCCGTTTTCGTATTCGGAGTTTTTACCGTAACTATTTTGCAGATCTAAAAACTCGCCAAACCATTCATGCTGTGATTGATCTGGGTATTCGTTATATTGCATATTGCGTTTAAGGTTTTGGCCTTGTACTTCTTGCAAACACAGGACGTCTGAACCCACAGACTCCAGTGCCTGAGCAATACCTTGCATCTTCACTTGGCGATTTAGCGGTGACATGCCTTTGTGGATGTTGTAGCTGGTTAAAACAAAAGAGGTGGTAGTCATAGTTTGGTTAGTTGTACGCTCATTATTTATGGAGTAAAGATCAATAGCTCAGCTACGATAGCATCCATAGTGATGGTAATGACAGACATAAAAAGAGCACTGGCTCGTATTGAACCAATGCTCTCATAGTACACCTATGTATTATTAATGGCTAATTCATAAATGGCTGATTCATAAATGAACATCGCGCATAGGTGTCATCGTCAGATTAGTAGCGAGTTACTAGCGCTATTGGTTGATCTTCACCCATAATATCTTGTGGCATAAATACAGCTTCGCCGCCATTGTGAATGACGTGCTCGATGATTTCACCGATTGCATCATCTGTGATGCCTTCCGTAGTAGCATCATTGGCAGGGCTTAACGTTTGTGCCTTTTCATCAATCTTAGCAGATTGTATATAGCCACGTCGTACATAAAGTGTCTCGCCAGCTCCTTGGAAAGCACTTCGATATACTTCCTGCAAGTCAGTCTGCAACATATTCGCACCGCGAGCTTTATCGATTTCGCCCAATGCAGCTTTATGTAATGAGGTGCGATACTCTTCTACGGCTTCTTGCACGCTATCTACGATATGCTGAGCACTACCGTCTTCTAGATTGGTCGCATTCGATACTGTAGCGATGATATTGTCTGGACGATCACAGATTTCTTTATAGTAGCCAATATTTTTTGCATCACCAACTATAACAAGAGGCATTTTATGCTCGCCCCACAATTCTTGGACACTTTTATCAACTTGGTTAAAGAATTCTTTTAAGTGACTGCTTTCGTTGTTTGATGAACGATCTGAGCCACCGTCGCCTGTTGTGTATAGTCCGTTGTTTTCGACAGGGAACTGAATGTTCTCCATGTTGTTTTGTGCATCGTCATCTTTATCGAACTCTCTCACGACGCGGTCATTAGATGCTTCAATCAAACGCGCATTGTCACGGGTTAAGACCACCGTATAATAATGAACCGCACTTGCCATATCACGGACCAAGTCACGCGTAGCAAATCTATCTGAAATCACAACGCGCTCTGTCGTATCAATTGGCATACGGATAACTTGTACATCATCTGTGCTAGCAAATATAGCTAACGTATCAAGGTTATAATTGTGATTGAGCTCACTGATTTTATTTTGAATATTATCTAGAATGGTAGTCGCTGTGCGTTTATCGTACTCTTTCGTCAGGCGATCTTCGGCAACTTTCAATTGGTTTTTTAGAGCGATAGGATCTTGCTCGTTAGCTGGATGTTCACGATGCGTTTTAACAAAGATACTTACTGCAGGATTAGCTTTAGTTTCACGTAAACTTTTAAGAGTCGCTTTCATATATTGCTCCTTGTTTTATTATCGTTCATTTTTAACTTTATGTATCTCTTCACTCATGTACTTTTATAAGTGTAGAAATTTCTATCCGTGTTTTTCTTGCATCTCATTGACGCATAATATTTAAATTCCATTATCTTGATGCTAACAGCTATACCCCACTCCCTGTAGGGTTAATTTGCAAGCAAATGATAGCGCTTTGTAAGTAGAGCACTCTATATTGTTAAAGAACTGCCTTAGCGAACATAGCTACATATTCGGATAATTATCTTGAGAAGTGGAATCTAAGTATCAGAATTTTGATATTTACTTTCAGATTGCTAGCACTATCCTAATTACTTGAATCGTATAAAAGTGCTTAGGTTGTATTTTTACCAAACGAACCCATCTTTTATATAATCTATATATAAAATAAGAACACACTGTATATTTCAATAGTAGCCAGACTTTTCTCATTTTGATTAATAATAATTCATTGATATCGGATACCTATATGACACCTTCTCCTTTAGATTTACGCCTTGTCGACTTTGCCGACACTGCGCCACATACGTTACAGAACCAAGTGATTGACGCTATTGATGCTGCCAATGCTTTTTTAGATACCTTAACCGTGATAGAAAGCGACAGTGCTGAAAAAATAAGCGCTGAACAAGCTTTGGCAGATGTGATGAGCTTTGATCATATTAATTTGGCATTAGATCGTAGCTGGGGTATTTTGTCGCATCTCAATAGTGTGATGAGCAACGATGAGATTCGACATGTTCACCATGAACTGCTACCAAAGCTGTCTGCCTACGGTACGCGAGTTGGCCAACATCAGCCTTTGTTTAATCGCTATCAAGCTATCGTCAATGCCACAGATTTCTTTGCTACGTTAGAGCCTGCTCGTGCACGTGCAATCGAACTGGCATTACGTAGTTTTGAGCTATCAGGCGTTGCGTTACCTCAAGCTGAGCAAGAAAAGTTTGCCGCTATTCAAAGCGAGTTATCTACCTTGTCTGCAACCTTTTCGGACAATATCTTGGATGCGACGCAAGCATTTGCCCTACCTTTAGAAGACTCTCAATTAAAGGGTCTAACAGAGAGCGGTCTGGCACTATTGGCAGATGCAGGCGAGCAATACAAAGCGCGTGAGCTTGCTAATGGCACTCTGAGTCAAACAGATATAGATGCACTTCCTACTCCTTATTATGTGGCCAGTTTAAATATCCCTGCATATCTAGCGATCATGACTCATGCGGACGATCGCAGCCTGCGTGAGATGTTGTATCGTGCTTATGTTACGCGTGCTTCTGAGTTTGATACGCATACCAATGCAAAAGGAAACTCATTAAATAATGCTGACAATATGAGTCAAATACTCTCATTACGTGAGCAAAAAGCCAAGCTACTTGGTTTTGCAAATTATGCTGAAGTATCGCTATCGACCAAGATGGCAGATAGCGTCTTAGAAGTTGAAACATTCTTACGTGACTTAGCAACGCAAGCAACCCCTGCTGCCAAAGCAGATTTGGCACAGCTACAGAAATACGCAAGCGATTATGGCATTGACGAATTGCAACCGTGGGATAGCGCCTACATCGCTGAAAAAGTGAAACAAAGTGAGTTCAGTTTATCGCAAGAGGAAATTCGTCCATATTTCCCATTACCCAAAGTGATTAATGGCTTGTTCACTATCGTTGAGCGTCTATACGGTATCAAAGTACAAGAGCAAAGTCATAAAGATGCAGAAAGTGATTCAGTCTCTCGCTGGCATGACGATGTGAGTTTTTATCAATTATTCGACGCTGATGATCGCTTGCTCGGTGGCTTCTACTTTGACTTATTTGCACGTAGTGGTAAGCGTGGCGGTGCATGGATGAGTGGTTTTCAATCTCGCTATAGCTATGAAGAACAGAACCATCAGCAGCTGCCCGTTTGCTTTATGGTTGGTAATTTCACGCCAGCACTTGATGGCAAACCTAGTTTATTGACCCATGATGAAGTATTAACCTTATTCCACGAGTTTGGTCATGGCTTGCATCATTTATTGACTCAAGTGACGGTCGGTGATGTCGCTGGTGTCAATGGCGTTGAATGGGATGCGGTCGAGCTTCCTAGTCAGTTTATGGAAAACTGGGCTTGGGATGCTGAAGGTATCGCCCTTATCAGCAGCCACGTTGAGACTGGCGAGCCATTGCCTAAAGACAAGCTCGATGCACTATTAGCAGTGAAAAATTTCCAAAGTGGTATGCAAACGCTGCGTCAGATAGAGTTTGCTCTATTTGATTTACTCATTCACGCTCATACGCCAGCACTTAATTACGATGGCATTTTAGAGACGCTCAATACTGTCCGTCATGATATCTCCGTTATGCAAACACCTGACTATAACCGCTTTGCTAATGGTTTTAGTCATATCTTCGCGGGTGGTTATGCTGCAGGTTATTACTCATACAAATGGGCGGAACTGCTATCAGCTGATGCGTTTAGCAAGTTTGAAGAAGACGGTATTTTCAACCCAGCGACAGGTAAAGCGTTCCGTGAATCTATCTTATCTGTTGGTGGCAGTTTCCCAGCCAAGACCAACTTTGAAAACTTCCGCGGTCGTAGCGCCAGTATCGATGCCTTGCTACGTCATAATGGTTTCACGGATGCTAAAAATATTGATGCGGCAAACACTCAAACGACGCACGAGGTCATTTAAATGCGTTATCAGTCATCTAGTCCTAAGCGCCGATTTTTAGCAGGGGTACGTTGTCCGAAATGTCAGGAGATGGACGCTGTGGTGCAAGTCAATATCGTGACTCCTGCCCCAGATGAGTATATTGAATGTACTCAGTGCGGACACACAGAGCACCGTCCCGATCCTGATGCCATTAGTGCAAAGAACCATTTAGAAGATCAGATGGCACGTGATGCGATGGCGACTGGCACCAGCGGCACTGTGAAATTTAAATCTTAGTTATTTAGTTTTCATACTTAAAAACAGATTAAGTTCTTTATTATTTAATGGTCTATTAAGCCTATCTATCAATAGATAGGCTTTTTATTTTGAGTTTGCTATAGTATGGCTACTTATATTCTTGACATGAATCGATCATAATATGAAACCAGAAAACATCCGGCCTTCATCAACCCACACTTCTCAGAAGAAACAGACTAAATCACGTCAGAAAATTTTGGCAATACTTATCTCTGTATTGCTACTTATTATTATTGTCTACCTTATCATAGGAAGGTCTGGCACTCAGTCCATACTCCCTGTAGATGACGCCACTTCGGCACCAGTAACTGAGCAAACGCAGACAGAATTAGTCACAGACAGCACTTCGAAAGAAACAGATGATTCTGTGATTAACGATGGTGTGCTCATAGATGAAAACTCTGGAGCAGCCAATAATGACAATAACGCGATACCAAATCCTACTGCTATATTAGATGCGCCTCTACCAGAAAATGACAGCTTGGCTAAAGAAGAGATTGATCGTTTAGAAGATGAGCGTCAGCGACTGGCCGAACAAGAAAATTTAGCCGCTGAACAAGTGGCTATGAATAAGCAGTTGACTGATATGAAGGCAGAACAAATTGCGCTACTCGAACAACAAATTGCTCAGTTAGAAGCAAACGACTCTAATAAAGCGACGGTTCAATAACCGTATACTTGATTTGGTTATAGAGAGGCTTACGATGGCGATTTTGCAATTCACACATGCCTCTATTTTAAATAGCAATGCACAGCTGCTTGTTTTACCTGTCAACAATACTGGTATCGTTTTAGATCCTGTACTCACACGAGCAAAAACTCTATTTCCTGATAACTATAGTCACTATCATCGTGCATGCCGCGATGGTAGTCTGAATGTTGGTAGCTGCTTACTTAATAAGCGTACACGTGAGCAGGTCGGACTTGGTATCAGTAGTAACGGTAACCAGCCAAACTATATTGCCAACCTTGTGATATCAAACCATCCTTATCATCCAGCGCGCACACGTTGGCTGACTGCTGCCTTGATTGATTTGCAACAGCAAATAATGCCGCTTATACGTTACCAAGGCATACGCAGAGTTGCATTGCTTGCGCGGCCACTTATCTCAGGCAGACCACGTGATATCGTATCCAGTGAAAGCACTACAGTAGATACCCTGCCTTTAGACTGGCATGCTGATACTTTGCCATTACTAACTGAGTACTTACAAGACCTACCAAAACTTCGTATCGATATACACCTGCCTAAAAGCATTGAGTTATAAATGGCCTTTTAGCTAGCCAGTCATCATCTTTTTGGACACATAAAAAAACCGCCTTGAATACTCATAACGAGCATTTCAAGGCGGTTTTTTCTTATTTAAACCACATCAGATATTGAGTATTAGTTCTGCTCAACACCTTTCATAGTTAGTTTGATACGACCACGGTTGTCAACGTCTTGTACAAGTACTTTAACGACCTGACCTTCTTTTAGGTAGTCTGACACATTCTCTACGCGCTCTTCTGCGATTTGTGAAATATGTACTAGGCCATCCGTGTTTGGCAAGACATTTACAAATGCACCGAAGTCGACGATACGCGCAACGGTACCTTCATAAGTTTTACCAACTTCAACTTCAGCAGTTATTGCTTCGATTTTGCCGATAGCTGCTTTGGTCGCTGCTTTGTTTTCACCAAAGATACGGATAGTACCAGCATCGTCGATATCGATAACCGCGCCAGTTTCTTCCGTTAGCTGACGGATAGTTGCGCCGCCTTTACCGATAACGTCACGAATCTTGTCTGGGTTGATTTCGATAACCGCGTAGTTTGGTGCATGAGCATTGATTTCAGTACGGCTTTCAGGCAATACTTGGTTCATTGCTTCTAGGATATGAATACGACCTGCATGGGCTTGTTTAAGCGCTTGCTCCATGATGTCAGGTGTAATACCTTCGATTTTGATATCCATCTGAAGTGCAGTGATACCATTTTTAGAACCGGCTACTTTAAAGTCCATATCACCTAGATGATCTTCATCACCCAAGATATCTGACAATACAGCAAAACGATCGCCTTCTTTAACCAGACCCATCGCGATACCAGCAACTGGTGCTTTTAATGGTACGCCTGCGTCCATCAATGCCAAGCTTGCGCCACAAACAGAAGCCATAGAAGATGAACCGTTAGATTCAGTAATTTCTGATACCACACGAATCACATACGGGAAACGCTCACTATCTGGTAGCATTGCTTGTACACCGCGACGTGCAAGGCGGCCATGACCGATTTCACGACGTTTTGGAATACCTTCACGGCCCGTTTCACCAACTGAGAAATGCGGGAAGTTATAATGCAGCATGAAATGGTCACGAATCGTGCCACCTAGTGAGTCAATCATGTTGACATCACGGCTGTTGCCAAGCGTAGTCGTAACCAATGCCTGTGTCTCACCGCGGGTGAACAGTGCTGAACCATGCGTATATGGCAATACACCAACTTGTACGTCGAGCGCACGAACTGTCTCAGGATCACGACCATCGATACGCGGTTTACCTGACAAGATATTGTCACGAACAGTACGATATTTAAGGTCGTTATAGATTTCTTTAAGCTCAGATACGGTATCAGCATAGCCTTCTGATTCGGCATCACCAGCAAGTGCATCAATAATTGATTGCTTAATTTCGTCAAGTTTAGTGTAACGTGCTTGCTTATCAGTAATGGTATAAGCGTCAGCAACTTGCTCGCCGAACTGCTCTTTCATGCTGCTAGTAAGCGCTTGGTCACGCTCAGGTGCAGAATACTGCTGCTTAGTAGTACCAATTTCTTCAGCCATTGACGCGATATTATCAATAACGATTTGTTGTTGCTGATGACCATATAGTACCGCACCTAGCATCTGGTCTTCTGATAGCTCTGCTGCTTCGGACTCAACCATCAATACGGCAGATTTCGTACCAGCTACAACCAAGTCTAGATCACTACTCTCAAGCTGCTCAGACGTTGGGTTTAGAACGTATTCACCGTTAATGAAACCAACACGAGCGGCAGCAACAGGACCATTAAATGGCGCATCAGAGATAGCCAATGCCGCTGAAGCACCGATTAGTGCAGCGATATCTGCAGACTGAGTTTTATCTGATGATACAACCGTCGCTGTGATTTGGATTTCGTTTACGTAGCCTTCTGGGAATAGCGGACGAATCGGACGGTCAATCAAGCGCGAGGTTAAAGTTTCAAATTCGCTTGCACGGCCTTCACGTTTGCCGTAAGCACCTGGAATTTTACCCGCTGCATACATTTTTTCTTGATAGTTTACGGTGAGCGGAAAAAAGTTTTGACCCTCTTTAGCTTCTGACTTTACGACTGCTGCAACTAATACTGTTACGCCGCCCATGTGTACTAAAATAGAGTTTGCTTGACGAGCCATACGGCCTGTCTCGATAACAACCTGCTGGTTACCGTACTGAAATTCACGCTTAATGGTGTTGAACATTGTCATATAATTTTCCTAATGTTGACTGACAAAAGTGATATCAGCAACCTAACAAGCTGATATCTGTCATTAAAATTCTGTGTATATGGCTATCAGTTGCGATGCTTTCTATCAGAAAGCATCGCAACCAATGCCAATAACGTTACTTGGTTATCTCATATATTTATCTGAGTTAGACATCGTACTATTATGTATATTCGGTCGTGCAATTTTGGCTTTACTATAAATACTATCAAAAAGACATTAAGTCAAAAGACTTCGATGCTAAAAACCCTACAGGCTATTTTCTGAACTTTCAAATATCAGCTATCTGCGCTGATTACCAAGCCAAATAATAAGTATTCTATCAATAATCACCATATCTGTAGCAGATGCGCTATCAAACTCACAAGGCATTATTTTACAGTGATTTATAGCCATTGACCAATTAATTGCACAGTAGCGCAATTATCGTCAGAAAATACCGTATTTGAGGCTTGGTTAGTACAGTTTATACCAATATTCCTCTTAACTATTCTATAGAAGGAGTTATAGCTCTTACTATTTGAGCACGGTATCTAAAACGAATAAGCATAAAAAAACGGCGTGAAACTATTCCACACCGTTTTTAGAAAAATCTATTTTATCGATAATAACCAACAAGTTCCAAGCGACTTAGCAAAAAATTCAGCATCCACTCGTACTATTGTCGTTAGATTAACGACGTAGACCCAACTGGCTGATTAGAGTAGTGTAACGACCAAGGTCTTTACCTTTTAAGTAATCAAGCAGTTTACGACGCGTGTTAACCATACGGATAAGACCGCGACGGCTATGATGGTCAGCTTTGTGTGCTTTAAAGTGGTTCTGCAAATCATTGATACGAGCACTCAACAAAGCTACTTGAACTTCTGGGGAACCAGTGTCATTTTCGCCACGTTGGTATTGAGCGATGATTTGTTCACGATCGGTATTAGTTAGCATAAATATCTCCGGCAATGCTAAAAACTTTAAAAAACGGACTGCAATTTGAGTCAGTATTAAAGCAATAGAATAATAAATAAAATAACCTGTACGCCATTCAGGACAACCCTGCATTACTAGAGTTGACCTAGTGTACGACAAGCTCAGTTAACAACCATTTAGTACGTTTTGAATCGTACATTGTATTTAGCTATAGCACTACTTAATCAAAGTAATGGGCTAACTACAGTACATCATCCAAAACCTAATTTAAATGTGGGGGTAATTATAACAAAAAACTGCTGAACTAGCAGCAGTTTTTCATAATACTTGTAAAGCGACATTTAATTTCTAGTAACTAATATCCTACAGATAACTAGCTATTAACATCCTACCTAAGCAGACTACTTATTAACATCAGATTCTTTTGCATTGCCGCCTAGTTCATCATCTTCAAGAGGCGCGGCAGTAGTCACTTCTGCTAGACTGTCTGGGGCAGTATGCTCGCTTGGATTGATTTCTTCTGCAAGCTTTTCAATCTCTTTTTCTTGCTCGTCCATATTGTTCGGTGAATTACTCATATTAGCTCCTAAATTATTATTTTGTGGACTAACTGTACTTGCACTCATCGATCATAAGACGTGCAAACTATAAACATATCGATGCCACCTATTACAGGTGGCATATTAAAAACCTACTTGTCTTCTTTCGCATTTTCTAAGTTAGCTGCGATACGTTCTGCTGCTGCTTCGCTGTTTTCACTATGATTGTCTTCAGTTTGACCTTTAAGTGCTGCTTCTGCTGAATCAGAACGTTGTTGCTCAAGCTTAGTATCATTTGGATTAGAGTTTGACATAGTATCTTCCTTAGTTATGGTTATAAATGTTAGTTATAAAAATTTGAAATTTAATAGTACTTAGTTAATTGAAATTATTTAGTTAGAAGTCGAAATTCTAAGATAATGCTTTATCTATGGCATCAACAAAATTAGGAATATCATCTGGGTTACGCGAAGTAATAAGATTACCATCTACTTGTACTGTCTTGTCTACGTAGTTTGCTCCAGCATTTTCTAGATCTAATTGCAAAGTAGGGTAAGCGGTAAGGGTTTTACCTTTAGCAATACCTGTATTGATGAGAACCCAAGGAGCATGGCAAATAACAGCTAACGGCTTTCCTGCTTCATTAATAGCGTTGATAATTTGATGAGCCTTTTCGTTACCACGAATAGTATCAGCGTTGACAGTACCACCTGGTAACACCAATGCATCATAGTCAGAGACGTTGGCATCTTCTGCAAAGATATCAGCAGTAAAAGTATCACTCTTATCTACGTCTTGCTGCATGGCTTGCACTTCTTTTTTATCATTTGTTGTTATGAGAAGTGTTTTATAGCCTTTGTCTTTTAGCTGATTATTGACGTCTTCATACTCTGCTTGTTCAAAGTGGTTATGTAGTAAAAAAGCGATCGTTTTCATAACTTTCCTTCTTCTTATCTATTAGTTTTTGTGAGCCAGTATATTTTTATAAGTTAGTTTTATTATTGTTTGGCAGTACATTCTCCTTTGAACTATTTTATTTTTGTTCAAATGCGTCCTTTCTGCATTGGTTTTTACTTTTAATTGTTTATCGTTTTAGTTATTAACCTTATGGCAATTTTTTATTTTTATAATATTTGTCCGTTTTATTTTTTAACTCAGCATTCCCTATCTGATGAATCTAGAGTACAAAAAAAACAGGTTTCACCATAGGCGAAACCTGCAATAAAATGTGACGGTATGTGATTAGTGTAAACTATTAGTAAATCAAACCAATATTAGGTGGTAGTTTCTCTATTTAAGTAGCATTGATGAAAACGTTACTATTAGCGCTGAATCAATTTCTTAGGTTGTAAACGTCCGTTTAAGCTCACAGACCCCAAACCGAGAAATTCTCCCTGCTCATTGAGTAAACGTATATCAATAGGTATTTCATGCTCTAGGAGCTGAGGCGCATCAAGACCAATATTAGCTTTACTGTGAGTACTAGCATCATCATTAATATCGACAGAGCTATTCTTAGACAGCTGGTCAGAAACCATTCTAACAACATAATCCTTGAGCTTACCTGTTAGCTCATCAAATACGTTTAAGCGTTGCCCCATATGTACGCGGGCGCATTGTTCCTCTGTCAGGGTTAGCTCAGCATCGATATCAATACAAGCATCGATGGGCAGTAGCCAAGACTGACGCTCCTCTAAACCATGCTCTTCTAATGAAGATAAAGCGATCGCATCATCAATGTTAAAGCTCCCTACTTGTGTACGACGCAATGCCGTCAAATGTCCTAGCGTACCTAGCTGCTTTGCAATATCTTCCGCTAATACTCGTACGTAAGTACCTTTCGTACAAGTAACCGTGAGATTAATCTGGGTATCATCTATCATCTGTAGATTGATTGCTTTAATCGTGATATCTCTAGGCGGTCTATCAACCTCAATACCAGCGCGAGCATATTCATACAGTTTTTTGCCATCTTTTTTTAGCGCTGAATACATCGGAGGTATCTGCTGCTGAGCACCCAAAAACTGCTGGGCAATAGTCGCCAATGATGCTTCGTCAAATACGGGAATAGATGCCTGCGTTACGATTTGACCATCAGCATCACCAGTATCGGTTTGACTACCTAGCAAGATAGTCGCTTGATAAGATTTATCAGCATCCAGTTGATAATGGCTAAACTTGGTGGCTTCACCCAAACAAATAGGTAACAGGCCAGTTGCCATCGGATCAAGCGTCCCTGTATGCCCTGCCTTTTTACTATCGTGTATCGGTGATTTAAATAAATACTTCACTTTTGACACGACTTGCTGCGAGGTCATACCTTTGGGTTTATCCACCAATATGACACCTGAAACTTTTACTTTTTCAGGTACTTTATTGGCTTTTTTATCAACTTGCTTAGACGCTATAGACATAATAATAATTTACTCGTCATTCTCGTTTTGCTCAGTTTTAGTCACGGCCTTACTAATCAAGTCCATCATATAGTTACCACGAGCCGTTACTTCATCATAATGAAAACGTAAGCGCGGCGTAGTACGTGTTTTTAAGCTATGGCTTAGTTCCGTACGCAAAAACCCTGCTGCTTTATTCAATACTTTGATACTTTCTTCATGATTGGTCTTGTTCATAGAATCATTGAGCTCAGGCTCCATGATAGTGACATAGACGTCCGCATAGCCTAAATCTGGGCTAACTTTGACACTAGAGATTGTGACAAAACCCGTTAGACGAGGGTCATTGACTTCATCACGAATAAGAACAGCAAGCTCACGCTGAATCTGATCCGATAATCTTTGTAAACGTTGGTTCATGTTATTACCTTACTTTAATGGGCTTATTTTATTACTGTATAAATCTGCTGATTAATAAATGTTGCACTGATATGTGCTAAAAAAGGCCTAGCAGGATGTACCTGTTAGGCCTAAGTACAGCTGGATATTAGCAAAGTATCTAAAAGCTCAGCGGATCACGCATATTGCATTAATACATACTCTGCTATCGAACAGCAGCTTTAGATAGTACGTGCGAACTCTTGGATTTCAAAGACTTCGATCTTATCGCCAGCTTCAACATCATAGCCACGAACGGCCAGACCACATTCCATACCAGTACGTACTTCGTTAACGTCTTCTTTATAACGACGCAATGATTGCAATTGACCAGTAAAGATAACTTGATCATCACGCAATACGCGGATAGGTTTGTTGCGATAAATTGTACCTTCGACCACCATACAACCAGCAGCAGCACCAAACTTACTAGAACGGAATACTTCACGAACGTCTGCAACACCAAGGATTTTCTCGCGATGTTCAGGAGCAAGCATACCGCTCATTGCTGCTTTAACATCATCGATCAAACCATAGATTACGCTATAGTAGCGAATATCCATGTTAGCAGTATCTGCTTTACGGCGTGCAGTAGCATCTGCACGAACGTTAAAGCCTAAAAGTACCGCTTCACTCGATTCTGCAAGGGTTACGTCAGACTCAGAGATAGGACCAACACCTGAACTGATCACTCTGACTTTTACTTCATCAGTAGACAATTCATTTAGGGCAGCTAGTAGTGCTTCAAGTGAACCACGTACGTCTGTTTTCAGTACGATATTCAAGAATGACACATCGCCTTGGCCCATCTGATCAAACATGCTTTCTAAACGCATGGCATTTTGACGCTCAAGTTGACGCTCACGCTCACGGTTGGTTCTAAAGTCCGCAACTTCACGAGCTTTTTTCTCATCCGTTACAACTAGGAACTCGCTACCAGCAGCAGGTGTCTCAGGCAGACCTAAAATCTCTACAGGGATAGAAGGACCAGCTGACTTGATACGTTGGCCATGCTCGTCAGTCAATGCACGAACTTTACCATAATGCTCACCAGCTAGAACCAAGTCGCCTTGTTTCAAGGTACCTTTTTTGACGAGGACACTAACAACAGGACCACGACCTTTTTCAAGTCTTGACTCAATAACCACACCCTGAGCAGCACCGTCTAATGGTGCTTCTAGTTCCATTAACTCAGCTTGTAAGCTAATGAACTCTAGCAAGTCTTCGATACCTTCGCCTGTTTTGGCTGAGATACGAGCCATTGGTGTATCGCCGCCCCATTCTTCCGAAACAACTTCTTTCGTCGTTAATTCATTAAGAACACGGTCAGGATCAGCGCCCGGCTTATCCATTTTGTTGATAGCAACAATAATCGGCGTACCAGCTGCACGTGCATGATCAATCGCTTCTGCTGTTTGTGGCATCATGCCATCATCAGCTGCAACAACCAATACAACGATATCAGTCGCTTGAGCACCACGTGAACGCATTGCGCTAAACGCTGCGTGACCTGGAGTATCAAGGAAAGTAATAACACCGCGATCAGTTTTTACATGGTAAGCACCGATATGCTGTGTAATGCCGCCCGCTTCACCATTCGCAACTTTCGTTTCACGAATTTTATCTAGTAGTGAGGTCTTACCATGATCGACGTGACCCATAATAGTCACTACTGGTGGACGAGTCTGGATATTACTACTACGCTCATCAACTGCGTACTGTAAGTCATCTTCGACTTTAGTATCACTAACTGGTACTGGGTTGTGACCCATTTCTTCAACAAGCAAGCTTGCGGTTGCTTGATCAATCGTATCTGATTCATGAGCCATTTCACCCATTTTCATAAGTAATTTGGTTACTTCGCGAGCTTTAACTGCCATACGCTGAGCAAGATCGGCAACTGAAATTTGCTCACTAATCTCGACATCATAGACAATTTTTTCAACAGGTTTTTCAAACTTATGTTGTGATGCTTGAGTTGAACGCAAACCGTTTTTGCGGTTTTTGATTTCGCGCTCATCTTGGTTTTTACGACGACGACCACGAGTACCAGTACTGTTCGAACCGCGCTTGATTTCGCGACGTTCTTTTTCGAAAGACTCTTCTAGTGCATCACCGACCAAACCTTCAGCCAATGGCTCATCTTTACGTACTTCAGTAACAGGCTCACGATCTGTATATTTACCAGCCATTTTGCGCATTTGCTCAAGTGTACGCTTTTGCGCTTCTTCAGCTTGTGTGCGGCGGGTTTCTAATTCGATTTCACGCAGACGCGCTTCTTCTTTCTCACGAGTCTCGCGAGCTTTACGTTCAGCAGCGGTTTCAACTTTAGGCTTGGTTGCAGCAACTTTCTTTTTCGGCTGCTCTTTAGGCTTAACTTCAGCAGTCGCTTTGCCGCCTTTTTTGACGACAACTGATGTAGAAATATCATCGTTTTTGTCGTCTGATTTTTTGCTAGAGCCTAAGCTTGCGCGCATTGCTGCTAGTGTTGCTGCTTGACGCTCTTCCGCTTTTTTCTTAGTAGCGGCGCGTTCTTCAGCTTCTTTTGCTGCACGTTCTTGAGACTCAATTAGAGCCTGCTCACGAGCAGCTAGCTCTTCAGCCATTTTTTCTGGATCAGGCTTTTCAAATACTTTCTTTTTACGCACTTCTACGTTGACGCTCTTAGATTTACCAGAAGAGCCGGTCACACGTGCAGTACTGGTCGTCTTAGATTTAAGACTAATACGACGCTTTTCTTGTTGACCATGACTTTGCTTTAAATACGTCACCAGCTTTTCTTGCTCAAGCTCGGTGACTAGGTCATCCTCTGCGCGAGCAGGCAGGCCAGCATCTACTAATTGCTGCTTTACAGCATCTGTAGTTTTGCCTACCATTTCTGCCAGTTCTTTGACGGTCTTATCTGCCATTTATTATCACCTACTGTCTATTATTTGCTATATGTTCAATTCAGTTGTTGGCTACAAATGATTGGGTTAAGGCTGATACTTATAAATAATATCAGCGCTTTATTCTCAATAGCATATCACCAAAAGACAGCGATATGCAGTTACCGCTTATTCATCGAACCAAGATTCCCGAGCTTTCATGATGAGTTTTCCTGCAGTTTCAGAGTCTAATCCTTCGATATCTTCTAGATCGAAGACGGCTTGTTCTGCCAAGTCATCAACAGTAATGATGTCTTTTTGCGCCATTTTATAAGCCCAACTGACTGTCATACCTTCAAGCTCTTGAAGCTCTTGACTTGGCTCTTTCATGTTCTGTTGTTTGACCAGTTCATCAGCGATGACAACTTCTTTAGCCCGCTCTTGAATCATATCAATCGCTTCATCGTCTAGACCTTCGATATCATAGAAAGTCTCAACTGGTACATAGGCAACTTCTTCGATACTGGTAAAACCAATATCGACCAACGCCTGTGCTAAATCTTTATCTACTTCTAGGCGCTCATAGAATAATTCAATAAACGCTTTCGATTCGTTTTGTTGACGTTGCTGATACTCTTCTTCAAGCATCATATTAAGCTTATAGCCCGTCAACTCAGACGCTAAACGTACGTTTTGACCTTGTGAGCCAATAGCACGCGCCAACTGATCATTGGTGCTAAAGATAATATCTGCCGTTTGCGTATCTTCATCTAAAATGATACTGCTTACGTCAGCAGGCTCTAGAGAGCTGATGATGAACTGGGCAGGATCATCTGACCATACCACCACATCAATACGCTCACCGTCTAACTCTTGCTGTACTGCTTGGATACGTGTACCACGCATACCAATACAGGCACCAACTGGATCAATACGATGATCGTTAGTCTTCACGGCTATTTTAGCACGAGTACCTGGCAGACGAGCGACGTTACGAATTTCGATAATTTGTTCTGCAATCTCAGGCACTTCTTTTTGCATCAATGCTGATAGCATTTCAGGATGCGTGCGAGATAACAATAACTGCGCACCGCGGTTTTCACGGTTCACATGGTACAAGATAGCGTTGATACGCGACTTTGCACGAAGTTGTTCACGTGGCAACATTTGATCACGTGACAAATAACCTTCGGCATTGTCACCCAAATCGATGATATAGCCATCACGAGTCTGTTTTTTGACTTCGCCATACATCATCTCACCAACACGTGGCTCGAAAGCATCTGCAACTAATGCACGCTCAGCTTCACGAATCTTTTGGATGATGACCTGTTTGGCTTGAGTAGCAGCAATACGACCAAATTCGATTGACTCAATTTGCTCTTCTTTAATATCACCAATTGACCATTCTTCCTGATCAAGATCGGTGATAGCAAGCTGACAAGCTGGCATTTCATGGTCTTCATCTGCAACCACTGTCCAGTAACGATAAGTATCGTAATCGCCAGTTGCACGGTCGATTGCTACCCGTACAGCCACTTCTGGCTGCTCGGTATATACTTTCTTTTTAGTCGATACCACCAAAGCGTCTTCAATTGCTTCAAAGATATCTTCAGGATTTAAGCCCTTTTCATTACTGACAGTTTCTACTACCGTTAAGATTTCACGACTCATGCTATACCTGTCCTATCATTTTTTAATTGACTTAAATTTTATAATTTGGGTGCTGCTATTATATAGTTGCTATAAGCCACATAAGCTATTGGAAGATAAAACTGTCTATCTATAAACAGTTACCCTAGTAAAAATCTAGGCATCTTCATAAATCAAATTGGCTTTATCAATATTACTTAATGCAATCTCAAACTGCTCGCCATCACTTGACGTCAGTTTTAAAGAGTTTTCATCAATACTATCTAAAGTACCTGTGGCTTTACGACGTTTCTGATCGCCTGTACCGATAGCTTGAATCAGACGCAAGCTCACAGTTTGACCAACATACGCATGCATTTGCTCATCTGAGAAAAACGCACGGTCAAAACCAGGTGAAGATACTTCTAAGATGTACTCACCAGCGATAGGATCATGAACTTCTAAGATACCGCTTACTTGATGGTTCACTGCCGCGCAATCTTCAATCGTTACTTGTTTATCTTGGGCTTGCTCTTCTGGCAATGCCTCAATATAGATACGTAGTAAAGAGCGACGACCTTGTGGCGCAAACTCGATACCCCATAGTGACACATCACAAGCGGCCACGGCAGGGGCAATAATATTAGTCAGTTCTGCAACTTTAGTCGAAAGCTTCATAATCTCTTTGTATTTTCCTATTCACTTATCTATCGTACTTAGTAAACCATATTAAAGATTGACTCTTATCTATATATAGCAATCTTGTAATGATAAGAATAACGGTCAGTATATAATTTTAAATCACAAATATATGATACATATTGTGCATTTATATAGGGACGAGCGTAAAAAACATCAAGCTCGGCCAAACAATGCTTTTATTATTTATAAAGCACTACTATCGATAAAAGTATGAGGAATAAAAGATAGTGTTGCTTAAGAAGCATCGTGCCGGTAGCGGCCGATGATGACCAGTGACGAGTAATATCATACTCTATAGACTTAGAGCTTAGCATAAGTAGGATAGATACCGCGATAACACTGACCTTCAGATACAAAAAAACCCACAAACATAATGGTGGGCTAATCGGTACTGACAAATTTAGTGTACAAAACATCAGTATAAAAAGTGGTAGCGGGGGCTGGATTTGAACCAACGACCTTCGGGTTATGAGCCCGACGAGCTACCAGACTGCTCCACCCCGCATCAATCTAGAACGCATATTATAGGGAGGTTTCGTAGAAGTGTCAATACTTTTTTTAAATTAATTATAAAATTAGTATTATCTACTAAAAATCCAACCTGACGCTATGCTGCGTCTGTAAAACTTGGTGCGATTGGGGGGACTTGAACCCCCACAGCTTTCGCCACCACCCCCTCAAGATGGCGTGTCTACCATTCCACCACAATCGCATTGTACTGCTCTGCTTCTATCATCCAGTCTATAATCAATAATGCTTAAGGTAGGCATCTACAGAACAGGAGTTGCGAAAACAGGAAAGCATTGTAAATCTAACCTATCAAAATAGCAAGCGCTGCCTACTTAAAAGAGGCTTACTCAGGATTTTGAGTCAATGGACGCGGCGTTTGCGGTGCTGAAACTGGCGCATCTAGACGAAACTGATCTTCTGCTTGCTTACGCGCATGAACAGCAAGCGTCATACTCGTAATAAAAAATATGACCGTTAGTACTGCCGTAGCACGTGTCAAGAAGTTAGCAGTTCCTGCTGCGCCAAACACGGTACCTGATGAACCAGCACCAAAAGAAGCTCCAGCGTCTGCCCCTTTACCATGCTGTATCAGAATCAAGCCGATCATGGCAATGGCCACAATAATATGCAGGGCTAATATAAACGTAAACATGGTGGCCTCTTTTGCCGCGTAATGACGACTGATAACGGAAAATAAAACGTAAGGTTAATAGAATGACAATCGGCATGATCAAATGCCAAATCGACTATATAAATAAGGCGCATTGTACACGATTGCAAGGGTAGTGTTAAACCTACTTTTACTAACCGATAAAACCATACTCTCTATAAGCTATGATCTTGATATCTGAGCGTTATTTATTCATTTAAGCATTGGCTTGGTTAAAGGCATCGGCAATCCCTAGAAAGCTCTCTGCTTTTAATGAAGCACCGCCTACTAGTGCCCCATCAATCATAGCATCAGAAGCAAAACTATTGGCATTATCAGCATTAACACTACCGCCATACAATACGGTAATCGTATCTGTTATATCAGCAAAGCTTGCAACCGTTTGCTTGATATACTGATGAGTCTTACTCACTTCTGCCACAGTAGGCACTTTACCTGTACCAATGGCCCATACAGGTTCGTAAGCGACGAGCAGCTTTTCAGATAACGATGATGCTAAACCTGGCTGCTGAGTCAGTAAGTCTTTAATCACCGAGAGTTGCTCATTGATAACCTCGAGTGTTTGACCATTGTCATACTGCTCTTGCGTTTCGCCGATGCAAAACACCACGCCTAATTTCTGAGAAAACGCATGAGACAATTTGCTTATCAGGCATTCATGAGACTCTTTGTGATATTGACGACGCTCAGAGTGGCCAAGTAGCGTCCAAGTAGCACCTGCATCTGCTACCTGTTGTGCTGAGCAGTCACCCGTATAGGCTCCTGTACTTGCACTATAAGTACTAACGTCCTGTGCGGCACAGAGTATTGAGCTATCTGCTAGACGTGTACTCACTGTACTTAAATGCACACAACTGGGCGCTACCATTAATTTACAGCGGTTTTTTGATGTCTGCGAGTTGGCTTGTTCTTCAGTATTAATTTTAGTCAATAAGTCGTCTAACAATACATTGACAGCACTGTTAGTCGCAGGATTCTGTTTCCAATTGCCAATTACCCAAGCTTGCATACTTATTTACCTTGTCTCATGTATTCATGCCAATTCGGCTAATATGCGCGTCAGTATAACAAATAATTCGTAAGTGCTATAGTAGCGTGCCACCATGAGCAGAATCACTTCTGCAAACTTATCTACAGATAATACATCAATAGACCGTTATTTTTACGAGCTAGTCGTCTAATGGTATATATAATTTTTTCAAACTAAAGTAAAGTTCTATACTACAGAGTTTATAAAATCAAATATTATTGCTAGTTCTATATATAGATATACAGGTAGATAGGATAAACAAAGCAAGACAGTTATCGACTAGCAACGACAAGTGTATAGCTTGTAATATCAAGCATTTCTACAGAATATTTTGTATCAAAGGAGAGGTTACAATGTCTATCGCAACCAGTAAGTACGGCGGTCTAGCGCAGCAACTGATTAGCGACGGTGTCGTTAGCGAAGCGAATATGAAGACGGCGCAGATTGAGTCGCAACAGCAGCAAATAGGACTGGTACCCTATCTGGTAGACAATAAATTGGCCGATGCTTATCAACTTGCCCAAATGCTATCCCAAGCTTTCGGCGACCCTCTATTCGATCTTGATGCATTAAACGTTGATGTTATTCCAAAAGACTTGGTGGATGAAAAAATCGTTCGCAAGTTTAATGCATTACCACTCTTTAAACGAGGACAACGCCTGTTTGTCGCACTGAGTGATCCCACACGCGTTGATGCTATTGATGCGATTGCTTTTAACTCTCGACTGTCGATAGAAACCATTGTTGTCGAAGAAAATAAGCTTAAAAAGCGTATCGAAAGTGCATACGCAGATACGATGCAGAGCTTTGATAGCTTCTCTGATAGTGATTTAAATGTCGATTTCGATGATGGACAGGAAGAGGAAAACGAGACCAAGCTTGATGATGGTATCGACGAAGCACCTGTTGTAAAGTTCGTTAATAAAATGCTAGTCGATGCTATCCGTATGGGAGCTTCTGATTTACATTTCGAGCCATACGAAAAGTCTTTTAGAGTACGATTTCGCGTCGATGGCGTCATGCAAAAAATGGCCAATCCACCAGTTCAACTTGCGAATAAAATTGCAGCACGCTTGAAAGTCATGTCGCAAATGGATATCTCAGAACGTCGGGTACCGCAAGATGGGCGTATTAAGCTTAAAATTTCTAAAAATAAAGCGATTGATTTCCGGGTCAACTCACTACCAACACTGTTTGGTGAAAAACTTGTTTTACGTATCCTTGATCCATCCTCAGCCATGTTAGGTATTGATGCGTTAGGGTATGAACCAGATCAGCAGGAAATGTTTCTAGAGGCGTTGCACAAACCGCAAGGTATGTTGCTTATCACTGGTCCTACTGGTTCTGGTAAGACAGTATCACTTTACACTGGTATCAACATCTTGAATACTGGCGCAACCAATATCTCAACGGCTGAAGATCCAGTCGAGATTAACCTTGAAGGAATTAACCAAGTCAATGTCAATGCTAAAGTTGGTCTAACGTTTGCCAATGCGCTTAAGTCTTTTTTACGTCAAGACCCTGATATTGTCATGGTCGGTGAGATTCGTGACCTTGAGACTGCTGAGATCGCTATTAAGGCAGCACAGACTGGACATATGGTTCTTTCTACTTTGCATACCAACTCAGCACCCGAAACACTAACGCGCCTACGTAATATGGGCGTCGCCTCTTTTAATATTGCCACATCAGTCAACCTAGTCATTGCTCAACGATTGGCACGACGTCTCTGTAAGAACTGTAAAAAACCTATTAACATCCCGCGTCAGAGCTTATTAGAGATTGGTTTTACCGATACTGATCTAGATAACACTGATAACGTTATTTATGAACCAGTCGGCTGTAATGAATGCCGTGAAGGCTATAAAGGTCGTGTAGGTATCTATGAGGTGATGAAAGTGAGTCCTGATATTTCACGCATCATCATGGAAGATGGTAACGCAATAGATATCAAAGACGCTGCCATCAAAAATGGTTTTCGCGACCTACGTCGTTCTGGGATTTTAAAGGTGTTGCAAGGTGTCACGAGTATTCAAGAAATGATGCGAGTAACTTCTGAATAATAAATAAAATTTATATTATAAGTCTTAGTACTCCAACTATTAGTTGGTAACTGATTCATAAACCAGCAATGTTCTTTATCAGATACTTTTAAAAATAAAACAGATAGACACTGGTTTTTTACGCTAAAATAAAGTATGCCTGACTGGTATCTTAAGTCTGGTATTCTATTGTAAATATACAATATATATTGGACCATTTTGAGGGTAGTACTATGGCAAAAGCTAAGACTGATATGTTGTTAGACTTTGTTTACGACGGTGTAAACCGACGCGGACAGAAGGTAAAGGGCGAAACTACCAGTCGCAGCTTAGAGTTAGCGAAGGCAACCCTACGTAAACAAGGTATCACGGTTAAAGGGATTAAGAAAAAACCAAAGCCACTTTATACCTTCAAGAAAGCCATTAAAGCCATTGATATTGCTATTTTTGCTCGGCAATTAGCAACAATGATGAAAGCAGGTGTACCGTTAACTCAGTCTTTTGAAATTGTCGCCGACTCTCTCGATAATCCGAGTATGAAAGACTTAGTATTGCAAATAAAAGCAGATATTGAGGCAGGTGGTACCTTTGCCTCTGCCTTGCGCAAACATCCTCGCTATTTTGACGATTTATTCTGTTCACTCGTCGAATCGGGTGAACAATCCGGTGCACTTGAGACGATGCTTGAACGAGTCGCTACTTACAAAGAAAAAAGTGAGCTTCTCAAAGCAAAAATCAAAAAGGCAATGAAATACCCTATTGCTGTAATCATAGTTGCTATCATTGTCACCATGATTCTATTGATAAAAGTAGTACCTGTATTCTCTGATCTATTTGAATCATTTGGCGCAGAGCTGCCTGCCTTTACACAGATGGTAGTTAGCATGTCTGAATGGATGCAGGCATGGTGGTTTATTCTTATTATTGTTATCGGCGGTGCAATTATTGGCTTTTCAGAAGCTAAAAAAAGATCTAAGAAATTTCGTGACTTTTTAGACCGTGCTGTCTTAAAAGCTCCAATATTCGGCAATATCGCCTATCAAGCGATTATTGCACGCTTTTCTCGTACACTATCTACAACTTTTGCCGCGGGTGTTCCACTTATTGATGCCCTAGATTCTACTGCCGGTGCGACTAATAATGTTGTATTTTATAATGCCACTCAGCAAATTAAGAATGATGTATCCACTGGTCAGCAATTACAGTTTTCCATACGCTCGACCAACCTATTCCCCAGTCTAGTCATTCAGATGGTTGGTATTGGCGAAGAGTCTGGTAGCTTAGAAGAAATGCTAGATAAAGTCGCTGTCTACTACGAAAACGAAGTTGATAACGCTGTTGATGGATTGACCAGCTTGATGGAGCCGTTAATTATGGCAGTGTTAGGTGTGTTAGTTGGTGGCCTAGTCATCGCAATGTACTTGCCAATTTTCCAAATGGGCTCAGTAGTAGGATAATGATTTGATGCAGTTTATACAGTTACTACAAGAAAACATCACCCTAGCTTTATTCGTGTTTGGCCTATTAGGTCTTTGCGTTGGTAGTTTTTTAAATGTTGTGATTCATCGCATACCGCTGATGATGGTGTATGGTTGGAGACAGGAGTGTAGCCAGTTTATGTCTGAACAGGCAGATATGCCACGCGAGCATACGCTACCCATAGCAAATATTGTCGCTACTGACCAACCGATTACTTTAAGTCGACCTGCATCGCGCTGTCCTCATTGCGCACATAAAATTAAGTGGTATGAAAATATTCCTTTAGTAAGCTGGCTATTACTACGTGGACGCTGTTCAAGCTGCAAAGCATCTATTGGTCTGCGTTATCCTCTCGTTGAGCTAGTCACTGCCTTCCTGTCTGTGTTAGTAATATATAAGTTTGGGGTAAATACTACAGGTTTGTTCGCATTGGTTTTAGTATGGACACTGGTTGCTCTAACAGGTATCGACTTTGACACACAGCTACTACCTGATCGTCTAACTTTTCCTTTGGCAGGCTTAGGATTGGCGGTAAACTCACAAAGCTGGTTTGTCTCACCAACACAGTCGATATGGGGATTACTATTTGGGTTTTTATCGCTATGGATAGTAGTCAAGGTGTTTTATTTAATCACTAAAAAACATGGAATGGGTCAAGGTGATTTTAAACTATTGGCAGTATTAGGTGCTTGGCTTGGACCTATGATGTTACCCTTAATCATCCTACTATCGTCTTTGCTTGGCTCTATCGTTGGATTGATCTTGATGAAAAAACAGGGTGAAAGTCGACCTTTTGCTTTTGGGCCTTATATCGCTATAGCAGGTATCGTTGCCTTATTATACGGCTCAGATATCGTTAGCTGGTATCTTGGTATGTATGTCTAATAACTGATAGCGTACACTAGATTATTATAGTAAATTTTCGGCAGTGACCCATGAACGAAACCTTAAAAGGCCGATTGTGAGTTCAAAACTGCATTCATTGTTCTATCTGTCAGATAAGCCATTATTATGTCAAAAAATACATCGCATTCTTATTCACACCAACCACAAACCTCGCAACCAAAAAATAAGAAGCTTGTGGTTGGTTTGACGGGTGGTATCGGTAGTGGTAAATCTGCCGCTAGTGCTTGGTTTTCTGAGCAAGGGATCGATATTATCGATGCCGATGTGATCGCTCATGAGATCGTTACTAAAGGCAGCGATACTCTGCGCAAAATCCAAAAAAGATTCGGTGATTGGGTGTTAAATGGTGATGGGTCAATGGATAGGGCCGCTGTACGTACGCATGTATTTGCAAACCCTGAAGCGCTTATTGAGCTTGAGGCGATCACGCATCCAGCGATACGTGAGACAGCGAAAGCACAGTTAGAGTCTAGTACCTCAGCTTATGTGGTATTGTCCGCACCTCTACTCATTGAGGGAGCAGAAGCGGGTCTTGCCAATTTATGCCAACGTATCCTTGTGATGGATGCCACCGAAGACACGCAGCTTGCGCGTGCCAGTCAGCGTGATGATCAAAGTATTCAAAAAATCAAAGCCATTATGACCAACCAGCTTAGTCGTGAAGAGCGCAATCGTCATGCAGACGATATCATACTCAACGAGAGCGACCTTGCCTCTCTATACTTACAGCTAGAACCCCTACACCAAGAGTACCTTACGCTTGCCCAGCAGCTAAAGTTCGCTGGCGATTAACCTCATATAGAGCCATACCAGTAGCGACGCTTACGTTTAAGCTTTGTAGGTTGCCATGCTCGTTTCCTGACATCGGAATATAAACCAACTCATCGCAGCTCTCCATTGTCAGGCGGCGCATCCCCTCTCCTTCTGACCCCATAATGATGGCGATTTTGCCAGTCAGATCAGCGGCATGGATAGGCTTCGCATCGGCATTGAGCGCCGTACCAAACACAAATACTCCTGCGTTTTTGATGTGCGAAAGTGTACGTGCCAAATTGGTGACACTAATAATCGGCATCATCTCTGCGGCCCCAACAGATACTTTAGCGACTGTGGGCGTCAGGCTTGCTGCATGGTGCTTCGGACAAACCACGGCGTCCACACCCATTGCTACGGCTGTGCGCAAGCAAGCGCCAAAGTTATGTGCGTCTGTGATTTGATCTAGCACTAACAATAAGCACTGTTCGCGACCAATAATGGTATCAAGCAGACCTTCATCAGCAAAACCTAGCGGACGAGCATTGAGTACCACGCCTTGATGCTGCGGGCTACCACATAGCTGTGTCAGCTTATCTTTTTGGGTCGGCTGGATACTGATACCATTAGCTTCCGCCTCAGCCATAATCGCTTGTACATGACTATCACTTTCGCGTCCCTGTTGCACAAACAAGCTAAGACCATCCAAAGGGCGGTGTTTAAGTAACGCATCAATGGCATGAATGCCGTAAAAATAAATGGGTTTTGCCATAATATGCCTGCTAAATATGAAGTGGATATCGCACTGGGCGACGGGATAAAAGAGGATAACGTCGGCTTTAACTGTCATAGCTCATTGATGATGAGAAAACAGTAAATCAAACGTCAAAAAAGAAATAAACAATACCAATCCGATATTGTTTATTTTCTCGAAACACTAATGTGTGATAGAACAGGCGCTAGAATGAAAGCTCAAGCGCCCTATTAATAATATCAGCCTTCTAGATGACAGACATATTGAACAATCTCTTCAGTACGTAGGTTAAAACCGCTATTGCCTTCAACGACAAATGATTGACCTGCACGGTAGTAGCTGAATTCATCATCACCATTGATCTTCACTTCACACTCACCACTGGTGATTTCAATACGCTCAGAGGTATTAGTGCTAAAGTGATAATGCTCAACCAAGTTGTCACAAGGTAAGATCACGCCTAGCGTTTTATGGCGACCATCCTCAAACATAATGGTATGGCTTGAGCAGCGACCATCATAAGATACTGTCGCTTGGGCATTAACTGTTACGTTAGTAAATTGCGCCGCTGTCATAGTGGCTTCCTTATCAAATAATTATGGCAAAACTAAAAAATAAGTAACGGGTTAAAGTACTGACAGAGTTGCACTGGGCTTCAAATACGCGACCAGTAAGCAAACATGCCTGCTTTAAATACTTTATCCCTCTATAGTAGATATCTGCGCGCTAAAGGTAGCCACAGGTTCTATGAAAACGCTTTTGAATAATGATCGAGTGGCATATTTTTCACCACTATACGCCTACAATTTTACAAAATTATGACTCGTTATTAGGTTGCATAGCGCATCAAACTCATAAGAAGAGTTTATCATTATGTGAGATTATGCTACCACATTATATCTATAAAGTTTGTTAAAGCGACTAGGAAAATTCTATTCGATGGCAAGTATCTACCCGTTCCTTTAATATTCATTTGGTATTTTTCTAGGCGGATGCTAGACCATCATTTTAGGTACCTTTTTATCATTATCAGTCAAAACACTTCTTCTCATACTATGCTTATCTTTGGATATCCAATGACCCTAATGATTAATATCATAGGTATTATGTCGATGATTTATTGTCAGTTTTTAATAGTTTTATGGTAATCTCCCAATAATAAATTCTGTTATACCTCGTCTTAAAGTTTGTATTTACGCACATTTAACACCATACTATTTGCCTACAATATTTATCTAATTAGCAAGTTTAAATAGATATTTTCACTTCCTTATTTACCCTATTTATAGATGGCTTCCTAAGATTTATATGATGTCCATTGTCTGTCCTGAGAGGCGTTGATGCTAGTATCGTTAACTTTACATCAGTTTGCGTTGATTGCTCAGCATGAGCTGAGCGTGGCTGAAGGTTTTAATGTCATCACTGGTGAAACAGGTGCTGGCAAGTCGTTATTGCTAGATGCACTATCACTATGTGTCGGTGAGCGAGCAGACAGTGCAATGGTCAGGCATGGCGCTGCGCATGCAGATATCTACGCTCAATTTGATGTAGAAAATAACAGCGTCGTCGCTGACTGGTTTGCCAAAAATGATCGACCGCTAGAAGAGCCTGAAGTACTTATTCGTCGACAATTAAGCAATACTGGCCGCTCAAAAGCATGGCTAAATGGTTCACCGGTTAGCTTAGCGGAGCTAAAGAGTTTAGGTGCTTTACTGGTCAATATACATAGCCAACATGCTCAGCAAGCATTACTTAAGCCGCAATTTGTGGTGCAATGGCTTGATGAGATGGCACAGATAACACCGCTAGCCATCCAAACTGCCAGTAGCTATCAAGCCTATCAGCAGCTAAAACGTCGCGCAGATGACATCGCGAGCCGCGAAGCCCAGCGTCAAGATCGTATTCAGTTGTTGCAGAGCCAATTAGCAGATATTGCCCCGTTATTAGCTGTGGATTACGCAGAAGTTGAATCTGAACACGAAGAGCTCTCCAATATTGAAGCCTTAATGCAAGAGGCCAGTCATGGTCTGCATTTGCTCGACAATGATACTGATGAACCAGACGTCATGACCTTGCTCGGACAAGCAATTAAACTCTGTGACAACCAAGTAGGCGTTAGCCAAACGTTTGAACAAGCTTCTGAACAGCTACATCTAGCACAGCAGCAAATCACTGAGGTGACTGCGCTGCTATCAGATTATGCCGAACAGCAGCTACCTGATCCTGAACGATTGCAAACACTAGACAATTTAATCAGCTTAGGACATCGTCTGTCACGTAAGCATAGCTTGCCAGCGAGTGATTTAATTGATGAAGCAAAAGGCTGGGAAGCGCAATTAGAGCAGCTAGAGAACGAGCCAAGTAGTGATGCAATGGCAGCGCAAATTGATCAGGCTTGGCAAGACTATCTCGCTCTGGCCACACAGTTAAATAAAGAGCGCACAAAAGCTGCCCCGGTAATTAGTAAGCAACTCATCAAACAACTACAACCGCTTGCGCTACCCAATGCTCGCTGTGAATTTGTCTTTACCAAAAAATCTGAACCTAGTCATTACAATGCACAAGGTTGCTACGATATTGATTTATTATTCAGCGCCAATGTCGGTATGCCAATGCAGCCCCTACATAAAATTGCTTCAGGTGGTGAACTGTCACGTATGGCACTCGTGATGCAAGTACTACAAGCGACCAATGCTGATAACAATGCCGCCAAGCCTATGTTGGTATTTGATGAGGTTGATGTCGGTATCAGTGGCGGTACTGCGCAAGTGGTTGGCGAACTGCTACGCTCGCTTGGGCAAACACAGCAATTGCTAGCCATCACACACCAAGCACAAGTCGCAGCACAAGCGCATCAACATATCTTGGTACAAAAGCACCATCAAGAACAGACCGAAAGCGAGCTACTCATACTGACCAACAGTGCGCAAGTAGACGAGTTGGCGCGTATGTCTGGTGGTGTCATTATTACTGATGTCACGCGCGATCATGCCCGCAGCTTATTATCCGATGTTAAATAACGCTCTACCTGACCTATCTAACGTTAAATAACCGTTCGTTTTCATCAAAACGGATGGTTATCTGAGTCTGTATGATGGTCAGTAGCAATTAGTGCGAATCTTGCTTTTCTGTTGATTATCACCATATAGTAGTCTTTCACCCTTATTATTAGGTTGCATTTGTTTCTATGTCTAAAACCAATTTGACCCATCATTTTTTGATTGCAGCACCAGAGCTGTCAGACCCAAGGTTTGAGCAGGCACTTATATATATTTGCCGTCATGACAAGCATGGTGCGCTAGGTCTGATGGTCAATCGTCCGCTCGAGCAATCTCGCGTAGGTAAGCTGCTAGAAGATTTAGATATTGAAGTGACCAATCCGCAGGTGATGGAAGATGTGGCATTAGAGGGCGGCCCTATGTATCCTGAGGTCGGCTTTGTGCTGCATACTGGTCAGCCAGAATGGGCGTCTTCTTTTGCTATTTCGGAGAACGTTTGCATCACAACTAGCCAAGATATTCTAAAACGTATCGCCGCAGGTCAAGGCGTCGGTCACTATCAGCTGTGTCTAGGTCATGCCAGCTGGGGTAAGAAACAGCTAGACCAAGAACTGAGTAATGGTAATTGGTTAGTCTGCCCTGCTGATCTGAATTTATTATTTGATACACCGTTTGAAGAACGCTGGCAAATCGCAGCCGACAAAATCGGAGTCAATTTCGACTATCTTAGTAGTGACATAGGTCATGCGTAATCTCATACGCTCTGCGAATTTAGATAAAGACATAAAGGACACCCATTACTATGGTAGATAGTACTTTTACAGCCAGTAGCACAGACGCTATAGATAATGACATTGATATTGATACTCTCGATAACGGTAGCAATAGCACTGCTGAAACTATTGAGCCAGAGGTAAAGCCGCATCTTATCTTGGCACTAGACTACGGTGTCAAAAAGATGGGAATGGCACTCGGTAATACCATCACACAGACGGCACGTGCCTTTGACATTTTGGCAATGAATAACGGGCAGCCAGATTGGGACAACTTAATTGGTATCATCAAAGTCTGGGGCGTGGCGCAAGTCGTGGTTGGCCTACCGCTTAATATGGATGGCACTAGCTCCATGCTTTCAAAACGAGCGCACAAATTCGCTCGTCGTCTGGCCCATAGAATAATGGAGCAGCATTTGCCAGTGACCGTATCACTGTGTGATGAACGGCTGACTTCAATCGAAGCAAGAGAAATCGCATGGGACAATGGTTGGATCAAAAACGAACGCGACCCAATCGATGATATCTCCGCTTGTATCCTAATGTCGACCTATTTTGCTGATCCTAATAGCAGTATCGCTATCGATGCAATCAAAGCAGAATAAAGCAGCCAAATAGGTAAAAGACACGTGTGCGGCTATAATGTCACTTCGATACATCGTACCTATTAACGGATAAATGACTGATTACTATGACCACTGTCTCAGACCAATCTTCGCAACATAAGTCACAGCATGGTTTTGCTCCGCTTGCTATTGCCCGTATTAAAGGTGCACAGCGTGCCAACCAAATAGCGATTTATCTCATTTATGCGGCTATTTTCGCATTTGTGGTCTTTGGCACGATTGCTAGTATCAAAGCCTTCCATGATAACCAGTTGCTTTATCAATTATTTTATAATTTGCCCTACGCCCTGGTAGCCCTCACGATACCTATTACTATTTACGATGCATTGGTCGTTTATCGTTATCGCTTAAATCAACCGTCGATGATTGCCATGAGTATTGGCGTATCGACTATTATATTGGTTGGTGGATTAATTTTTGCCGATACTGCATGGTTGGGACTATCTTGTTGGTTGGGCGTGGCATTTTTATTTAAAGTAAGCTTTAAGCGGTTTTTTAACTTTTTAGAAGTAGCTGGTACGCCTGATGCCGATGAAGAGACTGAAATTACTGAAGCGTAGATGATCTACAAAGTACGCCACTATAAGCACTTAAGCAAACTCCTCACCCTCAAATTCACTTATTTAGCTTCACGATAATGACTATGAACACTTCTATACCAGACACGCCTATCCACCATCACTTAGATACTCAAGGGCTGATCTGTCCTGAGCCCGTCATGATGCTACACCGCGTTATTCGAAGAGCAGATGGTGGGGAAGTGATTGAAATATTGGCGACAGATCCAGCTACCACGCGCGACATTCCGAATTTCTGTCGTCATTTGGGTCATGAGCTAATCGGTCAAGAAACGCTAGCTGAAAACGTGAGCTTAGATGCTGATCCTGATGAAATCACCATCGATAGCGATGAGGATACGCCTGCAAGCGTGACGCTATATCGCTATCTAGTTAAGAAAAAAATGGCATGATAGGTTTGGCATTATTTTAATAACTGTCTGTTATTGCTAACTTAACCCCTACCTGAGTATTGTCCTATGAGCCGTGATCGTGCCGTGCAACAGCGTCAACCTAAAGCATTGGCGGTCGATGATGAGCCAGCTTATATGACTGAGTTTCGTCAAGCCATGCTAGCGCGCGGTCTAGCGACGCGTACTCGTAATGCTTATGTCCGTGACCTACGCTCTTGTGAGCTGACCAATTCTATCGCCCTGACACGCTGGCAGCCTGATGATGTGCTGCACTGTCTGTCACTCCTTGCTCAAGATGGCAAAACCCCACGTACCCAAGCGCGTATGCTCTCAAGCTTGCGTCAGTTTTATCTATGGATGATCGCCAGCAATCTACGCGAAGACAATCCTTGTGAGCGTATCAAAAGCCCAAAGCTAGGTCGTCCGCTGCCAAAAGACTTAGCCGAGGCTGACGTAGATAATCTCCTTGCCGCACCTGATACCAGCACCGCGCTAGGTCTCCGTGATAAAGCCATGCTAGAAGTTTTATACGCCTGCGGTCTGCGGGTGAGTGAGTTGATCAACCTCTCATTAGAGCAAGTGAATCTAAACTCAGGCTGGCTACAAATCACGGGGAAAGGTAATAAAACTCGACTGGTGCCCCTCGGCGAATATGCAGCGGATGCATTGGAAGATTATCTTTCTCATGGACGTGGTGATTTGATTGCCCATTTGAAGTCGGGGAATTGCCAAGCGGTGTTTTTGACGGCGCAAGGTGGTTATATGACGCGGCAGAACTTTTGGTATCTACTTAAGAAGTACGCCAAAGTTGCCAGTATCGATAAAGAGTTATCCCCGCATACGCTACGTCACGCCTTTGCCACACATTTGCTCAATCATGGTGCAGATTTAAGAAGTGTGCAGTTATTGCTAGGACATAGCGATTTATCCACCACGCAAATCTATACTCATGTTGCAACGGCAAGATTGCAGAAATTACATGCCGAGCATCATCCACGTGGGTAGCCTTACCATATTGTCATATGGGCAGCATTGAAATCTAATATTATTGATGATTGTAAAAGGAATATATCGTGTCGCAAGCTCAACCGTCTGCTTTAACGAAGCGTCAAAACTCTGCACTTAGAAACCTCACTATCATGGGTTATTTAGAAGGTACGTCTTTTCTATTGTTACTTGGTATCGCGATGCCACTCAAATATATGTTCGATATTCCAGAAGCGGTAAGCTATGTCGGTCCAGTGCATGGGGTATTATTCGTTGCTTATGTCATGGTATTAATCATCACCGCGAGCAGAATAAAAATGCCGCTTTGGGCGCTACCTGCTGGTGTGCTCGGCTCGTTTTTGCCATTCGGACCATTTATATTTGATCACTTATTAAATAAGAGTTTGAGTAAGTAGTTTCAAGAAAAATTCAACATCAGGAACGATATATGGCTCAACGCGGCTAACTATAATGCTATTCTATTCGCCTGCTTCATCTATCGCTATACTTGGATTACGTGCCTGTATCTCCCGATAAAAACGTGACTTGTCTTTTGGTGAGATTAGTATTTCTTCATCTTGATATGATATTTTAATCCTATCCAATGATAGTGCTGGCGCAGAACTCATACTTCGAGTCGGCGTAATATAGGTGATATCTGTAATCTCAATTTTTTGAACAGAGAATCCACTATCTACTTGTAGCTGTTCGTTCGTTAATATGTACTGAGTACCGAAAAAAGGGATGAGCATTAGTGCTGCAATAGGTATGAGAGTAACCGTCATTAATATGGTTTGTATGAGGGATTTGTGAGCACCTCGCTTCCACTGCCATAATGGAACAGACACAGTAAATAAACTCAAACCCCAAAGTAACAGTGCAAGCCAGAAGTCTACTTTAGATACGAATGTAATGTCTGGCATAAATAATACTTAGCAACTATCAGGTTAAATTTGATTCTATCTTAAGCGATGCCTCTTATCTAATGTCTCTAACATTTTTCTTAGAATTTTTTGCGATATAGCAAAATGCAGTTCTAGAAATAGATAGCTGCAAACCCATCCTTTTCTCGTTACAATACCCTTATTAAAGTGCGTCATGATATACATGCTGCCTAAATGGGCTGCGCACTACCTTTTTCCTATCTATTATCCGAGAATCCCATGAGCCATAGACCACCTGCTGACCTATTAAAAAACGCCGAACACTGGCGCGAAGATATCAATTTTCGCCAAGAAGTACTGGGTAAGCCGTTTGATTTTGCGACCACGTGGGGCATTTTTTCACCGCAAAAGCTCGATGATGGTAGCTTGATGCTGCTTGATTATGTAGATTTTGAGCAAGATGATGATTCGATCGATTTAGGCTGTGGTTATGGTGTACTTGGTATGACGGCAGCGCGTGAATGTCCGAATGGTCAGCATACGCTGATTGATAAAGACTTTATGGCGGTAGAATACGCACGCCGTAACTGTGAGAAAAATGGTCTAAACAATGTTGATGTGCATTTATCAAATGGCTTTAATCATGTGGCAAAAGACAAAGACTTTAGTCTTGTGATGTCAAACTTGCCAGCCAAAGTAGGCAAAGAGCAGCATTATTTATATTTCCTCGATGCCTATGCGCGTATGCGTAAAGGTGGCCGTTTTTATGTCGTCACCATCAATGGCCTACGCCAATTTGTTAAGCGCTCGTTTACCGAAGTGTTTGGCAATAGCGACAAAATCAAGCAAGGTAAAACCTATACGATTACGATGGCGACCAAAGACTAGTTTTAACTTTGCCTGATTGAATTTCAGCCATTTAAACTGAAGCTTAAATTGAAATCGACATAAAAAAGCACGCTAAATTAGATTTAGCGTGCTTTTTATTTGGTATAACCAACTGTCTTTTTACATCTGGCGTTTTATCAAGTATCCACCCAATAGCGCGCTGCCGATAATCGGCAATAGCACCATAAGCATCGGTGAAAAGCCTGTGGCTAGCGATACAAAACCAACTAAGTCTTGAATATAGCTAAATAGTAGTCCAAACAACAACGCCACGACGATACGCAAGCCTAAGCTGTGCGTCCGTAGCGAGCCAAAGACAAACGAGCAAGCGACAATCACCAGCGACAATATCGATAATGGCGATAGTAGCTTTTGCCAAAATGCGACTTCATGATCTAAAGAACGATTGCCCTGCTGATGCATAAACGTGCGATGCTCATACAGCTGCGTCAATGACAAATCTTCTGCCTTACGCGTTAGCAGATACACAGACTCTGGGGCAAAAGGTAAGCTTAACGTATCTGATGGTGAAATAGCTTGGCTACTCTCAAAGCCCTGATTGATAGAGAGCTCAACCATATCATTTAGCTGCCACTCGTAACGATACTGCTCGCTTGGCTTTTCACTATTCACATCAATTGGTTTACGGCCAGTATACTTTCCACCTTCCGCATGGACAGCGGTTTGCAAATTTCCGTTGTTATCCAAATGCCAGCGTTTCACTTCGCCAATATTGCCTGCGACATCAGCATAATCGATATATAAAACGTCGCTACCATCAGGTGTAGCACTGCCATCTTCTGCGGTTTCAAATCGTGGCTGTATCGTCCAGTAGCCGCGTACTGAGGTGACCAGTGAGGTGCTATCCTCATCATTAATCTGTTTTGCTAACTGGTTAGAGGACGGTAGGACGAACTGATTGATAGCCAATGCCAGTAGTACAAATATCAAAGCGGGCTGTAATACCCAGCCGACGATACGATAAATACTGACCCCAGCCGCGCGCATGACGACCAGCTCACTTTTATTGGCCAACAAACCTAAGCCTATGACAGCACCCAATAGCGCACCCGTTGGAATAAATTGCTCTAAAAAGTAAGGCGAACGATAAAAGATATATTTGAGCGCCTCACCCATGGTGTAGTTATCATCTAACGAATCCAGCTCTGATAAGTAAGAAAAAATCAGCTGTAATGCCCATAAGCCAATGACGGCAGCGATAATAGCCAATAGAGCGTTGAGTTTGACATAGCGACTAAGGACTTTTAGATTGGCAGGTTTCTTAGCCAATTGATCAGACTTGGCTGACTTAGCAAATAAAGAGCGCATTAAGACTGCCCTCCTTGTGAGCTGTTGTTCTGGTTATCTATGTCATTAACTGAGTTAGTTGCGGCAGCGGCTAGCCTATTTTCTTGTTTGCGAAAGCGCAATCGATGTTGCACGCGGCTACCCCAATTCATATAAAGCGCCAATGCCATAAATCCTAAGATAAGCCATGCATACGCCCATACGCTGATGCTGTCTTTGCTCACTGCGTTTTTTAGCGAGATGATACCTAATGCACAGCTGACAAATAATAAGATAGAAGGAAACAGGCGCAGCCAACGTCCTTGACGCGGACGGACTTGCGCCAGTGGCACGGCCAACATAGGCGCGATAATCATCAGCCATGGTAGCGCCAAACGGTAGCCAAGCTCACCTTGTGCAGCACGCATTGCACTATTAGTGCCTGATGGTGAGCTACTCGTGGCGGCTTGCCACAATGGTCCAATCTGTTGCGTTTCAATATTATCTTCGGTGATAACTTCCTGTGAAGACTCAGTCAAGGTGATGCGATAACGATCAAAAGCGACTTGGTTATATTTCAGACTGCCTGCGCCAACTTCGTAACGACGTCCTTGGAACAAATCCAACTGAGTCACGCCGCTATTGCCGGTATCCACTTGCTCAGCACGCTTAGCCAGCGTAATGGTGTCTTTGCTAATGTCCTTTGCACCACTATTTATAATATCTTTTGATATGTCAGAAATACCAATTTGTTCGGCTGTTTCACTGTCAATCGTGTTATTCATATCAGTGGCAGTAGCATCGACACTTTCGGCAGCACTACCTTTTTTCGCAGGTTCAGATTGGATCAAGATCACATCTTGCAACTTTTTCTTATCATCGCTGAGACTACCCACGTATAAATGATAATTGCCGCTACTGATAAACTCGTTCGGACGAATCAAATCAAACGCACTGGTTAATGCTTGCTGCTGCCAGACCGCCTCAGACGAGCGGACACCCCAAGGTTTACCAACGACAGATAGCGCCGCCTCGCCGACGAACAATGCCAATATTAATGGTGTCATTAACCGAGCAAGCTTACCTCGAGATACGCCACTAGCATTAATCACTGCCATTTCTTGATCGACATATAAGCGGCCAAATACCAGCATCAAAGCGATAAAGAATGCTAACGGTAAAATCAGCTCTAAAAAATACGGTAGGTTATACCCAATGATCGTAAACAGTAGGCTGACGTCCAAACGACCTTCAGCAGCGATGCCAAAATAGCGTATCAAACGACCGCCGAGCATCATCACTACCAAAAACCCCAAAACTAAGGCAGTGGTCGAGGCAACTTGTTGTGTCATGTAGCGGCGTAATATCACAATGGGTACTCTTAAACAGTTAGTATGCGCGCGATTGATGATAGGTTTACTGAATATCTAGGACGTACGACGACATATCATCAGCATGATATGGGCCATTTACATACTCAAATAACGGTAAACGTTACTGAGCGACTGGTTAGTCATACTCAATAAACACAAGCAACAGATATAACCGCTAATGCTAGCATGTTTTGCCTAAAAATGGCTGTGAAATGTGTTTGAAAACATTACCTACACCTTGCTGAGAGCGCATTATTGACAGTAAGTAACAAACATAGCAAATATTGGATAAATAATTGATAAAACCTCAAATTACATCGAATTGATAGTATTTCTAGCGCTAAGTTTTTGCTTTATTTATTTTAGAAAGGTTTGTTTGTCATTCGTATCATCAAACATTTATCTCTGTTATTAGTTGCTAGACTGACTGATAGAAAAATATACTTATATCGTCAAACGGAGAATAATACTAATGAATAAAACGACCTCTACACCCTCTACCCTACTTGAACTCGCTGGCGGCACATTCGATACGCTTGACTGGTCAAATTGCACGCTGGTTCTTATCGACTATCAAAACGAATACGTCGATGGCGCTATGCCATTAGGGGACGCTGGGGCAAAAGCCATCGCCAATGCGCGCCTAGTACTCGATAAAGCGCGTCAGCAAGATTTACCTATCTTCCACATTACCCATCATGGCGCCAAGAATGGCAATGTCTTTGATCCTTTATCAGCTAATGTTGAGATAGTCGAGCAATTGCAGCCGCAAGATGGCGAAACAGTAATTGCCAAAAAGCATCCGAATGCCTTTTATGATACGCAATTACAACCACTGATTTCAGCAGCAGAAAAAAAGCAGATCATTTTTGCGGGTTTTATGAGTCATATGTGCGTCAGCTCAAGCGTCCGCGCCGCATTTGACTTAGGTTTCGATAGTTTTGTCTGCCATGATGCCTGTGCCACTCGCGACCTACCTAGCGCTAATAGAGAGCCGATAAGCGCTGAAATCATGCATAACACTGCCATGGCAGCACTACAAGACAGATTTGCCGCGATGGTAACGACCGATGAATTGGTCAATGGCTAATATGTTGGCATCATCGAAAAATGATAATGTAACCGCTAAACCATAGCGTAAGTTAGCACAGCATAATAATTCAAACGTATTACCTAAGCCTTGCTAACTGCGCATGATTATCGCAATATGCTACACTACTGTGATTGCTCAACAGACCAAATAATCTAATAATCTGACAGGTATAAGCAGTCATACAAATCCTGCAATTTTCATAACTCTAATAAGGATAACTATATGAATATCAAATTATCTCAGCATTTACCAAAGACTCATACGCAGAAAATCCTGAAAAAAGAAGCCAAAAGTAAAGACGATGCTTGTCTGGTTGTATTGGTCGATGACAAGAAAAATATTCTGGCTGAATCTGTGCTGACCGAATATACCGCTCGCATTGAGCAGTTGATTGAAGTATCACATTTCAAGGGCACTACCTGTGAGACTGTTGCTGACTATGCGCTGGCAGGTGATAAAAAGACCACTAAGCAAAACCCTGTACAACTGCTGTTGGTCGGTGTAGGTAACACTGATAAATTCAACAACACCGTACTTCAAAAAATCGCCAATACTATCTATAGCAGCACTCAAAAGCGTGTGTCTTCTATCACTGTCGCCTTGGGTGATGCACTGGAAGAAAACCATTTTGGTCAATTTGCCCTTAATCTGTTGGCAGCTAGCTACCGCTTTGACAAGTATAAGTCTGAGCAAGCGAGTCCTGTATTGACTGATGTTTATCTGTTAGCTGATGAGTCACTACAGCCTGCGCTAGCATTTGCTCAGTCAGTATTTGCTGGTCAGAGCCTCACTCGTGATGTGGCCAATGAGCCTGGTAATATCTGCTTCCCAGCTTATATGGCAGAACAAGCTCAAGAACTTGCAAAAACGTACCCTGATCTACTAACCGTGAAGGTACTAGGTGAGGACGAGATGTCAGCGCTAGGTATGCATTGCTTCTTGGCCGTTGCACAAGGCTCCACCAAAGAAGGCAAGCTGGTACTCATGGAGTACCGTGGTAAATCAGAATTTAGTTCAGATGCAGGCACTACCGAGCAAACTACCAGCAACGCAAAAGTGAATGGTCTAAAGGCATTAGCCGATAAACTACCAACCAAAAAGTCAGCTAAAAATGCAAGCAAAAATAGCAATGACAATACACAAGCGACCAATGACGACGCACCTATCGTATTAGTCGGTAAAGGCGTGACCTTTGATTCAGGCGGTATCTCAATCAAGCCAGGTGCAGCGATGGATGAGATGAAGTTTGACATGGGTGGTTCGGCATCAGTACTTGGTACGATTAAAGCGTTGTGCGAAGCGCGTCTACCGATCAACGTCGTTGGTGCGCTAGCCTGTGCTGAAAACATGCCATCAGGTGATGCCACGCGTCCAGGCGATATCGTTAAAGCGATGAATGGTAAATCAGTTGAAATCTTGAACACTGATGCTGAAGGTCGTTTAGTACTAGCAGATACTTTGTGCTACGTGCAGCGTTATCAGCCAAAAGCCATCATCGATGTTGCCACCTTGACTGGCGCTTGTGTGGTTGCACTAGGCCATGTGCGTTCAGCCGTATTTAGTAATGATGAAGATGTGCTGTTTGATTTAGAAAATGCCAGCAACCTATCAGGCGATCTTATCTGGCATATGCCTTTAGATGACGAGTATCAAGCTCAGATTGATTCACCAATCGCTGACATGCAAAATATCGGTGGTAAAGGTGCTGGCGCGGTAACTGCCGCCTGCTTCTTATCGCGTTTCATTGAAGAAGGTCAAGCATGGGCCCATTTAGACATCGCTGGTACTGCATGGAACTCAGGCAAAGACAAAGCAGCCACTGGACGTCCTGTACCACTGTTTATGCAATATCTAAAAAACAGCGCAGAGATGGCTTAATCCATTTATGAAAATTAGTTTTTATGTATTAAGTGAAAGTAAGGCCCAAGATTTCTTGGGCTTTATTTGTCAGCTGACTCAGACGGCGCTTAACAAAAGCGCTCAGTCTTTGCTGATTTTAATTGAAGATGAGACATTACTAGCAAATCTAGATACGGCACTTTGGGCACAAGATTCTACGAGTTTTATACCGCATCAATGTCTTTCTGATAATGACAATAAAAGTACCGATGATAGAGGTACTGATGATAGCAACATCGCTACTCATAAATCATTAGCGCCTGTACTACTAGGCAATCATATGCCAGCAGATTTTAATGGTATCGTGCTCAATACGACAACACGTCCGGTCAACGATTTTATGGCCGCTACTAATAATTCAAAACCCTCCCGAGTCCTTGAGTTGATCCGACCTGATGCTACAAGTACCCAAGAAGGTCGCAATAAATATAAAGCCTACCAGCAATTAGGTTACGATCTGACCCACTTTAAGGTGTAGCTCTGCCGGTTATTTTCCCTCGTATCTTTTTCTATTTTTGCAGCAAAACATACTCCTTACGCTATATATTCCTAATTCTGCTTTCTTATGAATGAAGTATTTTGAGTAGTCAGCTCTTGCCTATAGGTGCTGCATTCTTTTTTATACTAGTTGTACAACTCTACTATTCCTCTATTTGCATGCGACAGCTACTGCTATGAGCGGTATGCGAATATGCCAAAAAATGCTACCATCCTTCGATAAATTTTCTGTTGTGACAATTCACTTACTTTTAACGGACTTGAGGGTGTACAGATGCGTTCATTAATTGCGATGTATCAGCGTATAGGGCTGGTGCCGCTTATTATTATTGGTTTGGTATTAGGGGTATTGATTGGTTGGCTGGCGCCAAGTATCGGCACCGCCATAGGGTTGCTTGGTACACTCTTTGTCGGCGCACTAAAAGCAGTCGCTCCCATCCTAGTATTTATTCTGGTTATGGCAGCAATTAGTCAACATCGCAGTGGCAATGAAGTCTACGTAAAGCCGGTGCTTATTATGTACATGTTCGGCACTTTTTTGGCAGCGCTAACAGCAGTCGGTGCCAGCTTTTTATTCCCGACTGAGCTGGTCTTGATCAACGCCGATATCGCACAAGTACCACCTGCTGACCTAAAAGAAGTCTTGACGAACTTGCTCATGAACTTGGTCGCTAACCCGATCAATGCAATCGCTGAAGCCAACTACATTGGTATCTTAGCATGGGCAATTATTATTGGTTTTGCATTGCGCCAAGCCAGTGATACTGCTCGTAATGTTGTCGGTGATTTCGCTGATGCCATCTCACAAGTGGTTAAATGGATTATTGCTTTAGCCCCATTTGGTATCTTAGGCCTAGTCGCTAGCACGGTTGCTGAGACAGGCTTTGCTTCTTTGGCAGGCTACGCGCGTATCTTAATGGTATTAATCAGCTGTATGTTATTCATTGCGTTGGTCGCCAATCCGCTTATCGTCCTTATTAAAACGGGCAAAAATCCTTATCCACTCGTGTTCAGATGTCTGCGCGAATCAGGAATTACCGCCTTCTTTACGCGCAGTTCAGCGGCCAATATTCCAGTCAATATGAACCTTGCCCGTAAGCTTGGATTGCATGAAGACACTTATTCGGTGACCATTCCACTAGGTGCCACTATCAATATGGCTGGTGCTGCGATTACCATTAATGTCTTAACGCTTGCTGCTGCTCATACGTTGGGTATCGAAGTGACGTTTGCATCAGCGCTGCTACTCAGTCTGGTTGCTACGATTAGTGCTTGCGGTGCTTCTGGTGTTGCCGGTGGTTCATTACTATTGATTCCGCTCGCTGCTAGCTTATTTAGCATTCCAAATGATATCGCGATGCAAGTGGTTGCGATTGGCTTTATCATCGGTGTGATTCAGGATTCAGCTGAGACTGCCTTGAACTCTTCTACTGATGTATTATTTACAGCAGCAGCTGATCCGACGTATTCGCGTTAATTTTTGCTGAAGTGTTTTCTATAAATATTAAAAAGGGCCTTTAAAGGGCCCTTTTTTTATGTGTTATTTTAATTATTTGGTTACTTTAGATTGTCTATGTCGACTTCGATGACTGGTGTTTGCTGCTCTATTTGACGTTTGAGTTGGCGCAGTTGCTCAACCTCATCTAACAGCTCAAGTATCAATCCAATGGCAGGTACGCTGGCTTCAAAATCACGACTCAATCGCGATGCACGGCGCACTGTCGTCAGCTGATAACCAGTAAACTTCTCATGCTCTGGTACATCATATTCAATGATATTTTCTTCGATTAATTCGATGACCCATTGGCGCTCTTGGCCACAGGCAGAGACCAGTTCATCTAAGCTCATGATGATGTCTGTAAATTCAGTCGAGTGGTTCATAGCTATTATCCTCGTTTTCTCTTTATTTCATCGGTATCGTGTTCATCTCTGCTATTCGTTTATTACTTCAGTAATAAGTAACGGTTATTCATAATCTTGTTTAACGACTAATATTGGTATCAGCAAAGGCTTGTTTTAGCTGCTCATAAGCCTGTCTCGACGCATCACTACTGACATCAGGATTGACAATATTTAGAGTTAGATACAAGTCGCCTGCTTGCTTAGCAGGGATACCTTTGCCTTTGAGACGTAAATTGCTACCGGACTTGCTATTCTTAGGAATGGTCACACCAAGCATACCCGCTGGCGTACTGACGTTGATTTTTTCACCCAATGCCGCTTCCCACGGTGCAATATTCACAGTTTGATAAACGTCTGCACCTTCTATACGAATATTGGCATCATGACGAATTTTAACCTTCAAAAACAAATCACCATTTTTGCCATTACTGCCACCAGCAGCACCTTGCCCTGCTAAACGAATTTGCTTACCATCAGTGATACCTTTAGGAATTTTGATCTTAAGGGTTTTATTGTCGTAGTCGACATTGCCATTGGGCTGACGAACAGGGACGTTTAACTTAATGCTGTAGTCGTCGCCACTATAGACTGAAGATAAATCAACGGTAATCTCGGCATGCTGATCTTGACCTTTGCTATCTTGCGTCCCAAAGCCGCCACCAAATTGATCGAAGCCGCTGCTTTGAGAGCGACTGCCCGTTTGTCCACCAGTTGACCCACGTGCGCCGCGACCAAATGCTGAAAAAATGTCATCGAAGCGAAAACCACCATCACCAAAGGCCTCACCGTCACCAAACTGATCTTTGACATCTTCCCAGCGAAAACCACTTTGACCTGCGCCGGTTTGCCCACTGCCCCCAAACCCACTTGATCTATTTTGACCCGCAAACGGATTATTGAGCATAGCGTCATATTCAGCGCGCTTGTCTTTATCTCTGATCGTTTCGTAAGCATTGTTTATTTCTGCAATCTTATTATCAGCATCTGGATGATCACTGACATCAGGATGGTATTGACGAACGAGCTTACGGTATTTTTTTTTGATATCAGCGTCTGAGGCGTCTTTTTTGACCCCTAAAATGTCATAGTAGTTTTTCTCTGCCATGTTATTTTCCCCAAAATAAAAACATATTAGTGGTATCAGTCTGCCAATTTCAAACGATACGGTATAAACGGCTACTAGATTTTACTATAGCAATTTTTGTAGCCTACTTATCATCATAACAATAATTACAACAAACACCGTTATATAAATATTACCAGTAATGATGCCAAGCCATAGCAGCATCTATCGTATTTGAATCACCTAACACTACGCTATTATCGGCCATCACAGTGTCTGAATATGTCATTATAAGTCTGGCGTCGTTATTCTTTGATAGCTGCTGGCGTAATATCAATTTGGCAACATCAATAGCAGCGCGCCCTTCTCGCTTTGAAGTTACGTAAGACAATTCAGCACTTTGGTTATTACGTTTCATACGTAAGCCAAGCTCAATACCGATATCTGCGTGTCTATCTTGATCATGGACCGTCGCATTGACCATACCATAGCCAAGTATATGTTTACCAAACTTAGCGCCTGCGCCAACGCCAGCTTGTGCGTAAGGGCTATGCCGATTGCCAGTAAACATGTCTGTACGAGCGCCTGTTTTCAGTTGCCAAGACAGTTTAGGTTCGCCCGATAACGGTTGTCTAAGATCTTCAATCTGCTGCATATCCAAAAATACGAAATCCGTCAATGTCCATTGATACTCATCAAAGTTATAACCCAGTGACACTTTTACGGCTTCAAAATGCTTATCAATATCTGTATGAGCGTTAAGTGGGTCTTTTACAAATAACGATAAACCAACTTCTGCCCTCTCGTCAGATAAAACGACGGTAGTCTGCGTGGTTTTGTTACTCAATGCTGGAGAGGGTTTGTTCGGTACAGGCAGCTGAGCCAAACCATTGCTAGCTGGTAGCGCAAAACGCTGACTGAGCAATTCGCTTTTGAAAGCTCGCTGCTTCAGTGTATTGTCTTGGGTGATTTTATAAGTACGATGTAAGATCAGAAAATCAAGCGCAACCGCCCTATCGTCCGCGTTTAAAGTAGCAAGCGGGGCAGTGCTTTCTGTACGAATGACAGAGTTTATGACGGCTTGTATTGGCTTAGATAATTGTACAAACTTCTCGCGCAGTTGCGTTTGTTCAGAGGGCAAATAGCGTACTGAAGACACTAAGGAATCAGCGCCGTTGTCGTGTTCTAATAGCTGATCGAATACATAGTCTGGCGCATACCAAGGACCTACTCGCTCAGTCGTTTTTATGTCGCTTATCAGCTCAAGTATCTCTCCTGAGCGATAACCACAATTTTGTTTGATAAAATAATAGTCAAATCGAGCAGACTTTGCTTCGTACAAATGATAGTTCAATAATTGTGTTTCAAAGGCATCTAGATTGAGCACGTACTCCCACATATCACGTTGCTCGTTCTTGGAGTATACCGCGTCTTGTTTAAAAAATTCCGTCTCTGAAAACCCAGCATCATAAAACCCAAATAGTCCTTTTAGCGCGTACATTGCACCGTTCTCATTTTCTGGAATACGAGCGCCGAAGTTGTATGAATTATTAAGTAAGTCCTCGCTAGATAGCTCTCTAACATCACTGTTCGTATTATTTATATTATCTATAGACGTGTTGGTTTTGACCAGTACATGACCAAATGAAGAAGCTGGGTTTTTTAAATAGCTGCTTACTAGGATCAGGCTTATTTCTTGATTCGCATCGGGTAATTTTGAGCAGTTTTTGAGATCGACGTTCAGTTCTGGTAAATGATGATTAAGCCATAAATATCTGGCTGGATACTTACAAACTACGCCCTCATTATTCATTTGCTCTATCGTTGCTATAAGCTCTGCATAGGAGTCAAAATTACGTTTCGAACGAGGCTTAGGATTGGTTAAATAAAAATCTGGTGAGATGACTTCAGCCTTGCCATTTTTATAAAACAATAAATGTTGCCACTGGGAGTGCTTAGCCAATGATTTTAGTTTTATGGGGTCAATAGCGGTATCTTTTTGAGAGTTCCGGTTTTGCTCTTGTATCTGCGAGTCAGTGAGTCGTTGTACGCTTTGCACAATATCTGACAAGTTCTCGGGCTCACTTGAAGTCATATCTACTGCGATAGACGAAGCATTACTAGAAGAGAATTTATTTTCTTTATCTACTGTTACTGGATCTGAAGCATAGGCATTCGTTTCATCAACTTCCGCATTGCAAATAGTCGTTGCAGCCAAGCAAGCCACCCATAAAAACATTTTTTGCATTTTATTTAGATACCATAAATACATGAGCAATAAAAAACACGTAAGCACTAGGTTTACGTGTTTTTATCATTAAATTATCAAAATTTTGAGTATTAAACTAAAAACTTAATACCTAGCACTTTCAATATTTAGATAGTACAGCTTTGCTTAACGATGCTAAATAGCGTCTCAGCATTTTGATCTTGCGTAGCAGTACGATAGGCAGAAGTCTGAGTATATTGACCATACTGTGCGCGTACGCTAGCGGCTGAATCACAGTTAGCAACACTTTGTAGGGCAGATAAATGAGCACCTTGGCCTGAAGCTAAGTCTTTTTCCACACTTGGGAATGCTTCTTTGATCAAAACAGCTGCTCTAACATTACCACCTTGGCAAGTAGCAGGAGACATAGAGTCAGAGGTAGCAGCTGTTGTACCTAAATCCCAAGTCACGTTAGAGATAATAGCAAGGATAGGGCTTGAATTACCAAACAAAGCGCCACCAAGACCACACTCCTTATATACTTGCTCGATAGTACGACCAGTTTCTGCCGTTTTAAAGCTAGAACCAAGATCAGCATTCGCTGTACTAAACGGAATCATTGCCGCGACAACTGAAGCGAACGCAATTTTCTTTAACATAAAACTTCCTCGAAAGACGATAAAAAATAGATTATTTGACAAAAAATCAAACTTATTATGAGTATATTTGATAGATACTCTAGAATAATGTTTAACCTTATGCATTCTACAAAATAGTAAGAATATAGCAAGGTTTTTTTACATTATATTATCTATTTTGAATTGGGCTTTCATAACGGTAATTATGCTATATCGATAGATTTGGTCTTTATATATTACCTATTTATATTGTGTGATTGGCTTTCCAGTATTTTGTCGGCTTCTTTATGAGAATCACTCTTTATAAGTCTAATTTTAGTACCTACGTCATCATTATTCTTGCTAAAAAATAGCTATTTTTCCTTAAAAAACAGGTATTTGACCTCGTGAGTTTTTTACACGGCAGTAATAATATGACAAGCTAGCTCTTGTAGAATCCTCTATTATTCATACTCATAGGGAGTATAGATAACGTAGGCAAGAGCATCTGTCTATTTTATTAATTGCTTAAAGGTATTAAATGTCTTATTTAATCAAGTCTTTGGTTGTCACTTTATCGCTACTAGTTAGCACCACAGTTTTTGCAGCCAATACCAGTTACTACGGCAGTAAGTTTCATGGCAAGCGCACAGCGAGTGGTAGTATCTTCAACATGAACTCTTTAACCGCTGCACATCGCACGTTACCGTTCGGTACGAAGGTACAAGTAACCAATCAAAAGACAAAGCAGAGCGTCGTTGTAAAAATCACGGACAGAGGACCTTTTATTAGAGGTCGTATCCTTGATTTATCAAAAGCCGCTGCTGGTGAAATAAACTGTCAGCTTTGTACGACCACGATGGAAATACTGTCGTACGGCGATGGCAAATATCGTAAGGAATAATGTAATAAAAAAGGGATGGCTTATGCCATCCCTTTTTTATGTCTGCTTATATAACTAACTATCTAGAACGCTTTATGCGAACTTAGCTTCCATCTCTTCTAAAGTCGTCATTGATAGTAGTAACTTCTCTTCATTATCACTATGCTGCTGCTGTAGCGCTGTTTGCTCATTGAGTAACACAAGCAAGTCAGACTTACGACTCTCTTCGTACAGATCTGTATCAGCCAGTTTTTCTTCAAGCGTTACGAGCTGCTTATCAATCTTAGCCAATGTCTTTTCTATTTCTTCTATCTCGCGGCGGATAGGTGCTGTCATTTTACGTTGTTCAGCGGCTAGCTTACGCTGCTCTTCTTTACTAAGTGCAGGTGTCGCCGCTTTACTGTTTGACGAAGTATCAGATGACTTGTTGTTTACTTGGCTATTATCTGTTTCACGTGAAACAAACTTCTTACTCTCTTTTTTGCTTTTTTTCTTACCAGTATTTTTATCTGATGCGTTCTCTTGCTTGCGCTTCTCTGCTAGCCACTTACCATAGTCACCAATGTCGCCATCGAACTCTTCGATGATACCATCATGTACTAGATACAGCTCATCACAGACATTAGCAATCAATTCTCGATCATGCGAGACTAGTACCACTGCGCCCTTAAAACCTTGCAAGGCGATAGTCAATGCTTGACGCATTTGTAAGTCTAAATGGTTGGTTGGCTCATCGAGTACAAGGACGTTTGGACGCTGCCAGACGATAAGTGCCAAGGTCAAACGCGCGCGCTCACCACCGGAGAAGAGCTCGCTTGGTGTATCAATACGCTCACCGCGGAAGTCAAAGCTACCCAAAAATGAGCGTAGCATCGCATCAGAGGTTTTACCCGCTAGCCGACGTAACATCTCTATAGGCGTTGCTTTGGCATCTAGGATATCCATTTGATGCTGATTGAAATAGCCTAGCTTTAGGGTATCCGAAACACGATACTTCCCTGTTAGTACGCCAAGCTCACCAACTAATGCTTTAATCAGCGTTGATTTACCAGCGCCGTTCATACCCAATAAGCCAAGACGGGTGTCAGGGGTTACCTGTACATTGGCATTGTGTAGAAGCGGTGTCTCACTATAGCCAATATCTGCGTTGGTCAGCTCAATCAGTGGTGAGCTCATGTTTGCTGGCTCATAGAATTGGAATGAGAACGGATTGTCAGCCATCATTGGTGACAGCTCTGCCATACGCTCTAACTGCTTAATACGGCTCTGTGCTTGCTTAGCTTTACTGGCTTTAGCACGGAAACGACGAATAAAGTCATCCAAGTGCGCTTTAGTCGCTTCTTGCTTCTCAAACGCTTGCTGCTGCTGCGCCATACGCTCGTGACGGGTACGAATAAACTGCTGATAGTTACCAGTATATAGGGTGATTTTTTGTTGCTCTACATGCAGGATATGACCGACGGTTGCATCTAGAAATGCCTGATCATGCGAGATGACGATAACCAGGCCCATATAGGCATTGATCCATGTTTCAAGCCACAAGATAGCGTCCAAGTCCAAATGGTTGGTTGGCTCATCGAGTAACATCAAATCAGCACGGCTCATCAAGGTTTTGGCGAGGTTTAAGCGCATACGCCAACCACCAGAAAACCCTTCTACTGGCAGTTCATGCTGGCTAGTCTTAAAACCAAGACCTGCCATAATTTGTGCTGCTTTGGTCGGCGTACGATATCCGTCGATTTCATCGAACTGCTGGTGTAGCACACCAATTTGCTCATCACTGACACTGCTCAAATCATTTAGCGCAGCATTAATTTCATACCACTGCTCATCACCGCTCAATACATAATCGATTGCAGACTGCGTCGTAGCACCAACTTCCTGTGCCATGTGCGCCACATGCCAGCTATCAGGAATACTGACTTCACCTTTATCAAGGGTGACCTCTGTATCGCCTGTACCCATCTGCGTCAGTAATAGCGCAAATAAAGTAGATTTGCCTGTGCCGTTGTTGCCCGTCAGTCCAACTTTGTGACCTGGATGGAGCTGAAAGCTTGCACCTGCAAACAATTCACGACCATCACGGCGAACACCAACGTCTTTAAATTCGATCATATAATTTCTTCATCTCAACAATAATATAGATATAGGGCAATAAGAAACACACATAGGGTATGCCAACTGGCGGCTATTATTTCAAACGCTCGCCCCATAGGCAAACAATTAAATAACTATTTCAAAACTAAGTATTTATTACGCTAAATCCCTTAAGTTGCACAAGCGACTCTTGAGCTCATACATGGTTGTTACTATTATAAAGGTTATGGCCGTAAAATACCGTAATATGACTAATAAGCTTTAAGACTGTCTAATATTATTAAGTAGTGTTTTATATAGTCATACGCTATTTAGTCACACGCTATTATTTTTTAGTCTGGTTATTGGTTTAGCCCATTGACGCAATTGTTTGAAAAAATACAATATCAAAATTAGATCACTGCTATTCATTAGTAAAATTCAGTAGTTACATCACTCTTGACAAACGAATCAGCACCCCCATTATGATATACTGCTAAAAGATAAGTACCCACCATCAATAGAGCCAATAAAATATTGTAGTGGCACAAATACTATTTTGAAATTGCACAAACAGCTTATAATGCACCAATAGCTTTGCCATAATGACAGCACCCAATTAAATCAAACGCCGTGCGTATCTTTATTTGCAAGTACCCTATTGCAAACCCAAACAGGACGACGACCGCATTTGATCCTAGCAACTGAGGTAGATATGAACGAATCAGCCAACCAATTTAGTCCAAGCTCAAGCCAACCAGTAGACCCAACCGTATTAAGCCTAACTGATAGTGCGGCGCAAAAAGTACGCCGTCTACGCGAAGAAGAAGGCGATAGCGATCTTATGTTACGTGTCTATGTGACAGGTGGCGGTTGTTCTGGTTTCTCTTACGGGTTTAACTTTGCCAATGATCTAAACGAAGACGATGCCAATTTTGATAATGGTGATGTGACGTTAGTCGTCGATTCGCTAAGCTATCAATACTTGCAAGGCTCGACCGTTGACTATACTGAAGGACTGGAAGGGGCACGTTTTGTGGTGACCAATCCAAATGCCACGACCACGTGCGGCTGCGGTTCGTCATTCTCTATATAAGCCAAATAGACGCGGTCGCGCTATGATTATTCAGATAATGCGATAGTGTGCGAACACTATGTCAAATGGCTTGTAGGCATAATGAACAAAGCATCTATCTCTCAGGTAGATGCTTTTTTTATCAAACTGTCTGGCTAGAATAACGCTATATTCGAGATGAATTTGTATTAAAAACAGGGTCAAAATCCTCACAAATCGCTTTGCCTAAAGCTTATCGTATTTGTAATTGTCCGTGGTTTTCAAGACAGCTTTGAGCTAAACTGACGGAATTATTGACCTAACATTTACCTATTTTATGGACAAACGCTTATCGTGTTTTGATCCGCCATAATAAATAACAATAGATGACTATTATGAGTAATTTTGCGAGTAGCTTTGTTAATTTCGAGATCCCTAATTGGTTTGATAGCCAACACTTAACGGGTATGCTCCGCGGTATTGAAAAAGAGGGCCTGCGCGTAAAGCCTGATGGTTTCTTGGCACAGACCCCGCATCCAGCCAAACTTGGATCAAAACTTACCCATCCTTTTATTACTACCGATTACTCAGAAAGTCTGCTTGAGCTCATCACTGAACCAAAATCCTCACCAAAAGAGACCCTCAATATGCTGCGCCAATTGCACGTATTGGTCTATCAGGGCATACCTGAAGGTGAGCTGATGTGGCCATTATCGATGCCTTGTATGTTGTCTTCTAAAGATGAAGATATTCCACTAGCTGATTATGGTAGCTCTAATACGGGTAAGCTAAAAACCCTATATCGTAGTGGCCTTGGTATCCGCTATGGTCGCCGCATGCAGACGATTGCTGGTCTACATTACAACTTGTCTTTTGGTGATACGTTGTTTGAGACATGGCAAGCCCAAACATCGACTGCCCAAAACCAGACATTGACAGAGTTCAAAAACGAGAAATACTTAGGGTTGATTCGTAACTTTAAACGTCTAACCAGCCTTGTTTTATATTTACTGGGTGCCAGTCCGAGCGTATGTCCTTGTTTCTTGGCAGGGCGTGAGCACGATTTAGAATTGCTCAATGATTCGACCTATTACAAACCTGCTGCGACTAGCCTGCGTATGGGCAAGCTTGGCTATACAAATAGCGTGCAAGAGCAGCTTGATATCCGTTACAACTATCTGCCAGAGTATGTCGATGGTCTACGCCGTGCCATTCAAACGCCGCACGAGAGCTTTGCTAAGCTTGGCTTAGAAGACGAAGATGGTAACCCGATCCAAATTAACAATCATATTCTACAAATAGAAAACGAGTACTACAGCCCTATTCGTCCTAAACAAATCGCAATGAGCGGTGAAACACCAACCGAAGCGCTTGAGCGTCGCGGTATCGCTTATGTTGAGTTCCGCGCTATCGATCTTGATCCATATAGTGATGTTGGTATTCGCCTCTCTAGCGCTTGTTTCTTGGAAGTGATGGCGCTGTACTGTCTGTTCAGTGACTCACCAGACCTGCTACCTGAAGAAGAAGATACGCTCGCTATCAATCTTGAGCGTGTGGTCAATGAAGGTCGCCGTGATGACTTGCATATTATCAATAATGGCCAAGAGCAGTCACTTGAAAGCTGGATGCTAACGCATTTAGAGCGTATGCAGCCGCTTGCTGCATTGCTTGATGCTCACTACGGTGGTAACGATTACCGCGCGGCTGTAGCATTGATGCAAGGCAAAGCAGGACACTCTGAGTCGACTATCTCTGCACAAGTAAATTCCGATAGCAAACGCTTAGGCAGCTTATGGCAGCTTGGATTTACGTTGGCTCAGCAGCATCGCGAGTCTTTATTACAGCAGACACTTAGTCCAAATACTCAAGCTAAATACGAAGTATTGGCAGAAAAATCTATCTTACAGCAAGCTGAGATTGAGCAGTCTGAAACAGAAGACTTTGCGGAATTTTTACAGCAGTATCGCTAAGTTGCTAGTTATTAATTACTAAGTCCTGACTGTTTAATCTGGATTGCTACCCCACATCTATTATAGATAAACCCATAAGAGTAACCGCACAATGCGACAGCTAACCACTTACCGTAACCTGCAAGTATTTTTGGTGATAATGGCCGTGATAGGCATGAGCTTTGCGCTGTTTTATTTACAGCGTCATTTAGGGCTTTCACCTTGCCCGCTCTGTATTTTTCAGCGTGTTGGCTTGATCGTCATGGGCGGTTTTGCCCTGATATCAGCGTTGTTTAATCCTAAGTCTAAAGTGATAAGACTACTATTATGGCTTGGTAGCCTATTAGGTATCGGCTGGGCAACCGCAGTAGCAGCACGCCATGTATGGCTGCAACACTTGCCTGCTGACCAAGTACCTTCTTGTGGTCCAGGACTGAACTATTGGCTTGATACCCTCCCTATCTTACAAGTATTCAAAGAAGTATTTGCAGGATCTGGCGAATGTGCCTCTATTGATTGGACGCTTATGGGATTGAGTATCCCTGAGCAGTCGTTGATTCTATTTAGTATGCTGCTGATCGTACATGTCTTGATATTAATGCGTATCGTAAAATCTGCCAATTAGTATCTTATGACTTAATAAAACGTTAGGTTTCTTTCCTAGTTCTGCTTTTAAAATAGACATTGCTATCTTCGATACAATGTCTGTTTTTTTATCTACTATTAACCTGCCCTTATAAACCATATTAGCGTTACCAACAGGACTTTCTACTACCTATTCATGTCTTTTAGATATATGGGCAACAACAAAAAGCCCACAGAGATAATTTGAAGCCTTTGATATCTTTAGTCAGCTTACCTTATAAACGGATAAGCATTAGATATTTGCCGCTTTCTACTCATAAGCTATCTGTATTTTGAATATAAGATAATGCTATCAAGTTCTTAATTTATATTATTACTACGCGCCCATGCCTTATTATCCTTATCTTTGACAATGGCTTTACGTTGTCGATAGTATAGATGAGCTTGAAAAATACTTGTTAAAAACTGTTTTTGGTATGACCATGATATATTTTGCTCCCGTTCGCTCTACCACGCTTGCTATCGTAAAACGGTGGCGTCCTTCGTTACTTGTAGCGTCACTATGTGTGCTACTCGTAGGCTGTGATAGTGCCTCGTCCAATACCGATAAAGACATGGTATCTACGTTTGCGTCGACTGGTTCTGAATCGCAGGAGGCTTCACAATCATTGCAAGATGACAATATTGAGAGTGCTGAGCTAGCGAATGATGATGAGACAGGCGAAATGGTGGAAGGGCAATCATTAATTGCTGCTGCTCAGTCAAATAAAGATACCTATGCAGACAGCTCTATGGAGCGATCAGAAGCAAAAAGCAGTATGCTGCAAGCGACATTGATGGGCGATTATGGCGGTATGGTCTCTTGTATAGATTGCGACAGTATCGACGTTACACTGAACCTATTCGCTGATGGTTCCGTACTAAAATCAAGTTATTATCATAATCCTGAAAAACCAAAAACACCTCTACTCGAATCGGGTATCTACCGACAAGACAATGATAAGATCACCATTGTCTATGAAGGAAAAAATATCGAGACCTATCATATCCAAGACAACCACTTGATACGGATTGATGAACACGATAATTTAGAGGATGACTATACGTTATCTCGCAAATAAAAGCGTCATCATGCTAACTATTAGTTGGCGTATCGCTACATACTAAAATGACCAAATTACATTAGCTACATAGCGCCTACTTGTTAGGCGTTTTTTATTGGTCATCGAACAGGGTTTACTTTACAATGATTGCTTGTTTGCCCAGCTGATGTGTTGGTCATTGTTTATCAAAGCGTTTATTTTTACTGATGACAGCTAGGCACCTCATACTTTATTTTATCCGCTTTCTATTCTTTTCATTCAAGCGCGTACGGAACGTCTATGCATATTCATATCCTTGGTATTTGTGGTACTTTTATGGGCTCACTGGCATTGCTAGCACGTGCGCTTGGACATACGGTCACGGGTTCAGATGCCAATGTCTATCCTCCTATGTCCACTCAGCTCGAAAATGCTGGCGTGACTATCGAAGAGGGCTACCTAGTAGAGCACTTGCAACCAATGCCAGACTTAGTCGTCGTTGGGAACGCGATGAAGCGCGGCATGGATGTGATTGAGTATATGCTAGATAATGGCTTGCGCTATACCTCAGGTCCGCAGTTTTTATCTGAGCAAGTATTGCAGTCACGCCACGTAATCGCTGTTGCAGGGACTCATGGTAAGACCACAACCACGACTATGCTTGCGTGGATATTACATTATGCTGGTATCGATGCAGGGTTTTTGATTGGCGGTGTACCATTGGTTGATACGACTGACAAGCATTTGCAGCAAGTGTTCGCGCACAGCAGCTATTTGGGTGCTGATAAAAGCGCTGATGATAAAGCTGGTTACTTTGTGATTGAAGCAGATGAGTATGATTCTGCCTTCTTTGATAAGCGCTCAAAGTTCGTTCACTATCGTCCGCGTACTGCTATTTTGAATAACCTTGAGTTTGATCATGCAGACATTTTTGCAGATCTTAATGCGATACAAACTCAGTTCCATCATATGGTGCGTATGATTCCTAGCACTGGCAAAATCATTATGCCAGCCGCGACCATCAGTTTAGAAGATACGCTAGCGAAAGGGGTTTGGACACCTATCTGGCGTACTGCTGTCATCGACTCTACTTTAGATGATACTAGCGAAAATGCGCGTGCTCTAAAAGATAGTAGCGACTGGCAGGCTGAGCTGATTCAAGAAGACGGTAGTAAGTTCAAAGTTAGTTTTGCCGCTAATGAAGATGCCTCTGCCGTTGTAAACTGGTCAATGAGCGGTATCCATAACGTCAATAACGCGTTAGTTGCTGTGGCTGCGGCCTATGATGTTGGCGTCAGTGTTGAGACTGCTTGTGCTGCTTTATCAGATTTCGCTGGTATCAAGCGTCGGATGGAGCTGATCGGCGACGTCAATGATATCTTAGTCTTTGATGATTTTGCCCATCATCCAACGGCTATTACGACCACATTGGATGGTGCCAAAAAGAAGCTGTCTGATAGACGCATTTGGGCTATCATTGAGCCGCGTAGCAACACTATGAAAATGGGTATTCATCAAGACAGCTTGGCTCAATCAGCGGCACTTGCTGACTACACATTATGGTACGAGCCTACCGGTTTGGAATGGGGCTTAAAAGAGGTCATCGAACAAGCTAAGTCTACTAGCGACTCTATCGGCAACCAACAAGTGCTATCAAGCATTGATGCTATCATTGAGCATATCAGCGGTCATGCAAAAGCAGGTGATGCGATTGTGGTTATGTCAAATGGCGGTTTTGAAGGGATTCATCAGCGTTTATTAACGGCATTGCATAACGGTTAACGCTTCTAGCTAAGATAAAGAAGCAGCTCTTCTTATTTTTCTCTATACAAACGCAGCTCATCTAATAGATGGCTGCGTTTTTTATTTCTAATATTTACATATCTTCATTATATGGATTCAGCCTTACAAGTACCACGTTGATAAACGCTGTTAGCACCACTGCTACCTTTGTAACCTTTCGTTTACTTATTGCTCTTACTCAATAGCAAATCGGACTTTTTCCTCACATAGCCCCTACAGTAGTAACATTTTATGCTTACTTTTGCGTCCGAGGAGTGTTTACAATAGATTTATCAAAACTTGTAACACATTATAAATATTAAAAATTTAGGAGAAAAAAATGGGATGGATTGGAGCAATTATCGCAGGTTTAGTTGCAGGTTTATTAGCACGTGCAATTAAGCCGGGCAACGATGCTATGGGTTGGATCATGACCATTATATTAGGTATTCTCGGTGCAATAGTAGGTAGAGTATTAGCTAATATAGTTGGTATAGACGATGCAGGCACTTTTATGAGTCTTATCTTCTCAGTAATCGGTGCCATTATTTTACTGTTCTTGTATGAAATGATTGTAAGCAAACGCCGTGCCTAATGACCGCATATAGTTAGCAGTCACACAAAACAATCAAAGAAGCCTCGCACTAAGCGAGGTTTTTTTGTATCAATAAACATAAGCCTCTCTATTCTACAGACTTATAAAACCTGATATGAACGGGAAAGTATTGATAAGCATTACTTTTGTCCCCATTTATCTTATAATACCAACCCTATTTTGTCCCTATCATTGAGGTGAGCGTTATGGCACTACTCCCTATCTTAAGTTACCCAGATCCTCGCTTGCGTACTATCGCCAAGCCTGTCAAGGAAGTGACTGCTGAAATCAAAACCTTAATCGCAGACATGATCGAGACGATGTATGATGCTCAAGGCATTGGGCTTGCAGCCAGTCAAGTGGATCATCATATTCAGCTTATCGTTATGGATTTGTCTGAAGACAAAAGCTCTCCTAGAGTTTTTATCAATCCAAAAGTCACGCCACTGGTAGAAGAAAAGCAACCGTATGAAGAAGGCTGCTTATCTGTACCTGATGTCTATGACAAGGTCGAGCGTCCTAATAAAGTCCGTATTGAAGCGTTAGACGGTAACGGTGAGGTCATCGACGAAGTAGTCGAAGGACTGCTTGCTGTTTGTATCCAGCATGAAATGGATCACCTAAATGGCGTAATCTTCGTTGACTACTTGTCTCGTCTTAAACAGACTCGTGCTCGTGATAAAGTTCGCAAAGTTCTTAAAATACGCGAAAAGCAAGAAGCTCAATCAGCAGAAAAACAGACACAAGCCGTCAATTCTTAAAGCCCTACTCTTTATTCTTATCTTTTTTATTTCGTCTTTATCCTTCACATAGTTACGTCACAGTGAGTGTTAATATTTAGCATTCACCGTTTGGCGATAATTTTTCTAACCGATACAGTTTCCACAAAAGGTTTACTACTATGACAATGATCAAAATTGACCAATATTTTGAACCTGCCAGCTGGCAGAAATTTACCAAGGCTGCTGAAGGTCGCGAGACGCCTTTCTTGGTAGTTGACCTTAGTCGAATCGAAACCAAATACCATGAAATGGTAAGTCTGTTTCCTAATGCAAAACTGCATTATGCAATGAAAGCTAGCCCTGCGGTGGAAGTAATCAATTTACTAGCAAACCTTGGTTCTAACTTTGACTGTGCCTCTATTTATGAGCTTGATCGCGTGCTTGGTTGCGGCGTTGATCCATCTCGTATCTCGTATGGCAACACCATCAAAAAAGCTGAGCATGTTAAATATGCCTTTGAAAAAGGCATCGATCTATATGCGACTGATTCAGAAGCGGATCTAAAAAACATTGCCAAACACGCTCCAGGCTCTAAAATATTTGTTCGTATCTTGGTGCAAGGATCAGAGACAGCAGAATGGCCATTGTCACGTAAGTTTGGTTGCCATCCTAATATGGCCATCGACCTACTGGTTCAAGCACGCGAGCTAGGCTTGGTGCCTTATGGTATCTCATTCCACGTTGGTAGCCAGCAAAAAGACGTCGCTGCATGGGATGATGCATTAGCCAAAGTTAAATATATGTTTGACTGGATGAAGAACGAAGAAGGCATCAAGCTACAAATGATCAATCTAGGTGGCGGCTTCCCAACCAACTACATCAGCGAAGTCAATCCTATTAAGGTCTATGCAGAAGAGATTACCAGCTATTTGACTGATGATTATAATGATGATGAGATGCCTGAGATTATTTTAGAACCAGGCCGTTCACTCGTTGGTGGTTCAGGTGTCTTGGTTAGTGATGTGGTACTGATCTCTCGTAAGTCAGATACCGATTTGACTCGTTGGGTATATACCGACGTTGGTCTATTCCAAGGCTTAATCGAAACGCTAGGCGAAGCTATCAAGTACCCTGTCTATACGCCTAAGATGGAGACGTCTACCAGTGAAGGTACAGTAGTACTGGCAGGCCCAACTTGTGACTCAACCGATATTATGTATGAAGAAGCGGGTTATCAGCTACCAGAAGAGCTTGAGATTGGTGATAAAATCTACTGGCTCACCACTGGTGCTTATACCAACTCTTACTCATCGGTAGAGTTCAATGGTTTCCCACCGCTTGAAGTGGTTTATATTGACTAGTACTTAATACTGTTTCAAAAAAAGCGCGGCACGGTTAATACCCGTATCGCGCTTTTTTGTGCATAATGATTTGCTTGGTAAGCTATTCAACTCGTAAAGAAATAGGCACGCTATTATGGTTATTAATAGTTCGGCTACCGTTACTAGCGCTACTGCTTGAGTTTTGTAAAATCTGTCCAATCGTCATCCACTGTCCACGTGGCACGATCATCGTACTGTTCAATCTTTGACCCCGAATAGCATTGCTAGCACTGCCAGTGGAATTGTCAGTAGAACTCATTTGATTATAAGGTGAATTCGGCTGCACTAAGCTTTCTTCTACTTGGGATAGTTGTACTTCCACCTGTCCATTAGGCAGCAGTCTTGGTGTGACGGCAATCCCTTGTGTCGTTGGCAGTAGTATTTGCTGCTGAATCACGATCTGTGGTTTGAAGTCGTGACTAGCTGAACGATGATAAGTTGAATGATTATTAGTATTATAGGTTTGAGTCAGTGAGTAGAGCGTACCTGTTCTGATACTCGCCGCACTGCCAGATAGTGTTTGTACTTGATATAGATTACTATCCTGCTGCTGGCTGCTACGCTGACTAATAACCCCTGCACCTTGGATACCGCGATTGGTAATAATGACCTGACCCTGCTGAATACTACCTTGCAGGCTACTACTATTGCCAACACGTACAGCGACCGTCAATGCCTGTGGCTGACGGTCAATCTGAGACAACAATTGCTGTACCGCCTGATAATTACGTGCGGTCGTCCGCAGTACCAATTTATCTTGATAGGTAGTCACCGTGCCACCGTCTGCGCTACTATTTAATTGTTGTCTTACTGCAGGTAGTAGGCTAGCCCCGCCATAAGTATGGATAACATAGGTTTGAGAAGTACTGGCTTGTACGGTTACTGGTAGAACCGCTAGACTCAGTGCAAAAGCTGATAGGTTCGCAAGGTTGATGGTACAAACAGCACCAATCAGTCTATGACTAATATAACGTTTAATACTATTCATACCTGCTCCCTTGCTGCTATTAAGTCATCGAGCCATCAGTTATGACGCTAAACTTGACCGTCAACTATAAATAGTCGTTAGTCATTTAATCCAAGCACGTCTTGCATGTTGTACTGACCTACTTCCTGCTCAACGACCCAAGTTGCGGCACGTACGGCACCAGCGGCAAATGTCATGCGCGCACGCGCACGATGGGTAATCTCGACCACTTCGCCATCTGCGATAAACATCACAGTATGATCACCTACGATTTCGCCACCGCGTACTGCGTGAATACCGATTGTCCCAGATTCGCGCTCGCCAGTTTGTCCTTCGCGGCCATAAATAGCGACGTCTTTTAGGTTCTGTCCGCGTGCTTCTGCGACTGCTTCGGCCATCATATATGCGGTACCAGAAGGCGCATCAATTTTGTGCTTATGATGTGCTTCGATGATTTCTACATCAGCATCGTTACCAAACGCTTTGGCAGCCATACCGAGTAGCTTCAATGATAAATTGACGCCTGTCGAATAGTTGCCCGCATATACGATAGTGATTTGCTCACTTGCTTTTGCCAGTACTCGTTCTTGCTGTTCATTGAATCCTGTGGTACCGATGACCATAGCAACATTATGCTCAGCACAAACTTGCATGTTTTCTTCAGTGGCGTCAGGCAAGCTAAAATCAATTAATACATCGATATCATCAATCACAGCGGCTAAGTCATCAACGATTTGCACATTTAAATGGCCGATAGCAGCAACTTCGCCGGCATCAGCACCGACTAGGCTAGAGCCTTGACGCTCAATCGCTGCTTTTAATGTAGTTTGTGGATTGTTCTGTACAGCCTCGATAAGCATACGACCCATACGCCCGCCTGCACCGATTACCCCAACGTTGATAGATTTATTATTCGATTGTTCGCTCATACTTTTACCTTAAATGTTTTATATTTGGTGAAACTATTTTTGACTATCATTTGTTGTAAGTTTAGCAAATATCGACACATGAATGGCTTTTTATACCATCAATAAAAAGCCCAAAGGTTTCATGTGAAACCTTTGGGCTTAGTTTAATGCTAGCTACTAAGTTAAACTATTTCTTAATCGAACAAATCACCGATTTTTTTGAAGAATGACTTCTTATGTGGCGACTGTTGATGCTTGCTGTCGTCATCCAACGTATCTTGGAATTGGCGTAGCAAGTCTTTTTGCTCACGAGTCAGATTCACTGGCGTTTCGATAACCACACGGCAAATCAAGTCACCTTTCATGGTAGTACGGACTGGCGTTACGCCTTTGCCGCGTACACGCAGTAATTTACCGCTTTGCGTACCTTCTGCCACTTTGATTTTCACTTTGCCATCTAAGGTTGGGATTTCGACTTCTTTACCCAACGCTGCATCAGTGATACTTACTGGTACATCCATATATAGGTCAGCGCCTTGGCGGGTAAAGACATTGTGCTGTTTGACGCGTACTTCGACATATAGATCGCCGTTTTGTACGCCAGCGCCGCCCGCTTCGCCCTCGCCTGCTAGACGAACGCGATCACCATCATCGACGCCTGCAGGGATAGAGACTTCTAAGGTACGTGATTTGTCTTTTACGCCGTTGCCATGACAGTCCGAACAAGGGTTTTTGATCTGTTTACCCGTACCGCCGCAATGAGGACAAGCTTGCTGTACCGCAAAGAAACCTTGCTGCATACGTACTTGACCTTGGCCATGACAAGTCTGACAGGTAACCACATCGGAAGCATTTTTTGCCCCTTTACCATCACAGGTATCACAAGGCGCAGGAGCCGTGAAACTGATTTCTTTTTTGCAGCCACGTACGGCTTCTTCTAATGTCAGCTCAATCACATAACGCAAGTCAGAGCCGCGACGCGAACGCCCACCGCCGCCACCACGCTGCTGACCGAAGATATCACCGAAGTTACCAAAGATATCACCAAAGATATCTTGGAAGTTACCGCCACCTGCACCGCCGAAGCCGCCGCCACCCATGCCGTTTTCAAAGGCTGCATGGCCCATACGGTCGTAGGCTGAACGTTTCTCTTCGTCGCTCAATACTTCATAAGCCATTGAAGCTTCTTTGAATTTGTCTTCCGAATCAGGATCATCAGAGTTGCGATCTGGATGGTATTTCATGGCAAGCTTACGGTAGGCTCGCTTAATTTCTTTGCTGTCAGCGGTCTTGCTGACACCTAATATTTCATAAAAATCGCGCTTACTCATGCTCTCTCCTATCGTCTTTACAGCCACACCGGCTCGTCAAATCATCAGCTCAATTGATAATTGTCTTAATCTTATTCATGATTCTTAGCTAACGGATACGTATAACGTTTCACATGAAACATTACAACTCACATGCTATAGAACCATGATGCTTAAACTTAACCAACAAATACGGTGAAGGCTGCTTAGCCAAATCAATTATAAAAAGTTTGCGCTATTTATGGAGATGGTCTGCTGATTTATCAAGCTCTTAAATGATGAAATTAGTAGTTGGCATTGCTGCGGCAAAAGCCAAACGATTCATTAAGGTTACTGCAAAGCTTTTCGTACCTGAGCGGTGCATAGTCGTGCTAATATTTACCGTCACATCTACGGTCATTTATACTCATAGTGATGACGCTTGCGACAAGGTATCAAGTCTTATGAAAAAGCTGGTTATTCTATTAATCATCATTGCGGTAGCAGTGTATGCAGGCTCGCCTTACTACAGTGCTTATCAGCTCAAAAACGCTTATGATGATAAAGACGGTGCCACTATCGCAGCGGCTATTGATTATGAGCAAGTGCGACCAAGCGTCCAAAATCAGCTAACCAGCCAATTTGCGACGACAATGACTAAGTATCCCCTAATTTCTGAATTGGGTGGTGAGCCGTTGACCCAAGCCGCGAATGGTTTTATCGCGCAGGCAGTTGAAGGGGCCATCACGCCGCAGAATATCGAAAAGATAATTAATACCCAAGGTCAAGCCAATACAGCAGCCAAAGAGCTAGCCGCAGCATGGGCCATCGCTAGCGATCAAGTTGACTTGAAAAACCTAATTCAGAGCTTAATCATTCAGCGCGGTGATGTCGATGCCGTGGTCAAAAGCCAAATGCAGCAAGTCATGAAAAAGCAAGCTGCCGAACTTGAGCAGCAAGTAGCCCAAGGCAATGACAGCGAGAAGCCAACGCTGAGCTACTGCGGTATCAATTGCTTTAGTATCAGTGGTCAGGTAAAAGGCTACCCTCTCACTATCGAGATGCAACGTGAAGGGCTTATCAATTGGAAAATCGTTGATATCGTCTTACCATAAATTATTTAAGACAGCTTTTGAGATACAAAAATGTCTGAATAGAACTCAAAAAAACCGCCTTATGAACTGATTCATAAGGCGGTTTTTTATTACTGTACTTAACCGTCTAATATTTTAAGTTTTTGAACTGTTGAAACACTTAACCATACCAGTCGATTACTCAACACCTAAGAATTCTAAAAATTCTGGACTCTCAAAACTCGCCTGATATAGCACGCCATCTTCACGATATATTGCAGGCGTCGCCATTACCGCGAGTCCAGCTGCTTTTTCACGATTGGGTGTTACATGGTCAACTGTACAACTTGCTGATGCAGGCGTCATTTCACCCTGTAGCATCGCCTTGTCAAATGCCTGACGACGACTGTCTTCATCCGCTTGGCACCAGATACCGCGCATCTGCTTCGGTGACGCCTCATATATCGGATAGCCGATGACATTGACCGTCACACCTTTTGCATTGAGCGAGGGGACTTGCTGATGTAATCGGCGGCAATAAGGGCAGTTCACATCATCAGCCACATAGATAACAGCTCTCTCAGTAGTGGTTGCTGGATAAGTAATCAGCTGGCTTTTGTCCAATGACGCAAACACAGACTGGTTTTTGCGTTTTTCAAAGTTCTCATCGAGGCCAATAAACTGACCATTTTCGATGACTGATATTTCACCATCGGTAATATACTGCGCATCGTCCGATAGTAAAAACGGCACCCCTTCTAGCATTGCTCCCCAGATGATACCCGGTACTGCGGTATAAAAGAATGGTGTTTTAGCACTCATGTTCTTAAGCGCAGCCATATTTGCTAGCATGTCAGACTTGACACTCGTACTGACAGGTTCGCCTACCTGCGCACTCGTGCTACGTAATGGTGTTTTAGTGACAACTTGCTTACTTGGATTTTTCTGTAGCTCACCCTGAATGACGTAGCGACCATCTTCGGTGATGTGCAGCGGCAACTGGCCGGCCAAATTCACTTTATACATATTGGGTAGTTTGGACGGCACAATAGAAGTAATCTGTGTTTTGATGCCTGCTTGGGTCAATATTTGACGCAATCGCTTATCGACAGCTGCACTCACTGTCTGAGTTGCTTGTGAACTTGTAGTGCTTTGCGTTACCTTATTGCTCTTAGCATCCGCTGAACTTGGCTGAGCGCAAGCAGTGGTTGCTAATAATATAATGCTGATTAGACTAGTGGACTTTAATACAGGTAATGTCACAGAGAGATTCCTATCTGATTTTTAATAATGACGGTTTTCGATATTAAGACCAATTCCAAAGCTATTACTAACTGAAAGGTAGCACTACATTTTCTGATTAGTCAGATTTTTAGAATTGGTTTAAACATTGTCTATCATAAAAATATAGATAAAAAAGACTGTAGCATATGGGATAGTTTTGCAAAGCACAAAATGGCTACAATCGCAAAACTGCTACTTAGCTTTAAGAGATAGGCAACACAGCTAGATAATAGACATAAATACTATATAGCAGACCGTAAAAAGCAGCACACTGGGTAGCGGCTGCTAATGGGTTCAAAACGATAGTTTTAAGATGAGTATTATTGCCAAAGCTTAATAGTTTCAGCGCTTATTTCTTAAAACTTGGCAACTTCTTCTGGCGTTAAGAAACGGCTATCGCCCTTTTCTAGGCCTTCTAGATTGATGTGACCGATACTGGCGCGGTGCAGCTCGGTGACTCGATTACCAAAGTAGCCCATCATACGTTTGACCTGATGGTATTTGCCCTGCTCTAATGTTAGGCGTGCATGTTTTTCATCAATGAACTCAAGAATAGCAGGCTTGGTCGGCTCATAATCACCTTCAAGCAAGATGCCTTCAGCCACTTTCTTCACGGCTTTTTCTTGTGCATCACTATCCATCGCATCTGCCAAAGTCAGCTCGTACACCTTTGCATGCTCGTGCTTAGGACTGGTGACACGATGTAGCCAGCCGCCATCATCACTCATGAGCAATGCGCCAGTAGTATCGACATCGAGACGTCCAGCGATACGCAGGCTACCCAATTCTGGTACAGCAATCAGTTCAGTGACGATTGGATACTCTTTAACTTTTAGCGTGCACTCAAAACCTTCAGGCTTATATAACAAGATATAGCGATTGCCCGCAGCGACCGACAATGGCTCGCCCGCCCACATCACATCATCATTGACGACATCGACATGTAGGCCAGGATCTTTAACCACTTGATCGTTTACAGTGATTTCGCCGGCGTGCATGATCTTTTTTGACTCTTTACGCGACAGTTCGGTGGCTTTACTAATGAATTTATCTAAACGCATACTATTTACTACCATCGGTTTTATTATACCAGCCCTAAATCAGAAACTAACGACGCCAGCACTCAGCCGTGAGCAGCTCGTTATCTTCGATGGTTAGAAATGGTACTATAATGAAAAATTAAATGAACACTGTGCTCAATACAATAGCCAGTGAAAGTCAGACCAGTTTAACATATCCAACCTAAGCCTGATGAAATATGAGCTATCAAACGCTAAAACGTGCCGTTACCACGCGACTCGAAATTAAAAAATCTGAGTTTATCGCCTACGCCTACCCGGTGACCTCTCGCGAGCAAGCAATGTTTCACGTGGAACAACTACGCGAGCGATATCCCGATGCACGGCATTTCTGCTGGGCATACATCATTGGTGATCCAGATAATACCACTAGTGCAGGGTTTGATGATGATGGCGAGCCTAGCGGTACGGCGGGTCGACCGATACTGAATGTACTGCAGCATAAGTCAATCGGCAACGTAATTATCATCGTGGTGCGTTATTTCGGTGGTATCAAATTGGGTGCTGGCGGTCTTACCCGTGCTTATGCCGGCTCTGCTCAAGCGGCCGTCGATGAAATGATATTAAACCCTTATGTACCGATGACCCAGATTCAAATACTGGCAGAGTTTGCGACTGAAGCGCAATGCCGCTATATGATAGAGAGCCTTGGCGGTCATATCGACGATGTCGCCTATAGTAAGCAAGTGACCTTAACCGCCACACTTGCTGAAGCAGATGTCGAAAGTCTAAAAGCCCGCTTAGCAATGGATGGTCGAGTATTGAACAATTCAGAAGGTTAAAGATGCGGCCTAACTATTTTCGTCGACCGTTTTAAATAGTTCTCTTTTCAATATATTTATTTGTTAGATTTTTTCAGTAGCTGTTTTCAGTAATCATGCGTTCACTGAAAATTATTGGTTTTCACAGGTACTGGCGTTATGATAAAAAAACCTTTATCACACTACTCTATTTGTTTTTCCACGATCATTAAATAAGACCAATATATGTCAACTTCAACCAAACCTTTTTCTCCAGCTCCTTTTAAGCCACCATTTTGGCTGACCAATCCACATCTACAAAGCATCTTGCCCAAGTTTTTTGCGCCAAAGGCACCGACCTACCGCCGCGTGGTCGAAAAAGACTCATTGGACGAGAGCGATATTGCTTATGATTTTTATGATGCGCACCCTGTAGAAGTATCAAAAGATGGCGAACTTGAGCAAACTCCGTTGATTGTCTTATTCCACGGCATGGAAGGCAGTAGTGACAGTCATTACGCACGCGCACTAGCGTACCAAATGCACGCGCAAGGCTGGCATTTTGTGGTGGCACATTTCCGTAGTTGCGGTGGTATTCCTGCTAGTGGTACGGTATTTTACAATGCAGGCGACACTGATGAGGTGCATCATGCGCTACAGAATTTGCGTGAGCAGTATGCCAATATCTACGCAGTTGGTGTCTCACTAGGTGGTAATGCACTGGCCAAATACATGGGCGAATATGAGGACAAAGTCCTATGTAAAGGTGCCGTTGTTATCTCCGCGCCAGTCGATATGTCTTCAGCTGCCATTACTATGCACAGCTTCTTGAGTCATCGTATCTATACGCCTTATCTGCTTAACCCAATTATCAAAAAAGCATTGGCAAACGATCTCACGCAGGATGAAATCAACTCTATCAAAGCTGCCAATCGTATCAGTGATTTCGATGATATCTTTACCGCGCCGCGTCACGGATATCGCTCCAAAAACGACTATTATCATACCGCATCCGCCATGCCGTATTTGCGCAACGTCACTCACCCTCTGCTATTAATCAGTGCAAAGGACGACCCTTTTATCGGCTTTACCGCTACCCCAAATGATGTCTCTGAGAGTGTCACTATCTTAGATACTGAGCACGGTGGGCACATCGGTTATCTACGTTATCGCTCAGACAATGGGCAGTCCAAAAGCAAATCGTCTGTCACCAATGATAAAGAGTCCAAGACTTCAAAATTCGATATTAACTGGATACCTGAAACGGTCAGCGCTTATTTTAATTGGATTGGTGTGGCTTCTATTAGCGAACCTTCTCAGGATCTAATCTCTGACAATAAATAATCACTGTCATCAATGACAAAATAATAACGCCAACGTTTATAACCTTTTGAGAGTGTTTTATGTACCCATTTATCCGTTATGCTAGCACCATTGCTCATGCTGCCTTAAAAGCAAAAAAAGGCGATACACTGACGTTTAAGGACACCAGTGAGATTCAGTTTCGCTGCCGCTTATCCGATATAGATAATTTTTTGGAGATGAATAACGGCCGCGTATTTACGCTTTATGATTTGGGTCGTATGGACTTTGCAGTACGGACTGGGCTTGGCAAGCAGTTGTTAAAACAACGCTGGGGTTTGGTCATCGCTGGCAGTACTATTCAATACCGTAAGCGTATTCGCGCCTTTCAAAAAGTCACGCTCAAGACCAAAATCGTCGGTATCGATGCGCGCTGGTTGTATATAGAGCAATCAATGTGGGTCAAGGGCCAGCCCTGCTCATCTGGACTACTGCGTACTGGTGTGACAAAGGGTGGCAGAGTGATCGACACGGCACAAGTACTAGCTGCACTTGACCAATCTAACTGGGATCTACCGCCAACAGGTTACGTGGCTGAGTGGATCAAAAGTGATGCTGATCGTCCGTGGCCGCCTGTTGATACAGCTGACTAACTTAATTTTATAAGCTAGAAACCCATTACTTTTAGCTTATTTAACAGATGGTATAAGCAAGCAACCTTATAGCTACTATTCCATAACAACTCATTATATAAATACATATAATAAATGTTAGGATAGTAGTGAGTACATACTCAGACAAAACAAATATAGTCTTATAAGGAGAATAATATGGCTAATACAACAGATTATGTCGGTACGTTATTTGATAATAGCGAATCAAACCCAAGCAAAATTACCTTAGCGTTTACCATGGCAGGCGTGGCATTGAAGAAAGGCCATTCTGCTACTGTGATATTAATGGTGGATGCCGTACATCTGGCAAAACCAAACGCGCTAGACAATGTAGATATCGGCGATCCGTTTGAGCCAGCTGGTGAGTTACTAGAGGCCTTTATTGAAAAAGGTGGTCAAGTGTTGGTCTGCGGCGCTTGCATGAAACACAACGGTGTAGAAGAGTCAGATATCGACAAGCGCTTTGAAGTGATTAGTGGTGATGATGTGGTTGAGCTACTGATGAATGCGAAAGGGTCGTTGCAGCTGAATTAATAGTAAAAAGTAGAATTATAAGAATGGGTCAATTTTCTTAAATACCTTAAAAAGGGTTATCAGTTTGAACTGGTAACCCTTTTTGATTTACCCTGCTGTTAACTCACTAGGCAAATGTTTTAGTAAATGCTGATGGCTATCATGATTGAACTGTAGGTAATTAAGAGCTTTTTCTTGAAAGTTGCCTATATTGAAGTTCCTATTAGCTATAGTTTTTAGGCCTTTATCATTGATAACACATAATGCTTTATCATAATCCTTACTATCTATAATATTTTGTAGTTCAGTTTCGCGAGCATCATGCCACTCATCTATACTAATATTATCAGTAAAACGAGAATAATGGGTTTTGACATCTTCTCGTGTATTCCCCTTAGAAACGTGAGAACTTTTAAAATAGTAATTTATCTTGGCAGATATATAGTTTGCGACCTGTAGCTCTTTAGTATTAGATAGCTTCTCTATTACCTCGCTTTTTATAGTAGAAACCACATCATCATCACACATCATCCGCCTGCTAAAATTTCTTAGAAAACCTTCGTCAAATAGTAAATTTTCAACTTCCGAGACGTTCAATGAAAATACGTTTTGAGCTTGTAGGCTAGATAACCTATCAGAATCATGATGATCTGAATCAATTAAGCCGAATGCTTCTGCTGTCTTGTTAGGTAGCTCATTAAAAGCTTTCGTATAATTGATAACATCAAAGCATGTTTTAACTGGTGTGATAGTAAATTTCGGCAATAAAAGATTATAAATTTTCTCATCAATTTTACCACTTTCGCTTTCACAGAATAAGATACGCTTACGACTGCCTAAAAGCTTTAAAAGTAAGGCTTCAGGAAGTTCATTACTTGGTATATTTTCTATCTCCCACTTATTAGGATGATTGAAAGATTTTATCCATACTTTTTTAGCCGTGTTTCGGCTGGTAGCAAACTCTAAATCGTGAGTAAGATAGACAAATATACAATCCTCTCGCTCTGATTCTAAGATATCCCATAACTTACTTAGAAGTGTTTTATGAAGATACATTTCTGGTTCATCAACAATAATAAAGCCATCTTGAGGCGCTTGTAATACATGAGCGATATAGTATAAAACAACTTTTTCACCGTCACTCATTTGGTACGCAGGATAGCTATCTTCAGAACCTTTAGTTTTGAGATTGATATTAATCCCATCAGAGCATTCTAAAACTCTATGATCAATAAGTGAATTCCAAATTTCTATAGCTTTAATTAGCTTAGATTCTGGCACACTACAATTCTCTCCGTTTCTCACAGACTGGACATATTCGTTATTTAACGTATTATTTTCTGATAACAAGTTATTCAACAGAACTTTAAACTCGTTTTTGATTACATCAGTTTCTGGAGAATAGTTAGAATCTGAAACTGACTTGAATCTAGTAGATTTTTCATGAGACTGTAACTCTTGTAAATCTTTTGTAGTGTCAATCGGATTGGTAACATTCTTAAAAACAGGAATGATTAGCAATTTTTGTGCCGAAATTGTCATTGCTGACTTTGGTAAATACTCTTTTAATTTTGCTGACAAAGTAGATTTACCACTACCATTTGCCCCTATTGCTACAATATTATTATGGAAAAAATTGAACTTGCTAAATAGCTCTAGGTTAAAACTCGCTATTTTTAAAGCATTATTAAGTTTATTCAGTACATCAAAATAATAATCTTTAATAAAAGGCTTTTGTTCTGCTTCAATATTCTTTACATCTATGCCGAGCTCTGATTTAAAAGCATCTATAACCCCGATGCAATCATCGACAACTTGATTTCTATAATTTATTTTCAACGAAAAAATTTCAGCTGTCAGACTGTTTAGCTTTCCAAAATACTGTTCTGTCTGTTCAAATAGCGGAGACTCTACACCACAATATAAAGCTAATTCTTTATATTTTAAGAATTTCGAGTAAGAAACATTGAATACTTTGGTTAGCGCATTATCATCAGACATTTTCAACCCCTAAACCTTATATGCAAACACTTTACCAGTTCCAATAGCACAGTAAAATATTTTTTAATTACAAATTCGCAGTCAACTAAATTTTCGTAGCCAAAACCCACAACCCTATTCAGCAACTAAATAAACACTATCTAACACGCGCACTGCCTTCCTCTGCTACAGTAAGCCATGCAAATATCCTAATAAAAAGGAACCATTCATGACCTTACTTGATATGCTTAATATCACCTACCCGATCATCCAAGCACCAATGGCAGGAGCAACCACACCTGAACTGGCAGCGATGGTCAGTAACTTTGGTGGACTGGGCTCATTAGGATCTGGCATGACTGCGCCAAATGTTTTGACCAGCCAAATTGATACCATTAAATCGCTCACCAACCGACCGTTTATGATCAATCTCATGGTATTGTCTGAGCAAGAATCTACGACCTTTGATACCGACATCCCCATTTGGCTGAGTGAGTACTACCAAGACAATAATATCGAATTTACACTACCTCAACGCCCAGCGCAGAGCTTCGCAGAGCAGCTAAAAGTGCTCTATGACAATCCCGTTCCTGTTGCCAGTTTTACCTTTGGCATTATCAGTGCTGAGCAAGTTCAGCGTCTGCAAAGTCTCGGCACGCGCGTCATCGGTACCGCCAATCATCCACTAGAAGCGAAAGCATGGGCAGATATTGGCGCAGATGCGGTATGTGTACAAGGGGTCGAAGCGGGTGGACATCGCGGTGGTTGGTTACCACAAAGTGAAAGCGATCCATTGGGATTATTGACTTTGATTGGCCAGACCCGCGCCTGTACTGATATTCCTTTGATTGCAGCAGGCGGCATTATGACGGGACAGGATATCAAGGCAGTACAAGCGGCAGGTGCTGAGCTTGCACAAATGGGGACGGCGTTTTTGACCACTGACCAATGCGGTATCAATGATACTTATAAACAAGCCTTACTCGATGCCAGTCACAGCAGGCGCAGCTCAGAAACGCGCTTAACTCGATTGTTTTCAGGTAAGCTCGCTCGTGGTTTATTAAACGATTATCTGCGTGATTTTGCTCAATTTGAAAGCGCTGATGAGCTACCGCCCTACCCACAATTAAATGCCATGTCCAAATCTATGCGAGCTCATGCCTCTAAAAATATGGATGCAGAACATCAATCTTTATGGGCAGGACAAGGGGTAACTTTAGTCAAACAAGAGAGCACGTTTGAACTGCTTGAGCGACTGGTAAAAGCGTTATAGGCTTAAATATTTTTGTCAGTCCGCACTACTCTAATAAAAAATCTACCGCCGCAGCTGCATGAATAGCTGTGGTATCAAATACAGGTATAGGGCTATCGGCTTGTTTGATAAGTAAACCAATCTCTGTGCAGCCCAAGATCACACCCTCTGCCCCTTTCGCTGCCAAATCTTTAATCACTTGACGATAATACTCTCGTGAGCTGTCTTTAAACTCACCGACACACAGCTCTTTTTTGATAATGCGATGTACTTCTGCTCTTGCCTCATCTTCTGGTATCAATACTTGTAAACCCGCATCAATCAGACGCTGCTTATAGAAATCTTGAGTCATCGTAAACTGAGTACCAAGCAGGGCTATTTTGGTAAGATTTTGTTTTTTGATAGCATCAGTAGTCGCATCAGCGATATGAGTCAATGGCAAGTCTGTGGCGGAGCGCACGTCATCAACCAGTTTGTGCATCGTGTTAGAGGCAATCATGATTCCTTGTACGCCAGCTGCTTGTAGACGTTGAGCACTGTTAGCCATTATCACACCTAGCTCGTCCCATCTGCCTTGCTCCTGTAACGTATTGATCAATGCAAAATCCACACTATGAATCAACAAATCTGCTGAATGTAGACCGCCAAGCTGATGCTTGACACCTTCGTTAATCAGACGATAATAGCTCTCGGTACTCTCCCAGCTCATACCACCGATGATTCCTAATGTTTTTTGTTGAGACCCTCGTTGTTCTTGAGCTGCCATACTATACTCCTATTTGTTTTTGGTCTTAGTTATAGTAAGTTATCGTAGCAAAACCGACTGTTGAGAACGCGCTATTTTTAGAGATATTTCTTTTAGAAATAATTTCTTCAAAAAGCTTTAAAATGCTGCCTTAAAGACAATAATCATATTAATAACATATCGCAAACCCTACCATTAATAATAACGATTTTACCTACTCATTTTCGAAGCGTATCATGTGCCCTCGTAGCCAACTATCTTGTCAGTTACGCTTATTTATTACCGCATAATTATATTTGTGCCATACGCCAGCATCATAGGCTGAGCGTCATTAATTGCTATCATCCTGTAGGACACCAAATACTATGACCAACTTCCTCACTATCAGAATACGCATTCGTCGCAAGCTCTATCGCCTTATCTTTACAGGTCTGATGGCGATGATGATGTCGCTTATTATCTCGTCAGCGCTATTATTGGTAAAAGTAGGCTACGTTGATGGCTTTTTTACAGAATTGATGCACTCTTGGGGACTGGCCTTTGTTTTTGCGTGGCCAAGTGCATACATCTGCGCCTATCTAATACAAGAGCATGTACTGAGCAGGATAGAGTTTTATTAAATATTCCTGCGCACTACAGCATGATTCCCAATAATATCGTTGTCTTGAATTTGCCATGATTGTGCAATGTCCTCATCAGTAAGCAACAACGTTACTTAACCAAAAAAGTACTGATAACAATCCATCAAAGTTGCTACTGTTGTTAGCTGATCGCACGCTTTCTTCGAGTGTCCATCACTGATAGACAATCAAATAACTAGAATACGATTATTAAAAATAAACAAAGGAAATCATCATGCGTAGTGCTATTCATAACAGCTTTGGCAAACCCTCCAACGTATTGAGCGTTGGCGACAGCCCCATGCCACAGCCAGCTGCCAACGAAGTCCGTATCAAAACCACCCTCTCCCCTATTCATAACCATGACTTGCTAACCGTAAGTGGTCAATACGGCTATAAGCCTGAAATGCCAGCCATCGGTGGTAGTGAAGCGCTAGGTATTATCGATGCTGTGGGTGATGACGTCACAGATCTAAGCGTCGGCCAGCGTGTTGCGTGCGCCAGTGTGCACGAGACGTGGGCAGAGTATTTTGTTGCACCTGCTAGCATGGTATTTAACATGCCTGATAGCATCGAAGACGAGTTGGCTGCCCAGCTGATCGCTATGCCGCTGTCTGCCCTAATGCTATTAGAATTCTTAGAAGTAGATAAAGGTCAATGGATTATTCATAACGCGGCAAACGGCGCTGTCGGTAAAACGCTTGCGATGCTAGCAGCAGCACGCGGTGTAAATACGATCAACCTCGTACGTAGTAAAGACGCGATAGAAGAGTTGACCTCGCTCGGTATCAAAAACAATGTCGTCACCGCTGACGATGACTGGAAAGACCAAGTTCGCGCTATCATTGGTGATGATAAGATCACAGCAGCCGTCGATTCAGTCGGTGGTGAGTCGAGCAACGAGCTACTATCATTACTTGGTAGCAAAGGCACGCTGGTCTCATTTGGTATCATGTCAGGCAAGCCAATGGCACTAGACGCTGGCAGCTTAATCTTTAAGCAAGCCGTTGTAAAAGGGTTCTGGGGCAGCAAAACCAGCCAAGAAATGGATCTAGAAAATAAGCAACGTCTAATCGATGAGTTACTAGAGCGCGCTTCGAATGGCGATCTAAAACTCCCTATCGAAGCCATCTATAGTCTAGATGACATCACAACTGCCGTCTCTGGAAAAGTACAATCAAACAAAAAAGGCAAGGTCATCCTAAAGCCTTAGTCGACACTCTAACCTTTCAATGATTGTCATTAAAGACATTATAAATATGAAAAAGCCCATTTGTATTACTCGTCAGATAATACCGTGGGCTTTTTTGCTTTAGTCATACTGTTTTAACCATAGCGATGCTCTAATAGTAGCGCTACACCGTTATTAATAAATACAAACAATAGAACTTAATAAGGATATAACCATGTCAAACGATACAACCTTCAAAGCCTTAGTCGTCGAAGAAACCAGCGATGGCGAATTTAAAAAAAGCATTCAAGAACGTAAAGTCAGTGACTTGCCAGAAAACGACTTGCTCATCGAAGTGCATTATTCATCGTTAAACTTTAAAGACGCGATGTCAGCATCGGGTAATAAACGAATCACCAAACAGTACCCACATACTCCTGGTATCGATGCAGCAGGCGTGGTGATTAGTGACAAGTCAGGCACGTTTAGTGCAGGGCAAGAAGTATTGGTATTCGGCTATGATCTCGGTATGGATACCGATGGTGGTCTCGGTCAGATGATCTCAATCCCTGCAGACTGGGCGCTGGCTTGTCCAAAAACGCTGACGCTAAAAGAAGCGATGACCTATGGTACTGGCGGCTTAACCGCAGCGCTAAGTGTCCAAAAATTAGAAAAAATGGGTGCAAAACCAAGTGATGGCCCAGTTGCTGTGACTGGTGCAACAGGTGGCGTCGGTACGATCAGTATCGCTATCTTAAAGCAGCTCGGCTATGACGTAATTGCGTTCTCAGGTAAGCCTGAGCAAAGCGAGCATCTAAAAGCATTGGGCGCGAGCGAAGTACGACATCGCGATACCATCAATGAAATCGGTAACAAGCCTGTCGGCCGTGAGCTATGGGCAAATGCCATTGATACCATCGGTGGCGATTACTTACCTAACCTGCTCAAGCAAACCAAATCTGGCGGTGCAGTGACCAGTTGCGGCCTAGCTAGTGGCGCTGATTTTTCGATGTCAGTAATACCTTTTATCACCCGCGCTGTGTCGCTATTGGGTATCGACTCGGTCTATATTCCACTGGCTGACAAAGAAGCCATTTGGAAACGTGTCGCCACCGATATGAAACTGCCTAATCTTGAAAGCTATGGTGAAGAGATTACGCTAGAGCAAACGCCAGAATACTTAGATCGCTTTATGTCTAGCAAAGTAGTTGGGCGTTATGTGGTGAATGTGAAAGGTTAGTTTTTTAGCTTAGAAGTTGAACATTATAAAAAAGGCAGCATCTCTTTTGAGGTGCTGCCTTGCATATATTTTTTAACATTTAGTTTTATATCTATTTAGCGCTTCAAATATAAAATTGACTAGCAGATGAAGATGTTATGTTCAAATCAATCTCAGGATAGTTGATGTGAACCACCTGACACAGCTCATAATGCAGCTCTAGAAACTCATTCACATTCTGCTGTATACTAGCATATAATTTGTTCTCTTCCGAATTACTATTGAGATTATCCGCTTTTACAAATGATACTTCATTAGTATTAGGGATACTTATATAGAAACTGTACCAATCTTTAGAAACTAAACTATAAGTGTCAAACCACTTCTGAATCCAATGAAGTATCTTTTCTTCAATATTTTTATCATATAACTGGAAAAGTGGGTTATTAATTGCAATTTCAATATTTTTGACATGATCTAAAAAGCTTATGTGAATTCTCTGCGGTGCATCCCTTAGGTAATAAGGTATAGCATCAATATTTATACAACTAAATAGTTGATTAAGAACAGATATATCCTTATCCTTTTTACTAGGGTAACTAGATATTGAAGTACTTGTAGTAAAAGAGAACTGTGGGTAAAACCTTTTAAGTTCGTTAACATCTTTGGATAACTCTTGCTCAATGTCTGTCCAGAATAGAACGCCTACTGCAAAGCTTCCTGTTGCTACCCTTTGATTCGATATTTTCTGAATAAAACTTTGAATGGGAGCATCAGGTGGGCTACTTGTAGCAATATACAGAATAGACAAGCAAGGAGTAAATGATTCAGCCTTAGCGACCTCTTCCTCTATTATTTTTTCGGTTAAAAAATTCAAAGTGTTTTTACACTGCACTCCAATCGAGGATCCAAGACTATCTTTTCCAGTAATATCCACGCCATGCTGTTTCTGACCAGTTCTTCCATATCTATTAAAGTTTGTATTTTTAAATTTTAGCTTCGCTACTGATAAGCATATATCCTCAAACTCATCCCAACTTTTAGGTGTAGGGAAATTACTACTGGCAATTGTCGGCATTTTTATAACCTTACATACTTAAAATTAAAAACTCACATACTATACAATATTAGTTTTGCATATAAAAAAAGAAAAAAGCCAGTAGAGTTTATTATCTACTGACTTCTTCTATATATGGTGCGGGTAGAGGGAGCGAACCCTCAGGGACTATTGGTAACATGGCATGTAACATCTGAGCAATAACTGAATCATTTGGCACCCGCAGTACCCCTCCGCACCATTCAATCATTGTGTTCAAGTCCATTACTGGCACTCCCATAATTGTACAAAACAAACCTAAAATTGCGCCTGCGTATACACTCAGAGACAAGATACCGCTCTTCAGTCCTTCAACCAATGCTTTTTCATTACCCAACTTGGTGTGTTTAAGTTGCCTAAAACACTTACATATGCACAATACACTAATTTTACCTAACTTCCAATTTAATATAAATTCATAGCTAAATTAATGTTTTAGCAAAATTTTAGTGAAAACACCCAACCAAGTTGAGTGCTTTTTTATTGACGACAAGCTGTATATCAATTCAAAAAATTTGAGTAGCGAGGAAAACGAGTGATAGCACTACATCGAGTAGGCTGAACGAGTTTGATGACGCTAATCAGATTTTTAGTTTTATATGACTAAAGACTATTCCCACTCAATCGTTGCAGGCGGTTTGCTCGACACATCATAAGTCACGCGTGATACTTCCGCGATTTCATTCATAATGCGGTTCGATACCGTCTCGATCAAATCATATGGCAGATGCGCAAAGCGAGCCGTCATGAAATCAACAGTCTCAACCGCACGTAGCGCGATTACCCACGCATAGCGGCGGCCATCACCAACCACGCCGACAGATTTGATTGGTTGGAATACCGCAAATGCTTGTGCAGTCTTGTCATACCAGCCTGAACGCTCAAGCTCTTGCATAAAGATAGCATCTGCCAAACGCAGGATATCAGCGTATTCTTTTTTAACTTCACCAAGGATACGCACGCCCAAACCTGGACCTGGGAACGGATGACGATAGATCATTTTGGCTGGCAACCCTAGCGTAATACCAAGCTTACGTACTTCGTCTTTGAACAAATCACGTAACGGCTCAATCAGTTTAAATGCCAAATCATCTGGCAAACCGCCTACGTTATGATGGCTCTTAATCACGTGAGCTTTGCCTTGATGTGACTTGGCAGATTCGATAACGTCTGGGTAAATCGTACCCTGTGCCAAGAACTCAACGACTTTACCATCGCTTTGCTCGCTCACTTGACGCGCGCTATCAGCGAATACGTCAATGAACGTCTTGCCGATGATTTTACGTTTTTTCTCTGGATCAGACTCGCCTGCTAGCGCATCCAAGAACAAATCTTCAGCATCGACACGGATGACTTTTACACCCATGTTTTCTGCAAAGATTTGCATCACTTGGTCACCTTCATGCAAACGCAATAGACCGTTATCAACGAATACACAAGTCAGCTGATCGCCGATTGCTTTGTGCAATAGCGCGGCAACGACTGAACTATCAACACCGCCCGATAGACCTAGCAATACTTGCTTATCACCGATTTGCTCTTTTAACTGTGCGATACGCATATCAGCGATATTGTCTGGCGTCCACTCACCTGCACACTCACAGATTTGATGAACGAAACGGCCAAGCAGCTCTTGACCTTGTAGCGTATGCGTCACTTCTGGGTGGAACTGTAGGCCGTAGTATTGCTTATCATCATTGGCCATAATCGCGATTGGACAGCTTGGCGTGCTAGCGATGATGTCAAAGCCTTCAGGTACTTCGATGACCTTATCACCATGACTCATCCAAACGTTTAGCTTGGCAGCCTCGCCGTCAGTCTTGCTGTCTTCGATACCGTCAGTCAGCTGCGAGTGACCATTTACTTCGATAGTCGCCGCACCAAACTCATGAATATCACTGGCATGAACTTGCCCGCCGAAACGATCTGCCATCGCTTGCATACCGTAGCAGATACCTAGTACTGGCACGCCTAGATCAAACACCGCATCGTTGATACGTGGGCTGTTTTCTGCGTGGACGCTCTCAGGGCCGCCCGATAGGATGACACCTTTTGCGCCAAAATCGATGATGCGCTGAGCGTCGATATCATAAGGGAACATCTCACAAAACACCCCAGAATCGCGCACACGGCGGGCGATCAGCTGGCTATATTGCGAGCCAAAATCGAGGATTAAGATGCGATCTTCTTTGATTGCAGGAGTGGCAGCAGCAGTGGTCATAAATCGATATCCATCAATAGATAAATTGGTGCCCTATTTTAACAAGTTTACGCACTCTATTGGCTATTAGATGATGAATTATTCGCGATTATTATTAGGGCGTACCTTCAATTCACTCGATAGTCGTCTAAATAGGCTAAAAATAAGAACAGAAGAGACAGTAAGCCCAATCATAAGCCCAGTGACAAACAGACTATCTGCCTCTCCATTTAGCAAGGACCCGTACTACTTACTGCACTTACTACGTAGCATCACCCAACGCTGCATGCATACGAGTCAACCCTTCTAATAGCAATGCTCTAGGACATGCAACATTAATCCGCATTTTAAGATGCCCCTCCTCACCATATTTGAACCCCGCACTCAACTCAACCTTTGCAGCGCGAAGGGTGTCATACAGTGCTTGATCGTCTTCAGCATACGCTGAGCAATCTACCCAAATTAAATACGAGGCTTCTGGGCGCATGATTTTAATATCAGGCAAATGCTCATTTAAAAACTGCATCGTCAATTCAATATTGGCATCTATATAATTAAGCGCCTGCTCTAGCCACTCACCGCCGTGCTCGTAAGCACTACGCATGGCTGTATACGCAAATAGATTCAGCTCATACTCATCATTTAACTGCTGCTGCTGGCTGATTTTTTTGACCAATGCCTCATCTGTTGCAAATATCATAGAGCCTTTGATACCTGCGATGTTGAAGGTTTTGGTCATCGAAGTCAGGCTGACTACATTGTGCTCATAGCCTTTTGCTAGCGTCAGAAATGGCGTAAACGTATGACCAGTCAAGGTCAAATCTTGATGAATCTCGTCACTAACAATCGCCACGTTGTGCTTTTTGCAAATGGCCAGTAGCGTTTTTAGTTCGTCCCTCGTCCATACACGCCCGCCAGGATTGTGCGGATTGCACAGTAGATAAAGCTTAACCTCATGCTCGATTATCTTGGCTTCGATATCAGCCAAGTCCAGATGATATTTACCTTCGACTTCCTTTAATGCAGAGAGTACAAGCTTGCGATCATTTTGCTCAACCTTAGTCATAAAAGGCGTGTAGATAGGATCGTTGACCATTACCGCCTCGCCTACCTTGGTAAAGACATTCATCATCAGCGCTAGGCTTGGCACGACACCAGGGGAAAACAAGATATTTTGCTTCTCTAACTGCAAGTCATAACGACTGCCATGCCAGTTAATAATCGAGTTGTATAAGGCATCAGTAGGCTTGGTATAACCCAAGATGCTATGCTGCACGACTTGCTCAACCGCGCTTAATATCGGTGCGGCAGCCTTAAAATCCATGTCCGCCACCCATAGCGCAATTGTGTCATCGCTATAGTGCCACTTGAGTGAGCCGGTATCGCGTCTGTCGATTATTTCATCAAAGTTATATTGCATTGGTACTCTTCTTATTTGGAATAATAATGGTTTGGAACGTCAAAAATACAGCGCAATATATGCATTGTATTATCAATATACGCTACGCTATCCGCTCTAGTAGATTAAGGCGCATTCAATTTTACACAAAAAATTAAAGTGTTTTTAGACCTTAATTATCCATTTATCGGCTTAAATAACCTTCAAAGATATAAAGTAAACATTATTTCAATAATGGTTAAAAAATAATGCTACAT
>NZ_PJAS01000026.1 GCF_002836735.1 Psychrobacter sp. 4Bb | reverse complement strand
ATTCAATGGCCTGTTCTGCCAAGCGGTGATGTCCTCTAATATGTTATCGGTGACTCTTGAGACAAGAGAGCTTGAGATGTCGACATCGTAGAGCTCTTTAATGCTCTCTACGATCTCAGTGGTGGTTTGACCCTTGGCGTAAAGGAATATGATTTTATCATCGAGACCTGAGATACGGGTTTGATGCTTACTAACGAGTACAGGCTCAAAGCTGCTATCACGGTCTCTTGGGGTAGAGATTTCAAGATCGCCTGTATCACTGCGGACGGTCTTTTTAGTGTGTCCGTTGCGCTTGTTTGGTTTATCTGCTTTCTCATGCTTGGGGTAACCGAGGTGGTCTTCCATCTCGGCTTCAAGTGCGGTGTCGATAAAAGATTGCATGAGCTGCCTCTGAAAGTCTTTGATGTCATCGAAGCTGTTCATGCTACCAGCCATTTGCTCGGCCAGTTTTTTAATGTCAGATTGAGTCGTCATTGCTTATTCTCCTGTTAGTGGATTATAAGCAGTTACACAAAGTTTGGGAAAGGCTC
>NZ_PJAS01000025.1 GCF_002836735.1 Psychrobacter sp. 4Bb | reverse complement strand
AAGCGAAGACCTTTGTCCATAGCGATTGGGTGGATAAGCTCTACGCCCATCTCAACGTTATCACCAGGCATTACCATTTCAGTACCGTCTTGTAATTGGATTGCGCCAGTTACGTCAGTAGTACGGAAGTAGAACTGTGGACGATAGCCGTTTAGGAATGGTGTGTGACGACCACCCTCTTCTTTTGACAATACATATACTTCAGCGTCAAACTTGGTGTGAGGAGTGATTGAACCTGGCTTAGCTAGTACTTGGCCACGTTGTACGTCTTCACGCTTAGTACCACGTAGTAGTACGCCACAGTTTTCGCCTGCACGACCTTCGTCAAGCAGTTTACGGAACATCTCTACACCAGTACAGGTGGTTTTTTGAGTGTCACGGATACCAACGATTTCAATCTCGTCGCCAACTTTAACGATACCAGATTCAACACGGCCTGTTACTACGGTACCACGACCTGAGATTGAGAATACGTCTTCGATTGGCATTAGGAATGCTTTGTCGATGTCACGCTCTGGCTCTGGGATGTAGGTGTCTAGTACGTTTAGTAGTTCTACAACAGCTGGTTGGCCGTATTTTTCTT
>NZ_PJAS01000024.1 GCF_002836735.1 Psychrobacter sp. 4Bb | reverse complement strand
GGCGTGTCTTCAATTGGATAAGCCCTAAATAATAGTTACAATACCGCATCTATTGAGTCGATGCGAGAAATACAAGTTATGGCAAGAAAAGCATTAACAGATACGCTTTGGGATCAATTGCAATCGACGATGATAAAGTACGGCTGCTATCAAACTCAAAACAGCCGAGAGATCATGGAAGCCATACTGTGGAAACTACGCACAGGGGCGCCTTGGCGTGACATACCTGAAGAATTATGTTCGTGGAAAACAGCCTATAGTCGTTTCAACCGCTGGTCGAAAACTGGCTTATGGGCGGATTTTTTTTGGCTTTTGAGCAGAAGTTGATACGGAATGGGTATTCACAGACGGAAGCTATGTTCGCTGTCATCAGCATGCAAGTGGAGCTCGGCGTGGTGAAGAGCGAGCAATTGGACAAAGCCGTGGCGGAGCAACTACAAAGATACACCTATCCTGTGATGCCGATGGATATCCGCTCCATTTTAAAATCACTGGGGGTGACGTCCACGACAGTCAAATTGCAGGTGAATTGATTGAGAAGATTGGACAGGCAGATTACTTTATCGCTGATAAAGGCTATGACTCAGAGTGTATCAGAGACAAAGCTCGCAGCCATAATATGATACCTGTCGTTCCTAAAAGGAAGAATGCCAAACAGCCTAATCCAGAGTTTGATAGCTATTTGTACAAGCTGCGTCATCT
>NZ_PJAS01000023.1 GCF_002836735.1 Psychrobacter sp. 4Bb | reverse complement strand
TAGGGACTGTATAGAATTGAGAAAGCATTGAAAAAAATAAGCAACGCCTTACTCTAATGTTTACCACAACAAAGAAACAAGGCGTCACTTATGGCTCGCACTAAGCTCAACGATGAACATTGGCACAAGCTATTTATTATATTGCGACAAATTAACGTATATAACAAGCCCAATCTAAGACGTACCGTTGAAGGCATGTTGTACCGCATACGAGTAGGCTGTCCATGGCGAGACTTACCTTCTTATTTTGGTCATTGGTCTAGCATATATCATCAATACCGTTACTGGCGTAAAACCGGTAAATGGCAAAAGCTCATGAAGATAGTCACAGCAAACTATGATAGTGAATGGTTATTTATAGACGGTAGCGTGGTTAAAGCTCATCAGCATAGTACAGGCGCAGCCAGTCATCTTGATGAGGCCATTGGTAAAAGCGTTGCAGGTAATAGCAGCAAACTGCACTTAGTGGTCGATGCTTGTGGCAACCCTATACATGTTGAGCTGTCAGGTGGGCAAGTACATGACTCTAAGATGGCAAAGGCGTTGATATGTAGCACCATTAACAACCAGACTAAAGCGGTGATTGCAGACAGGGGCTACGATAGTAGCGATATTAGAGAGTGTATCTTCAAGCACTGTGCTCAGTCAGTCATACCTGTTAAGTCGAACTCTAAAAGCAGTAACGACACACTAGATTGGTATTTGTATCGTTGCCGTCATTTGGTAGAAAACGCTTTTGCTAGATTGAAACATTTTAGGGGCATTGCCACGCGATATGATAAGCTCAAAGATAGCTTTGCAGCGGCGGTAATGCTCGCTTGTGTCTTTATCTGGTTGCCCTTGATTTGAATTCTATACACACCCTA
>NZ_PJAS01000022.1 GCF_002836735.1 Psychrobacter sp. 4Bb | reverse complement strand
GCTGTTTAAAGACTCAATAGCATTGGTGGTATAGATGGCTTTTCTGATATCTTTCGGATACTCAAAGAACACCGTTAAGCCCTCCCAGTTATTACGCCAAGACTTAACCACATGCGGATACTTATCACCCCACACCTCATCAAAGTGCTCAAGATTGGCCTCTGCTATCTCAAGCGTATCAGCACCATAAATTGCCTTTAAATCAGCCGCTACGGCCTTCTTATCCGTCCACGGCACGAACTTCATCGAATAGCGCACCATATGAACAATGCAAAGCTGAACCTGAGCATTGGGATAAACCGTGTTAATGGCATCAGGGAAGCCCTTTAAACCATCGACACAAGCAATAAGAATGTCCTGAACGCCGCGGTTTTGTAGTTCAGTGAGAACACCAAGCCAGAACTTAGCGCCTTCATTCTCTGATAGCCACATGCCAAGCAGCTCTTTTCTACCATCAAGTCCCACTCCTAAGGCCAGATAGATCGCCTTGTTGATGATCTGCTTGTCTTGGCGTACCTTAACGACAATGCAGTCTAAATAGACGATAGGATAAACACTGCTCAGCGGCCGGTTCTGCCAAACGATAATGTCCTCTAATATGTTATCGGTGACTCTTGAGACAAGAGAGCTTGAGATGTCGACGTCATAGAGCTCTTTGATGCTCTCTACAATCTCGGTGGTGGTGTGACCTTTGGCGTAAAGGAAGATGATCTTGTTATCAAGGCCACTAATACGGGTTTGATGCTTACTGACGAGTACAGGCTCAAAGCTGCTATCACGGTCTCTTGGGGTGGATATCTCAAAATCGCCTGTGTCGCTACGGATGGTCTTTTTAGTGTGCCCATTACGCTTATTAGGCTTGTCTGCTTTCTCATGCTTGGGGTAGCCGAGATGGTCTTCCATCTCAGCTTCAAGAGCAGTGTCGATAAAGGATTGCATGAGCTGCTTCTGAAAGTCTTTGATGTCATCAAAGCTATTCATGCTACCAGCCATTTGCTCGGCCAGTTTTTTAATGTCAGATTGGTTAGTCATTGCTTATTCTCCTGTTAGTGGATTATAAGCAGTTACACAAAGTTTGGGAAAGGCTC
>NZ_PJAS01000021.1 GCF_002836735.1 Psychrobacter sp. 4Bb | reverse complement strand
TGAGCTATGCTGAAGAAACCGTACAAGTAAACTTGGTAAACTAACGACTCAACGAGGAGTTTACCATGACCAAGAAAGTTAGAACTTACAGCACAGAATTTAAAGCAGAAGCTGTCAAGAAGATAGCGGATAATAATGGCAATATTTCAGCTACTGCAAAGCAGCTCGGGATCGCCATGCAAACCTTATCTAACTGGCAGAATAAAGCCAATCAGGGCAAGCTTGTGGGCACTGAGCAATACGATCCTGATCTTATGAGCGCCCTTGAAGAAGTAAAACGGCTAAAGCGCCAGCTTAAAGTTGCTGAGGAGGAGCGCGAGATATTAAAAAAGGCGACGGCGTACTTCGCCAAGCACAGCTAGTAAAGTACGCTTTTATCAAAGACAATCAGCAGATATTTAGCATCACAACTATGTGCCGTGTATTAAAGGTTAAATCATCAAGTTACTATGACTGGTCAAGTCGTGACATTAGTGATCAGCAGATACATCGTAATCACTGCGAGCTACTAGTCAAAGCCGCTCATACTGAAACATATGAGCGTTATGGTGTAGATCGTCTACATGCGCGTCTAAGTGATCAAGGCCATGACATCAGTCCCTACATGGTTAGAAGTATTAAAGAGGAACACGGCATCAAGTGCCGTCGTCATAAGCGCTTTAAAGTCACTACTGATTCCAATCACAATAAACTGGTCTATGACAACGTGCTGAATCAGCAGTTTGACGCCAAGCGTCCCAATGAGTCTTGGGTCAGCGATATTACTTATATCTGGACAAACGAAGGTTGGCTGTACTTAGCTGGAGTCAAAGACTTATACACTAAAGAGCTTGTCGGCTACGCTATTAACAAGCGCATGACCGCAGATTTAGTATGTCGTGCGCTTAACATGGCAATTAAGAATAAACGCCCAAGCAAGGGGCTAATTGTACATTCTGATAGAGGCAGCCAGTATTGCAGTCACGCCTACCACAAGACCATTAAGCAGCATCAATTCATAGGCTCAATGAGCGGCAAAGGCAACTGTTTCGATAACGCTCCGATAGAAAGCTTCTGGGGCGTATTAAAGAATGAGTTGGTATATCATCAAGACTATAAAACAAGGTTCACAGCCATCAATGATATTATCAGTTATATCGAGCTGTACTACAATCAGACGAGGATTCAAAAGGGTTTGGGCTATCAATCGCCAAGACAGGTGTGGTTTGATTATTATCGTCAAGCTGCGTAACTAAAATCTCCCAAGTTTAATTCTACGGGATTGACGGCAGGGGTCA
>NZ_PJAS01000020.1 GCF_002836735.1 Psychrobacter sp. 4Bb | reverse complement strand
AAGATAACCAAACGAATCACATCAGAGACAATAAATGGTGCCACTCCGCGGAACATATCGCTCAGCTTAATGTGCGGTGCCATCGCCTTAATCACGAAGATATTCATCCCCATCGGCGGCGTAATCAAACCCAGCTCCACCGTCAATACTGCAATAATGCCAAACCAGACAGGATCAAACCCTAGCGCTAAAATGATTGGATATACCACAGGTATCGTGATTACCAGCATCGCTAAGGCATCCATGAACAGTCCCAATAGGAAGTACATGAATAGAATACAGATCAGCACAATCATTGGACTGACCGCCAATCCACCGATCCAAGATGCCAAGGTATAAGACAAGCGTGAGACTGAAATAAAGTATCCCAATGCCTCTGCACCCAGTAGCATAAAGAACACCACGGCAGAGAGCGCTAGCGTCTCAATCAATGACTGCTTGAGACCATCTAGACGCATGCCTTTAGCAAAGGCATAAGCCCATGAGACAAACGCCCCTACTGCGGCGCCTTCTGTTGGGGTAAATAGCCCAAAGAAGATACCGGCAATAATCACAATAAAGATAAAGCTAAATGGTATCAGACCAGTCAGTGACAGTAGCTTGGCTTTCCAAGACGTTTTCTCACCACGTTTTGCTAAATGCGGTTTCCAGCGCACCATAATCATGACCGTGATGGAATACATCACCATGCCGAGCATACCGGGTAAGAAGCCAGCGATGAACATGTCACCCACTGACTGCTGGGTTAAGATGGCATAGACCAGTAGCGCAATACTGGGCGGAATCATAATACCAAGCGTACCACCAGCGGCTAAGATACCGCAGGCAAAGCCTGGCTGATAACCGTACTTCTCCATTTGCGGTAAGGCCACTTTGGTCATGGTAGAGGCAGTGGCAAGCGACGAGCCTGAGATAGAGGCAAAGATACCGGATGAACCAATGCCTGCAATACCAAGACTGCCCCTTACCCCGCCAAATATGGTCCGGGTGGCTTCAAAGAGTTTACCTGCCATACCAGAGTGAGTGGCAAACACGCCCATCAGAATAAATAAGGGAATGGCACTAAAGTCATACTTTGCTAAGACATCAACTGGGATGTCTTTGAGCATTTGCAGAGCACCACTAGGCGCGGTGACCGCACCAAAACCTACTAGACCCACCCCTAACATGGCAAGTGCAACAGGCACTCGTAAGACGACAAGCAGGATCATAACCACTAGGCCAATCGCACCGATAATTTCTGGACTCATGCGCCTGTCTCCTCGGCGTCAAAGAATTCGCCTGT
>NZ_PJAS01000019.1 GCF_002836735.1 Psychrobacter sp. 4Bb | reverse complement strand
AGTATTATGACGTGTGATTATAGGTGTTAATAATAAATGTAGTTATCAACTTATCAAAGTATTAGACTCAATGTTTCTGCCTTCATAAATGGTTGCTTTTTTGAATAAGAAGCTGGCAAATGTACAAGTTGTTGTCAGTGACAGCAGCATTGATACCAGCGTATGGCTAAAAAAGTGATCGCCAAAACTCATTTTATACAGCCCCATCGTCCAGCCTAAAACAGTCACTACTGTAAATATCCTATAGCGATATTTGTGTAGACTAGGTAAAAAAGCCAGGCCATATAAAGAGAACCCTGCACTGGCATGGGCGGCTGGGAAGCATTTGGAATCGGTTTTAGCGGTTATGTTTTGCCAAATATTCAGATAAGGTAAGTCCCCACCAAACAGCGTTAAATGATTGGGGCAACTGACATGAGTGACACTCTTTAATAGGGCAACAGTAGAAGGTACGACGATAAGAATAATCAGTAGGTAGCTTATTTCACGTACTGAAAAGGGAACCATAAATTGATTGATACTTCTATTCTTGATGATAGAAACATTATTCGAAGGCTGTCTGTATTTAATAATTAACACAGTGATTAAGTAGAGGGCTAGCAAAATCAATAATGCTTTAGGAGCATCATAAAAGATGAAAGCATAAGGCTGTGCGCCCTTTTGTATAAGCCATTGCCCATTAGTATAAAAAAGCTCGCTGATGTGAATATCAAACTGGCTATGTTCAAAGATTAACGCTGTAATGATCGTTAAGCAAAGCAGCTTAAGCCACATCCAATCAGATGAGTTATTTTCCAATGCCATTGAAATACCTTTCAATATATTAATTTGCAAAACCTCAAGTGCTATTCGCTATAAGACGTTAAATAATGCCATCAGCCATAAAACAAACAATAGCAATAACGCCAAAAACTGGGCAGCAGAACCGACATCTTTAGCTATTTTAGCGAGCGGATGTTGTTCTGTAGAAGTATGGTCAACGCAGGCTTCGATACCTGTATTGAATAGCTCGACGATAAGCGATAGAAACGAAACTATTAACAGCAGCATTTTTATATAGATAGCAAAAGGCATAAATATTAAAACGATAAGTAGTAAAAAGTTAAGCCAAATAACTTGCCTAAAGGCCGCTTCATATTTATAAGCCGCTTTAAAACCATCTATCGAGTAGCCCGTCGCTTTTAAAATACGAGACAGCCCCTTTTTACCTTTAACTTCACTCGCAAAGCTATCAGCTACCAGTAGAGAGCCAGTTGTTTCTTTAAGTTTATAATCAAAATCTGCGGCTTCATTATCGAGAATAGTAGGTTTGCGAGTACTCATGTTGATTGCTTAATAGTCATTAAAGTTAGAGGGTATGGCAAGCTTTGGGAATAAAATAAAAAGTGCAATCACCGATATAATTCTTGTTGTAATGATCCCAGTGTAGGAGGGCACTGGTTAGCACTTAGGTATCATTATAAGATTGGTATCGTTAAGAAAGCGTTAAGATAAAACCCTGAAATTAAATTTATACCGTTGCTTAAGTAGGGCAATTGCGGGTTTTAGACTTTTGATATAGCGTCTTTACTAAGCTTAAT
>NZ_PJAS01000018.1 GCF_002836735.1 Psychrobacter sp. 4Bb | reverse complement strand
CAATCACTTCAAAGATAAGACCAGAATGCGCTTCTAAGCGAGTTATTAGCTTATCTCCCATCGCAGATGCTGGTGTCCAGAACCCACCGCCAACGTCCTCTTTGCTGATATCTTGTGCCAGACATAATGCCGCCTGCGAAATCATGCGAGAAGTACTGCCGTAACCAGGATCTCTATCACCTGTTACTTTAACGGTAATAGTGTCATTTTTGGCCGTTTGTCCAAAGTGACGAATATCAAAGTAGCCGTTTTCTTGCTCGTCCTTAGAAGGGCCTGAGCCAGCTTTTGGTAAGACGTGCTTGGATAGTAACTCGCGACTTGGTTTAATCATCATTGCAGTAGCAAAGCCCAACAAACCTGCACTCATGGCATAGCTAGACAGTTTTCCTTTGACGCCATCTTTCATCCACATTGCTTCGTCATATTTGAAATCGCGACCGTACTCATAGCTGAGCAATTGGTTAGTGCGATGGACGATACGCGTATTGATGGTCGCCATGACGAACGGTGCTAACCAGCGCTTATGGTTACTGTCATATACTGGTTTGCTGACATTATCCTGACGTACGTTTGGTGCATCAGTATCATCGTTTAACAGATATGGATTGGCCACTTGTTTTCGACGTGATTTATCTTCGCCAGCTTCTTCAAATATTGATGCCATCGATGCGATAGTACCGCCTGAGATACCACCTTTCGCCGCTTTGACACGCATATGAATGACATTACAGGTCTCGCCAAACTTTTCTTCTGCCTTAGCTTGGGTAAAGTACGCGCCCAAATCTGAGGGGATAGAGTCAAAACCACAAGAGTTAACGATACGGGCACCACTTTGCTTGGCAGTGTCTTGGTATTTATCCATCATATCTTTGATGAAAATGGCCTCACCAGTAAGATCGACATAATCCGTACCGTTTTCAGCACAAGATTTGATCAGTGGCTCACCATATTTCAGATATGGGCCGACAGTAGAAATGATGACTTGAGTTTGCTTTGTCATCTTATCAAGGCTGGCAGCATCATTACTATTGGCGATAATAATGTCTACCTTGCTCTCAAGTTTGGCCTGCAACTTGTTGAGCTTGTCTTCATCGCGGCCTGCGATTGCCCATGATACGTCTGAGCCATCTTCGTTCTTATTATTTGATAAAAAATTGGTTAAATAGTGGGCAGTGATCTGACCGACGAAACTTGTCGCACCATATAGAACAACTGCATAAGGGCGTGTGTCGCCGCTGGTTTTTTGTGTAGAGTTTTCAGTATCCGTATTGGTATCCATATGTATTGTCCTTAATAGATTTGAGAATAAGTGGATAGTAAACTATAAACCAAGTCGTTTGATTAGGTTAGAGGTTTGTGAGGTCGCTACAGTTTATAGTTTGCAGCCAACCTTCCATACAACATCACATATAACGTGAGGAATTTAAAATAGTTCTGCATACAGTTGGAATAGTAGCGTTCAGTAAAAGTCATTCAATAAAACACGTCCAGGTAAAAAGCACTTAGTTTAAGAACGCTCAGTTAAATAACGCTGCATTCAGAAATATAATTCTATTTCGAAAATATCATCTATTAAAGAAAAAGAGGTATGAGACATTAACAGTTACTACAAACTTTACATAACCTATAGTCAGTCCAAAATATAAAAGGTACAATA
>NZ_PJAS01000017.1 GCF_002836735.1 Psychrobacter sp. 4Bb | reverse complement strand
CTCTTTGCTTGGTTTAAAGGCATTGTACCTTTTCTATTTTGGACTGACTATATTAGGGATGGGTAAAGTAGGGTCTTCAGCGTCCATGCAAGCAATCACACTTTCTCCCAAATTTGACTTTAGCAAAAGCTACTTCGTTCTAAGTGGTGTCGCAGGAACACCACCGAGTAAAGGCACGATAGGTGATGTAAGCTAGGCGTCTTGGCTCGTAGATTATGACTTAGGTCACCGCTGGAAAGCTGAAGAAGGTGAAAAAGGCGCACCTACGTTTGCACCACGCAAAGGCTATGAAGATATTCGCCACTATCAACTTAACTCTGACCTGCTAAAATGGAATCTACATCTAAGCCAGTCAGTTGCCTTAAAAGACTCAAAAGAAGCCAGCGCCTATCGAATGAAATATCCTGATGCAGCAGCACGACGGAGCCCAGCTATCACCGTAGGCACTCATATGACAGGAGATACCTTTTTTCATGGACCAGGGTTGTCTAAACAAGCGCAATATATAGCTGAATTGTATAACGCAGATGATTACATTATCACTGAAATGGAAGCCGCTGCAATAGCACAAGTACTTAACAGAACGGTAGGTATTGAACGCATCATGAGCTTACGTGGCGCAGTGAATTTTGACCAAGGTAATCCAAATGAGACCACGCTTCAACATCTAGATCCAGCGCCAGGGGAAACAGCTGGTGGCTTTGCAGAAACAGTAGAAAATATCGTGCTAGTAGGATCAAAAACTGTCGATCACATCATTGACAATTGGGATGTCTGGGAAAAAGGTGTGCCAAAATTTAAAGAAGAATAAAGAACTCCAAGATAAATTTTAAATAATACAACAAACAGTTAATAGTTAGCAGTCAGTAAGTAGTTTCTAGAATGGGTTTACGCTCATTCTGGAAACTGCTATGGCTTATATATCTACTATCAGTATAGCTCTTCCATTTCAGCTTCATTAGAAAATGATTAATCCCTCTATCCACTTACGCTCATTAGATAGCATACGATTAATAAGCTATAAGATTCATCCTTGATATAGAGCTCTATTCAATCTTTAGCAAGTTTCATCATTCTATTTAAGTTACTCAAAAGATGACAGTGCCACTCAGCTAAATAATAAAGATACCTTATTACTCGCAGTAAAAGGTGCTTCTTGTCCCAATATCAATGCCTAATACCTCACGGCTCTCTCCTCTAGCATACTAAAAGGGTAGAAGCGGATATTATGGTGTCTTTTATCGTTTATAAACTTTACTGGCTAGGTATAATCTAATACATTTGGTTATATTCAACGGCATAGTCTTGCCTGATGATAGATATCTCTTTTGTTTTAGGGCACGGGTTTCGCTTTAAAATAATATATACGCAATGAAAACATCTGTGGTTCTGTAAGTAGTAAGGTTCGCATATACGTTGTAGCATTGGCAAAATAATTCTTAATGTTAGCCAAAGAAAAGCCCTCTTTGCTTGAGCGTTGGGGGCTTTATCTAGGTATAGAAAGTTGACGAACGAGAAGAGCACCGTTAAGGCAAAACATTGCTTTGCTAGGCAACGCAAGAGCTATCTACCGGCATAGCCTTCCGTCTTGCACTGCGGACGACTGTCTCCCAGACAGTCGTCCGCAGTGCTCACCTTTAAATAGGATTTGCTACGTAGGTCACTAGGAATAAAAGATAGAC
>NZ_PJAS01000059.1 GCF_002836735.1 Psychrobacter sp. 4Bb | reverse complement strand
AAATACTGAGCATTGACCCGTCACCATTGTGGCTCTACAGTGTACCTCTTATGACGAATGACCGCTTGTTAGCACTTTTAATATAGACGTATTTTTATATTAGAATATGAATGATTTATTTAAGCATCATTCTTTCGCTAGCTAGCAAATAGTCTATAATAGTTCAGCAACTTTATATCTTGAGCAATGAAACTTATTGGTGCTGTTCCTTATTTTATAATACCTTACATTCTAATTAATGGCTTATGTGACTTATGAAATTCATTTTATCAGCGCTACCGACTGCTATGATGACCGTTGCAGTCATGAGCGTGCCTGTCATGACTTACGCGAGCACTGATGCTGACAGTATAGAAGTATCAGATAATGTTACACCAGTGGCTGTGACACAAATCATAGATGCTGATAGTCCAACTGATAATGATAAACCAACTGTGGCGCCTTTTCATACAGTACCAAACCCTCAAAACGCTGAGTCGCAAGCACTGTCTACGCTTGTTGACCCTATCACACATAAAACAGTCGGTAACAGCTACGCATTAGACGTTTCAAGCTTTTTGAGTTTAGAGCAAGCGCAGAAGCTGCTGGTACAAGTATCACCTAAAATCGCTGCCAATCAAGCAGCGATTGCCGCTAGCGAATACCAAACTGACGCGCTAAGAACTATCGACAATCCGCTCGTATTTGCTCGAGTATCTGCCAGTGCCTATCATTTAGATGAGGATATAGATTTATCTTCTCTTAGGAGCGGTATCGTCAACGAAGTAAACAATGGGGTAGATAATATAGTCCCTCCTACAGCAGACTTACCAGATTTTGGTGAGCTGGTTGGTGAGCGTATTCCCGACTCCTACAACCTCAAGCGCTCAGGCTCTACATCAGGCGCAGGTCTTGGAGTCGTTTGGCCTATTTATACTGCTGGACGTACAGACGCATTGACTGGCGCCTCGGATGCACGTACACAAGAAGCGATGGCTGATAGCGTACTGGATAAAAATGAGCTTTATAATACGTTAATTGAGCGTTATTTTAAGGCACAGCTAGCGATTATCGCCGCTTACTTACGAGAAGACGCTTACGATACATTGCAGCAGACCGACCATATGGCCGAGCGTCTGTTTGAAGAAGGTTTTATCTCACGTGTTGATAGACTAGAAGCACAGTCAGCGCTTGCCGATGCCAAAAGCGAATCCGTCAATGCCAATAATGACGCGCGCCTAGCTATGATTGCACTACAGCGCCTACTACGTACCGACTATCGCATCAAGCCAACCACACCCTTGTTTGTCTCTAGTCGCCCTCTACCAGATGTGAGCTATTTTCAGGACTTGGCACTAAACAACCATCCCGGACTGCAAAAAGTTGCAGCCAAGCGGGCACAGGCTCAGCAGTTACATGCGCTATCAGATACGGGCTACAAACCTACGGTATTACTATACGGTTATGGTCAGGTAGAGAAAGATCCAAGCTGGGTCGCTGGTATATCTGCCAGTTGGAAACTATGGGGCGGACTCGATAAAGCCGCATCGCTAGCATCCAGTAGTGCCAAAATACGTCAGGCCGATCTCTCTGAGATTGAAGTTAGTGACAATTTATTGCTACTGGTAGAAAAAAACTGGCACGATGTCAATAATGCTCAATCACGCTATCAAGCATTACAAAGTAATGTTGATTTGGCAGCAGAAGTATTGCGACTACGACGTTTAGGATTACAAGAAGGTGTAAATACTACCGTTGACGTGGTGCAGGCACAGACGCAATCGCTCAAAGCACGTACTGAACAAGCACAAGCTGCTAATGACTATGTACAGTCACTGGCTGCCCTTATGCAAAGCTGTGGTACGCCACTTGCTTTTAATGCTTATCTCAATGCCGCTGACATTCAATTGCCTACTTTATATACTGAGCAATGATGTAACGTGAGAAACCATAAGTCGTGCTGATAAATGCTTTGTATTACCATGAAGTCGACATCAAAAATACTATTACCAACCCTATTACGAACAGCTGCTTTTATGAAAGAATTGACCTCTAAATCAATAAAAAACTGGCTACAGACGTTACTAGAAACGTGGCGTATTGCCAATAATTCTAATGTTTGGGCGCATTGCGCAAGCGTAGGTTTCTTTGGATTCTTATCAATTTTTCCCGTGATGGCTGTGTTTGTCCTACTTTATGGTCTTGCGTTTTCTCCCGCCGAGATGCAAGAGCAAATCTCGCTTTTGAGTCAATTTATACCTGATACAGTATATGAAGTGCTCAACTCCCGTCTGAGCGAGTTGGTTTCTACAACTACGTCTGCTCTGACTTTCAGCCTGCTTATATCGTCCTTGCTCGCACTTTACGCTGGCTCTAAAGGTATTAAGTCTTTAATTATTCTTATTAACCTTGCGTTCCATATTACGCAAGAGCGTAGTTTTGTACAAAGCACGATTCGCGCAGTTGGTTTGACCTTTGCAGCAGTAGTCGTATTGATTATCGCGGTCTCCTCTATCGCGATTATTCCTTTGGGGGCGGCCTACTTCCCTTTCCCTCAGATAGCAAAGACAATTGCGCTTTGGAGCAGGTGGCCAATATTGACAGGTATCATATTCTTAAGCTTTTTGGGTCTTTATCGCCTAGCCCCAAATCGTGATGCCGTCGCTCTCAAAAAGTTGATGCCGGGCGCTGCGCTGGCAACGGTTTTATGGATTATATTGTCCATCTTATTTTCAATTTATGTGCAAAATTTTAATAACTATAGTGCGGAGTTTGGCGCGCTTTCAGCTGCTGTGGTCATTATGCTATGGCTCTACTATTCAGCATTTATCGTCGCTCTTGGTGCTATTTTTAATTCTGAAACCATAGACAACGCCAAGCCTTATGCGTTTCGAGTGTACTAGTAATAAACCCTTTATTTTCAACTTTGTTGCTTTAGGAATCTCATTGTCATGACAGAATTACCACGCGAATCAGACGACTCAAATAAATCAGCTGATGCAACCGAGTCAGTGACCTCTCAAGATACACAAAATTCAGTCGATCCTGTAGAAGACGTGTCTGATATTGAACCAGAGCAACCGACACCTGCTTATAATCGTAGCGCCTCTAAAACTGACAAATCTGCGCGTATGAAAAAAGCACTACTTGCCCTATTCATACTGATTGTCCTTGGTACGATTGCGTACGGCCTATACAAAAGTAATGCGCATAGCGAGCCAGAAGTTATTACGCTACAAGGGCAAATGCAGATGCAGCAAACGTCTATCGCTGCAAAAGTACCAGGGCGTATTGCCCAAATTATGGTAACAGAGGGTGATACGGTAACGGCTGGTCAGCAACTGGTTGAGATGGATTCGCCTGAGATTAATGCCAAGATTAATCAAGCACGTGCTGGTAAGCAAATCGCGCAAAGCCAATTAGACAAAGCAGAAAATGGTGCGCGCCCGCAAGAAATCGCCCAAGCAAAAGCCGCTTGGCAAGCCAATAAAGCCGCGTCTGACTTGGCAGAAAATACCTATCAGCGTGTCAATCGCCTTTACGAAGAAGGACTGATGGCGCGACAAAAGCGCGATGAATCATATGCTCAATATCTTGCTACTCAAGACCAAACCGAAGCAGCCCGCTTGCAGTATGATCTGGCGCTAGAAGGCGCACGTACTGAAGATAAGTCAGCGGCCACTGCACAAGTCGCACAGGTCGATGCAAAACTTGATGAGGCGTTAGTAGCAAAAGAGGAAGCGAACCTAAGAAGTCCTATCGCTGGTATCGTCGATAATGTCATCGTGAGTGCTGGAGAAGTCATCGGTCAAGGAGTTCCGCTCCTGACGTTGGTGGATACCAATGACCAGTGGGTAGTACTTAACGTCACTGAGTCTTATTTAAATCAATTTGCTATTGGTCAGACATTTACCGGTACTATCCCAGCGCTGTCATCAGCGGATAAGTCTTATACAAAACAGTTTACCGTCTATGCGACATCGACCCTATCAGACTTTGCCACTTGGCGTCCGACCAATAACGATGATGGTTTTGATGTGCGTACTTTTGAGGTAAAGGCACGACCATCTAAGCCCGATGCTCGTATCCGCTCAGGTATGAGCGTGGTCGTACGTATCAACCCTACTCCTGTCAATCAGAACCAAGAGTAAGCCATGCACTTGACTAAGTTAAGTGAGGCTTTTTTACGCAGTGCAGCCTACGAGCGCCGTTTTTTGGCAAAAAATCATTGGGACTTTAGCATGGTGGTATGGATACCACTGGCAACGGTGCTGCTAATATGGTGGATATTTTCACAGACTCAAATTACCGATTTGCCTATCGGAGTCATCGATCAAGACAACAGCGCTGTTGCCAATACTGCCGTCCGTTACTTAGAGGCCAGTCCTACTTTGACGGTCAGACAGCTTTATTACTCTCAAGCGGATGCAGAGGCTGCGATTTTACAGCGCGATATTTACGCTGTCGTCATTATCCCAGAGGACTTTTCTCGTAATATCTTATCGAGCCAGCCTGCTCCGTTGACTCTACAAGTTAATGCACAGTACGGTACGCACTCTGGTATTATTCAGGCAGGTGTCCAAGCGGTCGCTAGTACATTATCCGCAGGTGTAGAGATCAAGCGATTGGTCAAACAAGGCGTAGCGCCATCACAAGCGATGACGGCTTATGCGCCTATCAGTGTGCAGCGTATTAGCTTATTCAATGCTGCGACCAATTATCAGCAGTTTTTGGCTTCGACCGTCATACCTGCCTTATTACATATATTGGCAATGGTCATTGGCGCAACCACGATTGGCCGCGAGTTACGTGATAAGAATATCGGTCGCTGGTACCGTTTTATTGATACAGGCAAACCTAGTCTAACCTTATCCAGAGCTTCAAAAACGTCATCTTCGCTATCAACCAAACAAGATAGCAGCGATAACAAAGCATCTTCAAGCGCAAACGTGCCCCATTCGGTCAGCTTATCAGTATTGGTCTTTGGTTTATTGGGTAAATACTTTTGGTCAATATTGGCCTATAGCTTATGGTCGGCTTTGGTATTGTGGCTTGTAACGTCGAACCAAAATATAAGCATTGGGTCAATCATCGCAGTATATATCGGCCTATTGTGTTTGATGATACTGTCATTCTGGCTTGGTGCTATTTTTACTTTGAACTCCTTTTCACTGCGTATGGGTTTGTCAACCACTGGTTTTATTTCAGCGCCTTCTTATGCCTTTGCTGGTGTGACCTTTCCTTATATTGCGATTAGTGATAGCGCGCAATACTGGTCAAATGCATTGCCACTGACACATTACCTCAAGCTACACATTGCTCAATTGCAAATGCAAGCGCCTATTGCTATCTCTGTGCCTATTGTCTACGGTCTGGCGCTTGCCACTATCATCGCCATGCTACTGACAGCCCTATTGACCAAACGCGCATTGGCGCATCCTGAACGCTGGGGAGCCCGCTAATGTCCGCACAATCAAAGCTCAAGCGCAAAGAGCCTCAATCAGCCATCGCTCCAGCATCTCAAACATTTTGGACAAGCTTTATTCAAACGTTCAAAGACGTTTTTGGGGATAAAGGCGTACTTTTGATGCTGATTATTGCCCCGATTATCTATGGGTTTTTCTATCCTTGGCCCTACTCAACTGAAGTGGTCAACCATGTACCAGTGGGTATCATTGATCATGACAACAGCAACTTATCGCGTACTCTTGTTCGCTATGCGAGTGCTAGTCCATACCTAGATACTGAACGATTTATCAATGAGCAGGCGGCCAAAGAAGCCATATGGTCAGATCAAATTGCAGGCTATATGGTGATTCCAGCTGGTCTCGAAGAACAAGTTCAGTCCGGAGAGCAAGCACACGTTAGCGTACTGGGTAATGGCGGTTATTTTATTTTAAATAAAAACGTCCAATTGGGATTCTCTCAAGCAGTAGGTACGGTATCCGCAGGCATCAAGGTAAAGAAAAGCATTGCGAAAGGCGCTTATGCATCTACCGCAGCACAGAATACTCAAGCCGTACCGCTACGGATTATGCCACTGTATAACCAAACTGAAGGCTATGGTGCTTATGTCGTACCTGCTGTCTCTGTTATTATTTTACAGCAGACACTTTTAATGGCGACTGCGATGCTGATTGGCACATGGTACGAGCAGCGCCGTCACAGTACGAGTGTACGTGGTTGGCTAGGACGCATTGGGGCTTTGAGCTCACTTAGCTTTATCGTTGGCTGCTTTTATTATGGGTGGGCGTTTGAGCTACATCATTATCCACGCGGACAAAACATGCTTGGTACGCTGCTGTTTTTAGCACTATTTTGTCCGACAGTCGCAACGCTCGGCTGCGTGCTCGGATTATGGTTCCGGCAGCGTGAGCGCAGTATGCAGATCTTAATTTTTATCTCCTTACCGATATTCTTCTTAAGCGGCTACCCTTGGCCAGCAGACCAATTGCCTCAAGTATTACAAGTAATACGTTGGCTGGTACCGACTACCCCTGCAATCAATACCTCTGTACAGCTTAACCAAATGGGTGCCAGCATCTCTCAAGTCGCTATAGGATTTTACGCGTTAGCTGGCTTATGGTTGCTCTATTTTGTTTTGTTGCTATTTTTACGCAAGCGTATTCCACAGCGAAAAGCCTACTTGTAAATCTTCAAACTAATGAAATCTATAAGCATAAAAAAAGCGCCTGCACTATTAATAATATAGTAGCAGGCGCTTTTTTATTTATACGATATCAATAGCGGTGGTTTAAAACACTCGGTTCAAACCATTCAATGCTGCCACACGATATGCTTCTGCCATCGTGGGATAGTTGAAAGTCGTATTTACAAAGTACTCAAGCGTATTGTTGCTCTTACACTTCATCACGGCTTGACCGATATGAATAATCTCTGAAGCGTGGTTACCGTAGCAATGGATGCCTAGAATCTCTAACGTATCACGATGGAATAATATCTTTAATACGCCTGAACGTTCACCAATGATTTGAGCACGTGCCAGATGTTTAAAGAATGCCTGACCCACTTCATACGGCACTTTTTCATCCGTGAGCTCTTGCTCTGTCTTACCGATACAAGAGATTTCAGGAATCGTATAGATACCAGTCGGTACACTAGATACTGGCTCAGCATCACTATCACCAACCATAAAGGCAGCGGCACAGCGACCTTGGTCATAGGCAGCAGAAGCTAGTGATGGCCAACCGATTACGTCACCAGCAGCATAGATATTGTCGACGTCCGTACAGTAAGTATCATCTACTTTTAGCTGACCACGTCCGTTTGCTTTTAACCCAATGGCTTCTAAATTCAGGCCTTCTGTATTACCTGAGCGACCATTTGACCAAAGAATGGCATCAGATTTGATGCGCTTGCCGCTCTTTAAATGCAAGACCACATAATCATCATGAGTCTCAAGATGATCAATCTCTTCATTACTACGGATAAGCACACCGAACTGTCTAAAGTCATGCGCGATGGCATCACTGATTTCGCTGTCTAAGTAGTTGAGCAATTGATCTTGGTTATTGATTAGATCAACTTTGTAGCCAAGACCAGTAAAGATAGACGCGTACTCACAGCCAATCACCCCTGCACCATAAATGATGATTTTTTTGACCACATAATCCATTTGCAAGATTTTGTCAGAGTCAAAAACGCGTGGATGGTTAAAGTCTAAAATCTCAGGACGGTAAGGACGGCTACCGACAGTGATGATGGCTTTATTGAAAGTGATGGTTTCGTACACATTTTCATCGACTTCAATACGTAGCGTATGAGCGTCAATAAAACTTGCCCAACCTTGAATAACTTCGATACGGTTGCGCTCATAAAAACGTGTGTGGGTACTGACTTGACGACGGATAACTTGACGCGCCTTGGCCAGTACTTCATTTAGCGGTACTTGCTTATATTCCATCGCCTTGGTAAACATTGGATCGCGGCGGAAATTAATCAAGTTAAATACAGATTGGCGCAATGCTTTACTTGGAATTGTGCCGACGTGAGTAGAGTTACCCCCTACTTGATCACGTGGATCGACAACCACCACTCTTTTACCAGACTTAGTCAGCTTCATGGCAGCGGCTTCACCAGCAGGTCCCGCCCCCAAAACAACGGCATCGTACTCATACTCATGATCGTCACTTTTTAGACGACGAGAGTCTTTGGTAAAACCAGATTTAATATCGATTCGTGTGTCATCAAGCGGATTCACAAGGTCCGGATGATGCATGACATCATCAGTCACTTGTTCATGAGTCTGCTCTATCTTTTCTTTTTTGTTCTTACCTTCGGTATGTTCAGGGCTTGGCACGTGTCCGCTAGATTTATTTGATACTTCGGTATGAATATCTTTACCAGTATCGTTGGTCTCGTCGCTTGCACTTTTACTTACCATGATGTCCTCTTTATTTGTTGATTCTATTTGTGTACGAGTTAATATTCTTAAATTTAGGCAATTTATTGAGGTTGAGCCCACAATAAGCCATAAATGTAGTTTGTACACTATTCACATAGAGTAACCACTACAAAAGCCTTTAATTACCCGATACGGCGCTTAAGACCTGTCATCTGCAAAATACGCGTGGCAATTTCTTCAACAGACATCTCCGATACATCTAAGCTTGGGATACCGTGCGTGATATAAATACCCTGAATCGCGCGCTGCTCTTGCTGGCATTGCTGATAGCTAGAATAACGACTGCCTGCACGGCGCTCTTGACGGATTTTTACTAAGCGATCAGTATCAATAAGCAAACCAAACAATTTGTCTTTGTGCTCACGTAATGCTTTCGGTAACTGATTGTCGTACAAGTCATCTTCGGTCAAAGGATAGTTAGCCGCTCGAATACCGAATTGTAATGCTAAGTATAAAGAAGTCGGCGTCTTACCAGAGCGCGATACACCCACCAAAATAATATCGGCTGCATTATAGTGACGAGTACGCGCGCCATCGTCATTGTCTAAAGCAAAGTGAACTGCATCGATACGCTCTTTATAGGTTTCAGAATCGACATCATCATGTGCATGCCCTGAATGACCATCTGGCTCCACACCAGTCTCTTCTGCAACACGGCCAATCAGACCTTCATACATATCTAAATTGCAACTGTGTGCTGAGTTGATCTTTTCACGAATTTCAGGATTGACGATCGTATCGAACACCAACGGCAACGAACCATCTCGCTGATAGGCCATGTTGATTTGTTCAACCGCATCTTCAGCACGCTCTAAGCTATCGACGTATGGCAATACTCTTGTCTCAAAAGGAACCGAGGCAAACTGACTCAAAATAGCGCGTCCAAGTGTCTCAGCAGTAATTGCTGTGCCATCTGAGATAAAAAACGCCGTTCTAATGGCTTGTGAGCTGTCCAAGTTTAGCGCATGGCGATTTTGGATAGTGGACTTAACTTGTTCAGATGGATTGCTTGAGTACATATCGTTGACACCTCGGTTGAAAACTCAATAGTGACCTTCATTTAGTTTTTGGTATAGATCTTAGTAATAATTCAAACTTGGTAAACGTTTAGCAGTTATTACTATTAATAGCGTGACTTTTACTCGGCTTTTTATAGTTGCGTTTATAACTCGTATAACTTGGCTTTATAATTCGTATAACTTGGCTTTATAACTGCCTTCTTAAAACGAACCTTTTTTAGCACCTATATCGCACATTTATTATGCAATGTGCATCAACTATCTATGCGCTACATTATACGCATATTAGCTTCTTAATAGAAATCAATGTTACAGGCGTACACTTAGCACCAACATTGTTTTCATCTTGTTGTCATAGCTAACCCGCCTCTCATTAAGGCAGTTTTTTATGGCACCTTCTATATAGGAACATAAATTATAGAAATACTCTAAATGCCATCTGTTTAAACATGTCTACTTTATGCAGTAATTGGCTTTTGAAACCATATAACATCGTCACTAACAATGATATTTTTTATCCTAGTAAATACGAAACCTGGTGGGACTGGCTCTAATTTATGTAGCAAACCCCACAATTTGTATATTTTTAACAAGTTTTTTGGTGAAAACCCTCGAAATTGTCCTAATATGGCGGTATAATTCACCGTTATAATCTTTACTAAATAACCTTATTTTCTGGAGTTATCATGGCAGCGCAATCTACAGCACTTGTAATCAATCTTGATCAGCTAGGAAAAGACGACATCGAAATGGTTGGTGGTAAGAACGCTTCGCTTGGCGAAATGATCAGCCATCTTTCTGATTTAGGCGTTAGTGTTCCAGGCGGCTTTGCCACCACTTCAAATGCATTCAACCGCTTTTTGACTGAAACAGGCTTGCTTGACAAAATCAACAGCGAGCTAAAAACACTAGACGTAAACGATGTTAATAAGCTTGCGGCTACTGGTAAAAAGATTCGTACTTGGATTATTGAACAAGAACTGCCAAAAGATCTTGAGCAAGAAGTACGTCAATCATTTGAAACCATGAGTGGCGGCGAAGACATCGCTGTTGCTGTACGTTCTTCTGCCACTGCTGAAGATTTACCAGATGCGTCATTTGCCGGTCAACAAGAAACCTTCTTGAACATTCGCGGTATTGATAACGTCCTGATTGCTATTAAAGAAGTATTTGCCTCTCTATATAACGACCGTGCAATCTCTTACCGTGTACACAAAGGTTTTGAGCACGAAGGTGTTGCACTATCTGCTGCCGTACAGCGTATGGTACGTTCAGAGACTGGTGCTGCTGGTGTTATGTTCACGCTAGATACCGAAAGTGGCTTTGATCAAGTGGTATTCATCACCTCAAGCTATGGCCTAGGTGAAATGGTTGTACAGGGTGCAGTTAACCCAGATGAGTTCTATATCTCTAAGAAATTGCTAGCCAATGGCAAACCGTCAGTTATTCGTCGTAACTTAGGTAGTAAGCATAAGAAAATGGTTTATGGTGATGAAGGCAGCACGGCTAAATCAGTTAAAACCGTTGATGTTGAAAAACAAGATCGCATGCAGTTCTCTCTATCGACTGAAGAGCTAACCTCACTTGCCAAGCAAGCGGTAACGATTGAACAGCATTATGGCCAAGCGATGGATATCGAGTGGGCAAAAGACGGCGATACTAACGAGATTTTTATCGTTCAAGCACGTCCTGAGACTGTTAAGAGCCGTCAAGACAGCAACGTAATGGAACGTTATGTCATCGACACGACTGGCGCAAAAGTATTGTGTGAAGGTCGTTCAATCGGTCAACGTATCGGTTCAGGTAAAGTGCGTATCGTTAGCAACCTAAACGAGATGGACAAAGTAGAAGAAGGCGACGTACTCGTATCAGACATGACTGATCCGGATTGGGAACCAGTTATGAAGCGCGCTTCTGCTATCATCACTAACCGTGGTGGTCGTACTTGTCACGCTGCTATTATCGCGCGTGAGCTAGGTGTGCCAGCTATCGTTGGTTGTGGCAACGCAACTGAGCTATTGGTTGATGGTCAAGACGTAACTGCTTCTTGTGCGGAAGGCGACACTGGTTTCATTTATGAAAGCCAGATTGATTTTGAAGTACAGACTAACTCTGTTGAATCTATGCCAGAGCTAGCATTCAAAGTGATGATGAACGTTGGTAACCCAGATCGCGCATTCTCATTCACCCAAATGCCAAACGAAGGTATCGGTCTTGCACGTCTAGAGTTCATCATCAACCGTATGATTGGCGTGCATCCAAAAGCGCTGCTAAACATGAACAGCTTGCCACGTGAAATTGCGCAAGCAATCCAAGAGCGTATCGCAGGCTATGCATCACCTGTTGACTTCTATGTTGATAAATTGGTTGAAGGTATCTCAACGCTAGCTGTTGCCTTTATGGATCAACCAGTGATCGTTCGTATGTCAGATTTCAAATCAAACGAATACGCTAACTTGCTTGGTGGTAAGTTATACGAGCCATCAGAAGAGAACCCAATGCTTGGTTTCCGCGGTGCTAGCCGTTATGTGTCTGATAACTTCCGTGACTGTTTTGAGCTTGAGTGTAAAGCACTAAAACGTGTACGTGATGACATGGGCTTGACCAACGTTGAGATCATGATTCCATTCGTACGTACTGTTGGTGAAGCCAAAGAAGTCATCGAGTTACTTGAGAAAAATGGTCTAAAACGTGGCGAAAATGGTCTACGCGTCATCATGATGTGTGAGCTACCAACCAACGCCCTATTAGCAGAAGAATTCCTAGAGCATTTCGATGGTTTCTCAATCGGTTCTAACGATTTAACTCAGTTAACGCTTGGTCTTGACCGTGACTCAGGTATCGTCTCACATCTATTTGATGAGCGTGATCCTGCTGTTAAGAAGCTATTGTCTATGGCTATCGAAGCTTGCCGTAAGCAAAACAAATACGTCGGCATCTGTGGTCAAGGCCCATCAGACCATCCAGATCTAGCGTTTTGGTTAATGGAGCAAGGTATCAGCTCAGTGTCATTGAACCCTGACTCAGTATTAGATACTTGGTTCTTCTTAGCTGGTGAAGAAGCGAAGTAAACCGCTACGTTTAGTCACAGCGGTCATTCACACAGTCATTAAAGATACCACTATTAGGGTCTATTTGATTTTTTCAAATAGACCCTAATATAATGTCCTAAGACATGACTAACTATGCAGGCAATTATGCAGATTTTCCTTGCTCGAAATAACGTACAAGCTGGCCCATATCAGTTGGAGCAGCTGAATATCATGCTGGCATCTGGTGAAGTATTGCTTGATGATTTGATGTGGCATGAAGGCTTAGCTCAGTGGCAGCGCATAGGTGATCTTACCAATAACCAAACGGTGTATCGCCCGACCAGTGCTAACACGCCTGAAGTAAACGACTCTATCATCAATAACGTGACCGTCTTCCCTGAAGATACCAATAAAGCGAAAGATGATAAGTCAGTATCGTTAGACAGACTATATGGCAAGCCTGAACGTCCTAAAAACGTGAAAGCCGACATGACGACCAATCGTCATCAAACGCCGCACAACAATGTCTCACTGAATAAGTCTACTCTCAAAAAAGCTGTTGCAGACAATGATAAAGTCGTCGGCAACGTGGTACTTGCGCCAATTATGTCACGCGTATTGGCAACCGCGCTTGATTGGCTGCTACTAATAATGGCGTTTCTTCCATTAATGCTAGCTATGAGAAAGTTGGGAGACATGCCCACAGACTTACAGAATATGGAAGCAGTAATTAAATATTCTTTGAGTCTTTCTGAAAGTATTCCGCAAGCGACACAATTAATATCCAATGCGATGGTTTTCGGCCTTATCGCTTTGCAATTACTTTTTATTATCTTGCGGGGCCAGTCGTTAGGTAAATTGATTACGGGAATTCGTGTTGTAGATCAAACCACCCATCATTTACCTTCTTTTCTTAGATTGGTTGTGATACGTACTCTTTTTCTAGCACTACTTTATATCCCCCTTTCTACTTCATTTATAGTACTGATACCTTTAGCCATTCATTACTATATGGCATCTAAAAGCCCTGAAAATATTGGTTGGCATGACAAACTTGCCAAAACCTTAGTGGTCAAAGCAGACAGTAGCCAATTGGTAAAAAAATCAAAACCTGAATAATAGTATTTGATTTGGATATTGGTTTTATAGCTCGTTATACTTAAAAAAGCTGCGTACTATCGCGGCTTTTTTATTTATCAAAGCTTATTTAGCCTCTTTTTATATTTTATTGACAGTAGCTTGGTGATTAACCTTTGTGTTAGTTGCCGAGTACTGTTATAATACGGCGCTTTATAAACTAAGCTTATTCTTGATTGTTTTTTATAAAATATGACTAGAATTGGGCTTACCTTATAAATCTCCTTGCTATTAACATAGGGTTAATAGCTACTAATCCGTAAGGAGTCATAATGCGACATTACGAACTGGTGTTACTTGTACACCCAGACCAAAGCGACCAAGTGGTCGGCATGGTTGAGCGCTACATCAAGTTAGTTCAAGACAACAACGGTGTTATCCATCGTCTAGAAGATTGGGGCCGTCGTCAACTGGCTTATCCAATCAACAAGATTCACAAAGCTCATTACGTTCTTTTCAACATTGAAACTGACGGTGAAACTTTAGCTGAACTTGAAGAATTATTCCGTTATAACGACGCGATCATTCGTAGTCTAGTTATGCGCCGTGACGAAGCTGTCACTGAAGAGTCGCAGTTAGCCAAGAATGCCGATGAAAAACGCGCACGCAAAGCAACTACTCGTCGTCCAGACAATCGTGAAAACGATAATGACGACAACGACAACAGTGAAGACTAATTAAAGGAGAATACTCATGGCACGTTTCTATCGCCGTCGCAAATTCTGCCGTTTCACTGCTGAAGGCATCACTCACATCGACTATAAAGATGTTGAATTGCTAAAACAGTACATTAGTGATAATGGTAAAATCGTACCAAGCCGTATTACTGGTACATCTACTAAATATCAGCGTCAATTAGCGACTGCTATCAAGCAAGCTCGTTACTTATCGCTACTTCCATACACTGATAACCATCAAGGTTAACCGCTAACTAGGAATGACTCATGCAAATTATTTTGTTACAGCGTATCGTCAACCTTGGTAAACTCGGTGAAACTGTCGATGTAAAACCAGGTTACGGACGTAACTTTCTTATCCCTCAGGGCAAAGCGCTACCTGCTACTAAAGCTAACATTGAAAAGTTCGAAGCACGTCGTGCTGAACTTGAAGCTGAAGAAGCAAAAGAGATCGCTGTTGCTCAAGAGCGTGCTGATGCATTGACTGACGTTAATGTTATCATGCGTGCTAAATCAGGTGACGAAGGCAAGCTATTCGGCTCTATCGGTACTCGCGATATCGCTGAAGCATTGACTAACTCAGGTCTAGAAGTAGACCGTGCTGAAATCAAGCTACCTGAAGGCACTCTACGTCAAGTTGGCGAATACAATGTTGATATTCAGCTACACCATGACGTTACTGCTAGCATCTTAGTTACTATTCTTTCTGAAGATGGTAACAACGAAGATTCAGCTGACGAAGAAGCTGCTGAAGAAGACTATTCTGAAGAGTAATCTTCTATATAGTTAGACTCAGTCTGCAAAAAGCCAGCAACTTAGGTTGCTGGCTTTTTTAAGTGCGTCCTTTTTGACATTAGAGTTTATATATTTAGACAATTTATAACGCTAACTTGCACTCCTTTATCTCGATAAATTAGGATTTTATATATTCCTAAACAGCTTAGGATTTTCAAAAAATCTATTGCTATGATAACAGTGTTATCTATGCAATATTGTAGTAACTAAATGCAACAATTGCCTTAAAAACGCTATACCAAACAACAAGATACTGCCTATATAATCATCTTTATTACTATTAGCAGAATTGATAATCTACTGCTATCTAATGTACTAATAGGGCGCAAGAACATGAAAGAAAATCATAACATTCATACCAATGACAAGCTTATCTGTACTCAAGGTAATGCATACTACTCCGAAGGTGAGGTGTATACAGTTGGCAGAATAGTCAATGACAAATACTTTCAGCTGCTGACCAGTGGCAATGATGATCATTGGTATGCCACGTTGGATGATCAAGGCATTTACGTCAGCTTTGATACTGCAACTGCTACCAATAACAAAGCTTTTTTTGATAAGATTGCCTAACTATAAATAACGGTACTTCTTAGAATACCTATTCTAAAAATAATCATTACTCAGGTAGGTAAATATTGTTTAGACAAAAACTGGTCATTATAGATGGCCAGTTTTTTTTGGTTTGAAGTATTAGCAATTGATAGTTATAAAAGTATTTCCACACACCTCTTCGACGTTTTATTACTAACTTCTCTCATTTCAAAATTAAGTATCTCTCGATTTTTTGTCAACAGCGCCAACTATTTAACGAATCTATTTCCTAGCGGCGTCTATTTGCTATAAAATATGCCCCTTTAAAATTTCGTATCGTTAGTGATGCAGATAGTTGGTCCAATATCGTTTAAATGTAGATATGGTAAAAGCACTTGCAAGCACTACGCAAAGTAGAATTAGCAAGCTATATACCGTATTTAATCTCGATATAATTGGCTGTATTGCATTGGTAATCAATTAAGATATAAACCATATTGAGACAGTGATGATTGTATTTTGGCTTGTGCTGACCATTCTTTTTATTATTTTCGCTACCGCAAAATTAAAGTGGCATCCCTTTTTAGTATTGATTCTCTCTGCTTTTTTGGTCGCGCTATTTTATCAAGTACCGCTTAATACTGTCGCCAAAACGATCTCTGATGGTTTCGGTGGTATCTTGGGCTATATCGGTCTTGTGATTGTATTTGGTACAATTATTGGCTTAATCCTTGAAAAAACGGGTGCTGCTATCGTAATGGCAGAGTCAGTCATTAAAGTATTGGGGCCACGCTTCCCTACTTTGACCATGTCTATCGTCGGTGCAGTCGTTTCTATACCTGTATTTTGTGACTCTGGATATATTATCTTGAACTCTCTAAAAGAGTCTTTGGCTGAGCGCTTACATGTATCAAGTGTCGCGATGAGCATTGCCTTGGCCACTGGTCTATACGCTACCCACACCTTTGTCCCACCGACGCCAGGCCCAATCGCAGCGGCAGGTAACTTAGGTCTAGAGTCAAATTTGGGTTTAGTCATCATGGTCGGTGTGGTCGTGACAGCAGTTGCAGTACTGGCTGGCTGGTGGTGGTCTAATCGCTTCCTTAACGCTACTCCTGACAATATCAATGCGGCAGATGCTCCAGCAGCAATGCCTGAAGGAATGAAAACTCGTGACGATTACAGCCATTTGCCTTCAGCGACAATGGCTTTCTTGCCGATTATCGTTCCTATCATATTAATCTGCTTATCGTCGGTGGCTAATTTCCCAAGTGCACCGTTTGGTAGTAGCATGGTAGCGGAGATTTTGATATTCATTGGTAATCCGCTTACTGCACTACTTATCGGTTTGTTCTTATCCTTTTTCTTGATTAAATCAAGCCAAAAAACGCAAGAAATCAGCGACAGTATCTCGCAAGGTTTGGTAGTAGCAGCCCCTATCCTATTGATCACTGGTGCTGGTGGCGCATTTGGTGCCATGCTAAAAGTGACGCCGATTGGCGATTATCTAGGTTCGACGCTATCTGCCTTAGGATTGGGTATTTTTATGCCATTTATCGTCTCTGCTGCGCTAAAAACAGCACAAGGCTCAACCACGGTCGCATTGGTCACAACCTCTGCAATGGTTGCCCCACTGTTGAACCAAATTGGCTTGGACAGTGAGCTTGGCCGTGTATTCTGCGTGATGGCAATTGGTGCTGGTGCCATGACCATCTCGCATGCCAATGACAGCTTCTTTTGGATTGTTAGCCAGTTTAGTCGCATGAGCGTGGCACAAGCGTACAAAGCTCATTCAATGGCCACTGGTATCCAAGGTGTGACTAGCATCGTATTTATCTGGTTATTGACCCTAGTGTTTATCTAGTTCATAAAATTGGGTATTTATACATACGTTTATTTGATGATTGCTAAGTAAACGTTTTAAAACATGACACTATCGCAATGATCGTGTCATTAAGATATTCAAAGAGAGCCGTATGAAAATTTTGATCGCCCCTGACTCGTTTAAAGAAAGTTTAGAAGCACTGGACGTGTGCCATGCCATTCAATCTGGCTTTAGCCAAGTGTTTCCAGATGCTGACTATAAGCTGTTGCCAATGGCCGATGGCGGTGAAGGTACCTCAGCGGTATTGTCTTATGTATTGGGCGGGCGCTGGAAAGAAGTCAGAGTACATGACCCGTTGATGAGGCCGATTACGGCAAAGTATCTGTTATTGCCTGATGCGACTGCTGTTATCGAAGTGGCTCAAGCGTGCGGATTGCACCTACTGACAGCTGATGAGCGTAATCCCGTTATTGCGAGTAGTTATGGTGTTGGGGAGCTGATCGAAGATGCGTTAGAAGAAGGTGCTAAGCGTATCGTTATTGGTCTAGGTGGTAGCGCAACCAATGATGCAGGTCTTGGCATGCTAATGGCGCTAGGCATAACATTTCATGACATGAATGATAGCCTGCTCACTCATGGTGGTGGCGCACTTGCCAGCCTACATAAGCTCGATAATACTAGCCTTCATGCAAAGATATCAGACACGTTATTTGAAGTTGCTTGTGATGTGACCAATCCGTTATGCGGTCTGCTGGGTGCAAGCGCAGTGTTTGGCCCACAAAAAGGCGCTTGTCCAGAGCAAGTCAATACCTTGGACAAGGCACTCAGTCACTTTGCGACTATATGTGGAGAGCACGGCTATGAAGACTGTCAACACGTCGAAGGCGCTGGCGCTGCTGGCGGTCTTGGCTATGCGATGATGACATTCTTTCAAGCTCAGCTAAAGTCAGGCTTTGATACGGTTGCTGAAGTGGCGCACCTGTCACAACATATCGCAGAGGCTGATCTTGTCATCACTGGTGAAGGCAAACTAGATGCACAAACAGCCATGGGTAAAGTGGCAGGCGGTATCAGCCAAATCGCTAACGCCAGCCGTACACCTGTTATCGCTATCTGCGGCAGCGTCGATGGGCTAAAACCTGCTCAGACCAGCCAGTTCGATGTGGTCATGCCGAGTATCCAAAAGGTAGACACGATTGATAACGTGTTGGGTTCTGCTTATAACAATATTGAGACGACTGCTGCTAATATCGCTGCAAGTATCAAACTTGGGCAGACTTTAAAATAGACGCAATCTACCATAGTCGCAATCTATCAATGAACCTCCTCCACTAAATGCACAGCTATCGAGCGTTTTATTAGCCCTTTGTCAGCTGTGCATTTATCATTCTCAACATGTCTATAGCCATTTTTTTACTTCATCAATGACCGTATACATTCTATTAGAAAGTGCCTGCTGTCTTCTGACTGCCAGATATAGCGTTTCGCTAACGGCAACTGGTAAATGATGACTGTTAATCAGCTCAGGCTTTGGATAAGCAGCCACGGCATGGGCTGGCAAAACAGTAAAGCCTATTCCTCTGCTGACTGGCTCTAGTATCAGGCCAATCTGATTCGAAAAGCCCTTTTTCTCAAAGTCATTGATATGCTGAAATTGCTCATAATTGGCAGTTAGTAGCATACCTGCATGATGGGCGCCATCCGGATGATCGATAAATCCAAGCTCGATAAGCTGCTCCCAGCTAGGCTCTACTGTAGCCGCAGGGGTTACTAGTATCAATGCTTCTTGCGCCATAGGCTTGCAGCTAACCGTTTCATCATCTGAGATATCCGTCATAAAGCCAATATCAATCTCGTGATTTGCCAGTGCTCGCTCAATATCAGAATTTGGAGCAAAGCGGTAATCAATCACTAGTTTTGGATGCTGCTGCTGTAATGTCAAAAGCTGCGGATATAACTTGAGTCCCACACTACCCGGTGACATCAACCGCACCAATCCTTCATAAGGCGGATCTTCACCGATACGCTGTTCTAAATTTGATAATCGCTGCAATATCTCACCTGCTTCTTTATAAAGCTGCTCACCTGCATTGGTCAATGAGAACTGCTTTCCTTGTCGAATCAACAAGTCTGTATCTAGTTGCTCCTCTAGCTTACTTATGTGTTGGCTCACACCGGACTGCGTCATATATAGACGTTCAGCTGTGCGGGTAAAGTGCCCAACTTCAGCAAGCGTACAAAAGGTGCGTAACCATGTGATATTTATCATTACGTTTCATACTTATTTATATAATATTTGATAATTTTACATAATGAATATGCGTTTGTATACTGGCCTCACGTTAAACAAGAGTACAGCAAACAGGAGCACAAGCTATGAACAACGTTTATCCAAGAAGCTTTTCGCACATCGGTCTGTCAGTCCCTGACTTAGATGCCGCCGTAAAATTTTATACTGAAGTGATGGGTTGGTACACCATCATGGAACCAACTGAGATTGTCGAAGATGATAGCCCGATCGGTGAGATGTGTATCGAAGTATTCGGTGCTGGTTGGGGCAGCTTTCGTATCGCTCACCTATCTACTGGTGACCGTATCGGTGTTGAGATTTTTGAATTCAAAAATCAAGAAAACCCTGAAAACAACTTTGAATACTGGAAAACTGGCATCTTCCACTTTTGTGTTCAAGATCCAAACGTTGAAGAACTGGCTGAGCGTATGGTTGCAGCAGGCGGTAAAAAGCGTATGGAAAAACCACGTTACTACTACCCTGGTGAAAAGCCATATCGCATGATTTATATGGAAGACCCGTTTGGTAACATTGTTGAAATTTATAGCCATAGCTACGAGCTTATCTATAGCGAAGGCGCATACTAGGTTCAGTATAAATTTAAGTTAGTATAGATTTAGATTATATCTGATTGAAAAACCAATAGCGTACTCATCATCTGAGTGCGCTATTTTTTCGTGCGCTTTCTATGTGCTCCATCTATCATATAGAATATGAGCCATGCTACTATTTAGTCAGCTATATATAAAACTATAAACCAACCCATTATCAAGGATGATAAATGACTCAATTAGGCACCACTCTAGACCTAGACGACCTTCTGGTTATTAGAGAAGACAATAAAGAAAGTGGCGTCGTCACGCTCACCTTAAACCAACCCAAACAATTCAATGCCCTGTCCGTTGAAGTACTATCTGCCATGCAAGCAGAATTAGAGAAGACAATAAAGAAAGTGGCGTCGTCACGCTCACCTTAAACCAACCCAAACAATTCAATGCCCTGTCCGTTGAAGTACTATCTGCCATGCAAGCAGAACTGGATAATATCGCTCAAGACGATACGATCAGAGTCGTGGTTATTCAAGCGACAGGCAAGGCATTCTGTGCTGGTCATAATCTAAAACAAATGCGCGCACACTCAGATGCAGCATTTCACCGTGCCCTATTCCAACAATGTAGCAAAATGATGCTTACCATCAACCGTATGCCACAAGTCGTCATTGCAAAAGTACAAGACATTGCCACCGCTGCAGGGTGTCAGCTGGTCGCAGCTTGTGATTTGGCCGTTGCCGCTGATAATGCAAAATTTGCCACCTCTGGGATAAACGTTGGGCTTTTTTGCTCTACACCTGCTGTAGCCGTCAGCCGTAATCTACCTCGTAAGCAAGCATTTGAGATGCTGATTACGGGTGAGTTTATCGACGCGCATACTGCCTTGCAATATGGATTAATCAATCGAGTTGCGCCAGTAGAGCAACTTGATCTGACACTACAGTCACTGATAACAGTAATCACTGCCAAGTCTCCGGTAGCGGTGAGAACTGGCAAAGATATGTTTTATAAACAACTGGATATGAACGTTGAAGATGCATATGACTATGCCAGTGAAGTAATGACGGGCAATATGATGGTAGACGATGTGGGTGAAGGGATTGATGCTTTTATTGAGAAGCGCCAAGCAGTATGGAAAGGGTGTTAGTACCTATGACACTAATGACTGTATCGTTTAGCTGACGTCATATAGCGTAGGCTTTATCTAGAAAGCTAGCACGCCCTTTTTCAATAATTAAACTTGCTTATTGCCAAGCATAAAAAAGGCCACGATATCATTATCATGGCCTTTTTTATTTCTATTTGATACGGATGCTATAGGTACTATGAGCAGTCTTTACTCAGCAGCGATGGCGATCATCTCAACCAATAGCTCAGGACGTGCCAAAGCTGACTCGCCACAAGCGCGAGCCGGTGGCTGAACACCTTCAAACCACTGGTCATAAACTTCATTCATAGCAGCAAAATCAGCCATGTCTTTGATCCAAACCGTGACTGATAGTAGCTTTGATTTATCACTGCCAACTTCTTCTAGCAACGTTTGGATTTTTTCTAGACAAGTCAATGTTTGCGCTTTGATATCGTCTTCTGCATTACCTACCTGACCACACAAATAGATCGTCTGGTTATGGATTACGGTTTTGCTCATACGTTGATTGCTGTGTAGTTTCTTAATCATGTCTATACCTTTCATTTATTAATTTAATTCTGTGCTAACTATAGTCAATCCACTATAAAAGCGTTACAGCGTTAACCTCGCTTGAAGTATGACATATACATCTGCACTCGGTTGCCTTGTACCGCTCTTAAATTGGATCAACTATATATCAGATGCACGCTTAGTTAGAAAAACGCTGGGCACTAAATGGTGCAAGATCGACCAATGCAGGCTTATCGTGAATCATCTCTTCAACCAGACGACCTGTCATTGGCCCTAAGGTGAAGCCTTGATGGCTGTGACCAAATGCGAACCATAGTTTGTCATGCTTGTCTGCAGGACCGATTACTGGCTTCATATCAGGCATACAAGGACGTGATCCTGCCCATGCTTCGCTCTCAACCGCATCTTCTAATGGCAAGATTTTTTTAGCCAGCTTCAATACGGTTTTTAACTGGCCAAAGTTCTTTGGCGCATTCATCGTGGTCATCTCAGCACCAGTAGTAATACGGATACCCTGCTGCATCGGCCCCATCACAAAGCCTTTGTCCATATCAAACATACTGTGATTAATGGTGTTCTTTTCTGTCACTTTGAAATGCTGATGATAACCGCGCATTGGGAACAACGGCAGATTATAGCCAAGTGGTCTGATCAAATCATTAGACCATGGGCCTGCTGCGATAACCAATTTATCACTATAGTAGGTATCGTTATCAGTGATAATTTTCCAGCCTTCGCCATCTTGAACGATTTCTTTCACATCGCTTTCTTTAATCGTACCCTGCATATCTTGGAAGTTTTTTGCATAAGCTTTGACTAGCGAGCTTGGGTTCGATACTTGCCAAGAGTTTTTCCAATGAATCGCGCCAACGAAACCTTCAAAATTGGCGCGAGGCTCCATTGCTTTTAGTTGTTCAAGGTTCAATACATTGTGCTCAACCCCTTGATTACGCGCATCAATGGCGGATGCTTGCGCTTCTTTGAAAGTCTCTTCTGAGCGATGCAATTGTAGCCAACCATCACGAGTAATGAGCTCGTCAGCACCAGAAGCGCTAATCATGGTTTGGTGCTCACTAGTACAATGCTCAATCAACGTCTGCCACTCTGACTCGATTTTTTTGACAGACGCAGGCGTGGAGTATTTCCAGTATTGCAGCAGCGCTTGATGATAACGTAGAATCGCCGGTATGCGATAACGAATATCAGTACCTTGGTTCGGCAATACTCGGATCATCTCTGTCAGCTGACGCGGAAAAGGATGCGTATGAATCGCTTCGCGCTGAATCAATCCTGCATTGCCATATGAGGTCTCTGACCCTGGCAATTTCTTGTCTAAGAGTAATACATTTGAGTTATTTTTTTGTAGATGCCACGCGATTGACGTTCCAACCATACCTGCACCGATAACGATAACTTCATAGCGCATAACCTATCCTTTTCTTAGGGTGTTAATACAGAGTATCAAATATAAAGGTCTAACAGAATTAGGTGGTAATAGTAACGCATTAGGATAAATTTGAAACCCTTATCTGATAAATATTTTCGCGTCACATACTTTTGGTTATGGGGTTTTTGAGAAGGTATTTTTGATAGGAAGAATATTGGCCTTGAGCAATAATCTAGCAACAATTTTAGTGAAAATAGCGTCAAATTATCCAATGTTTTTAGTTATAAAACGTTCAAGTATTTGACAGCTCACTTGTCTATATTACTGCATAGCCTTATTAGCTTATGTTTAATTGATTGGATAATCAACTAAACATGAAGTATTACCACCATATTGGGTCATCGTCTTCTATCATGGTCCGCCTTGTCGTTTCAACCGTTACCTCATCCGCAGATAGCTCAGCGATAAAACGTGACGGCTTGTCAAAATATCCAGAATAACTGGAAAAATAATTCGGCGCGGTCAGATACAGCTGAGTTTTTGCACGACTACAGGCAACATAAAACAGCTTACGCTCTTCTTCTAATGCTTCAAAGTCATCCAAAGAACGATGATGCGGCGTGATGCCATCTACCAATGAGTTAACAAACACGACTGGCCATTCAAGCCCCTTAGCACTATGAATGGTCGAGATAGTAACTTTGTCATTGCTACTGTCTTGTCCATTATCCAGATTACCCATGACAGCAACCGAATCATTAGGTGGGTCCAAAGCGAGATTTTCTAAAAAGCTATCAAGGCTTGTGTGCTCTGTCGCTAAGTTCTTTAATACCCGAAAATCTTCGGTACGCTCACGCCAATTTTCTTCAATCAGCTTTAAGACTGGAATATAAAACTCAAGAATATGCTCGATAGCTGTCTCGACCGATTCAGCTTGCTGTGCCTTGGTAAGCGCATGATATAGAGGTTCTAGCTGATCACTTTTTTTTGCAAAAGGCGCTGCTAGTAAGGATTCAAATGCATTATTGTCAGCAGTAATAGCTTGGGTTAATCGCGTCGCCGTTACTGCTCCTACCCCTTTAAACAAAGTTAAAATACGATGCCAAGCAATCGTGTCATTTGGGTTATAGAGTATTTTGACAAAGGCCAATACGTCTTTGATATGACGTCTTTCAATGAACTTGATACCGCCCACGACGATAAAGGGAATATTGCGCGCCATAAACTCTAGCTGTATGTAATTGGATTGAAATGACGTACGGCATAATACCGCAAAGTCTTTGTAGTCATACTCTGGCTTTAGCGCGACAATCTTATCAGTGATATAGCCCGCTTCTTTTGGCTCATCACTGAGTCGTCGAAATACTGGCTTGTGTCCTTCTATTGGCGCATCAGAATACAGCTGCTTTTGATAGCCTAGCGTGATTTGCGCGGACAACGCATTGATATAATTTAAAACGGACGGCGAGCTGCGATAATTTTGCTCAAGCTTAATAAGTTTGGCATGAGGATAAGTCTCACCGAACAGCAAAATGTTTTCATAATTGGCACCGCGAAACGCGTAAATACTTTGATTGTCGTCACCGACTACCATCAGCGATACCGTCTCAGGCTCACATATTAAGTCGATTAGCTGCTTTTGCGGAATATTAGTGTCTTGATACTCATCAACCATAATGTAACGATACTGGCTTTGCAGCAGCTGTCGAAAAGTGTCATTGGTTTTTAAATGACGTACCACTTGGCTGATAATATCGTCAAAATCATATAAGTGATTGGCGCGCTTGTACTCATGAAAGTCAACTGCCAGCTGCTCGATGATAGGAGTATGCACAGCGATATCTGGGTAGTTACTTTCGATTAAGTCGCGAATATGTATACGTCTATTTCTAGACGTCGATATGATATTTTGCAGCGTTTTTTTGCGTGGAAAGGCTTGTGACTTGGTCTGATTAGGATACTTTTTTTCTTTATGCACCAAGTCGATAGCATCCTCACTATCACCCGTATCCAAAATCGTAAACCTTGGATTGATACCGAGTAGTCCTGAATACTGACGCAGTAACATATTGCAAAACGAGTGAAAAGTACCACTAGTGATATCGTTGAGCCGCTTATCAGTTGGTAATTTACCCTTGGCCAAATCTTCATCAGAGAAACTATTGGTCAATAAAGTCTTTGCACGACTTTTTATTTCATTTGCCGCCTTACGCGTAAAAGTCAGTAGCAAAATCTCTTTAGGCGACACCCCATTTTCCAGTAGATAACTGGTCCGATAGGTCAAGGTTTTGGTTTTGCCTGAGCCAGCTCCAGCAATGACCAATACTTTGCCCTCGATCGTAGTCGCGGCCATTAGTTGATCGGGATTTAACTCTCTAGCATAATCGACCTTTAACCCCAGTCCACTATCTAGCCTCTGCTTTAACAATTTGATGTTTTTCGGCTCAGCAGTATCGATTAAATTTGCCTCTAACTTTTTAATAGCCTGCTCAAGCCGAGTCAGTTTAGGCTTCATCTCAAGGAAGTTCTGCGGGTATTTATAGTGGCGTGTGTCAAAAATCGAGGTTGTCATTGTCTAAAATTGCCTTACATTTTATTTTGGCGATATTATCAGCGTATATCTGACTGTCTATAGCTTTAGAATAATTATGATTTGCTAAACTTAGCAGAGTATATATGCTGAATTTTCGTGAACTTTCAGTCCTTATCTATGAGTGACAGTTTACCATATTAAAAAATAGAGTTTACCAACCCACATAAGCTATGTGTCACTCCTATGTGTCACTCCTATTGGTTAGCCTTGTTCATTTTTAAGCCTTTAATATGACCTGCTTTTATCGTAAAGATGCATATTGTCATCGGGTAAAAACCTGAGCATATACCGTAACAACCTCACCCCTATTCAGGTAAATTTGCTACAATGTGCCCAATTTTGATTTATCATTTAACCAAACTTTATACCAACTGATTTTATTAATACATTGAGAGAATGTTATGGGTTTTAATTGCGGCATCGTCGGCCTACCAAACGTGGGTAAATCCACCTTGTTTAATGCGTTGACCAAAGCGGGTATCGCCGCTGAAAACTTTCCATTTTGTACCAAAGATCCCAACACGGGTATCGTGCCAGTACCAGACCCACGCCTAAAGCAACTGGCTGATATCGTCAATCCTGAACGCGTTCTACCAACGACCATGGAGTTTGTTGATATCGCAGGTTTGGTCGCAGGCGCATCAAAAGGCGAAGGTATGGGTAACCAATTCCTAGCCAACATCCGTGAGACCGATGCGATTGCTCACGTTGTACGCTGTTTTGATGATGACAATGTCGTCCACGTTGATGGCCGCGTTAGCCCGATTGATGATATCGAAACCATTAACACTGAGCTCGCATTGGCAGATTTAGAAGCTGTTGAGCGCGCAATCCACAACCAAACCAAAAAGGCTAAAGGTGGTGATAAGGACGCGCAAGCATTGCTTGATGTGTTCAAAAAAGTTGAACCATTATTAGCAGAAGGTAAAGCGGCTCGTGCTGCTAACCTAGACGCTGATGAGAAAAAACTGATCAGAAGCTATGGTTTAATTACGCTAAAGCCAACCATGTATATCGCTAACGTCGCTGAAGATGGTTTTGAAAATAACCCATACCTTGACGCTGTTCGTGACTATGCCACTGGTGAAGACTCTATCGTCATCGCCCTATGCAACCAGATCGAATCTGAAATTGCCCAGCTTGATGAAGACGATAAAAAAGACTTCCTAGCTGAGATGGATATGGAAGAAGCGGGTCTTGATCAAGTCATTCGCGGTGGCTATGACTTACTTGATATGCAGACTTACTTTACCGCTGGCGTAAAAGAAGTACGTGCTTGGACTGTCGCTATTGGTGCGACAGCGCCGCAAGCAGCTGGCGTGATTCATACTGACTTTGAGCGTGGTTTTATTCGTGCTGAAGTCATTGCGTATGATGACTTTATCGAATACAACGGTGAAAAAGGCGCTGCTGCTGCTGGTAAATCGCGTTTAGAAGGTAAAACTTACATCGTACAAGATGGCGACGTGATGCACTTTAGATTTAACGTATAACTTTAAATAGTGTAGCGTGTTTAAAGTTAATTAGCCGATGTTGGATATTCTCCATCATCGGCTTTATTTTGTCAGCATATTGTTATATTATAACATATCTTTATTTTGCTTATTTGAGGGTTCATACTGTGACTAATTATTTTTCTTTTCCTTTTTCTAGACTTGCAGGTATTACGATACTAGGTAGTGTGATGGCAGGCTCTTTACTGGGTTGTCAGCCAAACAGCGATACCGATGCAGCGGTATCTGAAAAAGCAACAGTAGATAATCATGCCGAACATGAACAAGGTCATGAAATGCATGATGATAAAGAGCATGAAGATCACGGCCACGAAGAGCATAGCGATATAGAACATGGTCATGAAGGGCCTAATCATGAAGATCACAGTCATGAAAGTCATAGCCACGAGGAACATGCGCACGCAGGTCATGATCATGCAGCTCATGCCAGCAACAGCACTCCTTTCTCTTGTGAGCCTACTGCTATTATTGGTGTTTCTTATCATAGCGACAGTACACCACAGACAGCGCATTTGCTCATCGATGGTATCGAATACGATTTAACAGCTACTGCTAATAGTGAAACTGATGCTGATAAGGGCATCTATACCAGCGATATTGGATTAGACGATACACACGGCATCATATGGCAAGTAAATGGAGACAAAGCCACATTGCTTAATAAAACACTGGACAGCGATGTAGCTATCGACAAGGAAGACGTACTTTTTAACTGTCAAAAGTCTTAATATAGTTGATTCCATATAATTTGGATACAAGCAAGGCGAATGAAAGCACTACCAATAGTAGGCTAAGCGAAACTGACACCGTATCCAATTTATAGGGCATTAACTCTGGTCAAAGAAGTCTAAAACGGGTACAAGGTAGCCGACGGCAGATTGTACAAATAGTAGCTCTAAGGAGGGGAACGCCGTAGCAGTTTAGTAGTTCTCTGACTATATAGCTGAACCAAGGGCGCTATTTTGCTATGCTAGAGGCTCCCTTGGTTCCGGATGTTTCAATATGCTAAATAAACCAACTTCCTTATCGTCCCCTACCACACAATGGTCACATCTTCTCAACTCACAACGTCTTGGTGCTTCCAAAAAATTTAACGCCAATACCAGTACTCGCTCTCAGTTTCACAAAGACTATGACAGACTGGTATTTTCTCACTCTTTTCGCCAGTTAAATCAGAAAACCCAAGTCCATCCATTGACCAATCAGCTCGGTATACATACGCGTCTGACTCACTCGCTAGAAGTGTCTTCTATTGGTCGCTCTTTGGGAATGATGGCTGCCGAAAAAATTCATGATGCACTAGGTAGCGGCCTACCAACAGGAGTTTCACCTGCAGACGTCGGTGTGATCGTACAAGCAGCTTGTCTCGCTCATGACATTGGCAATCCGCCTTTTGGCCATGCTGGAGAGTATGCGATTCGTGATTGGTTTCGGCAGCCTGAACCGCAAGCGATTTTGCAAAATTTAAGCAGCAACGAGCGATTAGACTTACTGGCATACGAGGGTAATGCTCAAGGCTTTCGCCTATTGGCACGTAATGAGCATCATCCTGACAAGGGTGGTATGCGGCTCACCTGTGCCACGCTAGGCGCCTTTATGAAGTATCCGTGGTTGGCAACTCACAGTAACGATGTCAATGACAACCATTATAATGTGCAAAAATTTGGCTGCTTTTATAGTGAGGCCTCTCAACTAGAAGAATTAGCGGCATGCTTGCATTTACCACGCTCGGAGCAACATGATGGCTTTGCGCGCCATCCATTGGCTTATCTGCTAGAAGCGGCAGATGATATCTGTTATGCGCTAATCGATTTAGAAGATGGCATCAATCTGAATATGCTAACCTATAGCGAAGTGGCTACGATATTTTATGAGCTGATTGGTGAACGTCCGAGTAGCGTAAACTTGCCAGCGCATATGTCTGTCAGACAAAGTCTCGCCTCCCTGCGGGCACGAGCCATGATGCGTTTGGTCAATACCGTCACCGATGCCTTTGTAGCCAACAGTGATGCATTGCTAGCTGGCACGTTGCAAGGCAGCCTATTTGCCCATTGCGATACCAGCGTACAAAATGGTATTAATCAAGCTAAGCAACTGGCACGCGAAAAAATATTTAATCATCCGAGCAAAGTAAGAATGGAGCTGATGGCCAATCAGTGCTTGCATAGCCTATTGAATGCCTTTATGCCACTCGCTTGGACAGGGTCGCAATCTGCTACTATGCAGCCGCCGATGTCTTTTGAGCAGCAACGTCTGTTAAGATTACTACAGCCCCATCTTGACGAACATCGCCGCATCTTGTCTGACGATATCTATCATAATGTCTTAAATATTTTGGATTTTATTACAGGTATGAATGACCATGAAGCTTATCGACTGGCGCAAGAATTGCAGGGTCATTGGGGCACAGTGGTTTAAAAGACCAGTACAGGTTTAGTAAATTAACACGAATGACGTATTTCAGTCGTATTTATGCGTTGAAATGAGTATGATAAACACCTACCGGACAATTTTGAAATATTATGAGCAGTCGCGAACAAAAAAAACTTCAAACTCGGCACGCCTTTTTTAATGCTGTGCTCGATTTATGTATGACAGGGCAATCTTTTAGCTCTATCAGTCTCAGACAAGTAACACGCGAGGTTGGCGTTGTGCCGACTGCGTTTTATCGCCATTTTGATGATATGGAGTCACTCGGGCGCGCTTTGGTCATTGAGGAATTGGGCGGTACGTTAGCCACGTTAAGTGATAGCCTGCAGATTGGGCGCAAACGTAGCTTTGATCGTCAAATCGCAAAAAGTATTCAGCTATTCTTGTATATGGTCAGCGATCAGCCTTATTACTGGCAGTTCTTGGTCAGTGAGCGTTATGGTGGGTCAGAAGCAGTACGAAAAGCCATTAATGAGTTGATTAAGATACATGCTCAAGGGTTGGCCGACGACTTAGCGTTGCAGCCAGCGTTTACCCATATCAACGCTTATGACCGTCGCCTATTGGCTGAGGCTGGCGTAAATATGTTCTTCTCTTGGATTATTGATTGGCTAGAGCTGACCTATACGGAAGATCATGATGATGAGATTGATCTAAACGAAATCGAAGAGAACAAACAGCTAATGCTGCATAACTGTACTCGTCAAGCACAGATGCTTTTTTACGGGGCATATAATTGGAAGTCTAGCGAAGAAACACGCCTAAAAGACTAAATGTCGATCCCAATACCCTCTGCTAAAAGCTCGGACGAAATGCCCATAGTCGCTGTGTCACTACTTTGACTTCCTTGGGCATTTTACCGTCTACCTCACTACTATTAACTGCTTGATTATTATCAACGACAGTTTTACTAATCAGAACAGTAGCAAAACGCTCCCTCGCCTGACCGACAGTTGCATTATCAGTCGCTGTGATAAGTGCCATAAATGCTTGGCTATCAACGGCAAGCATGGGTGTTAAGGCTTTTCGTTGCTCATCATTCACACTGCCAAATATCGGTAATTGCCATACTGCATCAATAGACGTCAGCGCCTGCTGTGCGCGCATATCTACCAGTGATTGCATCTGTTGACTGTTAGCACCATCCATTAGTGCGGCTAACAATACAGGACTGGCAGTATTGATATTAATCGGCACATAATAAGGCACCGCGGTAAGATAAGGCCGTAGTACTGCTAGAGTTTCAGCGCTCACCCCTGTCACTTCTAGTAGCTGATCGATACTGACAAAAGGCTGATTTGGCAGAGCATCTGTTGCTACAGCGTTTGACTGCTGCGCATATACCGTACTTTCATCACCACCATCTTGATATACCTCGCCGTCTGCATCTTGCCAATCAAGTATAGCAATAGCGATATCAGGCTCTAGATTTAGTTGCGTGAGTAGTCGTTGGAATACTGCTAAAGCAGTGGTATTGGCCGACCCATCTTGATACAAGTTATTAATGTTAAAACGACCAGACTCATCGCGTAGCTCGACGCTGACACTGTGACTAGCCAATGCATAAGGTGGTATGGGCTGCGCCCAGATATCTTGCGCACTATCAGTATCATTGATGTTGCTATCAGCGCGAATCATCGTCACTGCCAACTGTTGACCTGCATCGATATCTTGCAGCAACTGATTTTGATCGAACAACAGCCCACTACGCCTAATTGCAATTTTTTGGCTAGCAAGCATCGATCCTGCAACCACAGTAATACTTACTACCAGTAATAAGATAGTCAGCAGTGCAACACCGCGTTGAGAGTTCGCAGTCATCGACATACATAGCCTTTGTTATTGAGCAATTGATGCATTTTAACTACTACCTTCTCAATTATTCGTTCCCGCACTGCTATTATTGTCACTATCGTCATTACCGCTGTTGTCATTATTGACATTGGCATTATCATTGCTACCACCATCTGTATCATTGGCTGTGCTTTGACTATTGCTATACGATATCGGTTGCGGAGCAAGTGCCCATTGCCAAGTGATTGGCATGTCTTGGTATGTAAAGCTAACCGCGATTCCTTTCGGTAATAAAATAGCTGTGGGCTTAGGACTCCCTGGATTCGCTGATTGTCTCACCGCTGTATTTGTACTACTGTTCGCGTCATCGCTTGGAAATCTGGTACTTAGCTCTGGTAGATAAGCTTGCCAGCTTCCTGCTGTGACACCTTCGAGCAATACGCTGTCTAGGCTGACGCTGTCACGCCCGCCTTCCATACTGGTATACTGGCGACGTATCAAACGCTCATCCGCAAAAATATATTCGATATGTTGGATGCTATTGCTACTCTGATATCGTGGATCAGGATCGGCAAAGCGTACAAAGCTGATATGCTCGCCATCTAAGCTCATAAAGGGCTCAGGCGCTATTTCGTTCATTTGCTCGCTTGATTGGGGTTTGTTGTTCGCGTTAGTACTATCGCTTGGACTGTTATTGGCCGCACTGACACTCTGGGTAGTCGACGCTTGATAAGGGATAATTTGACCCATGTCTTGCTGTAACTGTAAATAAGCGTACTGCAAGACAGCCAGATTGTCAGCATGAAATTGCGCGCGCTCACGAGCACGGTTGACCCCATCAAATACCTGCCAGCCTGCAACGGCTAGCATCGAAAATATTGCCATGGCAACCATTAGCTCAAGCAGTGTAAAACCACGCTGATGCCTCACAGACCGCTCCCTGCTTGCCCGCTGTTACCTGTGCTTAGACCACTTAAATCCAGACTGCCCGTATCTTGCTCAGCATTACTTAGCATCACAGTGATATCAGTGACCGATGTGCGTGTCTGCCCATCTATAATAGGCGAAACTGCGATATTTACTTCTTTTAGGGCAGGTGTGATGGCGTCACCGACTGTCATTTCTATTTGCCAATCACGCCCTTGAGCGTTCACGGTTTGGGTGCGGTTGGCGGTCAGCCACGTCTCTTGAATACGTAAATCAGCGGCGGCATTTTGGGCGATGAAGTGAGCAAGCGTACGAGTACGCAATATATCAACTGAGCTCAGATATGCACTACTGGCACGACTCGCCGCGACTGCTACCACTGCCAAAATAGCCAAAGCAACCATCACTTCGATAAGGGTAAAGCCGCTCTCGCGTCCACACTTGAGTGATATAGATTTTGGTGACACAGGCTGGCTTGTCATAGGAGGTTTATATAATCTAGCCACTATAACCCCTGTCCGATTCGCATGCTACCATCTGGCATTATCGTAATCACCTCGCCCACTAAACGCGAATCATGAAGCACTTCAATGGTGACAGGCGTTGCTTGTCCCGTACCAAACCACAATACCTGCGGTACATTTTGATCGCTAAACCAAGGCTGTAACGTTTGGGTTCGTCCCATATTTTGTAAACTACTAGAATCCAAACTTTGAACTCTAATACTTACGCCAGTAGGCAGTTCAGGCAAATTGATGCCCGACTCAACCTCCCAACTTGGCGTTGGTTTTTTCTCATTAGTAGAGCCTGATAGACCAGCAACCTCTGCCGACAGCTCCATAGCATTCTTAGGCTGACTGTCGGTGCTATCTGACATCATCTCTGTTGTCTGGTACGCGACATATGGATTTGATAGGGTAACAATGACTGGTTCTACTTGACCTTGCTTATCTGCCTGCATACGCAAACCCATCGGCTGCATACGTTCAGCCGACAATAGGCGAACGTAGCTCAACGAATCGGTCAAATGCTCATAAAAAGCGCGGTTTTTGCGGGATTCACTGCTACCGACAGACAAACTCATCATGCCAGCAAATATAGATAAGATAACCACTACCACCACGATTTCTACCAATGTAAAACCAGTCTGTGTCCGACTGTTTATTGATGAGAATGATGATAAGTGATGGGTATTAGTTGATATGGAGGCGCAGCTGTGACAATGGTCTGTAGGTCTTGTATCTAAGCAGCTTGACTGAGACGTTTGATTAATTAGAGTAAAAGAGCAAGTAGCCGCTGAACTGGACTGAGTCTTGACAGTGACCGGCATATTGCACCTATAAGCCCAATTTTAATTTTCGCAGAATGAGAAAGGGTTTTAAAGAATGTAGAAGATATATGAATTCGTGCTGCAATAGTAAGCATTACAACACGATTTATTAAAGCCGAAAAAGGTTCACAACCCAAAAATTACTTGCTACTTTATTAATAACTACTTTAGTAGTTGGTATTACGGTGCTCTTCTGATTCAGTATCGATTTGCTCTACCAGCTCTTGCATATCCTCATCCATGACCTCTTCATCGTCAGCAGGATAATGGCTTGGCAACTCTAGCACTTGCTGAACAAAGGCATAACGTAGCGTATCACGACGACCTAAGTAGCGTTGGTAAAAGCTTGAGTTTAAGAGCCCTGCACCGCCCTGACCAATCGCCCAAATAGACGATAGATAATCACGAGTACTCAAGTTACTGTGCTCGTCTTTTAAGTATGCGCTAATAATATCAATCAAACGCTTCATGCGCTGGCGACGGATATCATATAACTCACCAAACAAACGATTGAGCCCAGTCACTGATGCTGCCAGACGCTCTTCGATTTGGTTCAATAGCATGGCTTTTTGCGGGTTGAATAACTGCTGAAAAATCATACGGGCAACGCCTGCTGACGGGCAGTCATCAATACGGTTAATCTCAAACAATTGCTCTTCGTAACGAATAATAATACGCAGATAAAGCTCATCTTTACTGGAGAAATGCTTGTACAGGGTGCCTTTAGCCAAATCGAGCTGATCTGCCAAACTGTCTAAAGTGATATCACCATCGCCTGACTCAAGTAGCAATTGTTCTGCCATCGCTAAGATGTTCTCTTCTCGTGCCTTGAACTGGTGCTGACGACTCATAATCTCTCCTAAAACATGACAAGATTAAGCATATGACCATCAATTATGTGCGTACATTTGGCAATGAGCGTATAAAACTATACAAGAACTGCTGAAATACCATAAAAGGGATATGCTTATATTTACAAATAGTCATTAATAATCAGATAGTTACATTTAGTAATTCAAATACTAAAGGGGATTGAACTATACGACTATCACATAAATGACTGACTGGTCATAGCATAACCATTTTAGCGATACTGTGCCAGTAAATTTTCAAAGTTTTTTGCGGTTAATTCTCCGACCTCGTTACTATCACAACCATACATATCTGCGATGAAGCTGGCGACATAAGGTACGTAGGCGGGCTCATTGGGACGACCACGCTTAGGCACAGGCGCCAAATATGGACTGTCGGTCTCAATCAAGATTCTGTCTCTAGGCATGTGCCTTGCAGCGTCTTGGATATTTTGGGCACTTTTAAAACTGACAATGCCTGAGAAAGAGATATAAAATCCCAAATCTAAAGCACGTTTTGCGGTCTCCCAGTCTTCAGTGAAACAATGGATAATACCATGCTCAGCACCTTCACTCTTTAAGACATCGATCGTATCTTCTTTTGCATCGCGCATGTGTATGACAAGCGGTTTTTTTAGTTGCTGACTTGCATGGATATGACGTGCAAGACTGGCTTGCTGCTCTTTTTTATTTTCTGTAGACCAGTAATAATCTAGCCCTGTCTCGCCTATTGCCCATACATGGTCTTTGTCAGCAGTCTCTACTAGACGCTCAACCGTTGCTGATTTCAGTACATCAATATCTTCACAAGGATGAATCCCTACACTCATCCCTAGATTTAATGTCTCGTCACCATAGGTGCTCACAATATTGGCAATCTCGTCATATTCTGCAAAATCACACATAATCGCCATCGCACGGGTAACATTAGCAGTTTTCATGGCGTCAATCGCGCCAGATAATTTACCATCGTATTTCGTCAAATCTAAACGGTTGAGGTGACAATGAGTATCTGTAAACATAAATAATCTCGTTGTTAAAAACTTATTAATTAAAAGTCTGGGAATTAAAAATTTGAATCTTGTTTGCATTGATTGCTGTGAAGGAAGCTGTTTTCAAGTGGCATCATATTTTCTACTCTTAAAAACCTATTCACCAATCCATGTCCTAATACATGAGACTAATTAAGAGGCACGACTCGCATCACCTCTTCTATGGTTGTCACACCTTCACTAATACGTTTTGCCCCTGATAGACGTAATGGCTGTAGACCTTCGCGATAGGCTTGTTGTTTGAGTACATCTAAGTTTGTATCGGCTGCGACCAGTTTTTTTAATTCGTTAGACAACGGCATAATCTCGTATAGGCCGACTCGTCCCTGATAACCAGTGTGTCGACAATGCTCGCAGCCTTGAGCCACATAAATTTGTGCTGGTGCAGGAGCGCGCCAAGGCTGTACCAACTCCTGCCATTGAATGGCAATCTCACTGTCTGGCACAACGTCTACCGCTTTTTTGCAATGTGGGCATAGCGTACGTAACAACCGCTGTGCCATTACGCCTAAGATAGTCGCTGATGTCAAAAATGGTTGAATACCCAAATCATGCAAGCGAGTGATTGAACTTGGCGCATCGTTAGTATGTAGTGTCGAGAGCACCAAATGCCCTGTTAATGAGGCTTGTACTGCCATATTGGCTGTTTCGGCATCACGAATCTCCCCCACCATAATAATATCAGGATCTTGACGCATCAAAGAGCGAATGCCGTCGGCAAAGTTTAGATCGACACCTGGATTTACTTGCATTTGGTTAAATGCAGGTTCAATCATTTCAATAGGATCTTCAATGGTACAGACATTGACTTGTTCAGTCGCTAGCTGCTTGAGAGTACTATACAAGGTCGTGGTTTTACCTGACCCTGTAGGCCCAGTGACCAAAATAATCCCATTTGGATGAGCAGTCAATTCATGCCACGTTTCAAGCTGCTTGCCGGATAGACCAAGCTGAGCGAAGGAGCGCACCAGTACTTCAGGATCGAACACCCGCATGACCAACTTTTCACCAAATGCGGTTGGCATAGTCGATAAACGAAGCTCTGTCTCTAGTCCCTTCGGCGTTCGCGTCTTTAAACGGCCATCCTGCGGCTTACGCTTTTCTGCAACGTTTAGTCGCCCTAGAATTTTGATACGTGCGGTCACCGCGACGATGATTGCCAATGGCATCTCATACACCGTATGGAGTACACCATCGATACGGAAGCGCACCTTACCTGTCTCACGACGTGGCTCTAAATGAATATCACTAGCTCGTTGCTCAAAAGCATATTGCAACAACCAGTCAACAACTCTGACAATATGCTGGTCATTGGCATCGGGATTAGTATTGTCACCTAATTGCAATAATGCTTCGACATTGGTCACATCGGCAGCTGCACGTTTATGGACACTATTTGCGCCTGCAATCGCTTGGGTGACTTGATAGAACTCTTGCCGGTAGCGTTTAATCTGCTCAGGATTGATATAGACCGTACGATAGCTTTTTGATTTGATTAACTTTTCAATACTTGAGTGCCAGTCAGTATAAAAAGGCTGATCCGTTCCGATAACCACTTCGTCTACAGCGACCTCAATCGGTAAAATATGCTGCGAGCGTGCATATTCAAATGACATCAATTGTGTGACCGCAGGGACATCAACTTTTAGAGGGTCAATACGAACGAGAGACATGTCTGCTTTAGCCGCCAACCATTGGTTGAGCCAAGCCAAAGTTAATTTATTTTCAGCGCTATTGTCCGTCGCATGGCCATTCGGCAAACCGAATTCACTAATTGTTAGTAGAGGGTGCTGAGCTTTGTCGCGACGGCTAGTAATGACTAGGTTATAGCCGCGTTGGTCAATCACTTTATCTGCCAATAGCTCATCTAAACACCAACGCAAATCAATCACTATCGAGTACTGTTGAGCAGACATATCTCTCTTCTTCTATTATTTTAAAATGTGTTGTCAAAAATGACATCAATGCAAGCCAGCTACACCGTAACCACAGCGATTATCTGTAGCTGTCCTGATTCTATCAACTGAAAACTCACATCAACGGATTTATAACGCATAACAAATGGCGTAGCGATCTCTGTCCGTCGATAAGCTGGACGAGGGTCTTGGGCAATTAGCTCTTTGATAATGCTCATATCTGAGGCTACTAATTGATTTTGTATATGATGAATCGTAGACGCAACTGTCGCATTATTTAATCCAGTGTTTGCGTCTTTAATACTTGTATCATTGTTATTAGCATCACTAGGCTCGCCTGCGCTTACTAGCATCATAAACTGTTCGTTGGCGGCATCGGTCACAGTCACAGTTAATAAATCTGGAGCGGTTGGCGCAAATCCATTTTTCGTTTGTGTCAGCGCATCACTATAGGCCACATATGGCTTTATATCGATGATTGGCGTGCCATCTATCATATCAGCACCTTCGATAATTAATAATACACGGCCTTGAATTATTTTGACCTGTTCGAGCTTGACGACAGACAACCCTAGTCCTGAAGGACGATACATACTGCGACTGGCAAACACCCCTATTTTTTGATTACCGCCCAATCTTGGTGGTCGTACTTGAGCGCGAAAGTCACTACTGGTTTTATTATTGTTTTTATATCGATAATTATGATGAAACTGCCAACTCACCCATATATGACTAAACTTGTCCAAGCTATCAAATGCAGCTGGCGTATCATATGGCGCTAACATCTCAATGACGCTAGTCAGAGCGACTAGGTTTGGCTGGCGCGGCGCACCAAATTTTTGCGGAAGCGGAGCACGGTGATACCCGATAACAGGAGCTTGATGGTAGTTATCTAACAGGGAATTCTCATCAAGCATAGACCAACTCCAGTAATACAAAACTGCCCTTATAAAGCAGTTTTGCCAAATGATACAAAATTACTCACTAACGATATTCCATTTTATCATGCTAGACAATCACTGCTAGACGGATTTTTATTTTAAAGTTTGGTATTATGAGCAAGAAATTTGATGAGAGTCATTTACATTTGGGCGATATGACCAGTAATGCTGTCATCGTTGACGCAAATTTACTATGTCTAATGACTTAATATTTGGCTATATATAAGCTGATAAACCAGCTGTACTGCGCTTATCCATCATTTACTCGTTCATAAAAATAGCAGTTTCGACAACGATCAAAAGACTGATACGTTTTTATAATGTTCAATTTAACATTGAAAATTCTGATTTAATACTTATTCAAACTTAACACACAAATAACAACTTATTAACGAGGACTTTATGTCAAAACTTCGCACCGAAACGGTCACAGAGGTTCATCACTGGAATGACTCTCTATTTAGTATCAAAACCACTCGTGACGATGGCTTGCGCTTTCGTAATGGCGAATTTGCGATGATTGGACTTGTTGTTGATGGCAAGCCACTATTACGCGCTTATTCAATTGCTAGCCCTAACTATGAAGATCATTTAGAATTCTTCTCTATTAAAGTTCAAGATGGTCCGTTAACTTCACGCTTACAGCATATCAAAGTAGGTGATGAGCTGTTAGTCAGTAAAAAGCCAACAGGCACACTAGTATTGGACGATCTGTTACCAGGTAAGAACCTTTACATGCTCTCTACTGGTACTGGTCTTGCTCCGTTCTTGTCACTAGCACGTGATCCTGAAGTGTATGAGCGTTTTGACAAAATTATCTTAGTACATGGCGTACGTCATGTTCATGATTTGGCTTATCGTGAAATGTTTGAAAATGAGCTGCCTAATGATGAAATCTTTGGTGAATGGTATCGCGAAAAATTCATCTATTATCCAACCGTTACGCGTGAAGAATTCAGAAACCAAGGTCGTGTCACTGATTTGATGAAATCAGGCAAATTGTTTGAAGATATTGGTTTACCGCCAATGAATAAAGATGACGACCGTGTCATGCTTTGTGGCAGCATGCCATTTAATGCTGAGGTTTCTGCTATTTTAGATGATTTTGGCTTGACTGTTTCACCACGTATGGGTGTGCAGGCAGATTACGCAGTTGAGCGTGCCTTTGTCGGCTAGAGTGATGCTATTTAGTATCATTAGAACAAATGAAAAATTGTATAAAATAATGCTTGACGCAAGTAAATAGGCTGCTATAATACGCAGCCTATACAGTCAACACTGTAGCCCAATTAGATAATATTTAGTCAATAACTATTATCACCTAACATGCCAGTGTGATGGAATTGGTAGACATGACGGATTCAAAATCCGTTGCCTTTAAAAGCGTGTCGGTTCGAGTCCGACCACTGGTACCAATATTTAGTACAAATCAGCCTCCTTTATCGGAGGTTTTTTTGTGCTTATTATATTCGCCCTATCAAACTCTTAATTTACTTATATCGATACTTCAAATGGCATGACAGCGCTTATCTTAATCGGTACCGCATAACTCCATGGCATGCCAGCACTACAATAAAAATATCCATCATTAAATGACACAATATAAGCGGTAAAATCATTACCACACTGATCCATCATCGCTTGTTCATCGCTTTCATCACACACCGCACACCATATATTTTCATCACCCCGCGCTAGCATTGCTCGTGTCAAATCGCTCCCTTTTAATTCATGACTCATCATCAGCTCCTTAATTATCTTAAACTTTCTCATTACTATTTTTTTAGAAAGTTAATTTGCCAGTACTCAATTTATAAGTTTGGTATGAGCTATAAACAATGTTTTATCAGGTAAATAAAATTCCTGTAAAAAACCATTTATTACTTTCATAACTATTAATTGTTTTGGTTAATATATTGTAAAACGATAGCATTAGAACTGTAACATATAACCATAATATTCATGATGTAAGGCAATAATATTCAGACAGGCGGTATGGAAAGTCTGAAAAACTTAAGGTATGTACCATACAGAACATTTATTAGTGGACATATGTTAACTATATTTAATTTATTAGTATTTTAACGCCATATATATCTGACTATTAACCTTACACTATATTTAATTATTGATATATAAATTATTCACATATTGCCATATTTTTATGGTTCTATATTCGAAAAACCCCTTTACCGTTTAATAATCGATACTAAAATAAAAGTATTGAGTGATGTAAAATATTAACCATGAAAACTCCTACAGCGTCCAGTCCACGTAAAATCATTCATATAGATATGGATGCGTTTTATGCCAGTGTAGAACAACGTGACTTCCCAGAATTACGGGGCAAACCACTAGTGGTTGGTGGAGACCCAAATGGACGCGGTGTTGTAGCAGCGGCTAGCTATGAGGTTCGTCAGTTTGGAGTGCGCTCAGCTATGTCTTGTTATGAGGCTCGCAAACGTTGTCCAGAAGTCATATTTGTCAGACCACGTTTTGAAGTATATCGAGCTGTTAGCAGCGATATTCGCAATATTATGTACAGCTTAACGCCTCATGTTGAGCCGTTATCGCTAGATGAGGCTTATCTCGATGTCACTGGTCTTACTGTACATAAAGGCTCAGCGACATTAATGGCAAATTGGTTAAGAGCACAAATATTGCAACATACAGGATTGACTGCTTCTGCTGGCGTGTCCTTCAACAAGATGTTGGCCAAGATTGCCTCTGATATCAATAAGCCTAACGGCACCGCTATTATCACACCAGAAGACGCTGATGCTTTTATTAGTACACTGCCTATTGAACGATTTCACGGGATAGGTAAAGCAACGGCAAGACGATTACATGCGATGGGCGTGACTAACGGTGCTGATCTACGCCGTATGTCAGCCGAAGTATTGATTAATGAGTTTGGTAAGCGAGGACAGTTTTATCATGATATCGCTCATGGTCGCGATGAACGCGCTGTCAAGTCTGAGCGCCTGCATAAGTCTGTTGGTTCGGAGACTACTTTTAGAGAAAACCTAAACGATGACACGGCGTTACGTATACAAATCTATGAACAAAATGCGGATGCCTTCTCGCAACTGCACAAAAAAAATCTCATCGCTCATACTATAACGCTCAAGGTTAAGTATGCCGACTTTACTCAGATTACCCGTACGCACACGCTGACTACCGCTTTTAGTAGTGCTGAATCTGCTCATTACTGGTTAGACAAATTATTCTTAGATATTCCGCGCCAGCTCCCTATCCGATTAGTCGGGGTCACTTTTTCGTCATTGACACCTGCAGCTCAACTATTGCCTCAATTAAATTTATTTGAGTAAAATAAACGGTGGTGTATCAAAAAGTATGCTAGCGATAAAAGTCAATAAGAAATCTATGCTAAGTTCCCTGATTCTATAGGGCTTTAAAGGCTTCAAAAATTGTTCGAATTTTAATCAGCATACTTTTTGATACACCACCAAATAAACAAAGACTAACGTAATAAACATGAGAACAGTTAAAAACTATTACTTTTGCTTAGGCTATTCAAATATGTTTTGTGCACGGTGACTACTTAGTAAAGCAACCTTTTATAGCAGTATTTCTGCTACAATTATGCCAAAATTTCTATCCATTTAAAGACTAATTATGACCAACACTCACACTGCATCTTCCGATTCTAATGCCCCACTTACTACCAATAACAACAGTGACGTCTTAGATTATCTAAGCGTGGAAGATTACGACTATGACCTACCAGATCGTTTGATTGCGCGATATCCATTAGCGCAGCGTTCTGCTTCAAAACTTTTGTACTTGCCTGCTCACACTGACACAAATGCTACGCCTGTAGAAGACTGTTTGTTTTCTGAGTTGCCTGATTTATTAGATGCTGGAGACCTGATTGTATTTAATGATACAAAGGTGATGAAGGCACGCCTATTTGGTCAAAAAGATACTGGCGGTAAACTTGAGGTTTTGATTGAGCGATTGGTTACTGTCTCAGACTTAGATATAACGACACTGCATTTAGAAGATTCAAATAATGAATCAGTGAACCAAGGACATATTGCCCTTTGCCATGTAAAAGCCAGCAAAGCACTGAAACTTGGTCAACGTTTTCAACTGGCCGATAGTCATATGAGTGGCGCGATGATTGGTCGTCAGGACAACTTGTTTATTTTAGCCTTTGATGCGCCAATTTTGCCTGATTTAGAACTTTACGGCGAGCTACCTATCCCGCCTTACTTTGAACGTCAGGCCGATGACACTGATAATACTCGTTATCAAACGGTGTTTCATGATCCCGCTAAGCTTGCAAGTGTCGCTGCACCGACAGCAAGTTTGCATTTCGATGACTTGGTGCTCAATAAGCTGGTGGAAAAAGGCATCAGTACTGCTTTTGTGACATTGCATGTTGGCGCTGGTACCTTTGCGCCAGTTAAAACAGACAATCTACTCAATCATACTATGCACAGTGAGTATGCACATCTGCCACAAGCAACTGCTGAGCTGATTAATCAGACGCATGCAAATGGCAATAAGGTTATTGCTATTGGTACCACGGTGACTCGCGTCCTTGAAACGGCGTATCAAAAAACAGCTATCAATGGGCAAGCACTCTCTAGTTGGTCAGGGGACACAGACATTTTTATTTATCCAGGGTTTAAATTCGGTGTCATTGATCGACTGTTAACAAACTTTCATTTACCCAAATCGACGTTGCTAATGTTGGTATCAGCTTTTTCTGGCAAAGCATCGATTGAACAGGCATATCAACATGCTATTGAAAAAGAATATCGATTCTTTAGTTATGGCGATGCCATGCTACTTGATAAGAAAATAAGCTGAACATTAAATAAACATTTATGCATTGGACGCAACAGTTGTGAAATAAACTGGTAAACTAAACCGTACTTTGTTATAACAGCAAAGATAACTTATTTTGTAAAGGACTGCTCATGTCTTGTCATTTATCTCGTCGCTTGACTCCTGTACATCGCGCGGTATCGATGGCATTACTTTATTCTGTAGGTTTGGCCGCTATTATTCCAAGCGCACAAGCGGCAACTATCGGTAAGACAGTGGTTAGCTCAGCTCAGCATGAACCGTTGAGCGCAAGTATCGTGGTCACCGACATACGAGCGGCTGATTTTTCAGCGAGCTTAGCCAATCCAGTTATCTATCAGCAGATGGGATTAACGCCGACCGATTCAATGCAAGTGCGCTTTCAAGCAACTTCAGCGACCAGTGGTCAGGTATTAATCAGCACATCGCAGCCTGTGTCCAAGCCCTTTGCTGATTTGGTGTTATCAATCAATGATAATGGGCAGCAAAATGTCGTACCAAAAACATTATTAATGCCGTTAAAAGATAGTCTACCGATTAATAGTGCTTCCAAGAACAGTGTCAAAGGCTCTCAGAAACTCAATTTACCAAGTGTTTCTGCAAGCGCTGCAAAACCGTTAACCGTAAGAAAAGGTGCACCGCCGCCACTAATATTAGTATCTAACGCTGCTGCAAATAAACCAGCTCTAGCAAACATAGCAACAGTTGACTCTTCTATTTCTAGATCAGTGTCTAACATACAAGCTCCGACAGTGACAGCTACTTCGCAGACTAGCAACCTTACTTACGCGCCTAGTCGTCTTGATAATGGGCGCTTAAATAGCGACTCTGATATAAAAAATGCTAGCAGTAATGCAAAGAAAACTGATAACGGCCTTAGTTCAGCGAACCGTTTAGATAGCAGTTTCTTAAATGCAAATAACGATACTGAAACTACGAAAGCTGTCATCAATGACAGCGATAAGGCAAGTATTAAAAATACTCTAATCTTAGATAAAGTATTGATTGATAAACCACTCGATACTCTAAATATTCAAGTCACACGGCAGATACAGCCGAGTCGTAAAAAAACAGATGCTGACACATCACCCGTATCTACTCTGACTCCTAGTATCATCGCAAGCAATACTGAGAAAAATGCTACTAGCGTCGTGGCAGCTTCTATTGGCAATGCAACGTCGAAACCCCCTAATAGCGCTATTAATAATGTACCTTCAAATGATAGAGCAACAGATAGCTCGACAATCAATCAGTACCAAGTACAACGTAACGATAGCCTATGGATTATTGCTCAGCAGATCGCGCAAGAAAATAATCTAGATACTTCCGTCGTGATGAAGCAAATTCAAACACAAAACCCTGATGCCTTTATCAATAAAGACGCAGATCAATTAAAAGCAGATGCTAAGCTTATTTTGCCTAGTTATGATGTTATACCATCGCAAAAAAACTTAGAAGCGGCTATCGATGCACAAAGACAATATATTCGTAGAGCAAATACAGCGGCGATGCAAAAAACAGCTCAGAGACCTTTTAAAAAACCTTCTATAAGTACGCAAGCGGCCAAGCGCCCTGAAAAAGCCACGACAACTAAAACACAGACCTTATCAAAAGCACAATTCTCTGTGCTTGCGCCCGGGCAAGATGGCAATGCAGATGGCACTCAAGCAAAAGCGGCATCAAACACAGGGAATGGTTTGAGTACAGATATATTAGAGACACTTAAAGCATCGCGGCAGCAGGCAGCATCACAGGCTCAACGATTATCAAGTACAAGTAGCACTCTTAGTAGCTATACTAAAAAAATTCAATTACAAAACCAAAAATTGGCTGAGCTACAGGCTCGTCTCGAAAAATTACGTAATCAATAATTGCCTAACTGACTCATACATTAGATTGTGATCACAGGCGTAGGAATAACTATGGACAATATGCTATATATCATCGCCGGATTGGCGCTTATTCTGTTAGTGGCTGCTTTATTCTTGCGCAAAAACAAGGCGCAGAAATCGTCATCATCGCCTATTAATTCAAGAAAAGATATGTCTACTCCATCACCAAAAGTAGATTATGGTACTCCTACCCACACTAATGTCAGCAACAGCCATAAATTTGACCATATCACTATTGCACAGCGTTTTATGGATCAGCAGCGCTATGACAAGGCGATCGAAACTATTAAACGTGGTTTAAGTGAAAAACCTCATAACAGTGCATTGTCTCTTAAACTACTCAGCATATACGCGACGATAAACCAGCCAGAAGATTTCAACCATATTTATGAGTCTATAAGAGCTCATAACGATAGTCAGACTATCGCTCAAGCAGACGAGATAAGAAGTCTATCTTTTGAGGAATTAGAACCTGCCGCTGTGCAAACGCTAGCCACAGACAATACCAAAGACGATTTTGGCGCTATCGACTTCGATTTACCTATTAGTCAGAATGATAGTACTAATGCAGTAGCTCATCAGCCAATTGAAGAAAGTAATAACGATACTGCACTAAATGAGACTGCAATAAATGATCCTATCGACAGCTTAGAGTTATCAGATAAAGTCGACAATGTTAGTTCTATTACCGAAAATCCGAATGATAGCTTTGATCTGACTCTCAGCGATCTAGAGAATGATTTCGATGCGCCTAATACGACAAGTGAAACGCCTGTCACACTATTGGACAATGTAAATAACGACGTTTTAGAGAGCTCCGCTAACGATAATATTAGTAATAACGAAGATAACGATCTCAGTGACTTTGAGTTTGACTTTAATTCATTTAATGATACTTCGAATGAATCATCTATAGACACTAACCTCTCATATGATGATAATGAGAAAGCCGCACTAGAAGAAGATTTTATCTTAGATTTCGATGATTTAGCAGCCGATACAGACAAAGACAATATCGTCCCTAATGACGTATCTACGAATTCAGAACAACACTCTATTGATACTATCCAAAACGGTGAAGATGACTTTGCTTTATCTTTGGGCAGTCTAGATGCATCAGATGATATCAGTACTGTCTCCAATGACGACCTATCTACGACTGAAAACGACAGTGATTTTGACAATTTCATTCTGGAAAATACTGATTTTGGAAGTAATGCTTCTGAGAGTATGACCCTTGAAGAAGACAATTTTGCAAATATTAATCTTGAGGAACCATTACTCAATGATGATATCGAGGTTAATGATGTTAGCGTTGTTGAAGAATCGAATATCGCACCTGCTGCACCATTGAGATTTGACGACAATACACTGATAGACGATGATTTTAATATTGACGATGCTGATTCTCTATTTGACACTCCGTCGACTACTACCCCAGTCTCTACAGCTGCACCAGTTGAGAGTGACACTCCTATTACGCCTCAAGAGACTGAGTCAGCAGAAGATTTCTCATCACGGTTCGCAGCAGATTTTGATTTCGTAAAGTCACTAGACAGTAATCAAGTGACGTTAGACTTGGCAGATCAATATCTGCAACTGGGTGAATATGACAGTGCAAAGCGTCTACTCAATGAGGTGATAGCTCAAGGTAATAGTGAACAGAAACAGCAAGCACAGTTACTACTTGAACGTACTGCGTAGTTAATCGTCTAGTCTCTTATCAGCAAGTACTTCCTAATCACGGGATGCTTGCTGATTTTTTTGCATTTAACTCTAATACTATCTATTATTGAACCCTTCAGCCATCGTTGCTCAATCCTCTAGCGCCTCTTTTCTTCCATAATTGTTTACTGTGTTGATACTATGCCATCTTCTGTTATGCTCAAAAACCTATCCGATCCTATTCAACTGATTTATGCTGGCGGTACCTTTGGTAGCTATGGCAGACCATTGGCGCCATTATCAGCAGAAGTGTTTTTGCCTACTTTACAAAAGCTTTTGTCTGCACAAGACAGTACGAATAACTTACCGACCGTCTCATGGTTGGAAAACGCCCTGATCAAAGACAGCAGCCAGCTTACCCCTGTCGATTTTACCCATTTCTATCAACTACTCCTGAATGCTTATGCCAAAGGTGATAGACGCTTTGTACTCATCACTGGCACGGATACGTTGAGTTACTTAGGCGCATTTTTAGCAGAAGCGTTTGCAGGTAGTGATATCTGTATTGTTTTGACCGCAAGTATGCGTCCATTATTAGACAGTGAGATATTGCATTCCTATAACATCGATGAACATAGCGATGCTTGGGGCAATCTCAACGACTCATTAAAACTAGCCGCTGCTGGTGAATCAGGCGTGAAAATTAGTTTTAGCGGCGAATCATGGCCTGCTCAAACGGTACAAAAAATTCACAGCCATGATCTGATGGCATTTACTGGTCATTCTCGCGCCGCTTACCCAGCCAATAGCTATATAAAAAATCTACCTGACACGCGTAGGCAACATTGGCTTGATGATCAACAAGACTTGCTATCCAGTATTCAAACACGCGCTGAAAACGCGCGTGTTCATGCGCTATATTGCCTACCTAACGATGTTTCAATAATAAACGACCAGCTACAAGCTTTATTGTCGCAGCCACCATGTGGCATTATTCTATTGGGATTTGGCGCCGGTAACATCCCTTATTCAGCTGTACTAGCAGAGACACTGACCGTTGCACATGAGCGTGGACATATGGTGATATCGGCCAGTCAATGTCCATTTGGCGGCGTCAGCGATAGCTATGCGGCAGGCAGTTGGCAGTACGAGCATCATGTCATTGCTGGTGGGCGTTTGACCATACCTGCTATTTATGCCCGATTACTATGGTTGCTACTTCGCTATGATAGTCCAGCAAGACGCAGACAGCGTTGGTTGAATAATGTCAATCAAACTGGCACTAGCATCAAAAAGCGATAAGCGACTTTTAATTAATTCCCATTTTATAAGTTTAGAAACCCTAATGTCTGAGACTGAAATTATCGACACTGAACCAACCTACACTTTAGCGATTGCTATTGAGTTCTTAGGAACTCATTATCATGGCTGGCAACGGCAACGAGAGGTTTTAGGTGTACAAGAAGCCTTAGAGACAGCTATCGGCAAAGTGGCTAACGAGCCTGTAGAAGTCATCGCAGCTGGGCGTACTGATGCCAGCGTCCATGCGAGTAATATGATTGCCCATTTTACAACTCATGCGTATCGCCCTACTCATAACTGGTTACGCGGTGTGAACAGCCTACTCCCTGATGATATTGCTTTACGCTGGATACAACCCATGCCAGTTGACTTTCATGCGCGTTTTGGTGCTATTGCTCGTCGCTATCGTTATATTACGCTCAACCAAGCACAGCGCCCTGCCATACTAAATCATCAAGTAACTCATATCTATGAGCCGCTTGATTTGAAAGCCATGCAGCAAGCAGCAGCTGATATCGTCGGTACACACGATTTTAGCAGTTACCGTGCTGCTGCTTGTCAATCCAATCAACCAGTGCGTACGATTAGCCATGCAAACCTTTTTGCTCATGGTCAATTTATCGTTTTTGATATACAAGCAGATGGGTTTTTACATCATATGGTTCGCAATTTAATGGGCACATTATATGCCATTGGTAGACACGAGCTAGAGCCAGCAGATTTTTTGAAGATTTTGCATAAAAAAGATCGGACGATTGCACCACCTACCGCTTCAGGTGATGGCTTGTATTTTATCAATGCCTATTATCCTGAACGTTTTCAAAGTTTATTGCCAGATGCGCCATTAACGCCTGTCTGGTTAAATCTACCTGATTAAATTATTATCATTTGGCATACATATCACTTACATGCTGTCAAGTCAAAAGCAGGTTCGTATTGCTTTAATCCGCTAACTTACGTATAATATGGGCTTATTTTTTAATTGATTGATACAAATTATGGCAAAAGACGATATTATTGAATTTGAAGGCGAAGTCATTGATACCCTTCCTAATACTTTGTTCAAAGTTCGTTTAGAAAACGGGCACGAAATCATCGCGCATATCTCTGGTAAGATGCGTAAGCATTATATTCGTATCTTGACAGGTGATAAGGTTAAAGTTGAAATGACGCCTTATGACCTATCTAAAGGCCGTATCACCTACCGTGGTAAAAACTAAATACTGACTGACCAATATGGTTATGAAAGTATTAGCATTGGTAAGATACAGCCAATAACTGAATAGCTACGTTATCGCTGATAGCTGATATGACGCTTGGGTAGTGAAACTGATAATAATAATGAAAATGCTAATCTGCTCATTATTGCCTATCAATATTTTAGTTATTTAGTAATTGACTGTTTCTGATTACCACAAAAAATACCGCTATATTTTAGCGGTATTTTTTTGTCCATTTTTTATGACTTAATACTATCGCATTTAACTAAATTCAACAGTTGCGCCGTTTTTTATAACTCCGAGTAGACTAAGCGCATCCCAGTTGGTCAAACGCACACAACCTGCTGATGCCTGACGACTGATACGAGCAGGATCTGGTGATCCATGAATGCCATAAGTCGGTTTGCTAAGCCCAATCCATACCGAGCCTACTGGATTGTTGGGACCTGGTGGTATGATAGACTTGCTACCGTCATTGGCCGTGTAAGTATAGTTGGGCTCGTGCACCTTTACCTTGACAGTATGCGTACCTGTTGGTGATGGTGTCGCTGTACTACCCACTGTCGTTGGATAGCTAGCGATCAAGTTATTGTTTTCATCATACGCGTAGAGTGTCTCAGTGGCCTTATCAGCAACGACGCGATGCACAGGCTTGGTATTAGGATTACCAGGGTTGTATACCGTAATGATTTCACCGGCAGTAAAACTGGCATCAGGATTAAGCGACTTTAAATATTTCTCACTAATATGAAACTTCTCTGCCAACGCCTCAGTAAGACTTTCGTAGTACATCCCCTCAAGCTTTGATTTGGCAACAGAATCAGCAGGTATGGTTGTCGTTTTAACATTCACATCTGCTTCAGTAAGCTGATAACTGACTAGCACTGGTTGAGTCGTGAGCTTCTCATTCTTGGTCAGCGCCTGCCACGTCTCGTTGTTCAACGTATCGGTTACATCTAAACCATTTGCTTTTTGAAACGCCTGCATGGCTTTGCGAGTATTTTTGCCCCAGTAGCCATCGACAGGCCCTACTCCGTTATGATGCCAGTTTAATAGAGCCTGCAGCTTTGTTCCTATATTACGATCGATCTCTGCATCCGCCGTCCAAGTGACATTGTTTATCTTTTTTGCATTGTCAGATAGGTTCTCAGTTGTGTATTTAATAGTAGGCAGTAGCTTATTCAATGAAGTCGCAGCTTTACTATCTCCTGTTAATTTTTGACTTACGCCATTAGTCACTGGACTGACTTCTGCCGGAGCCTTGACGCTATTATTTGCGTTCACACTATCCGTTGTCTCTGCTGCAATGCTTTGCCCCATGAATAGTAAGCTAGAGAGACTAATCACTGTTAATGCTTTACTGATTCTTGTTAATTGATACATGTAATACTCCTCATTTAAGAAATTCTATTATTATTTTCAGTTTTCAAATACTACAGTTTTTTGGATTTTTAGAACTTACCTTTGGCATCTAGATTTTGGATATTTTACTTTTGCTAAAAGCGAAATATTTTAGCTCCTTTATAAGCTACTAATATTGTCATATTACCTTGTGAGCATATAACAGCTTTGTGTTAAAAGGAGCTTTGTTGTACAGCGTCTCTGTTAATAAGGCGCTTATAAATAAGCTTTGCTAATAGATAAACGGTAAACGGTAAACGGTAAACGATAAACGATAAACGATAAACGATAAAAAACCCATACGCCACTTGGTAGCCTATGGGTATACAACACGCAAACTAAGACTGTGGAAAATGCTATATAGGAATAGCCTTTAAACGCAAGTTAACTTATATCAGTTTAGCCAAGATCGCTTGACCCATTTCTTTACAGCCTACCTGCTTAAGTCCAGCTTCGCTGCTATCTAAAATATCTAGCGTACGTAAACCATCATCAAGCACATCACTGACTGCTTGCTCAATTGCTTGTGCCGCTTCTTCTTGCTTGAAGGTGTAACGCAGCATCATAGCAACAGATAAGATAGTCGCTAATGGGTTGGCTTTATCTTGTCCTGCGATATCAGGTGCTGAACCATGACACGGCTCGTACATACCCTTACCTGACTCATCTAAGCTCGCTGATGGCAACATCCCGATAGAGCCTGTCAACATCGCAGCTTCATCAGATAGGATATCGCCAAACATATTACCTGTCACCATAACATCGAACTGCTTAGGATCTTTAATCAACTGCATGCAAGCGTTGTCAGCATACATATGTGACAACGCCACATCACTATAGTCAGCTTGCTGCATCTCGATCATCGTCTGTTTCCACAGCTCGGTGACTTCTAACACATTGGCTTTATCAACTGAACATACCTTAGCTGCTGTACCTGCTGCTTGCGCACGCGTTTTTGCTAACTCAAAGGCAACTTTACCAATACGCTGAATCTCACTTGTGCTATACACCATCGTGTTATAGCCCTGCTGCTCACCGTTTTCTAGTGTGCGGATACCACGAGGCTCACCGAAATAGATACCGCCTGTCAGTTCACGAACGATCAATAGATCTAGGCCTGAGATAATTTCCGGTTTGATACTTGAGGCATTAGCCAACTGTGGATAGAGCTTGGCTACGCGTAAGTTGGCAAATAAACCAAGCTCACCGCGGATTTTGAGCAGACCGCGCTCAGGGCGTTTACTACGCTCGATTGCATCCCATTTAGGACCACCGACCGCACCTAGCAATACGGCATCTGCGGCGCGAGCACGGGCCAATGTCTCATCTGGTAAAGGCTCACCAGTTGCATCAATAGCCACACCGCCAATCAATCCAGACTCAAGCGTTAAATCAAGTGAAAACTTATCATTGACAGCTTTGAGCACGTCAATGGCTTGGGTCATAATTTCAGGGCCAATACCATCACCCGCTAATGTTAAAATCGTTGCCATACTGATCCTTTTGGAAATATTTTTATTGGTTGATTATATTTTTGAGCTTTTCAGTCTCATATTTTATGCTGCCATTTTTTTGGCTTTGGGTGCTGATGTTACTGCTTTGACCATACCCGTCTCTACAAACTCGCCTTGATGCTCAGCGTCTAGTTGCTTGCAGAATCGGCGCTGTACTTGAGTACCTTGCAATAGCTCAATACATAAAGGCTCAGGTGATGCTGTGTCTAATAGACTGCCTGATTTTTCGGTGTTCTTTTTTTGATAAGCGCGCAACTGATAAGTACCTGCTTCAGTGAAATCATGAATCATCGCGAAACGCTCAATATAGCCCATATTGTTTTCTGGATAAAAATTAACATGAACCTCGTGTTTGGCAGGCATGACCCGTGCATAGTAGTTGGTCAATCCTGGCATACTCGAAGGCGCTAACGGCACAACTTTTATGGCATTTTTATTGACGAGTGGCGTCATATCCATATTCATCGAGGTTTTTGCCATACCTTCTTGACGTGGTAAGGCTGTCATAATCTGAGGATTGATTGGCTCGTGACTATTAGGCGCGATAATGAGTGTTTTATCTATCTGCACAATTTCGCAATGATATGTACCCACACAGGCAATATTTACTTCACCAGCAATAGGTTTAATTTTACCCACCCATGCTTCAGCACTCTCTGCTTCATCTATTTTTTGATAGCCCGTCAATAGCTGACAGCCTGACAATAATAAGCTTGCAGCAACGATTGTACTTGTCCATAGAGCATAACGTTTTGTATTCATAATGGCGGCTACTATTCAAGAGAGATAATAAAATGTAGTGAAAAACTATTCTTCATTTTAGACAGTTCACCGCCATAACTCAACGCTGCGTTGCGACTACTCGCAGTTTTATAAGCAGTAGATTATAGAATGACCCTCTACGCTCTTACGTCGTTAAATATCCACGGTGTTTTTTGCATCATTTGTTGTTCATAATCTTTGATAGCATCACTTTGCTGCAAAGTTAGACCAATATCATCCAGTCCGTTTAATAGGCAATGTTTGCGAAAAGCATCTACTTCAAAGGCATACTCTTCACCAGTTGGTGTGATAACGACCTGACGCTCAAGATCCGCGGTCAACTCATAGCCTTCGTTATCAAAAGTCGCCTTCATTAACGTATCTACAATCGCTTCATCCAACACAATCGGCAACATGCCATTTTTAAAACAGTTATTGTAGAAAATATCTGCAAAGCTAGGCGCAATTACCGTACGGAAACCATACTCTGATAACGCCCAAGGTGCATGCTCACGACTAGAGCCACAACCAAAGTTTCTACGTGCTAGTAAGATAGTAGCACCTTGATAACGCGGTTTATTCAATACAAAGTCTGGATTGATAACTCGTGTGCTGTTGTCTTGACCAGGATAGCCTTCATCAAGATAGCGCCAATCGTCAAATAGATTCACGCCAAAACCTGTACGTTTAATAGACTTCAAAAACTGTTTTGCGATAATTTGGTCGGTATCGACGTTTGCGCGATCTAACGGGCAAACGATACCTGTTTGGGTGTTATAAGCTTGCATAAAATTTCCTATCAATTATATTTTTGCTGGCTGATGATCTTGATAAGCGTATTAAATAGTAAATAAGTTTTTACCATCTTTGACAGCATGCTCATATATTTATTGTTCATACAAGCATGATATCAGCTACTTATTATCAGTCTTAAAACGTACGAACGTCTACAAAATGACCTGCCAACGCGGCGGCAGCTGCCATTGCTGGGCTTACCAAATGCGTACGACCACCATTGCCCTGACGACCTTCAAAATTACGGTTAGACGTTGAAGCACAATGCTCTTGCGGCTCAAGTTTGTCTGCATTCATCGCAAGACACATTGAGCAGCCCGGCTCACGCCATTCAAAACCAGCTTCAGTAAACAACGTATCCAAGCCTTCAGCCTCTGCTTGCAGTTTCACTTGTCCAGAACCTGCAACAACGATCGCTTCTTTTACGTTATCAGCAACTTTGCGACCTTTGATTACCGCTGCCGCATCACGTAAATCTTCGATACGTGAATTGGTACATGAACCAATAAATATACGATCAAGTTGGATATCCGTAATTTTCTGACCTGCCTCTAGCCCCATATAAGTATAAGCACGTAACCAGCCCTCTTCTTGAGCTTCATCCATGGCTTGATCTGGTGTCGGTACAGATTGCGTGATATCTACTACCATCTCAGGCGATGTACCCCAAGATACCTGCGGTGCGATCTGGCTACCATCCATTTCTACTACAGTATCAAATACCGCGTCATCATCTGAATATAGTGTACGCCAGTAGGCTTCCGCTTGTGCCCATTGTGCTTCGCTTGGCGCATATGGACGACCTTTGACATAATCAATCGTCGTATCATCGACCGCAACCATACCGACACGTGCACCTGCTTCGATCGCCATGTTACAGACGGTCATGCGACCTTCCATACTCATGTCTTCGAACACTTGACCTGCAAATTCAATCGCGTGTCCTGTTCCACCTGCTGTACCGATTTTTGCAATAATAGCTAACACCACATCTTTTGAAGTGACACCAGCACCAAGTTGACCAGTGACACGGATCTGCATATTTTTTGATTTCTTTTGAATCAAACACTGCGTTGCCAATACATGCTCAACTTCGGAGGTTCCGATACCGTGAGCCAAGCAACCAAGTGCTCCGTGGGTCGCTGTATGCGAGTCACCGCAAACAACCGTCATACCCGGCAAGACCAAACCTTGCTCTGGACCGACCACATGCAAAATACCTTGACGGGCATCATTGATAGTAAATTCAGCAATATCAAACTTGGTGCAGTTATCATCCAACGTGACAACCTGCAAGCGTGATACCTTGTCTTTAATCCCAGGCACCCCTTCTAGGCGCTCTTTGGTGACAGTCGGCACATTGTGATCTGGACTGGCAATGTTAGCCGATAAACGCCATGGCGCTCTGTTTGCCAATTCCAACCCTTCAAATGCTTGTGGACTCGTCACTTCATGCAACAGGTGGCGGTCGATATAAATCAGGCTCGAACCATCGTCGCGCTTAGTGACTTCGTGAGCGTTCCAAAGTTTGTCATATAACGTTTGACCAGCCATGTTGCTATCCTTTATAGGTTACTAATTACTTAATTTTTACTTACTTGCAAATTGCCAAGCTAAGATTCTATAGACCTCTTGCAAAAGTACCGTTTTATTGACCTTCGTTAACGGAGTATCAAAGGCTAGCAATGACTTATGCAAGAGATCTTATGTAAATGCTATGTCTATCTACAATGTTTAATAATTACTGTCGTATCTAAAATTTAAATATTATTTCTTTATGAGACCCAACATATGACTAAAATTAACGCTTAAAATACGTTTTAAATGGCAAATAGCCAATTTTTTAGAATAAATATGTCACAATATGCCTCGATGTCTTGTGATTATAGCAGGCAAATCCTATAATAATAATTGATGATTTTTAACCAGACGCAAACTTTTTTTTCTAATACGTTGTGATTGGGTCAGCCAACTTTTATTTATAGCTCATAAAGTAGCTAAGGACATTCGTTTGAACACCACAAACTTGACGACATTCGTTACCGTTATGCACACTGGCAGTATCTCAGGTGCCGCAGAAAAGCTGTTTATCACTCAGCCTGCTGTCAGTAAACGTATCAAAAACTTAGAAGACGAGTTTAATATTACCTTGTTTGATACGGTAGGACGTGGAATTGTACCTACTCAAGCTGCCAGTGAAATGCTACCTCATGCCAAGCGTTGGCTGGAAGATTATGAGAACTTTAAAATCAACTTGCAGCATTCTCAGCATATCGTTTCTGGCAAATTAGTCATTGGTACTAGCCATCATATTGGCCTACATCATTTAGCACCTGTCCTTAAACACTTTATTCAAGCTTATCCAGCTGTTCAGTTAGAAGTACACTTCGTAGATTCTGAAAAAGCGCACAAAGCAGTACTAGATGGTGATTTGTCTTTAGCCTTTGTTACGCTTCCACCGGTCTACGATAAGCGCTTAACTTATCACACGCTCTGGTCAGACCCTCTTTATTTTATGACGGGTACGCTATCACCTTTGGCTACTAAATCTAATGTGACGTTGGAGCAGTTAGCGCGCTATCCTGCCATTTTGCCTTCTGCCAATACCTTTACCAGTCAGATTACTTTGGCCGAATTTGCCAAGCACAATCTGAAGCCTTATGCCACGATGAGCACCAACCCTCTTGAGTCTATCCGTATGCTGGTATCTGTTGGTCTTGGTTGGTCAGTACTACCACAAACGATGGTCAGTCAAGACTTGGAACGTATCGATATGGCTGACAATATTGAATTACAACGCTATTTAGGTGTGGTCATCAATCCAAAATTAACTCAATCTAGCAGCGTGACCGCCCTACTAGACTTACTTGCGCCTATTGAATAAAAAGAGCTCGCTATAACAGTCTAACCATTAAGCTATTCGCATTTGTGACTCTCATGCGTTATAATACGCTTGACGTTGCTTTTATAACAAAAATTTACCACAAGGACACTGATAGTCATATATTGAATACTTCTAGTAAGATATGATGGTTAACAGTAGGTTTAATGGTTTAGATTGATGATGTAGGTTGCTAATACTCATATATAAATAGCAGATGCGAGCAATAACAATAGATAAGTGGAATGCGATGTTCCCGTTGTTCTCTATCTCTATATGAGTGCTAGCCATAGAACAACATCAATCATATAAAACTACAGAAGATACTGAAAAAAGCCATTATGTCTCAATTAATGGCTTTTTTTGTCTTTAAATATTGTTTTGGACATCGCCTTGTAGGACAGAACTTTTATAGTTAAAAAATAATTACAGCCAACCATGTTGGTTAAGGACAATTTATATGAACGGAGTTTCTAGTGGCGTGCTGATATCACTCGGCGCCTATTTCTTAGTGATGATTGGGATTGGTGTTTACGCTTATTTTAAGCAAGCCAATGATACTGAAGGCTATATGTTAGGGGGTCGTAACTTAGGCCCAGCAGTAACCGCACTTTCTGCAGGTGCATCAGATATGTCAGGTTGGTTACTACTTGGCTTACCTGGTTATATGTTTGCCGATGGTGTGGTCAGTATTTGGATCGCGCTTGGTTTGACATTAGGTGCATTATTAAACTATCTCATCGTAGCACCTCGCCTTCGTGTTTATACCGAAGTGGCTGACAACGCTATCACCCTACCAGATTATTTCGCCAACCGCTTTGAAGACAAGTCGCACATGCTACGCGTCATCTCAGCAGTGGTCATCATTCTATTCTTTACCGTCTATACCGCTGCAAGTCTTGTAGGTGGTGGTAAACTCTTCGAAAGCTCACTTAACCTATCGTATAGTACTGGCCTATGGGTTACTGCTGGTGTGGTTGTGGCTTATACGCTATTCGGTGGTTTCTTAGCAGTATCTATGACCGATTTCGTACAGGGCGTCATCATGCTGTTTGCCATGGTAATCGTACCTGTCGTTGCCTTTACTGATCTTGGTGGTATTTCAGCCACTACAGAAGCGGTTAGAAACATCGATCCTACCCTTTTAGACGTTACTAGCGGTATGAGTGTTATCGGTATTATCTCACTCATGGCATGGGGCTTAGGTTACTTTGGCCAACCGCATATTATCGTACGTTTTATGGCGATTCGTTCAGTGAGAGATGTGCCAACCGCACGTAATATCGGTATGAGCTGGATGGTTGTGAGTCTGGTTGGTTCACTAATGACTGGTTTTGCTGGTCGTGCCTACGTACAAAAAACTGCGATGACGCTAGACGATCCTGAGACTATCTTCTTAGTATTCACTCAGTTCTTGTTCCATCCATTGGTTTCAGGTTTCCTATTAGCAGCTATTTTAGCAGCAATTATGAGTACTATCTCATCGCAGCTATTGGTTGTATCAAGCTCTCTAACCAAAGATGTATACAAACTATTCTTTGATAAAGACGCACCAGAAGCTCGCCAGGTATTGGTTGGTCGTATCTCAGTTATCATTGTCGCTATTGTTGCCATTATGCTAGCGTCTAACCCAGATAGCTCAGTATTGAACTTAGTTTCTAATGCATGGGCAGGATTCGGTGCAGCGTTTGGTCCATTGGTTATCTTCAGCCTTACATGGCGTGGTATGAACCGTAATGGTGCTGTTGCTGGTATGGTTGTTGGTGCGTTGACTGTTATCCTATGGATTTATGGTCCTTTCCAAGTAGATGGTATGGCACTAAATAGCTGGTTATATGCTATCGTTCCAGGCTTTATCTTAAGTACTATCGCTATCTTTGCCGTTAGTATCATGACTGGTGGTCCAAGACCTTCAGTTTCTGCTAAGTACAAAGAGATGGAGCTAAACTTAAACAAATAAGTTTACGTAAAATCTTAAGATTATTGTTATAAAAAAACCTCGTCACTTGTGGCGAGGTTTTTTTATGAGTAACGACTTAGTATATTTAACCTACTACGGTATCGAACCAAGAGAAATTATGGCGAGTGAGACAGGAGTATGGACAAAGATAGTAGCATCTAATAGCCCTGTGATGGGTATACTACGCTAGATTGTCCTAGCCTATTTGGCAGTTCAACTGCTACACACCCTTGAACGGTAGGCCTTTATCAACAATACTATCTTTTCTTAATATCAAATTTGATTACGTTTTTAGTTCTTTTCGTTGTGTATCTTGAGTATGCTATGTCATTAGCAACTTACTAGATGTTCGATAAGGTGTAAGTAATTATCAACCTTTGATCCGTAAGATACTCACTATATATAGACAGGAAACTAAACTAGGCAAATAAGATGTAGCCTTGCTATATGAATTAGTACTATAAAGATTATCTTTGCTGTTCTACTTAGATATAAATATGAATAATCAAATATTTTTTAGAAGTTGCATAAAAAAGCAACCCATCATAGGTCGCTTTTTTATTATCTAGCAGTTATACCAAGAAATTATCTTGCTTGATAAGAAATCTTTACACCAGCAATAAAGCCATCATTGTCTTCAAAATCAGCAACGATTTTGTCAGTCGGTAGGGCGCCTTGAGCGTCACCAAACCATAAGTACTTACCACCAGCAGATACCGCCCAGTTCTCGGTTACGTTGTACTTGGCACCAAGACCGACACTATAGTAACCATCGACAGGACCTAATGAGGTCGTTGGATCCCCGGCACCACTGTCCCAACCAACGGTACCACTGATAGCCAATGCTGGAGCGACACGCTTGGCCAGACCCAACTCTACCTGCCACTGATCATCTTCATACTCAACCAAATTTAATCCATCATCTTGGTACAGAGGATTGAGTTTACTAGTAGCATTATACAGTGGTGGAGTAATAACAAAGTCACTCCAAGGTACCCAACGGACTTTTGCCGTTGCTAAAGTAGTCGGATTGATACCTGTTTGGAAATCAAAGTTGACTGATTTAGGGGTGGTAATCTCGTAGTTGCTGACTTGAGTTGATAAAGAGTTTATCAGTGCTATAGGAGCGGTTGCGGCGTTTGATCCAAGCCCTCTAACACCTCTTATCGGATAAGTTTCAGATATTTCTATACTATGATCAATTTCGGAACGATATGTCAATGCAGCTTTTAATGCGATTTCAGGCTTACTGTAGGCAATACCTGCTATATAACCATAGTCCATATCAGGGTTACTGTTCGACGTATAGCCAGTGGCTGGACCGTAAGCAAGACCACGTAGTTTTGTTTCAGACTGAATACGCTGTGCTACTGGACCGCCATAAACTTGAAAGTTTTTATTGGCGCCAAACTTCATACCAAGGATCCCTGTTAAGCTCTGGCTACGAACTTCTACATTAGTATTTTCACCCGCAGTCGTTGATTCAGCTAACGCTATGCCACCTGCGGTCGTCGCATCTACCCCATCAGTTACTAATTCGCCTCCAGAAGCTTGAGGGTTATTGCTTGCCACAAAATTGCTTTGAGTATATTCAGCCGCAGCACCGAAGGGCTCATCGTATAGTAAGCCAATACTGAACGTATCATTGATATCAGTTTTTACACCATAACGGAAAAAGTCATAAGCTTCAGCAATATCACCCGTTTTATTACCACGTTCATAAGCTTTTTCATCAGGGTTGACATTAGCACTATCATAACCACTTACATCAGCATCAATATAGGTATAGACGGCTTCAGCATAGGTTCCATCTTGCAAGAAAGCGGTGACATCCTGACCTGAACGATCAAGACCAGCAGCATTAGTCATGCTAGCGACAGAAAGAGTAGCGATCGCTACTGCAAGGGTTTTTAAGTGAAAAGTAGTGCGCATTGTGTATCTCCAACGGTCCTTGTTGTATTACTACTTTGATAACCAATATATAGCATTGCAGCGCTTAGCATTGAAGTTATCAAAGTCGTGTCCTAAGTTGAATACTAATGCCTTTTTGACACTAAAACAACATTTAAAGTGCTTTATTTCTCAAATATGACTGAACAGTACATATAAGATATAAATAAAATGCTGTGGTTTACTTTTTGTCTTTAATGTGATTTTTAAAAATACATAATAAAAAAGCGACCCTTAAAGGATCGCTTTTAATATTAATAACAAACAGCATCACATAATTTATTTGTGATTTACTGAGCTTGGTAAGATACCTTTACACCCAATACAAAACCATCGTTACTTTCGAAGTCACTAACAATCGTCTTAGTTGGGATTTGACCTTTGGCATCACCGAACCATAAGTATTTACCGCCAGCAGATATTGCCCAGTTCTCGGTAACATTATATTTTGCGCCAAGGCCAGCACTATAATAGCCTTCGATAGGACCTAACGAAGTGACAGGGTTACCTGCACCGCTATCCCAACCGATATTACCAGAGACTGCTAATGCTGGCGTTAAGCGTTTGGCTAGGCCAAGCTCTACTTGCCATTGATCGTCATCATAGCTAACTAACGCTAACCCCTTATCATCCTGAGTCGAAATCTTGCTAACATCGTTATATAGTGATGGTACGATAGCAAAATCACTCCATGGTACCCAACGTACTTTTGCAGTCGCTAGGGTTGTAGGGTTGATGCCAGTTTGAAAATCAAAGTTCACTGATTCAGGCGTAGTTATTTCAATGCTATTAACTCTGTTTGTTGACAGACCAAGTGCAGAAACCACAGGAGCTGGTATAAGACCAGAACCTACAACAGGATAAATTTCAGATGCTTGAGCGTTATGTTCGATTTCCGATCGGTATGTTAATGATGCTTTTAACGCAATTTCAGGCTTGCTATAAGCTACGCCTGCGATATAACCATAATCTTGATCAGCATTAATATTCGTAGTGTAACCGTTCGCAGCTTCATAAGCAGGACCGCGTAGCTTTACATCTGCCTTTACGCGCTGAGCAACTGGGCCACCGTATACTTGGAAGTTTTTATTTTGACCAAATTTTGCACCAAGGATACCAGTAATACTCTCTGTACGTACTTCTACATTCGTACCCTCATCATTTCTAGGTGAAAGAGGATTCTGATCCACAAAATTATTGTTACCAGTATAATCAGCGGCTGCGCCAAAAGGCTCATCATATAAGACGCCAACACTAAACGTGTCGTTGATATCTGTTTTTACACCGTAACGGAAAAAGTCATAAGACTCTGCGATGTCATCGATCTTATTACCTGAGGTATCTTTACCGGTAACGTCAGCATCGATATAAGTGTAGACAGCTTCTGCATAAGTGCCGTCTTGTAGGAATGCGGTGATATCTTGGCCTGAGCGATCAAGACCAGCAGCACTAGCGACGCTAGCAACAGAAAGAGTAGCAACAGCTACTGCAAGAGTTTTTAAATGAAAGGTGTGGCGCATTTTATATCTCCAAACATCCGCATTGTTTTACTGTTTTACCCAGTATTAATAGGTAATCAGTATCCGAGGTGGAAGATAGTAAAGATTTTTTAACACTAAAACAACTACAAAAACACATTATTCCCATGTTATGACCACATAGTCATTAAACAGTATCTATATATAAAAATACGTATATATTTTCCGTTATTAAAAGATTTTCTTTCCAAATCTTACTTATCAATAATGTGGCGGTCTGTCTGCCATTACATCGAATGGTGCAATGCCACTTTCCGTATCTTGACCCTCAATCTGTTTATAAATCAGCTGTAGTTGACGTTGCAGCGTATGAATATCTTTGTCTTGTCGCGTGATTACGTCATCCAGTCGTTCGACGGTAACTTCAAGGTGCGCGAGGCTCATTTGCAAATCGATTACTTGGGCTTGCAGATCATCTTGCACTGTAGAAGTATCGGTTGTAGTTTTAGATTGGTTCATATTTTTCTCTAGATCATAGTAAGTATTAAAGTGAAAGAATGGATTATTAAGGTGTTCAAGGAGTACTGTAGATTAGAGATAAATCTATAATAATAGTCGTTAAATAGCATCCATTAGTAAAAGCAATAAATAGTACTGATAAAACTATTTACTCCCACTACAGTGATGCGGTGGCATGTTATACTGCAGGCAATTTTGCAACAACCCCTACCTCACTATTATATAAGCTTAAGATACTCTATGGCACTGATTCATTTAAAAGACATTCACTTAGCCTTTGGCGTCGCGCCTGTTCTTGATGGTATTGATTTTTCTATCAATACAGGCGAGCGTGTGTGCTTGATTGGCCGCAACGGCGAAGGTAAATCTACTTTGTTTAAACTGATCAATGGCTCATTGCAGCCTGACAGTGGCGAGATTATTACCAACAGTAGCATGCGTGTAGCGATGCTAGAGCAAGATGTTCCTGAAACTAGCGGTCGCATATTAGACATCGTTATGGGCGGCAGTCGTCGCACGGCTGATTTGCTCATTAACTATAATAAGCAAGTCGATATGTGCGCGAATGGCGATATGGATGCCTGTGAGCACATGGCGACCCTACAACATGATATCGATGCGGTACATGGTTGGGACTTAGAACGCGATGCCATGCGTCTGATTACGACCATGGGCCTTAATCCAGAAGACGACTTATCATCCCTATCTGGTGGTCGTAAACGCCGCGTGTTACTTGCTCGTGCGCTAGTTACTAAGCCTGATGTGCTACTACTAGATGAGCCAACCAACCATTTGGATGTTGAAAGTATCGAATGGTTAGAGCGCTTTTTGCTGGATTGGCAAGGCCTGACGTTGTTGTTCGTGACTCATGATAGAGCATTCGTAAATAAGCTATCGACTCGCATTATTGAGCTTGACCGTGGCCAATTGACTAGCTACGACGTAACACAAGGTGAAGGTGGTTACGCGCGCTATCAAGAGCTAAAAGAGCTACAGTTACAGGCTGAAGAAAAGAACAATGCTAACTTTGATAAAAAACTGGCACAAGAAGAAGTTTGGATTCGCCAAGGTATCAAAGCCCGTCGCACCCGTAATGAGGGCCGTGTCCGTGAACTAAAAGCCTTACGTGAAGAGCGTAGCGATCGCCGTGAGCAAGTGGGCAATGTAAACATCACAATGGGTCAAGGCGAGAAAAGCGGTAAGCTTGTCTGTAAAGTTAAAAACTTACATCTTGAGTATGATGGCAATGTCTTGGTAGATGATTTTACGACTACTATTATGCGTGGCGATAAGATTGGTATTGTCGGCCCTAACGGTGCGGGTAAAACTACGCTTATTAAAGCCCTACTCGATATGTCTGATGATGAAGTCACCAAGTCTGGTAGTGTCGAATTAGGTACTAATCTGAAAATCGCATTCTTCGATCAGCTGCGTGATCAGTTAGACCTTGAAGCAAGCGTTGCGCAAAACGTTTCGGAAGGTTCTGACTTTGTAGAAGTTGGCGGTCGCAAAACACATATCATGAGCTACTTGCAAGATTTCTTATTTGCACCAGAGCGCGCACGTACACCTGTCAAAGCACTGTCTGGTGGTGAGCGTAACCGAGTACTACTGGCCAAGCAGTTATTGAAACCTGCCAATATTTTGGTACTCGATGAGCCGACCAACGATTTGGACATGGCAACACTTGAGTTGTTAGAAGAATCAGTCGCCAGCTTTGGTGGTACGATTTTGCTGATCAGTCATGATCGTTCGTTCATGGACAACGTCGTTACCTCAACATGGGTGTTTGGCGAAGATGAAGACGGCAAAGGAGTGGTCAATGAGTATGTAGGTGGTTATCAAGAGTACCTCGTACAAAAGAACCGTGAAGAAGCATCACGTGCTGCCAAAGCACCTGCCAACAATGCGGCTAGTAATAAAGCGACAAATAAGTCTGGCGCGGCAGCGAAACCAAATAAGGCAGCCAAAAAGCTAAATTATAATGATCAACGCGAACTGGATAACTTGCCAAAAGAAATCGCTGCACTCGAAGCCGAACAGGCTCAACTGCAAGAAAAGCTGGCCGATGGCTCTTGGTTCAATACTGACTTTGATGCGGCGACAGCTGCTAGTGATCGTCTCTTAACCATCGAAGATGAGATGATGCACAAGCTTGAACGTTGGAGTGAGCTTGAAGGCTAGTATTGGCAACTCTCTAGCTGAGTTTATTGGAATATCGCACATGTACTTTGTATTGCGTATTTCGATAAACAAGTTTCTGATAGTCTGACAAAACCTTATTAATCATTATGAAAACATCACTACTTTATTATATAGAGTGGTGATATTTGTTTTACAGCAACTTACAAAGTAGTTAGATGGTGAAAGTTAGTGAACATTACCTTAATTTCAAGTATCATTCGCTATTGCTGAAAATCCTTATTATTTATAAGGTCATCACATCATAATCCTTGTTAAAGCAAAGTTAGCGTTAAGCGTTGATAATCCAACTGTTTTGGTTTGATTATCATATTCAACCTTCTAATATGTCCTATTGAGGTTGCTTTATTTTTAACGCAATAATTTATTTTATCACCGAAATAGCTTAGAATAGCAACAATTAGCAAAATTAGGCACAGCTAAAGTGGCTTGATATTGTATATTTTCTAAGCCACAAACCCAGTGTGGGATAATCCCATTTCATTCACCTGGAGGAAGTATTAATGAGCCAAGCCGAAGGCGTTAATGTACAACGCCGTAGAGTTCTTATTGCCTCAACTGCCGCGATTGGTGCAGCTGGGGTAGCTGCCGTGGCGACACCTTTTGTCCGTTCTTGGTACCCAAGCGCTAAAGCTGAGGCTGCAGGGGCTGCAGTGACCCAAGATATTGGTTCTATCGAAGATGGACAAATGATCGTCGTCAAATACCGTGGTAAACCTATTTATGTGGTTAAGCGCACCGAAGACATGGTTGCAGGACTAGAGTCAGTCAAACCTCTATTATCTGATCCTGAGTCTGATGCGTCTCTACAACCTGAATATTGCAAAAATACTACTCGCTCTTTAGATCCAACCGTATTGGTTGTCGAAGGCGTTTGCACACATTTGGGCTGTGCACCAAACTACCGTCCTGATGTGGGCGCGGTGGATTTAGGTGGTAATGATTGGTACGGCGGATTTTTCTGTCCGTGTCACGGGTCAAAATATGACTTAGCAGGTCGCGTATATAGCGGCGTTCCTGCACCACTTAATTTACCCGTTCCAGAATATGGTATGGATGGTACCATCTTGACGGTTGGGGAGGCTTAATATGAGTATGGGTAAAAAGTTAATGCATTGGGTGGACGCGCGTTTTCCAGCGACTGAAACCTATGAATACCATATGTCAAAGTACTACGCACCAAAGAACTTTAACTTCTGGTACTTCTTTGGCGTGCTATCAATGATTGTACTGGTCAACCAATTGGTGACTGGTATATGGCTAACGATGATGTACAACCCAAGTGCCGAAGGGGCATTTGCGTCTGTTGAATACATCATGCGTGATGTAAAAGGTGGCTGGCTCATTCGCTATATGCACTCAACCGGCGCTTCTGCGTTTTTCGTCGTTGTATACCTGCATATGTTCCGCGCCTTGCTATACGGTTCATACCAAAAACCTCGTGAGCTTATCTGGCTCATCGGTATGGGTATCTACCTAGCACTTATGGCAGAAGGTTTCTTCGGTTACCTACTACCTTGGGGCAACATGTCATTCTGGGGTGCACAGGTTATCTTGAACTTACCTGCAGCGCTGCCTGTTATTGGTGATGGCCTTGCTGAATGGGTACGTGGTGACTATATCATCTCTGGTATTACTCTAAACCGTTTCTTTGCTCTACACGTTGTTGCTATTCCATTAGTACTCGTGGGCCTAGTATTTATGCATATTGTGGCGTTGCACCATGTGGGTTCGAACAACCCTGATGGCATCGACATCAAAAAGCTAAAAGACAAAAATGGTGTGCCTTTAGACGGTATCGAATTCCATCCGTACTACACTGTGCATGACATGGTTGGTATCGTAGTATTCTTTATCTGTTTCTTTGCAGTGGTATTCTTCTTCCCAGAAGGCGGCGGTTTCTTCCTTGAGCCACCGAACTTTGAGACAGCGAACTCACTGAAAACACCAGCGCATATTGCTCCAGTATGGTACTACACGCCTTTCTACGCTATCTTGCGTGCTGTTCCTGATAAGCTTGGTGGTGTTATCGCAATGGGTGCTGCAATTGCTGTACTGTTCTTGATTCCATGGCTTGATAGATCGCCTGTACGCTCTATGCGTTACAAAGGTATCTTGTCTAAAATCGCGCTTACTGTATTTGCTATTAGCTTTGTTGTATTGGGCTACTTGGGTGCGACACCTGCTACCCCAACGGCAACTATCATGGCTCGTGTATTCACGATTCTATATTTCTTGTTCTTCTTACTGATGCCGTTCTACACTGCCATTGAGAAGTGTAAACAGCCACCAGAACGCGTTACCGGAGGTCACTAATGAGCACGCTAATTAAATCCCTAGCTGGTCTAGGCTTAGGCGCGGCATTGACGTTGACTGCTGGTACGGCAATGGCAGCTGGTGGTCACGGATGTGGTACGTTTACCAACGCTGAAGGTGTTGACGAGCATTTGGCTTGTAGCACTGCCCCTATTGATTTTACCAATAAGGGCTCGCTACAAAACGGTGCAAAAATCTTTATGAACTACTGTGCTGGGTGTCACTCAGCCAAGTACGTTCGTCACTCACGCATTGCTAAAGATTTAGAGATACCGCCTGAGCTGGTTGAAAAGTATTTGATGGTTACTACCGATCAAATCGGTGACCACATCACTGCTGAGATCGATCCTGAGATCCAAGCGTCTTGGTTTGGCGCAGCGCCTCCCGATTTATCACTTGAGACAAGACTGCGTGGCGATGACTGGGTATACACTTATCTACTATCGTTCTATGAAGATCCAAGCCGTCCTTGGGGTGCAAACAACTTAGTACTGGCCAATGCAGCGATGCCTCACGTATTGCATAATATGCAAGAAGAGTTGAGCCAAGAAGAGTTTGAATCTGAAGTTGGTGACTTGGTTAACTTTATGGCGTGGATGGGCGAACCTGCTCGTCATGACCGTCAAGTAATTGGTTTCTTTGTAATTCTATTCTTATTAGTACTGCTCATCCCAGTTTACTTATTGAATAAAGAATTCTGGAAAGATGTCAAATAAGTCATAGTCAGCAGACCGTTCTTAGAATTAAAAAAGCACTACTTCGGTAGTGCTTTTTTGTGCCTTGATATAAAGTGTAAATACTAGATAAGCCGGAAAATAAGTCGCTCAGCGCTAATGTTTACGTACACTACCTTGATAAACGTTGCGAGTTTGTTTACGATGACAACCTTCACTATTAACATTAGGCTTTCATGATTGATGCGAATGACATTCCAAGTAGTCAGCTAATTTTGTATGCTGATGACGGCTACGACAGTCATGTGGTACGCCTATTACTTGAAGAAAAAAAGCTCGCTTACTATTTGTCTCGCTTACATTCTGAGCGCCCTGAAGATTTGACTGAGCTAAACCCTTATCACACCTTGCCTGTATTACAGCAGCGTGAGATTGCGCTTTATGAGATTAATGTCATTTTTGAGTATCTTGAGGAACGCTATCACACAAATAAACTGCTCCCTGAGACACCGCAAGAGCGTGCACAGTTTCGCCAATTGGCTTGGCGCATTCAGCGTGATTGGTTAGTACTAGGCAAGCGCTTGTTGACGCATCCAGATAGCTTTAATAAAGCACAGGCTGCCGTTGCCAAAAAACAGCTCAGTGACTCGTTGATCACTCTGTCACCGCTGTTCGCTCATAAGCCTTATTTCATGGCTGATGAGTTTGGTTGGTGTGACGTGTTATTAGCACCATTATTATGGCGATTAGACGAGATGGGTATTGAGCTGCCACGTGCCATTAGCCGTCCATTATTTGAATACCAAACGAGAGTGTTTGAGCGCAGTAGCTTCCAAAAAAGTGTGCGTTGATTAGACAAGTATCGAAAGCTGTCCTAAAATAAAGTATAAATAAGATAGATGTTAATTAGCATCTGTCATTTGATAAGTTGCTGAACGAGATATTTTTCATTATTAAAAATTATTAGTATAGGAAATCATTAAATGAGCGAAACCACCTCTATTACACCTACCCGCCCTTATATGGTACGTGCACTATATCAATGGATAGAAGACAACGCTCTGACACCATACTTGATGGTTGATGCTACCGCTGACAATGTGCAAATACCAACCGAACATGTGCAAGACGGTCGTATTGTATTGAATATCGCCAGCCGTGCTACTGGTAACATGAGTATGGAAAATGACTATATTCATTTTAGTGCGCGCTTCGGTGGTGTATCACAAGAAATCTGGGTACCACTTACTGCGGTGATGGGGATTTATGCTAAAGAGAACTCGCAAGGGATGTTCTTTGATCCAAAAGAGTATGACAACTATCAGCCAGAAGACGACTCAGCACCAATGTCTAGCAACAGTCCTGCTAAAGCACCTAAACCAAAGCGTGATAATAAAGCGGGTTTAAAGGTCTTAAGATAAAAATTCTTGAAATAAATAGAACCTTAGACAAATTCTATTTGAGACAATAAAAAAGCTAGCCATATTTAATATGACTAGCTTTTTTATTAACTATTTAAAGGCTTATTAACTTTCTATAACTGATAAGCTTTTAAACGGACGCTTACTGACTAGGTTCTCGGCAAGGTCACGCCGCGCTGACCTTGGTATTTACCGCCGCGATCTTTGTAGCTGGTCTCGCACACGTCATCGGCATCGCTTTGGAAAAACAGCATTTGCGCTACGCCTTCACCAGCATAGATACGGGCTGGCAGGTTGGTCGTATTACTAAACTCTAAAGTAACATGACCTTCCCACTCAGGCTCAAGCGGCGTTACGTTGACGATAATACCGCAGCGCGCGTAAGTTGACTTACCTAGGCAGATAGTCAATACATCACGCGGAATACGGAAATACTCCATAGTACGGGCTAAAGCAAACGAATTAGGTGGAATAATGCACTCATCACCAACGATATCGATAAAGCTTTTATCATCGAAGTTTTTAGGATCAACGACCACTGAATGTACGTTGGTAAAAACTTTAAACTCAGGAGCACAGCGCACATCATAACCATAGCTTGAGGTGCCGTAGCTAACCAAACGCTCACCTGCATCATTGAAGCGTACTTGACCTGGCTCGTACGGTTCAATCATGCCGTGCTCTTCGGCCATTTTACGAATCCAGCGGTCAGACTTAATAGACATTGTTGTTCCTTAGCAAATATTTAATAGCGACGATTATACGGAATTGACGGCTGAATTTATAGCGTGATGGCTGTTTTATCCTACATTGGTTTTAGACTAGCTAAGCAACCAGCCCCCTATTCAATCATTAGACACTAGAAAATCCGCTTGTCATCGACAGGCTTTGCAAATTTATTGATATTGGTTTCGATGTTTTTGGCAATATCTAGGTAATACTGTGCAAAATCATCATCAGCTAAGACGCTTGGCACACCTTTATCAACTTGTGCACGAATGCCACTGGCAAGTGGTAGCTGACCCAATAGTGGTACCTGATATTGCTCAGCGATAAATTCACCGCCACCCGTACCAAAGATCGCTTCGGTATGATTACAGTTGCTACACGTATGTAGCGCCATGTTTTCAACCACCCCAAGCACAGGAATGTTGGTTTTGTTAAACATCTCAACGCCTTTTTGCGCATCAAGCAATGCAACATGCTGCGGTGTCGTGACAATGACAGCACCCGTGACTGGAATACGCTGCGCTAATGTCAGCTGTATATCACCCGTACCTGGTGGCATATCAATCACTAGATAGTCCAGCTGCGGCCAATTGGTTTGATTATATAGCTGCATCAATGCACCTGTGGCTTTCGGTCCACGCCATGCAACCGGCGTATTATCTCCATCAAGTAAGCTACCGATAGAGAGCATTGCCATACCGTGCGCATCGACCGGTACAAATTGCTCGTTTTCTAGTTGCGGCTTCACATCAGCAACGCCTAGCATCGTTGGCATACTAGGACCATAGATATCTGCATCCAGTACACCAACACGATTGCCAAGCTTCTGTAGTGCTAGTGCGATATTGACCGTCGTCGTCGATTTACCAACACCGCCTTTACCTGATGCCACGACAATAATATGACGGATACGAGGATGCGCGGCCAACGATGCTTGCGTAGGTGCCGCTTTCGTAATCGGTGGCTCAGCGTTAGTGCTATTAGCATTGTTATTAGCGCCAGATGAAGGCTGAGATTCCATTGCATTGGTTGTCTTTGGCATCTGCTTTGGTAAGCTTGAACCTGAACCCTTTTCTGGTGCAGGCAGACGCACATTCATATGAATCGTAGTAATACCATGTGGATGTAACAACTGCCCAAGCTCCTGCTGGATAACTTCAGGATTGCTATCTTTTGGCAAACGCAGGTCTAACGTAAGTGCTTCACCATCACGCTCAAGTCCTGTAACCATTGTGGCAATACTGACAGCACCTATTTCATATCCAAGTAGGACTTTGTCGACGGCACTATCACGCTCTGCCTGCTGCTGAGGCGTTTCGGTTTTTGTGGTTTTTTTCTTCATAAAGTTAAACATAGCTACTATTATGGCCTATACAAGTGGGTAGATCTGGCAAATCGCTCGAGTCGTCTCATTGCGTATCTCACAACCGATAGCGTTAATGAGTATATTAGCCAAACCTTCTATCGTGACAGTGTAGCTGAATTGGACACATAAAAAAACCACAACGCCAGTAGGTCTGACGTTGTGGTATATGCAAATTGTATATATATTAATTCATAAACCAACCATGACTGGCCACGATAGATTGTCCAGTGAATACATTGGTTGGGAAAGCCGCTAAAAATAGCGCCAATTGGGCAATATCTTCTACTGTCGTAAACTCTTTATCTACGGTATTGACCAGCATAATATCGTTAATAACCGACTCTTCACTGATGCTTTTTTCAGCCGCTTGCTCTGGGATTTGTTTTTCTACCAATGGCGTTTTGACAAATCCTGGGCAAATCACATGCGAACGTACCTTATGCGCTGCACCTTCTTTGGCTAACACACGGCACAGTCCTAGTAGTCCATGCTTCGCAGTCACGTAAGGGGCTTTATATAATGAGGCCTCATGCGAGTGCGCAGAGCCCATATAAATAACTGTGCCGCCCTTATCGCCTTTATACATATGCTTAATCGCGGCTTTAGTGGTCAAAAAAGCGCCATCTAAGTGGATATTAAGCATTTTTTTCCAATCGCTAAACGCCATTTTATCGATTGGATCAATGATCTGAATGCCAGCATTAGAGACCAATATATCAATACTGCCAAAAGTATCAACTAGCTGTTGTACACCATCGTTTACTGCATCTTCTGAGGTAACATCCATGGCAATCGCCAGAGCACGTCCACCAGCAGATTCAATAGCATCGACGGTTTTTTGTGCCGCTTCAAGGTTGATATCAGCAATACCAACCGCTGCTCCTGCTTTTGCATAAGTCTCAGCGATGTCACGTCCGATACCACTTGCAGAGCCAGTGACCAATGCTACTTTGCCTGTCAAATCTTGTTCTAATTGGGTCGCCATACATATTCCTTATCATGGTCTAATATATTATTAGTTTTTATAAAATTGAACTGAACAAATACGCCACTATAGTCATAGTGGCGTATTTATGTGCGGGATAAAACATATTAATCTTAGGACAGTCACTTTACTGTACAGAGTTTACTGAATAATACTTACTGGTGTTTTTTCTTGTAGCTCGTCAAAGCTTACACCATCTGCTAATTCAACCAGTTTTAGGCCTTCATCAGTAACGTCTAATACAGCAAGCTCAGTAATGATACGATCAACCACGCCTTTACCCGTCAATGGTAGTTCACAGTTTGCCAAGATTTTTGGATCGCCGTGTTTATTAACTTGCTCCATCAATACAATCACGCGCTGCACGCCTGCGACCAAATCCATCGCCCCGCCCATGCCTTTGACCATATTTTTGGGAATCATCCAGTTGGCAAGATCACCTTTTTCTGACACTTCCATTGCACCCAATATTGCCAAGTTGACATGACCACCACGAATCATAGAAAAAGACTCTGAACTACTAAAATAACTGGCCCCTGCTTCTGCGGTCACGGTTTGCTTGCCCGCATTAATCAAGTCCGCATCGACTTTATCTACTGTAGGGAACTCACCAATACCTAGCAAGCCATTCTCTGATTGTAGCCATACGTCCACGCCTTCAGGAATGTAGTTGGCGACCAACGTTGGGAGACCGATGCCTAGGTTCACATAGTAGCCATCTTGTAGCTCTTTTGCAGCGCGTTGCGCCATTTGCTCTCTTGTCCATGCCATGCTGATTTCCTTATTTTTTGCGATATTCTATTTTTATTCATTTGGACAGCCAGTTATTTAATCAATTGGCTGTCTAAACTATTATCAATCTAAAATTAACTATTGATTTCACTTACGATTAAGCGTCAACCACGTTTTTATTTACGCGCCTTCTACGGCTTTAGTCGTGGTTTTTTCGATACGTTTTTCAGGGTTAGTATTCAACACAATACGCTGAACAAAAATACCTGGTAGATGCACTTCGTCTGGATCAAACGTACCTGTTTCGACGATTTCTTCGACTTCAACAATCGTGATTTTACCGGCCATCGCACAGTCTGGGTTAAAGTTACGAGCGGTTTTGTTAAAAATTAGATTGCCCGCTTTGTCAGCCTTTTGCGCTTTGATCAAGGCGACATCAGCACGTAACGAATGCTCTAGCACATAAGTACGACCATCAAAATCACGAGTCTCTTTGCCTTCAGCAACTAATGTGCCTACGCCTGTTGCGGTATAAAATGCAGGGATACCAGCGCCGCCTGAACGCAGTTTCTCAGCCAATGTGCCTTGTGGGGTCAGCTCAACCTCTAGCTCGCCAGCTAAATATTGACGCTCAAATTCTTTGTTTTCGCCCACATATGACGAAATCATTTTTTTGATTTGACGTGTCTGTAGTAGCAGACCAAGACCGAAGTCATCGACACCAGCGTTGTTACTGATACAAGTCAGCTCTTTGACTTTGCTATCGCGCAATGCTGCAATTAATGCTTCTGGAATACCGCATAGACCGAAGCCACCGATCGCGAGCGTTTGCCCGTCACTAACGACACCTTTTAGCGCTTCTTCGGCACTGTTATATACTTTTGATTGACTCATGTTTGTCTCCTATGACTGTTATTTATATTTTTAATCCGTGCATAAACTAATGCTGAATTAAGTGTCTCAATTATCCGTTTGATTGTTGCTTTTAATAAAACCTAACAACGAAAACTCATCATGCTTATTTTTCTTTTGCGCGTTATAACCTTGTATAGTCAATTCAATTTAAGAATAGTACAAGGCAACCGAGTGTAGATGTATATTAAATACTTCAAGCAAGGTGAACGCAGTAATACTTTTATAGTGAAATGACTATACCAATAGCCAAAACACGCTCATGATAATAGCACCCGATACTGCCAGTACGATCAGGCAATATCCCATAATGGCTCGCGCATCCAAACCTGCGATACCCAATAATGGCAAAGCCCAAAACGGCTGAATCATGTTGGTCCATGCGTCACCCCATGCAATCGCCATTGCAGTAATGGCTGGACTAACACCCAGTTCGATACCAGCAGGAATCATAACAGGGCCTTGTACCGCAAACTGTCCACCGCCCGATGGTACAAAGACGTTGACCAAGCCAGCACTTAAAAATGCAAAAATCGGAAAGCTGTCTGCGGAAGCAGAATTGACAAAAAATTCGGTCACTTGCGTACTGATAGAGATACCATCCGCATTTGCTCCCGTCATAATGCCCATGATGCCACCGTAGAACGGGAACAATAGCACAATACCCGTGATGCCACCTATCCCCGAGTGTACGGCACGATAATAACGCTCTAACGTGCCATGCGATAGCAAACCTATAAATAGGAATAGCCCAATGACGATATTTAGCCCTAGGTTAAAACCATTACTACCAAACTCGCTGATATAGTACATCAGTGCTAAGGCCAATAAGATGACAGCAATAATACGGCTATCATCTAGCTTTTGTGCAGGCGTGTCTCTTTGGGGCGCGACGTAGATCTCTTCTTTGATCAGCTTAGGATCAATAACCGTAGGGTTTTTAGGATGCATAAAGCGATTTAGCAGAGGCAAAATAATGATAAGTAAACCTACTAGCAGCATGTTGTAGCCTGCAAATACCGTCTGCGATAAAGGTACTGCTTCGGTCATGGTATTGCCTGACAGCGTCAGTAGCGTATCACCGCCCGAGCTAAGTGTCAGCGGTATCGAACCTGAAAAACCGCCATGCCAAATCACGAAACCTGAATACGCGGCAGCGACAAGCAAAGGATAGTCAACGTTGGCAACTTTTCTGGCCAGTGCTTTCGCAAAGATTGCCCCGATGATTAGACCAAAGCCCCAATTTATCCATGAACCGACTAGCCCAACCAAGGTTGATACGATAATGGCGGTCGTAGGAGAGTGAACTCTACTAGCGAGATTGTCCAATAAGCGCTGAATAAATGGTGCGCTAGCAAATGCATAACCGGTTACTAGGACCAACGCCATTTGCATGGCAAAACTATGCAATGACCATAGTCCATTGCCCCAGTGCCCTGCCATAGCAATCATATCTTGGCCAGTAATTGCCAGTCCTACAGCGAATGCAATGAGGGTCAATACGATCGAAAACACGAATGGGGATGGTAGATAGCGGTTGACTAACTGTACGCTCGCATTAGTGATGGCACTAAACATATTCACATTCCTTGTAAATTTGATGTTTGGTTTTAAGAGTTATTATTAGAGCTTTATCAGACTTGAGAGCGACGACTGCATACTCTACCTGATAAATGGCACGCATTATATTTTACATTATTATCCATAACAATACATTTTATATCGCTATATCATGCGTGAAACAGTTGTGATAACTTAACATATTATTTTCGTAGTGATTAGAAAATAACCCAAGAGCACGCGAGTCAACAAAGTATTCCTTATCCTTCAATAATATCGCAATTGGATTTATGTTTAATAAAATATAAAAAATAAGGTTTTTTGATTAATTTTATTGACCTATATCGATAAGCGCGACATACTCGCTGTCTTAATTTTGCCAAGGAGGGCTATCATGTTTAGTACATTTGCGATTGTCATCACCCTATTATTACTCATGTTTTTTGCTTATCGCGGTTATTCTGTGCTGATCCTAGCACCGATTATGGCGACGCTGGCAGTCTTACTATCAGGTGACTTCTTAAACACCATCCCCGCTTATACCGATGTTTTTATGGGCGCGTTAAGTGGATTCTTGCTTAAATTTTTTCCTATATTCTTGCTAGGGGCACTATTTGGCCGCCTAATGGCAGACTCTGGCGCAGCAACCGCCATTGCCAATACGGTCGTCGAAAAGCTCGGTGCTAGCAAGGCCATCCTTGCGGTGATTTTGGTCTGTGCTATTTTGACCTATGGCGGCGTATCGTTGTTCGTTGTGGCTTTTGCTATTTATCCAATCGCCAAAGACTTGTTTAGAGCAGCCGATATCCCAAAACGTTTGATTCCAGCAGCGATTGCTCTAGGATCATTTACGTTTACGATGACTGCACTGCCAGGCACGCCAGCCATTCAAAACGCCATTCCCATTCCTTACTACAATACCAACGTATTTGCCGCCCCTATCTTGGGTATCATCGGCGGTACGATCATGTTTATTTGTGGTTGGATGTGGCTGCAATCACGTGCCAGAAAAGCCAATGCAGCGGGCGAAGGCTATGGTCAGCATGATGAAGAGGATGTGGGCGGGCTTGGTGCAGACACACAGGAAGCTGAAGCATTAAATACGCATCACACCTCGTTTACCATTGCAATGATTCCACTCGTATTGGTCATTGGCTTGAACGCTTTGTTGACCTATGTGGTTTTCCCGTCGATAGATTTTACTAGTCTACAGGCGCAGTTTCCTGACTTAAATATCGCAGGCTCACTCGGATTATGGTCAATTATTATCTCATTGGTCGTGGCTTGTGTGGTGTTGATTCTGCTACGTATTGGTCATTGGAATAATCTACAAAAAACCATTAACCGTGGTACTTATGATTCTATGTTGCCGATTTTTAATACCGCATCAGAAGTGGGTTACGGTGCGGTTATCGCATCGCTAGCAGGCTTTCTTATCATTCGTGACAGTATCCTAAACTTAACCCCTGACAACCCTTTGATATCAGAAGCAGTCGCAATGACCACGCTGGCTGGTATCACAGGCTCATCGTCTGGTGGTTTGAGTATTGCACTGTCGACTTTGGGTGAGGACTATCTCAGAATGGCAGTCAATGCTGGTATCGACCCTGAGCTGATGCACCGCGTGGCCGTCATGGCAGCGGGTGGTCTTGATACGCTACCGCATAGTGGTGCGGTCATCACCCTACTCGCTATTTGCAGATTAACACACAAGCAATCTTATTTGAACTTGGCCATGGTGACGATGGTTATTCCATTGGTCGCTGTGACAGTGGTCATTATTTTGGGTACGATGTTTGGCTCGTTCTAACGCACACGCAATATCCAAGCATTACTTTTAATATTAAAATAAAAACCCCATTCAGTGACTGCTGAGTGGGGTTTTTTACCGGCGCATTTTTATTATAAGTCCCTGACCTAGGGCGTGTCATCAGTTAGATTGTGAGGTTTAAAATGAGAAAAATTGTAGATAAACGAGGAAGAAATTGCCGTTAATATGAACATATTGACAAAATTACTGACGATGTTTAGCAAAATTTAGCCATTTTAAGGCCACTAAATGCGTTAATGTGCTAATTGATGACACGCCCTAAGTAGAGCTTGCCAAAAAGTGCGTGGTCAACGCCTGTGCTGACAGAGTTAATTACCAAGCAATGGCACAAATTTGGCTGAATTACGGTATCATAGACACCATTTTTAATTTTCATAATGTTTAGACTTTATAATAGTGCATCTGCCAACAACAGCTGATGGCTTAAAGCCTGTTATAACCAACCCGTTCATATAAAAATATAGGTGATGAAAGTGCGTGAGATTTTAGTAACCAGTGCCTTGCCCTACGCCAACGGCTACATTCATTTGGGGCATCTTGTAGAATACATCCAAACTGATATTTGGGTACGTGCGATGAAGGCGCAAGGCCATCAGGTCACTTACGTCTGCGCCGATGATGCTCATGGCACCGCCATCATGCTAAAGGCACAAGATAACGGTATCACACCAGAAGAGCAAATCGCCACGGTTAAAGCCTCACATGAAGCCGACTTTGCTAAGTTCTTGATTAATTTTGATAACTATCATTCTACCCATTCAGAAGAAAACAAAGAGTTTTCTGAGCTGATTTATCGTCGTTTGAGCAGTGCAGGCCATATTAGTACCAAAGATGTTGAGCAGCTTTTTGATCCTGAAAAGCAATTATTTTTAGCCGATCGATTTGTCAAGGGCACCTGTCCTGAGTGTGATAGTCCAGATCAATATGGTGATAACTGTGAAGTATGCGGCACCACATACAATGCCACCGAACTTAAAAACCCACAGTCTACGCTGTCTGGTGCAACGCCTGTACTCAAAACCTCTAAGCATTATTTCTTTAATTTGCCAGAGTTTGAGCAGTTCTTAAAAGACTGGACACGCAGCGACAACCGTTTGCAAACGTCGGTCGCCAATAAATTGCAAGAGTGGTTTGAAGCAAGTTTGGCGACTTGGGACATCTCACGTGATGCACCCTATTTTGGTTTCCAAATTCCAGATACCCCAAGCGATGAGCCAGACAAATACTTTTATGTATGGCTAGATGCGCCTGTCGGCTATATGGCAAGTTTTAAAAACCTATGCGATAAGCGTGCAGGTACAGAGCAAGCGCTTGATTTTGACCATTACTGGGCACAAGAAAACGAGCACAAAACTGAGGTCTATCACTTCATCGGTAAAGATATCGTTTACTTCCATGCCTTGTTTTGGCCAGCGATGCTTGCGGGCAGCGAGTATCGTACACCAACAGGCGTCTTTGCCCACGGCTTCTTGATGGTCAATGGCGAAAAAATGAGTAAGTCACGCGGTACCTTTATCAAGGCCGAAACGTACGCTGAGCATCTGCATCCTGAGTACTTGCGTTATTACTTCGCCAGCAAACTGTCTGACAAAGTCGAAGATATTAATCTAGATTTAGAAGACTTTATGCAAAAGGTCAACTCTGACTTGGTTGGTAAAGTCGTCAATATCGCCAGTCGTAGTGCAGGGTTCTTGGTTAAGAAGTATGACGGTATGCTGTCAGAAGTTTGCGTCGAGTCAGAGCTATTAGAAGACATCACCAAAACGGGCGATGAGATTGCTGCTGCCTATGAGAATCGTGAGTTCTCACGTGCTATGCGTTTAATTATGCAATGTGCGGACAAAGCCAACGAATATATTGATGCCAAAAAACCATGGTCACTAGCGAAATTGGAAGGTACTGAGCAAGAGGTTCAAGACGTCTGCTCAGTCGCTATCAATATCTTCCGTCAATTAATGGTTTATCTTGCGCCAGTATTGCCTGAACTGACTAATAATGCCAAAGAGTTTTTGAACCTTGATGATTTAAGTTTTGCCAGTCGTAATGAGTGGTTACTAGGTCATAAAATCAATAAGTTCAAACCACTGATGCAACGTATCGAAGAAAAAGATATTGAAGCGATGGTAGAAGATTCTAAAGCATCATTAACTCAAGCAGACGCTCCTGCCGCGACTGAAAGTAGCAAGCCTGCTGCAAAAGACAAAGCACCTGCGACAAATGCAGATGCTGAGCAAACGGATTATATTGGTATCGAAGACTTTGCCAAAGTCGAGATGAAAGTCGCACACGTTTTAGAATGTAACCATGTAGAAGGTGCTGATAAGCTACTACAGTTCACGCTAGATGTTGGTGAAGATAAGCCACGTAACGTGTTTAGCGGTATTCGTAAGTTTTATGAGCCTGAGCAATTGATTAATAAGAAGGTCATTTGCGTGACCAACCTTGCCCCGCGTAAAATGAAATTTGGCGTATCAGAAGGAATGGTATTGTCAACTGGTGAGCCAAAGACCGGCTTAACCGTCGTTACCTTGCCAGATGCTTGTGTTGTTGGCGACGTACTGGCATAACGGTTATTTTTAGGATTAAGAAATAAAAAAGATGCCACTAAGGCATCTTTTTTTATAGTTGATTTAGCAAATAACTAAAAACCAAGCCTGATACCTATCTACTCAAAATATCGATAATCTGCAACGTATCATTAATCACCGTCACAATATTATTTTCTGGCGTACGAATACGAACGTAACGGTCATCATAACGGTCTAAAACGACAGAGCGATCATAATCCCTTCTATCAATCTTGCCGACTACTCTATAACCGTATCTATCAAGATCACGCTTAAATGAGGCGTTCGGGCTAGCATTACGATAAGCGTTAATACTTGGGTGGGCATTGCCATTATGCTTATAGTTTTTACTGACATGGGCAGAGTTACCTTTGCTATTACCATGTCCATTACCGTGCCCGTTTCCATGACCATCTTTTGCCATAGCAGGCAATCCAATCAAAGAAGTAGCAGTGATACCCGCGATAATTAATAATTTAAGATTAGCAGTCTTCATAATATTATCCTTAAAATAGTCATCCTTAAAATGGTCATTCGAAAAAATTAGATAAATAATAGCGTCTATTTCATATCCACTATGGCGGCACAATGTCGCCAAAATGACTGGATTATCCTTAGACCCATCATATTTCTCGTATGAAAATTAGCTTACGTTAATTATGAAGTGAGTACGTAATAGATGCGTTGCTAGGATGTAAGCCTTTTGCATATGGTTTGAGCAAACAAAAGTACCCTAGCGGCATCTGTTATATTTAGATATACATAAGAGCTTCAATGCACCACGCGTCTTGATAAGATAAAAAGAAGTGATGATTTTTTTATTATCCATCACCATGACCGCTACAGATTAATTTCTTATTGCGATAACTTACATTACTGTCATAATATGAACATAATAATCGATGGAACGATTACTTTATTTAATTGTTAGCCTGCTATCTCAGCATCAACATAGCATTGACTTGGCTAATCTGCATTCTTCAATATCACGGTAAAAAACCAAAGTACACCAAACAGATGAGCAAAATGACTACTATATAAGTTAGTAGGCTCAATCAGTCTGGCTGTATCCGTTTGGTTTTCGCGATTGATATAACCTATGAGTTAACCTAATAATGACTATCGCTTCTACTCTACGCTTAAGCCTATATGGCGTTGCTCTTAGTGCCATTAGCACACTTGGACTAATCGGCTGCTCAAACTCCTCTACCGAGACCGCAGCGACTGCTGAAAATAGCACGGCTACAGACAAACCTGCCAAATCTATTGCCATTACTCAAATCGTTGAGCATCCATCATTAGATGATATGCGCCGCGGTATTATTGATGAATTGGCTGATAATGGTTATGTCGAAGGTCAAAACCTAACTGTTAACTTTCAAAGTGCGCAAGGAAACACAGCGACTGCAGGACAGATTGCCAAGCAATTTGCAGGAGACAATCCTGATGCGATCGTAGCAATCTCAACGCCTTCTGCGCAGTCAGTGGTAGCCGCGACCACCACTATCCCTATTATCTACACTGCTGTGTCAGATCCGCTAGGTGCCAAGCTTATCACAGCCGATGGCAAGCCTTTTCAAAGCAACTTGACTGGACTCTCAAGCCAGCTGCCATTAGAGCCGCAATTGGATTTGTTACAGCAGATAAAGCCTGACTTAAAGACCATCGGTTATGTCTATAGCCCAGGTGAGGCAAACTCAGTGTCATTGCGTGATAGCCTAAAACAAGCCCTGCCAGCACGAGGTCTGACATTGTTAGACATTCCTGCCAATCGTCCAACCGATATCGGCATGGCAACACGCAGCTTGCAAGGACGCGCAGATATCATCTACACCTCATTTGACAATAATGTCGCTTCTGCTTTTGAGGCCATGACCCAAGCCGCGAATGAGTTAAAATTACCCATTGTCGCGTCGGATGAGTTCAGTGTGAAGCGCGGCGCGACAGCTGCTCTTGGCGTTAATGATTATGACTTTGGTCGTACCACTGGCAAGATGGTATATCGCGTATTAAATGGCGAGGCGATCAATACCATTGAACCTGCCGTCATGAACGATCTAACCTTATATATCAGTCCTAAGCACGCCAAAACGCAAGGCGTTAGTTTGCCAGCAGAGTTGCTAAAAAATGGCATCAATGTTGATGAACAAGCGCAAAGCACTGATAACAAATAGCACGAATAAAATAAATAGTGCTGAATCGTAATACTGAAAAATAACCTCTAGCCATCTATATAGATGGCTCGCTTTACCCTTTTACCCATCTATTGATAATGTACGGACACATTATTACTTTTAGGAGTCAGAACCATGTTGTATCAAAATCGTTTTAATTTTGGCAAAGCGTTACTACTAGGCGGTGTATGCACTGCTATCTTAACGGGTTGTAATCAATCAGCCCAAGATACTAGCACGACTGATACTGCGGCTACTGGCGATACTGCCACCGAAATGAAAACTGTTGCTATCACTGCTATCGTTGAACATCCAGCACTTGATGATGTGCGCAAAGGCGTGATCGATGAATTAAACGAAGCAGGATTCAAAGACGGTGAAAATCTAACCGTCAACTTCCAAAGCGCACAGGGCAATACTGCTACTGCTGGACAGATTGCTAAGCAATTCGTCGCTGATGCGCCAGATGTTATCGTCGCTATCGCAACACCATCTGCGCAGTCTGTTGCCGCTTCTACTAGCAGCATTCCACTGGTATTCTCAGCAGTTACTGATCCAGTAGCAGCCAAACTGGTACCTAAGCTAGATGGTTCTGGCACCAATGTTACAGGCGCATCAGATGCGCTACCGTACGAGCCACAAATCGACTTGATGCGTCAAATCATTCCATCATTGAAGAATGTCGGTTATGTCTATAGCCCAGGTGAAGTCAACTCAACGATTATCTTACAAAATCTAAAAGAGAAATTGACACCGCTCGGCATCAATGTATTAGAAGCACCAGCACAGCGTAGTAATGACATCGCGATGGCAGCCCGTAGTCTTGAAGGCAAAGTCGACATGATCTATACGTCGACTGATAACAACGTGGTATCCGCTTACGAGTCACTCTATCAAATTGCTAAAGAAAGTAAGATTCCTCTTATCGCATCAGACACGAGCTCAGTTGAGCGCGGTGCGGTTGCAGCATTAGGCGTAGATTATTATGAGCTTGGCCGTGAAACGGGTAAAATCGTTGTTCGTATCTTGAATGGTGAAAAAGCAGGCGCTATCCCTGTTTATACCCCACAAGCGCTTAACCTATATGTCAGCCCAAAACATGCTCAAGAAGAAGGCATCACTTTGCCACAAGCGGTTATCGATAAAGCAAAAGAAGTGGTAGAATAACGCACCTTTGTATTTGGCTTAAAATAGTAGCCGTAAGCAAGATAGCCATATCAATCAATGATTGATCGCCATCTTGCGCTGTGATGCTAAATGTTTGACAAGAAACCCAGCTATGAGTCAGTAAGCTGGGCTTCTTGTTTCAGCAGAACCTATTTAAATAGCTTGTTTCATATATTGCTGTAGTTAGCTTGTGGCTTATCTGCCACTTGTTAAGTAAAATACATTTTTGCTGCATGAAATATTGCCATGGCTCGAACTATAGCTTTAAACCAAGGTAACTTATGATCGTTGTTAATCGTGATATGTTTTGGTTTACCCTAACCGCAGATTGCTTAATCTGTTAAATTCACCGCTTAGCTGTTTAGCAGGTAGATGATTTTGGCAATTGCCATTTATTTATCTTAGTACCATACGCTAGACACTTGGTTATGACTTACTGATCTCTTATGTCTTTAATTGCTTTTTTTGGTGCGCTTGAAAGTGGTCTGATTTATGGCCTAGTAGCACTCGGTGTGCTTATCTCATTTCGTACGCTCGACTTCCCTGATTTGACCGCTGACGGTAGTTTTCCGTTAGGTGGCGCAGTCGCTGGTATTTCTATCATCGCTGGTATCAACCCGTGGTTGGCCTGTGCTTTTGGGATGTTAGCAGGTTCAGTCGCTGGTATCGTCACGGCATGGTTGCATGTCAAACTTGGTATTTTGCAGTTGCTTGCCAGTATCTTGGTCATGGTTGCCTTATATTCTGTCAACCTACGCATCATGGGCGCGCCAAACCTACCCTTGCTTGGTGAAACCACAGTGTTTAGCACATTGGTGACCGATGGTAATGGTTATTGGATGCGCTGCCTGATTATTGGTGTCGTTGTCGCAGCTGCCATGTTATTTTTGAACTGGTTCTATAGCACTGAGACAGGTCTGTCGATGCGCGCTACTGGCTCAAACCTAAGAATGGCACAGGCGCAAGGTATCAATACCTCGTGGATGACTATCATCGGTATGGCGATTTCTAACGGTTTGATTGCCTTAGCGGGAGCACTGTTTGTCCAGACTCAGGGCGGCGCAGATATCTCAATTGGTATCGGTACGATTGTTATCGGTCTAGCAGCAGTCATCATCGGTGAGACGATCATTCCTGCCAAGCGTATTTGGCTGATCACCTTTGCCGTTGTTGTCGGCGCGGTATTGTACAAACTGTTTATTCAGGTCGCACTATCAAGCGATACGCTACGTAGTATCGGCTTTGGTCCACAGGATTTGAACTTGATTACTGCACTGCTCGTGGTACTAGCCTTGGTATTGCCAAAAGCGAAAACCAAGTTTTTATCACGCAAGGTTCGCGCCTAATGACAGTCAAAGCAAGTATTGATAATACTTGTGACGCTTGAAGAGATAATAAGGAATAACGATTATGATGCAAGCCACCGATTTACGGTTGACCTTTAACCCAGGCACGCCAATCGAAAACCCTGCCCTACGTGGTATCAGCTTAAATATTGCTGATGGTGAATTTGTCACTGTCATCGGTACCAATGGCGCAGGTAAATCTACTTTTTTGAACGCCGTAAGCGGTACGACACGCGTCGATAGTGGCTCAATCTTGCTAAATGGCATTGATGTGACCAAAAAGTCTGCCCATCAACGTGCGCATTGGGTTGCTCGCGTCTTTCAGGATCCGATGGCGGGCACTTGTGAAGCGCTAACGATTGAAGAAAATATGGCTTTGGCCTACAAACGCGGCGGTAATCGCGGTCTAAAATTTGCATTGAACCAAAACAACCGCGATTTGTTCCGAGAAAAACTATCCGTTTTAAAATTAGGTTTAGAAGATCGTCTAACCGATCGTATGGGTCTGCTCTCTGGTGGTCAACGTCAGGCGGTAAGTCTGCTAATGGCATCATTGCAGCCCTCTAAGATTTTGCTGCTTGATGAGCATACTGCAGCTCTCGATCCTAAGACTGCGGCATTTGTCTTAGAATTGACTGATAAGATTGTCACGGACAATAAGCTGACTACGATGATGGTCACCCACTCTATGCAACAAGCATTGGCACATGGTACACGCACCGTTATGCTGCATCAGGGTCAAGTCGTATTAGATGTGGCTGGTGACATTCGCAAAGGCATGACCGTACATGATCTACTCGATATGTTCGAGCAAACACGTGGCGAAAAAGTTGAAGACGACAGTTTGATTTTGAGCTAAGTTTTTGAGCTAATACTGTCCATGACTTACGACTTATAAATTTGTGCCTGTCGGATACAACCATTTTCGATAACTTCTAAGACCTTCAAGAGAATTGATTTTTCTTGGAGGTTTTTTGTTATCTATAGTTAATGATCATATGAACTTTTCACTGACCATTATATAGTTGTCGTCTATCAAATCTTCGCTATTGTCATCTATCTATGAGGTCTGTCATGCGCAAAATTCCTATTTATTCCCACCCTGCCGCTGGTTGGCCTGCGCTGATCTCATCTACCCAAAAGCTAATGGACTATAAGACATTTTTGCGCGGCGGTATAAGTGTATTTAAAAGCAATCAGCCGCAAGGCGGATTTGACTGCCCAGGCTGTGCATGGCCTGACCATAAGTCACACAAAGCTATCGATGTTTGTGAGAACGGTATTAAAGTCATTGCCAGTGAGACCATGACCCATCAAGCAAATGCCGATTTTTTTGCGAGAAATACCGTCACTGAACTACAGGGCTGGACTGGTTACGAGCTTGAGCACAGTGGTCGTTTATCAGAGCCGATGTATTACGATGCGGCGCAAGATCGCTATGTTCCTATCCCTTGGGAAAATGCTTATCGCATCATCGCTGAACAATTGGGGCAGCTTGATTCACCCCATGAAGCATTATTTTATACATCAGGCCGTGTCACCAATGAGCCAGCGTTTTTATTTCAGCTGTTTGTTCGCTGCTTTGGGACCAATAATTTGCCTGATTGCTCAAATATGTGTCACGAGCCAACCTCAGTAATGCTAAGCAGACAGCTAGGTATTGGTAAAGCGACCGTGATGCTAGAAGATTTTGAGCAGGCCAAGCTGATATTGATGTTTGGGCAAAACCCAGCAACTAACCATCCACGTATGCTAGAGATGCTCGCCCATGCGCATGAGCAAGGGTGTCGAATCATCTCAATCAACCCGATGCGTGAGCAAGGCCTGAGTAAGTTTAGAAATCCGCAAAAACCAACACACATGGCAGCTGGTCAAAGCGCTGACATGGTCGATGATGTTATTCAAATTCAAATCGGCGGTGATGCAGCGCTATTGACGGGCATCGCCAAGTGGTTAATTGAAAACGATAAAATCAATCATGATTTTATTACCACTCATACTTCAGGCTTTGAACCTCTCAAACAGTGGCTAACAGAGCAATCATGGTCAGACATCACACTTGGTTGCGGTATTTCTCAGACAGATATTATCAATCTCGCTGAACTCGTGGCCGATAGTCCAGCAACGATTTGTACTTGGGGCATGGGCATTACTCAGCATGTGCAAGGTGATGACAATGTCGCGATGATTACCAACCTATTATTATTAATGGGCATGATTGGTATTGATGGCGCCGGTGCATCTCCAGTACGAGGACACTCCAATGTACAGGGCGATCGCACCATGGGTATCCATGAACGCCCTAGCAAAAGCTTACTAGACAGTTTAGAGCGTGTGTTTGAGCACCCTATGCCGCAAGAGCATGGCTACGATGTCGTCACAGGTGCCAAGGCTCTTATCGCAGGTAAATTGAAAGTCTTTATGGGCATGGGTGGTAACTACGCAGTGGCCGCCCCTGATACCAGCGCGATTGAGCAAGCCTTAACCACTACTCAGCTTAATATATTTGTTGGTACTAAGCTCAATGAGACCATGCTATACCCCGGTGCTAATAATTTGATCCTACCTTGCTTAGGCCGTACCGAGCGTATTGTCACAATAAAGGGTGAGCAATTTGCCACTATCGAAGACTCTATGTGTCAGATCGTACCTACTCAAGGTAAGCTCAAACCTGTTAGTGATACTCTAAAATCTGAAGCGCAAATCGTAGCGGATATCGCGACTCATGTACTCGGCGCCGACTCGTCTATTCCTTGGTTGGCGATGAGTGAGGATTTCGATATTATTCGAGACTATATCGCTCAAGCGATTAACGGATTTGAAGACTTTAATCAGCGTATTCGCACCTCTGAGCGTGGCTTTCATTTGTATCATGCGGCGCGTCATCGTGTATGGAATACCGAGAGCGGCAAAGCTCAGTTTGAAGTACCGCAATATCCGATTACTTTTGTCGCAGCACAAATGGCAGCCGCAAACGATATCGATGAGCATGCAGATACAGCACAAAAAGTTTGGCAATTGACCAGTGTCCGCAGCCATGACCAATTCAACACTATGATTTTTGGGTTTAAAGACCGCTATCGTCAAACGGATCGTCGTGACGTGCTATTCATGCATCCAGATGAAATAAGTCGTTTAGGTTGGCAAAAAGGTGACCGTGTTATGGTCACTCGCCAGCGTGCCAAAGACAGCCTAGAGCAACCACGCGTCTTAGGCCCATTGGTATTAAGCGAGATGGATATTGCCTCTAACGCTGTTGCTGCTTACTATCCTGAGTGCAATGATCTCTTTGATTTGGAGACACATGCGCCAGATTCTCATATCCCAGCGTACAAATCGACGACCGTCGTTTTAGAGCGCGTAGAGGCAAATACATCGATAGCTACGCCTGCATAAATCATCCTGCGGAGAGCTAATGAGAATGACTTTTTCATTGGCTCTACCTCTATATGACTATAAGCACACTCATAATTTTAGGCCATAATAAATCGTGATAACCATTGAAAATAATGCTGAACAAAGTGAGGCTCTTATCGGCCCCGCTATGATAGATAACTCAACTAGCACTAAGATAGTTACACCTGAGCTGTCTAACGATGATAGGTTGTCAGAGACACCACTTGCTCGTAGTCATTTGGCACACAAACATCATTACCCGTCAGTTATTAGCAACCCTAATAATGACTCTCACCTTCAAATCGAATCTCAGACCACCAGCTTAGCAGTCGAAGCTGCGGTCTCTATCATTATTAATGGGATTCATTATGCTGTGCTGATGGCTAGTCCTCATCAGTTAGAGTATTTGGCTGTTGGGTTCTTATTTAGCGAAGGATTAATTCAATACAGTCACGAGTTACTCGACTGGGAAGTGACTCACCTTGCAGATATCGCTAGCTACCAGAAGTTCGTTCAAGATTCGAGTGACGAAGATCTTGACTCAGTATCAATTGAGCAAAGCTTAGAACGATTTCAAGATTACGATATCTATGTCGTGGAGTTGGTATTGAGCCAACGCTGCCATCAACGTATACAGGCACAAAAGCGGCAGCTCGCAGGGCGTACAGGCTGCGGTATGTGCGGTATTACTGGACTAACGCAAGCTTTGCCTGATTTAAGTACTTACTCACAAGACCATTTACACCATGAACATAACCGACAGACAGGTATAAATGGCATTCAAACGAGCGCACCAAGTCTTGACTCCCTATTGGCACTGCGTCAACAAGTGGATGCCGCGCAACATACGCATCAACTGACAGGTGCGGTACATGCCGCAGCGACGATACATAATCAGCAGCTACATTTATTCGAGGATGTAGGCCGCCATAATGCACTTGATAAACTCATCGGTTGGCAATTACGCCAAAAAGCAGACGTTAGCTGTGTGCTTATGACTTCGCGTCTCTCTATTGAACTGGTTCAAAAGTCTATTCGAAGTCAAATCCCATGGCTAGTTGGCATGTCAGCACCCACCAGTACAGCCGTGCGCGTGGCTGAGCGTTATGGTCTTGGATTGGCTGGATTTTTACGTGATAACCGAGTCACTTACTACACCAAACAAGATAATATATAAAAATTCACGTCTACTTGTTCATTGAGAGCATCCATCTATCGCTCATTATCTATTTTTCTAATGAAAACTTCAGCTAATCATTCATAGGTGAAATTTTGCTCATAATGATATATCACTTGATGCTGCTCATAATAAAGCCCTATTTTTTCAATGGCTTATTAAAAATATCATTGAATCTCTTTAAACAAATACTTATATGTCATCTGCGGTCATTGTCTGGTAAATATCGGATAATGTTTGAGGTTAGTGACATAATAGGTTACTCTTATCGCGCAAATATGTTACAGGCACTTAACAAATATGTAGTTTTATTTATTAATGCCGCTTAGTAACACATCAATCGCAATAGATGAGTAGAGATTTCTCAGCTATTGTTTATTACAGCTAATAAGGCTGTCTAAATCGAGTTCGGGTCATTTCATCATGGCTTAGTGCTTATTCGTAATTCCGCTATAGACACTCATCACATGAGTTTTCTTTAGCATGTAGCTACCTTTGTGTATGCCTATTAATAGCGTGATGGTTTACCCATTAACTGACGCCTATTGAAAGTAGTCCCTGTCTTTTTGATTTGACACTATCTGTCTCATTAAGATTTGGGCGTAACACTTAGCATTTGCTTACCACTGCAGTTGGTATTTTCGCTATTTATATTAGCCACATACGTTCGGTATGAGGACTGTGTAGGCTATGCTGTATTCCTAATGGTTTGGTATCTTTAATTTTTGCTGAACTTTATTCATCAACTAACAATTGCGAGGTCTGAGTTTGAAAACTGAGTCATTGTTCCAATTTTCATCATTAACGATTATTTTATTATTATTAGCATTTTATGGCGGCACCTATTTACTGTCCTTATTAATCAAAAAAGATAAAGAGACCACTTCTGGATTTATGGTCGCAGGTCACGGTGTTGGCTTTGGTATGGGTGCAGCCAGCATGACCGCCACTTGGATTTGGGCAGCCTCATTTTACGCTGCGGCCACCTCTGGCTATAAGTACGGCGTATCAGGGCCGATACATTATGGCTTTTGGGGTGCATTGATGATTTTATTCATCTACCCTTTTGGTATGCGCTTTCGTGAATTGGCACCAGATGGCCATACACTAGGTGAACTGATTCATGCCCGCCACGGTTCATCAAGCCAATTAATCTTAGCCATATCCAATATTATGGGCAGTTTAATTAGCTTGATGGTCAACTTTACCGCTGCTGGGGCATTGGTGTCAGTACTGTCGCCATTATCGTTCCAAACAGGGGTAATGATCGCAGGTATCGGTGTCCTGAGTTATACATTGACATCAGGGTTTCGAGCATCTGTCTTTACGGATTTCGCCCAGTTGGTCGCTCTAATGGCCATTGGCATTGTCATTATTCCCGCCGTGTTATTTGGCATGGGTGGCCCTGAGGTTATGGTCAGCGGGCTGTCGAACCTGACGTTAGAGCAGCAGAACTTTTTCTCCTCTGAGGCATTCTTTCAACAAGGTGCGCCCTACTTCGTCGCTGTATTAGCATATGCTATCGGTAATCAAACCATCACTCAGCGATTATTCGCGATTGATAAAACCAAGATTAAAGCGACGTTTATCACTGCTACAGTCGGCTATGCTGGTATCGTTATTGGTCTTGGTATGATTGGACTAATGGCTGTGACGATTGGCGTCGAGCCACTCGATGGCAATATGAATAACCTCATTCCTCAAATGGTCAGTACTTATCTGCATCCCGTCTTTATCGCCTTATTCTTTATCTTAGTGATTGGGTCGTTGTCCTCGACCGCTGACTCAGATTTATCAGCGCTATCAACCATTATGATGGCTGATGTCTACGGTAAAAATATCGCCAAAAAAGGCCATGTTAAACCTAAAACAATGATGCTAATTGGTCGCGGCACGATGATTGTTGCGACAGCAGCTGGACTAATTTTTGCGAGCTTTAAGCTTGATATTCTCGTCATGCTAGTATTTGTTGGTGCACTATGGGGGGCTATTGTCTTCCCTGTTATCGCCAGTGTGTTTTGGAATCGCGTCACCAATACTGCCTTTACCTCAGCAGTTATCGTCGGACTACTCTTATTTTGCGTTGCCCGTTTCGAATTACTCCCAATCACTGGTGTCACCGCCCTATTCTTTGAAATACTGGCCAGTGTCGGTGCAGCGGTTGTTATTGGGCTAATGGTCTTTGGATTCTTAGGTCGTAAGATTGGCATGGTCGCCGCAGTTATCACGCTAGTGCTGATGCTTATCTTCGCTACTGGCTTCTTACGTCAATATATGGTCCTGCTAGCCTCTCTAACAGCTTACGGCGCTAGTACCGTCGTCTGTGTGATTATCAGCCTGATGGGAGACGAACACTTCGACTTCGACTTAATTAAGCAGCGTGTGGGCAATTACGATAAAAAGTCGGAAATCCCATCGTCACTTAAATCTTAAATCAAAGTCGCTTTATCCAAGTAATGATTAGTCAGGAGTATCTGGCTAATCGCTACTTACTTAGCGATATTATAAGGAGATATCATGGACAACGTTTTTATCTACGGCTTATATATCTTAATTTGGCCCGCCATTACTCTTGGCGTACTCGTATTAATTTGCACGGCCACTTATCGTGATGTGAAAAGTGCCAAACGTAACAATAAAGATATAGTTTAGCGCACTATATTTTAAACCATCATCATTAAACGCTACTTTACTGGCGAACTGACAAAGCCTATTAACAATATAAACGCTTCTAAATTGGGGCTAAATATAGATAAGATAATAAATAAGCTGTTTTTAATGAAAAAAGGACTTGTAATTTACTATATTTTTGCTAATATAGGCGACCTTGATTGGCTGGATGGCAGAGTGGTCATGCAGCGGACTGCAACTCCGTTAACGCCGGTTCGATTCCGACTCCAGCCTCCAATTATTTATTAACTTTACGTTAATTTTGGCTTGCATTATTATCACAACCGATTATAATAGCGACCACTTATCTAGTAACTAGATGGTCTATCAGCTAGTTTACATCTTAGATAAAACAAGTTTTGCCCGGGTGGTGAAATTGGTAGACACAAGGGATTTAAAATCCCTCGCTAGCAATAGCGTGCCGGTTCAAGTCCGGCTCCGGGTACCATTACATAGTCCTATACTATCTTATAGAACAGCTAAAGCCCCTGATATCAGGGGCTTTGTTGTATCTGACGTTCCATACTGTCCTGCTCTATCTATCTCAATCTGTGCATCTGATGTACATGAATCTCTTAGTGCTCATTTAAAATAATCATGACGAGCGATATAGATGACGAGCATCTCAAACGCCCTACTCACCTATACCACTATTCTTAGAGAAATCTAACTAGACTACAAACTTGATTTTGCAAGTAGCATTGTCAATTTTTGCTTTTAACAGCTAAATCAGCTATCCAACAATACGTTGCCATAGTCATCACGCAAATCCTTTTTGACCATTTTCCCAGCGCCATTTAGCACGATGTTATCTACAAATATAACTTTATCAGGTATTTGCCAGCTGGCGATTTTACCTTCGTAAAAGCTCAGTACTTGCGACTCATCGATTTCTGAATCTGGCTCCTTCACCACAATCAGTACTGGACGTTCGCTCCACTTTTTATGCTTTGCAGCAATAGCGGCCGCCATTCTTATCTGCGGATGGGCGACTGCGATGTTTTCTAGCTCTACTGACGATATCCATTCTCCACCAGATTTAATCAAATCTTTTGAGCGATCCCGAATATTCATATAGCCATCGGCATCAATGGTTGCAATATCGCCTGTGTCGAACCAACCATCTTCAGTTATCGCATCAGGATTTTCTGTGTAATAATCATTGATGATCCAATGCCCTTTAATCTGTAAACGACCTTGAGACATACCATCTTCTTCGACTCGCTGTAGCGGCTCGTCAGTATCTATGAGACGTAGCTGAACGCCGTAAGGTGGACGACCTTGAGAGTTACGCAACTCATTAATCTCATCTTTACTCAGCGATTTATGCTTGGCTTTTATTTGATTCATCGTTCCAAGTGGGCTGGTTTCTGTCATGCCCCAACCATGCACCGCATCGCAGTTAAAGTCTTCTCTGAACGTTTTGATTACTGATGGTGGGCATGCGGCTCCTCCGACGATAGTACGCGTCATGCTATCAAGCTTACTACCTCTGGCTTTGGCAGCGGTTAATAGGCTTTGCCAGATTGTTGGAACCCCTAGAGCAACCGTAACATGACAATCATCAATGAGAGATACTAGGCTGTCACCATCGAGATTTGGACCAGGAAGTATGAGAGAGCAACCAGTCAGGGCAGCTGCATAAGGTGTGCCCCACGCATTGACATGGAACATCGGTACTACGGGTAACAAAACGTCTTGTGCAGAGAGCGCGGAGACATCAGGCATGCACAATGCCATCGCATGCAGCACAGAAGAGCGATGAGTATATAAAATACCTTTAGGATTACCGGTAGTTCCTGAGGTGTAGCATAAAGAGCTGGCTGTTGCTTCATCGAATTGAGGCCAGTCAAAGTCAGTAGAGTTTTCTGCTAATAGCTCATCAAAGAACAGTACATTAGGCAGTTTCTCTACGATACTATCATCTCGATCACTTAGACAAATGAAGTATTCAACACCTTTGATATGCTCTTTGATTGCCATAATTAGCGGTAGGAAAGTAGTATCAAAAAATAGCACACGATCATCAGCGTCATTGATAATGTAGCTAAGCTGCTCGGGGAACAAACGTGGATTGATAGTATGGCAAACCATGCCACTGCCTGAAATCGCATACCAAGCTTCTAAATGACGACGATTGTTCCAAGCCAAAGTTGCTATGCGTTCTGATGATTTAAGTCCCAGTGTAGCCAACGCATTGGCCAATCGTTTTGAGTTATCTGAGACAGTACGCCAATTGGTATGAGTCATCTGTCCATCGACTTCTTTGGACAAAACCGCCGTATCACCATGATAACGGGCAGCGTGTTCGATTAGACCACTGATCAGCAATGGCTGATACATCATTTTTCCTAACATAATACATTCCCTGTAGTTATTTGAAAGTCCGCTTATTCTTGCTACTGCATTGCCTGATGCGAAGAATAGGCCTCAACTAAGAATAATCAGAATTATTCTTTAAGACAAGTTAATATTATGTTCTCCATAGGCGACGAAAAACTGTGATTCAACTTCAAAGACTTGATGATTACTCTATATAAATAGTTTTTACTTTCTCATCAAAAGTTTATTGGTATCATTGTTTCTTTAATTAACCATAAAATTTAGACAAAAAAAATCCGACCACCTAAGTGATCGGATTTTTAATGTTTGGTGGAGATGGCGGGAGCGCACACAGAATTATAAGCCAATGATTTAAAAGGTTTTTATATTATTATTCAATATCTGTGTGCTTATGGTGTGTTAGAATCTATTATAAATCGTATTCTACACACGAAAAAAAACCGCTAATCATTAGCGGTTTTTTTTCGTGTATATCTACAAGTAGCGCAAGCACTTCTCTAACGTCTCGCAAAATTCTTCATAACCGTTAAAACCACCATTGACGGTTCGACGAATAATACGTGCGCCATAATTCATTTTATAGTCGTTCGTTTCAACGCCTTTTGATGTCAGTGTATTTAGCGTATAACCGTCATCATAAGTATTGATTTTTTCTGCCATAGCATTACAGCCATTTAGTTGCCAAAAAGCCATCGCTGCACGTACTGAATTTTCCAACTCTTCAATCAACTTAGGGTTATCACCAAACTTAATACCAGTCATGTTTTGAAGAATAAAGTAACCATCTCTAAAGGTGTTCATGGTTAGGCCGCCACCGCGATAATCCCAACCGTCATTCGTGCCGGGGCGATTGCCATAGCGACCACCATATAAATAGTTGGCAACGGCAACCTGCCCTTTGGCAATCAGGTTTTTGGCTGCTGAAATAGATGGTATGCGAGTGCTAAACACTTTGCGCAAACGCTCAGGGCTGTAGGCAAAACTTTCGCGCTTGGCGTTAAATCCATTCGACTCGATAATGCAATTGGCAATAAAAGCGCACATCTGCTTTTTAGTCAGAATGTCGTACTGCGGTGCGTACTTTAAGATAACGCTGATCGCATCAGCATTAACAGTGGAATAAACCTTACGCAGATTGGCTAGTGTCAGATTGTATGGGCGCGTTTCTGTTGACACCACTGACGTTACACCTAAGCGCTCAACCAGCTCGTCACGAAATGCTGCGTCCTCCATTGCTTTATTGGTTATATCAACCATAAGCTGTGATAGATTTTTTGGCTCTAAGTGCTGGCGTAATGCTTGGAATATATCAGCGTCAGCAACACTAGATACTGTCATGTTCGTCATCTTCTACCTCTTCATCTTCTATTGTGTCTTGTGTTTTAAGTAGCGGCATACAGCACCATAAGCCAATCAAAACCAATGCTCGACTGATTACGGTTAGACTGGTTGGTTGCAGGTGCTGCGCGGTGTCTGCCAAAAATAGTAGTATCCAGATCACACCAAAAGCCATTACGCCTGTTTGTGTGCGTATGGTGCGCCCTGTCTTGTACTTTCCAAACCACCACACCCAACTCCAGCCAGCGATACCAATCAGCGCAAGTGAAGTGTTAAAAAGCTCTAGATTGAAGGTGATCATTTATCCGACCTCCCGATAACCGCCATCAAAATACCTTTAAGGTAACTAAAGATAGCCTTTATCATCTCAGGCGCAGAGCTATGAGCCTCAGTGTTTATGACCGCCCATAGTTTTTCTGATATAAAAAAAGCAATCACATAGTAGATAACCACTGAGCCAATGGCAGCAAAAAAGGCTGCCGGAACAATCAGACTCCAGATAGTGATATCAGGATAGAAGGTTGGCACAACAAACAAGGTAACTAATATGCCAAAGCCCAAGCTGTAAAATGGCTTTAAATAAGCACGTTTGAATTTATCATCGACTGGTGTTTTTTGGTTCACGCCAGCAATGGTGCCGCAAATAAGCGCGATAACAAAGAACACGAGGCCAAGCCAGTTTGGAACCGTAAACCCGACAAGCACATAAGGGTCTGATAGCTGTAGAAGATACACACCTGTAGGTGCTGATACCTCAGTAGCGCTTTCTGCGCCATCTGCCAGTGTGCTCACGGAAGACAGTGCTGCCGCTTTTGTCGCAACATAACCCACTGTCGCTATAATGCCGTTACCAATACTGGCTCGAATTGTCATTGATCTGTCCTTTGCTGCGCTTAATTTAGGCGAGGCACCAGTCGGTTGCGAGTGCGTCTGAAACACTGGGCGACCATGTTGCTACGTCACCTTGCGCGGTTTTGAGTGCGAGGTATTCACGGTATGGCACCATATCGTTTTCAAACTCACCGCCCATCGTTTCTAGGTTATTACGCTCTACTGGATAACTTGCGGCTGGTACGTAATAAACGTACATGCCTGCACCGTTCCAACCTTTACGCGCAACTTTTTTGCCAATTTTTAGCAAGTGAATTGCCGAGCCAAAATCAAACTCATCACCTTCTTCAATAGGACAGTCTCCACCTACTTGTACAAACTCACAGCAATCGCACAAAGAGCCACCACTTGCCAGCGTTGCAACTTCATCGTCGGTCAATTCGTGGTCAGGATCTGCAGGTCCATAAGAAGCTTGTCCCGCAGTACATTCATAAAACTGATCTTCAAACATAGCTTTGGGTGTCCAAGATACGTAGCCCATAAATTCATCTGTATTTATAGGACCATTGATATCTTCGGTTAGGTAGCCTTCATCATCACCGTTTTCGTCTTCTGGTAATGTCCAGCCACGATAATCGTTGTACGCTTGGCGAGTCATTGGCGTAGCATTGACTTTTTTTAGTGCGTTAAATCGTTTCATATTCTTTAGCCTGTATTCTATTTCTGATCGTCTTGCGTCTGCGATATGCTGTGCCAGTAATTGAGATTGATAAGGTTTTTCACGCTCAAACTTCTCACATTTACCGCAGCACGTAGCGTATGGGTGATAGTTGTTGCTATTAATGTCTGCAACATCACACTGCTTGAGTAGGCTCATTGCGGCGACTTCAATAATTTAGGTTCATCACCTAAAGTCAAAGTAATGCGTTTTTCAAGAATATTAAAATAACTAACCATCGCCTCTTGCTGGTCCTTCATGAGCTCCCACTGAGATTGCTCTACAAAGTCAGGCTTTGGTTGATCTAAGAACTTAGTTAGCTTTTCAAGCTTTTCGTTCAAATCTGATTGCTCAAACACCATGCGAGAAACAAAGCTGGTCGGCTGTTTGGCACGATACAAATCATTGGCCAACAGATAGCCTTCGAGTGGCCACAACTTATCTACGGCTTGCTCAAGTGCGTATTTCTCGCCAAGCTCTTTGTTGTAATTGGCTGGATCAACACAAGCTGATTCACCAGTAACGGTATAACCGCAAGGCAAAGTAATAACGCAATGTGTCAGCGTGCCTGCTGGATTAGTGAAGATGGTGTTGCTTTGAGCCACTAAATGCTCAAGGTCTTCTTTAGTGACTTTATTAGGTAGCTCTGCCATGGGTTATCCTCTTTCTGATTAATAGATTTGTATACCGTTTCAATAGTCACTATTTAATCAAGATAGGTGCTGGCTGGCGAACCTTATAGGGGTGTGCGTAGGCTGGAATGTTACAAACAAAAAGCCCTACATATTAATGTAGGGCTTGAAGTACCGAGGATTGCTAGGCAGTTGGTTATAAACCTTCGCGCACCTGAGCGAAGTCTTGCGCCATCTGACCACGCATTGACTTAGGTGCCAGCTTGACGACGCGATCTGATTTGTCCATATTCATCTCACGCACACGACGAGCGATATCGTTTGGTTTAATAACGATAGGCTGCTCAGGGTTTTTCTTATTCCAATCTGCAACTGCAGCACGAGCATCAGCCACTTTTGCCTGATTGCCTTCTGACACGCCAGCGGCCCATAACGCTCTGATATCTGAGGCGCGTAAATTGTAGTAAGACGTTGACGACTGACCAAGATAGTTTGCTTGCTGAATTTTTGACACGCTCTTTGGCTGAAAACCAATGCCTTTGAACACAGCGTCGATAGGTGTGACATCAGAAACCTTATAGCCTTTCGTATCTTTGTAAGTGCCACTGACCAACATGCCAGCACCTTTAGCAGCGTTACGCACTGCGACCGGTGATAGCTCAAGTGCACCATTTCTGATCTGACGACCATCAATATTGGCCACACCTTTTAGGATCTCACGACTACCACCAAGCATACGTGCACTAAAGTCACCTGCTGGACCTAGTAACTCAAGAGCGTCACGAGTATTGTCAGTACGCTCTTTAAAGATACCTGTGCCTGGTATTAAGTTGTCCATACCGAGTCGACCCGATACATCTGTTGGCGAACCGGGTATGCTTGAGATACCAGACTCAATGAAGTCGCCTGCCAACTCACCCAACCATGCATCTAAAAAGTCTTGACGTGATTTTCGCGTTGAGAAGTTATAACCCATGATTTGACCTGCGCCATCAATAACGTCCTCGATGTCTTCCATAAACGGCAAGCCGCCTGCACCGCCTAGCATAAAGAGTGTACCCATCATCAGCATGGCAGCCTTACGCCCTTGCGCACGTTCTTGTGATCCCTTATCGCCTTGCGTCCATAGTCTGTGCATGAGCTCCATATAAGAGACAGTGTAAGTCTTAAAGGTCATGAGTGTGCCACCAACCGCACCGCGACCCCAATTCATACGTGAGGCTTTATTGTAGACAAACTGCGTCTCTTTAATAGACTTGGTAGCAAAGTCTGCTGGATCAGCCATACCTTGCTCTTTTGCCATACGATAAGCGGCCACAAAAGTCACGCGACGGTTAATCTGCTCAGCTAGACTGAACAAAGTACCCCAACCAAGACTGATACGCGAGAAAGTGTTTTGTAAAGCAGCCTTACTATCGCCATACTTGGTACCGTCACCTGCTTGCAGTGGATTTTTACCGCTGGCTTGCTTGAGTAGGTTGTGCACTTCTTGCGGTGACAGTGTGCCGTCCGCTTCTGCACGCTCAATCGCTTTTTGCAAATCCGATTCAAAGTGATCATTGTTTCTATTCTTGAGCGACTTTGCCCAATCACTTGATGACCGGCTAAGCTCTGCTGCAGCTTTCACCCCACCACCGAATTGACTCAGATAAGGGAACGATACCGCGATAGGCTGCGTGATGTTGACCACAGCGGAGGCAATCGAACCACCCAAGTATTGCGCAAACATCCAACCACGAATAAGCTGACCTTCCTCTTGTGGGTTTTTAATGTACTGCGCCAGTTTAACCGCGGCATCTTTTAACTGACCTTCCCCTTTTGGTATGTCCTGAATACTGCGGTCAAGGTTACCCATATTTAAAGCAGCTGACGTATGACGAGCGTTTGAGTAGATAAAGCTTGCCAGCACACGGCCAACGTCTTCGGAATAACCCTTGATGCCTTTACGGTGCATCAAGCGCTTCATGGTGCTACGGTTGTTTTTGGTGCGACGTAAGTATTCTTGGAATGCATCGTCAGCTGCTTTGTCGCCTGTCGCATCAAGCCCCATCATTTCACCAAACAATTCAGCCGTCTCAGGCGTCACGCCAGCGAACAACTTAAACTCTTCATTAGACAAAGCACCGCGACTGACTTCATAACCATCACCGTCATACAATGCCTTCATCTCAGCTTCCATCTTACGAGCTTCATAAGCAGACTCAAACATACCAAAGTATTCACGGTTACCATCTGCGTCTACAACATCAACGGTGTATTGGCCAAAACGTGACAGTGGCGCATAACCATTATCCATCAGCTCATTGGTGCGGAACTGCGACTCTTTAATATCTTTAAACGTATTTCGTAGTGACTTCTCTTTTTTAGGTGCATCGTTGATCAAAGCGTTGATATGCTGCTCGATAGTAAATACCGCTTCACGTAACGTGCCAGCCTCCATCACTTCTGCTTCAATAACAGCTGCATCTTTGCCCAAACGTCTGAGCATGTCTGAGCGCGTCATGCTATCAAGGCTATTGTCAGTCGCAGCGCGGAACTCACGATACAATCCAATTTGCTCATCGTTCAAGTCAAATTTAGAGCGCAGCTCGTTATCTGTCCAGACAAGACCAGCGTTTACCTCTTCATCGATAATGCCATTGATAAAGCGATTGGCTTGAATATTGTTCAGCGTGGCAAGCTCTTGCAGCTGTGCTGGCGTGATGCGATTAGCATCTTTGAGCATCTGCAGTCTGTCTTGCTTTGAGCTGGCCATTACCTTTTTACGCCAGTCTTCAATGAGTACCGCTTTACCGTCAAGGTCACGGCCCCATAGCAGCGTGCCTTCAAAAATTGGTTTGCTTAACGCTTCATTATCTTTGGCACCGATAGCGGACTTTGTGATATCTCGGATCGAGTCAAGCTGTGGCAATAGTCTTGGCGCAAGCTCACTGGCTTTAGAGGCATAGAACGAGACATCATTGATAAACTTCTCAGTGCTTTCAAACACTGGCTTAAAATACGGATTGCGCTGTGCCAAGTTATACATCGTACCAATTGTCTTGTGCCACCATGAAAGTTTGCCGGGCGGTGCTGAGCTCACCCAATCATAGAAGCGTGTCATAGACTCACGAGCAATAGACTTGGGATCAAACTGATCGGTCGCGCCAGCTGCTCGGCTAAAACGAATGTCAGGATTTGAACCATCGAACGCACCAGTGTTATTGGTGGCTGATTTGATTTGTGTTGGCTCGAATACCGCAATCTCAGCTCCGATATTGCCCGTTTGATTAGACAGTACACCATCGCTGCCATTTCTTTCAGCGTCCGATAGCACTTTGCCAGCACCTCTATGTCCTGTATTACCATAGGCTGGGTTTATGATTTTTAGAAAAACATGCTTAACGCCTCTATCTTCACTCAGCGGCATGCCTTCATTCTCCATCATCCACTCTATATTCTCGTCACTATCTTCATAGAACTCAGAATAACCTGTTGCATACTCGATGTGAGGTGTGAAGAAAAAAGCATTGCTTTCGGAAAACCCTGTGTTTGTTGTCTGCTTTAACTTATCAAACGTGTTGAAATTATTATTAGGCGTACCATGATAAACCACCATCGGCTCGCCATTATCATCAACCACCTTGCTAGCATTGGCAGCATCGCCCTCCCAATCACCAAACCACTGTTTAAAGGCTGGCGTGCGAACTTGCAACCATTGCTGCTCGTTCAGATTGGTGTCACTACCATTAGGCGCTTTCATCCATTGGTCAGTACCCTCAAACTTAGCTCGAACATCATCAACCTGCTTGGCTGGTACGTCAGGACTACTGAATTTCATATCAGGATTTTTGGGGTCACTAAACTGCGGCATGGCGTTCATGGCGCCAAACGCTGAACTTTGCTTTTCAACCTCATTTACCATACGCTCAGCAAGTGACAAGATGTCTTGCGAGTTAATCCTAATCGCCACGCCTAATGTGTTACGCAGGAACGAACGTACTGCCATGACCATACGATTAATCATGCCAGCTATCTTGCCTTGTCTGACTTGTTTGCGTGATGCGAGTGTCAGCAAGTATGGTAGGTATTCATCAAGCGCCTCTTGCTTACTGCGTGCAACTTTATCAGCGATGGATTTGGCCTGTACTGCCAGTGGATCGCCAGCTGCTACGAGCGCATCAAAGTCTTTCATCAGTGCGTTGTAGGCTTTTTTATCCATCAGCGTTTGCATACCACCATGGCCACCAAGCTCATGCAGGAATGTTGGGATGATCATCTCATCTGATAGGTTGTCAGCAATCAACGTGGCCTTGCCGTTTAAGTACAAGCCATCAACATCACTAGGGATAGTGAGCCTGCCGTTTCGCACAAAGTCTGACAGCACTTTGATATCAAGCTTGCCGTCAGCAATGAGCTTATTGATAGTCTCTTTGCCAAACTTGCTGCTCAATTTATTAATAACTTGCTGGCGCGTGGTGTTGGTTGAACCTATTGCGTTAGCCTTTACGTTCTCAATCGTTTGGCTCATTTGTCCTGCGCGGCTAAACAACGTCTTGCCGTTACCGTCTTCTGACGCTTTGCTGTCAATGGTGGCAAACAGATTATCAAACGCTTCAGCCACTGGTGCCATCTCACTTTCTAGTAAGTATGGGTATCTATCCATATTGCGAGGGAAGGCATCTTCTGGCGTGACATTGGCTAAGAAGTCACTACGAGCACCTTTCTGGTCTAGCTTGTGGATAATATATCCTTCAAAGGCGCGCGCAGCGCGCTCGATGATACGTGACCAGTAACCGTCAGGCGCTCCCTTATCAATAGTGATCGCACGCCCTTTCATTGGCGATTCATCTAGCGTCTCCACCAAATCTGCAAAAACTTCTTCAACTTGTGGTCGCACGCCTTCTTTATGATTAGGGTCGGGCATAAAGTTTTCAGGCAAATAAGCCTTATTCTTATTCATGTCGTAAATTTGCTTACGACGCGCTTCTGTTATTGGACGCATACGGCTAGGCTTGCCGTTCTGGTCTTTCATAATCAGCATTGGTTCAGGCTTATAGGTGATATAAGCATTCTCTTTACTGGTCATTCGGTTAGGGTCATCACGGAACGAGGTAAAGTGATTGTCTAGCGCATGAAACCATTCGTGCGCAAGCGAGCCTGCACCTTTGGTTTTGGTTAAGTTGATGATCACTTGTGATGGCTCATAGTGGGCCATGGCATTGCCTTTACCACGCGCACCAAACGACATGCCAAGCTTACCGCCCAAGCCAATCGCTTCTGGTGGAATATTTAACACGCCTGCCAAGTCCATAAAGGCATCATAAGTATCGTTTAGCATACTCTGACGAGTGGTTTCGTCTTTGGTATTTTGCGTTACCCAGTTACCAAACTGACCACCGCGTAAGCCAAACGCCTTCATAAATTGCTCAGTCGTTATATCGAGGCCGCCACGATGGTCAGGACCTATGCGGTCACGAGTCACCTTTGATCGAACATCAGACTTTTTAACATTCACTTTTTCTTTGTGCTGATCCCACAGCTCGGACAAATCATTGTTGTTGTCCTTTAAAAAAACCCTTGCAGTATCTCTGTCGTTAAACTCAATTAGTGGCGTCTTATCTTTATCACTGGCTTGTGTGATAAACCATGACTTATTGTCACCGCGACCGCGACTATATAAATCAAATTTTAAAGTCGGTGCTTTCACTTCACCTGATAACAGCTCATTCACCTGGTCAGCAAGCTCGGACATATCTCTGTTTTCGGTTTTAAGAATATGTACCTTTTTATCTATCGTCACCACAAAGCCCATGAAAGGTGTGTAGCTTCCATCTTCTTCTCTTTGTTTAGAGCCGATACGAGGGTCAACCTTAGTGATACGCGACCACTGCTCTCTGTCTACCTGATTAAGTAGTTTTGCATGATATGCATACCCACTCATACTCTCGCTTGTCATTAGTCCATCCATAATCTTATCTAATGGAATGGTATCGCCAAGCATGCTTTGCATAACACCGCGAAAAGTCTTTACGGTTTCTACCCAGTTTCTAAGCTTGTAGCCTTTTCTTGGCTTGGTCGGTATCGCACCACGGAAGACAGTAGCCAATGCTGCCTGCTCTTTATTTTCAATAAACTCAACATCTTTCTTTGGCCATATCTTACTAAGCGGCTGGTTGACAATATCATCATCAGTGATTTCTTTTTGATGGAACGAATCCATATCCTTACGCGCACCAGTTATCTTCTCGCCAAAGTCTTCAATCTCTGTGACTGGCTTGGTGGTCGCGTCTGGCTTATCTGCTTTTTTAGGCGTGGTCTTAGCTGTGCTCTCAGCTTGCTTTAGGATTGGCAGTAGAGATCCAGTAGGTTTTTTGGTTCCTTTTTTGCGAATCATATCACCTTGACCATTAAGCCAGATAGAACCCTCACTAAACGGGTTATTAATATCATCTTTGGCAGCAATGTAATGAAGCTCTCGAATGTCTTGGCTGACAAGTTCTTTTGCTTTCTTGTTGGCTGCTATAGAATTTGCACCACGAATATGAACAACTCGGTCATGCTTGCGTACAGTTACTCCATCCTCATTGATACGGAACTCATTGCCATTCACTTGCGTTTGCCAGTCGCCAGTAGGAGTTGGGTTGTTATTTGACTCACCAACCTCGGCAGATTTTTTGGTTTCTGGTGCTACTTCTGCAGGTGCTTGAGTTGCGGCTTGCTGTTCTTCTTGGAACTTCTTAGATAACTTCAAGAAAGACTCAGGATTGTATTTTGCTTCATCACGTATAAAGTCACGCGCACTCACCCCTTGAGCTTCAAGTCTATCTTTATAAGCGCTGACCATGGCTGTGCCGTACTGCTTATATTCTGCTTGAGCCTGTTCTTGTATGGGTGCTAGGCGTGCTTTTTCTGCGTCTGCCTTCTCGGTATTTTTAGCTTTTACTTCATCACGTTTTTTGGCATCAAGCTTTGCCTTATCCGCTTTGTACTTATCAAGCTCGTTATCAATATTTTTTGTGCGATTAGGGATAGACAGCTCGCCATGATCCAGCTTATTACCTTCATTAAAACCATGCTTTTCTGCCAACTCGGTTTCAGGACTATTGGCTTGTGCTTCCATACGCTCACGAACACGGCCTTCCATCACATCAAACTGAGCGTCACTAATATCATACTCGCCATCTTCATTGGTAGTAATACCCATCTCGTCAGCGACTTCGGTTTGAACCTGCGCGTAGCTTTTTTGCTGCTGCTCTTCCGTTATCTCGACTTCATTGCTGCTGGCGGTGACCTCTGGGTTAGTTGCTGGCAAGTCCTGCACCTCTGGACTTCCATTTTCACTAGCTGCTTGCGGAGCTTGTGAGGTTTGTGCTGGAGTTTCTATATCGTCGTCAAAAGAAAAGCCGCCCTGTTTTGGATTACCACGACCTGTTATCTGATTGATACGCTCTTGGATGTTCTCGCCCATTGCTTTAGCAGAACGTCTGTTGTCATAGAACGATTTTAGAATGTCTTTGGCGCCAACGCTTAACCCATCATCGAACAAAGCATCTTGTGACAAGTAAGACTCAACGTCTTGACCACTCTTGGTAATATCCATATAGGCTTGGGCAGCATCAGCAATATCTTTAGACAGTGTGTTCTCATAGGCATCACCGCTTTTCGCATCGTTATTTATTTGACTGATCTGTGGCGCTTTATCGGTCACTACCTTCAAAATATTTTTTGAGCCTTCGCCCAAGGTTTCAGATATAGCTGTGACAAGGTTGGGTGCGTCATAAGCGTCTTGAATGATGGCAGCTTCTACGCGACGCTTACCTTCTTGCGATAGCGCACCGTTATCGTCCATCATACTAGCCTGCTCAGTACTGGGCAGGCCTGCAATAAAGTTTTTAATGTAGTTGCTACTTTGATAGAGATTCATCGCGCCATCACTACCAAACGATAAAAGACTGGCATCAGGCAATTGCTTAGCATCAGTTGCCGCTTGCTCAGTTGAGCTCATGCGAGCCACTGACGTTTGGTTTGCTTCACTAGCAAACTGATTTCTATCCATGTTCGACATATTGCGTCGCACCAATACTGGCGCTTGCATGTTATTGACCGCATTGGTATCAAGGCCGTACTTGCCAGCGCTCTCACTGACAAACTGACGGTATGCTTGCGCCTTCTCGCCCCCTTCCTTATAAGCGCGTCTGATTGCCATGGTGCGACCATTGCCTGAGTCAACCACATTATCATTAGGTCCAATAAATGGTGAGCCAGTCGATATGTCTGAGCTTTCGCCAAGCATATTTGGTTGCAACTTATTGGCGATATCATTGACTTGTTTCTGGCTGCCTGCGCGTGTTCTGTCTCGCGGCTGACGGTCTGACGGAAAGTCAGGGTTTGGTGTGAAAGTATCGGTGTTACTGGTTATAAGCTGGCTTGCATCAACCACATCCCACTGCGCTTGCACTTCATTACCTTTAGGTGTGTACGCTTTGGTCTGGGCACGACTCTCATCAATGACGCGAGCCTTTGGGTCGACTGCCTTAGAGTCGATTTGTCTACTAGGTAGCTTGGCTGCATCGCGTAGCATCTTGTTTTTTGCAGGCACAGACGTGGGTTCGCTTGCCATGGCTTGCGCTAAGCTCTGGTACTCAGGGCTTGATTGATCAGCCATTTGCATGCGCTCACTCATGGCTTTTTGCCAAGCGCTTTGGGTCGGTGCACTCGCTTGTTCAAAAGCGGCAGCGGCTGGACTTGCGCCACTATCTACCGCAATAGCAGCGGCTGCACTGAGGCCACCTTTATTTGGGTCGAGCCCCATGCGCTCAGAAGGCTTGCGATTATCAATAGAGTCTAGGTCACCAAAACCACGCGCCTCACTTGGCACTGGCGTGTTGTCCTGTATATCACCACGTAGTCGGCTAGCAAGACGTTCAGCATTAGCAGCACGCTCTTGTTGTAGCGCGGTATTACTATCTGCACTGGTGCGTGCGGTACCATCAGGCGTCACTTCAAAATCACTGCGAGGTGCTGGCAGGCGTGGATCACCCCCAAACTGATCATAGCCTTGCGGCACTGGCGTCACATCATTCACATCAGACAAGCCAGCGTCACGCGCCGCTCTTGCCTGCGCTTGTTGCTGTGCTAGGTAGTCGTTGTACTCAGCCTCAGTGAAGATAGTGCCATCTTGCGCAGCACTAAACTGACCACCAAGCTCGCCATTAAACGGCAACTCAGGGTCGGGCGTTAGGTTGCGCATACGGCTAGCATCTGGACCTTGACTACGATCAAAGTAATCAGGATTGGCATTCTCAATCCAGTTTGGATTATTTGGATCACTAATAGCACCTTGGTAGCCAAGCTGGTTACCGCCACCTGGTCTGTTTGGATTGGGCAATCCAAGTCTAGGCGCTTCTTGCCCCATGTCTTCAGTCGGGGTGATATCACTATCTGGCTTACGGTTGCGAGTAATACCGCCAGCAAAGCCGCCCATAGCAGCACCTGATAGCAGGCCAAGCACAGCGGCATCGTCAACGCCTTCCTCAATAGGGTTGCCAAGCGCGATGTTTTGTAGCACTGTTTCAGAAATTGATTGCGGTAATTCTTCTAGCACGCCTTCTGAGGCAGCGCCTTCTAAGACACGTCTAACGATATTCTTCTGATTGGCTGCTTCTGCACCTTCTGTGGCAGCGCGTCCGCTTGCGCTACGAGTACCACCAGCAATCATGGTATCCACATCACCAATACCAAGCTTCTGAGCTACTCTACCGCCTGCAAAACCAAAGCCTGCGGTAGTAGCACCAGTAGCGGCAGCAAGACCAGCCTGCTTACCTGTCAATAAGCCATCGTCAGTTTGTTGGCGTATCTGTTCTGCAGCAAGACCAGCACCTACCGCACCTTCACCGAGCGCGCCTGCTGCTACTGGTGATAGTTTAGGAGCAACTGCACCAAGGCCACGACCAACCACACCGCCAGCGCCCATTGCTGGTAAGGATTCCACGACCGTATTGGTAATTAAAGTTGGGTTATCAATCGCCTGCCCAAACTTAGCCCCAAAACCTTGAGCGCTTTGAAAGTCGCGCAACTGTTCTTGACTACGTTCAGTTTTAGCGCCAGCGATAGCTTCCTTCGCCTCTTTCGGGCGAAACCCTAACGAACCACCTTCATTTTCTAAAAACTTACCGACGCGACCGCCAGTAGGAATATCAGCCAGACCGACCGCCATTTCAGGCACAGATACTGCACCAGACAGCGCGCTGAGCGCGGTATCGCGTATGTGTCCACCGACACCCTTATTGGGCGCAGCTCTATTCTCTTTAACAAAACGCGCAATCTCTTGACTGCGCTGCTTTGCGGCTTCGATTGCTGGGTCTTTTTTATCTTCTTTGTAGTTATCCATCAGTATCTACCTTAACTGTATAGGGCCGCTATTTGATTTTGCATCTCTTCATCACTCAAGTCTCTGTTGCCTACGATGGCAAGGACTTCAGGATCAGAAAAGTTAATCTCTTTTTTTGGTAGGTTGGTGAAACTGCCAGTATCAGGATCGTAGATAACAGACGGATTCTTTTTAACACCGCCCAAGCCGCCTGGTATTGGTGACTCACCTGTCTGGGTGATAACCACTGGCTTGCTTTTCTTGTCAGGCGTGCCTTTTAATGATTGAATTTGTTTGGCAATAGCGCTTCTGTCTTCATCGCTTTGTGCGGCATCAAACTTCTCATAGAGTGCGTTCAGCTGCTTAGGTGCAAAGTTTGCAACATCAGAATTGTTTTGCTCAATATCCAAGCGACGACTGGCCAAGCTGTTTGCTTGTTGCTGCTGTTCGACGGTTTGTTGAAACTTGCCAGCATCAAAGCCAAGCTGTGCGTTCATTCGGTTGTTACTGCCAGACTCGCCTAGCGCCGCACGCTGATTGGCCCCATCTTGCGACATCTGTGCTTGGGCCATTTGGCTTGCTGCACTTAGCTGTGCGCCATACTGATCATTCTTGTACTTATCATCAGCGCCGATAATGCCTGCACGTAACTCCATCTGCTTAGCAGTCAGTTGGCCATTTTGCGAGCCTTTATAAGCGGTACTGGCATCACGCAGTAGTGCTTGGCGTTCTTGCTGCTCTGCCATGGTTCGACGCGGTGCATTTGGCATACGAAAGTTTGTTGTATTGTTTTGGATGGATTGTGGGTTTCTTACTGGGTCAAAGCCAATGCGCGGTGCTGTAGATGACTGTGCGTTCTCCGCATAAGTCTCTTTGATTGGTTGCTGGACAGGTTGGCTGGCAAGCTCGCTTGCTCTGCCAGCAAAAACACTTGGGCTCCTTTTATCAAGAGCCGCAGATTTTGGTGCGCCTGAAACATAAGGGTTTTTTACATTGACACCCAAGCCGCTCAACACAGCTGAATTGTTGGCACGCGACTGCTCTGTCGGGTTGTAAGCGGTTCTGACTTCTTGAGCTGCTTGGTTTCGGGCTGCTGCTTGCTGTGCGTACTGCCCAATACCGCCCACCCCTAAAGCGCCAGCACTACGCGGCTGTGCTTTCTTTTTCTTTTCGTCCTCATCCCAAGAACCACCTGAACCGCCCATCATTCCTAAAGCCATAACGACCACCCATACTTTTATTAGACAATAACTTAGTATGATGGATATACTGAGTCTCACAAAACCTTATAGGGGTAGGCTTGGTCATGGATAGTATTGTAATTTTTGCGATGGGATTCGCAGCGCTGATCGCTTTTGTTGCTTCGCTTTGGTATTTATTTCAAACCGTGCGTATCATGTGGTCATATAATTCTTTGTTAGCAATCGCGGCAGTGCTTTTTAGTCCGCTGGTTCATATAGCTTTTTACTTCATTCCTAAAGATGGTTTTGACAACGATGAAAAACGCCTATTCAAAAAATACTTTTTATCCATTGCTGCAATATTTACGGTAGGTATTTTAGCTGCTGTGATCATTCCCACTACGCAGCAAAGCCAATCCAACAATACCAATATTGATGAAACTGCCGAGGTGCATTTTGCTGCTATTTTCAAGGCTCACCCTGATGCAGATAAAATAGTAGAAAGCCCTGAGTTTGAAGCTTGGCGTCAAAGAAAATCAGGGGTTGAAAGAGATGATATCGAAAGAGTTTTAAGGGAAGGTTATTCTGAAGAGGTGATTGATATGCTGACTCTCTTCAAAAAAGAAACGTCCTAAAAAAACACCCACTACGACCGTAGTGGGTGTTTTGTTTCTCGTAACAGGTAATTGATTAGTAGCTATAGTTGTAGCTCGTTGATTCGCTTTCGCTATCACTTGAGCCAACACTTGCACTACCTGAGCCGCTGATACTCGCTGATACGTGTGCGGCACTCATAGCACCTGCTGCGAGCTGTGCGGTATATTGACCAGCTGCGGTGGCTGCTTGTAATGCAATACGTGCAGACTCTTGCGCTTGACTGACTTTAGCACTGTATTCACTCATTTGCATCTCAGCATAAGCCAAGTTGGTGCGCGTATTCATATCGGTATAGCGTGACTGCATTTCGCTGTCCGCAGTGTTTGCAGCAACTTGAGCGCGCCAGCCATCGACTTGCGCTTGGAATACTTGCGTATTGTATTGAACCTCACTAAGCCCTGCTTGCAGCTCTGCTTTAAACCCATCAACGTCCGCTAAGTATGTCGTCACGTAAGCACGCGCTGCATCAATATTGATCTGCGCTTGCTTAACTTTAACATCACTCTTAGAGGCGTAACTTTGTACGCGGCTGGCATAGGCTCTGACGGTGCTGTCATAAATGTCTGCCTTGGCAGTCTCTGCCTTAATCTGGCTATCGAATGCCTCGAACTTAACTTTTTGGGCGTCGTTCTGCGCTTTGTAAGCATCGATATCGCTGGCATATATTCTCGCCTGCGTCTCACCAATACCAAGCTCTGCTAGCTTGGCTTTGATTTGCGCCTCAAAGCTGGCAAGCTGCAATCGTCCAGCTTCTGTTTTAGATAGCGCAGCTCTCACATCAGTCTCATAGATACCTGCTTCTGTCTGCATGATATCAGCCTTGATAGCTTCGCCACGTAAAGCAGCTTCATGCATCTCAAGCTTAACCTTCTCACCGCCAAGCCTTGCATTATAAGCATCGATATCGATACCATATATCTGAGCTTGCGTACTAGCGACGCCTAGACGTGCCTGTTCACCTTCAATCTGAGTTTTATAGGCATCTAGCTTTAAGCGCTCGCCTTCAATCTTGCCGCCATAAGCTTGAATTTGTTTGGCATAAATATCAGCGCGTGTCTGAGCCATACCGATTTTAGCCTGCTGACCGCGCATTTCAGCGTCGTACTTCTCAATCTTTAAACGCTCAGCGCCCAACTGCTCAGCGTAAGCCTGCATATCAGTACGATAGGCATCAAACTGAGTCTTAATAATATCAACACGCATCTGCACTGCAAGCATATTGGTTTTAAACACTTCAGCGTCGGCAGTCGCGCCTGCCAATTTTGCCCGGTACACTTCTAACTCTTGCGCGTTAAGCTGTCCTTGTGCTTGCTTACTATCTAAGCGCAGTCTTATACCGTCGATGAACATAGCAAGTTTGGTCTTGTAGGTATCGACCAGTATCTTATAGCTTTCATTTTGCGTATTAAAGATAGTGAACTGATACTCATACAAGCGAAAACCAGCTTCTACATTGTACTTAGCCACTTCAAACAATCGGTTAATCATGTCTTGATGGCGATCATACGCAGCTTGTTCTAATGCGATGCCTTTTTCCACGGCAAACCTAAGCGCTTCGATCTGCATCTTGCTGGCTTCTGTGAATATGTCACGGTTCAAGTCAGCCACTCGTAACTGGCCTTCTTGCCTTGCGACATTGGCTTGTTTGGCAAGCATACCTGGCGGCATGCTAAAACCACGCGCAGCAAAAGTATTGACCGCCTCTTGTACGTCGCGCTCTACTTCTCTACTGATACGCTCACGAGGTTTATTAAATAGCGCTGCTACAACGGCATCAGGCAGGCCAAAGTTTTCAGGACGTGCCAGCATATCTTTTGCGACGGTGACCAGCTCGTCGTAATGCGTATTGTCATACTCGTTATCGACATCACCTTTCCACCAGTCGGCGTCAAAATCTTCATAAGGTTGTAAGTCTGCTGCATTATTAGGTGCTTCAGGTATTTCAAATTCAGGAATAGTAAAGTCATCTATCTTTAATGCTTCTAATTCTGCAAGCTCAGGCAGTACCAACTCATAATCTTTCGGTATATCTACGTTGGTATCAATATTCGGTCTGACAGGCGCATTGAGCTGATCAATAGCATCAAGTGTGGGTAGCGTGATACTGGTGTCAAAGTCGGGTTCAACAGGTGCGTCATACTCTTTGAGCGTAGGCGCTGTCGGCATATTGACCGATAAATCAACATCAGGTCTATCGGGCGCGGCTATTGTGTCAACCGTCGGCATGTCGGGAATGTCGATAGTAATGGTCGAGCTGTTACGCTCAGGCATCACAATATCGTCAATCGTTGGCGCATCAGGGAAGTCGACGGTTGTGATAATGTCTGGACGTGCTGGCAGGTCTATTCGCTCAAGCTCGGGTGCTTGTGGCGCTGTAATAGATATTGCTGTTGGCGCTTCAGGTTCAGGCCCTAGATCAGTGACATCAAGATTGCTCAAAAATTTATCTATGTTTGTCATGGCTGGCATGGCAGGAATAGATAAGTTTGCTGGATCAAACGTAGGGAACGCACCTATCTCATATGATGGCACGATGGCTTCAGGCGTTTGTGGCCTGACTGGTGCCTCAACGTCAGCGATGGTAATACCGCCAATATCACTTAACACGGCTGATAGCTCGTTATTAAATCGCTGAGACAAGCCATCCAAGTCTTTTATCTTTTCAACTACCGTGTCGGTAGCTCGGTATAGCATATTATCTGCTATGGCACCTCTAATGGTTAATGGCATTATACTCTCCGACTGGTTGGGGTGTGCTCGATAAACAAGTCATTTACATGGCCATGTGTACCAATCATGATTAATTCAAAAGCAAAGTGACGACCACGCAGGCCGCGACCAAAGATAAAGCGACCATTAGTAAGCTCGTCAGCCACTTCACTAGGAAGCATATAGGTGTATTGCTGCGCTACTCCTTTTTGCGTGGTGCTGACCGTCATACTGGCACCACCGTTTAGCTCGTATTCAAGATAGGCTGTTGATGGGTGTGTCAGTGCGCCTTTACCTAAATCCATCTTGCCAGTCTTAACACTAGCCGTTACCGCGCTCACTTGTTCATCAAGTCGATAGATACCGTCATCAGCTTCACCGTATAGCACGCCATTGATAACAACTAAGCGATTATAGTTATAAGGGTTGTAACGACTCATGGCCCAACTATCGACATTGGCTGTCCACGCCTGACCTTGTGCACCGCCACTACTGAGCACGTTATCCTCAATCACTGCGCCATCGATGATTAATACCATGGCATCGAGCTTGTCTATCACCTCATCAGTGATAGCAATGCTGTCCATGATGATAGCGTTTTGAATAATGCTATCGAGGACAGCATCACTTATGGCTGCGGTATCAATCAGCGTGCCAGCAGCGCCAAACTTGCCAGTAGTTGTGTCGCTAATAGCCACATCATCGATGATAATATCAGCGCGATTGAATAGCAGGCTGTCACCGATAGGCGTGCTGTCTGCCACAAAACTTACGACATTGCGCTGAGTGAATGGCTGCCCATAAGCAAAGGCGCTGTCTGTAATAAGGGTGGCGATACTGCCAGTAGCACTATCAGTCACGCCAGCGCTGTCATTGATTAACTGTACCGCTTGCAGCTTATCGGCGGTAGTGTCAGTAATAGCTAGGCTATCAACAATCAAGTCGCGCTCAATGGCCGTAATACAATCTTTGGCGCGTGCGCTGTCTGTAATTAAGTGTGTGACAATACGCTGGCTGGCCGTGCTGTCAGATACTTGGGCGCTGTCAGTAGTAATCGAGCGTGTGCTGCCGCTCAGTAGTTCATCATTAGCAGTAGCGCTATCAGATTGCACCGCCAGTAAGCCATGCTGATACTGCTCGTTTGCTTTGGCGCTGTCAGTGTGTAGCTGGCGTGCGGCCTTGATGTCTGTTACGTGTTCAGATATTAAAGCGCTGTCTTGTAAGACCTGTATGCTACTATCAATTACCTCATCGCTGGCAAGCGCGCTACTAGATAGAGTGATAGCAATACCAAAAAGCAGGGCGTCCGATACGCGCAGTAACTCCTCAACGACCGCACGCAAACCGCCAAATGTTGTGTTGCTAGCAATCGCCGTATCTTGACTGTCATCTCTATAGTTACTCATTAATCACTCCTATAAAACAATGCGCTGACTTATGATCAGCAAGTTTGGTGCTGCCCCAGTAGGCGCGTTTCCCAACTGTCTTTTCTTCACTGGTGTTTGAGTATTCTTGATTGCCAGCTGTTATCCATGTGGCGTCTTTTTGAAAGTACAGAAGTCCTGCGCCAGTATCGTAAGGCGAGAAGTTATAGTAAAAACTACTAGGTAGCTCTTTGTTTATTGTTGACGCGCCAGCGATTTTTATCGAACAATTAACCTTGCCCTCTATCCTAGCTGGCAAGCCTACTGCGGTGCTATACTCTTTGATTTGTGGTGGCGCACCGCCTATTGTTACGCCGCCTACGTTTTGTACGGCTGATGATCGAGAAGTGTATTTTGAGCAAATGCCCGATACATCGATAAATCCACCCTCCGGTACGCCATACCAATTACCGCTATCGATATAAAAAGCATAATCACTGTTTGAGCTATAATCGTACTCAGGGTCGTAGTTTGCATAAACCCTCTCGCCCATCGTTGGTGACGGCTTACCAATACCTTTACCGCCAATAAAGTGATAAACAAAATCATAGGTCCATATCCGATATGAGGTAGCATCTTTCATAGAGCCTAACTGCACTTTATCCCTATATATTCTTGACTCGAACTGCTTATCGTAGGCATACAAAACGCAATCCCTTGTTAGGCTTGGCACGCAAACCGCCACATTTATAGAGGGGCTGGTGATTAATGTTGACTCGGTTCTATAACTAAAATACCTATAACGGCTTAGCGTTCCCCATATATGCATCAGTGGCGGTGTCCAAAACTGCGGTGTCGCATAACCTAAGTCCACGCCTGTTATCTTAGTAACCAATTCCTCTTGGGCGTTTACCTCCCTATCATCAAAAACAGAGGTATAAAAATTCCCTTGAAGCTGCATATACCCTGACGTTTCTGTTTTTTCCCACGAACCTATAATCATTATGTCTTCAAAGTTGGATATGGTCTTTCTAGCAAACTGCCGTGTGTCTTTAAAATACCTAACTACGTTGAGTTGGTCGTTGATATAACACCCAAAGACGATTGCATCACAGCGTACCGCTGGTCCTTTATAGTCCAGTGCCGTCATATCGAAAGACTCGCAGCCGTTTCCTGTAAACTCAGGGAATTTAAGCGCACCGAAAGACTCTACAAACTTGCCAGCCCAGTATGCTGGACCACTTGATACCATCACAAGATTGGCTGAGTGATTGGCAATAGGTTTATCTATAAAATTTTCCCAATAATTAATATCGCCAGTATTGTTTTTTGCATGAGTAAGTAAATCTTTATTAGGCTGGCGCATTATCTTGTAGCGTATTGCTCGTTCCCTATCCGTGTTTTCGGTGAGCTGCCCAAACAAGTTGGATATATAGTCGTTTAATATTCCTGCATCTTCACCATTTAAAGGCTTACTGCTATCGACCCAGCCTGCATTAATAGCAGCACCAAGACTGATTTTTATTTTATAGGCGTGAGCGTGCTTCATACCTCTGTCATCATAGCTCCAACAAGTATTAAACGCTTCGCTGCCCCGGCTATTAAATGCCCAGCCGCAAGCAAGGTAAAAAGGACTGTTTTCGTAAAAATGCTTAGTGTCGCACAGTTTTATAATCACACCAGCGCGCAGCCATGCTTGAAAGCCTTTGCTTATTGGGAAACTTTCACCACTTGGCATACCGCCAAATCTATCAAGAATATAAAGTATCTCGTCATCGCCCACAGACTCTATGTACTCTCTAAACGAGGCGGTTGTAGTTGCTGGTATTAAAGGAAGTGGCATAGCGTATAAACCGTTATATGCCACCTGTAGCAGCCACGGCTTATTCTCTAAATCAAAAGCCACGCCATGACATAGGTTAAAGTCGTAACTGTATTGGTACTGACCATCGGTATTAGGCACGCCGGTATAGCCTGGCAGTCGCTTGTTGGCAACCTCAATCCTTATAGGATTGATGGTTGGCAGCGGTAGTCTGAAGATTGCTTGCTCTATGGTGCTGTCAGGCAAACCCTCTAAATCTTGCTTACCATAACCACCGACAATCTGCACTACCTCCGACATAGCGCCTGAGTACCAAGTGGCGCGCTGCTTGGCGTACTGACTAAAAAAAGTATTGCCTTTATATACCGGCTCAAAATACTTAAACTTGGGATTGTACTCAACTCTAAATCTATTAAGCGTTTGTTGCTTCGCTGGCAGGTTGGCGCGGGGGTCATAACCGGACAATCTTTTGCGTGTAACTTCTGTCAAGCGCATAGGTACGCCAGCGTCAGCAAACGGTGTTGGGTTTAACACCACACCCGAATACAGCATAGGTATGTAGTCGATAGCCACACCATCAAAAACAATTTGATCAACGCGACTGGTTTTGTGGGCAATAACTCTAAAGTTACCACCCATATCTTGTATGACGACATAACCACCATCAGGCAGATCGTAAACCATGCGCGAGCTATCTATAGACGATAAGCCTTTTAGATTACTAAAGCGCTTAGCGGTGACTGATACAAAAGCTTCGTCACGGTCAGTTAGCTTGCCGCCAATGACGTGCAAGCCATACGGCCTACCCTGGTGCATATCTCACCTACACAGTCAGGCTGATACGATAACCAATTTCATAGGTGTCACCGTCTTGGAAGACGCGAGGGGCTGCATACTTACTAGCACTAATGAGCGCGCCAGTTGTACCGCCTTTAGTGCTATTGGTCAGCATGGCTGCACCTTGTACCGTCAAGCTGCTGGCGGTTCGCATGGTGACTTTCGCAACACTACCAGCCGCCATGTTATCAATTGAGTTGGTAATAGTATTGGTTGGCGTCCACGTTGGGCGTGTTGCTGAGCTATACCCTTCAGTCATACTGACGATTTCGCTTGCGGTACTGGCAAAACTTGCGGCTGTCCAGCTTGCTGCTGGCTGCGCTGCTGCTGAGAAGAGCGCTAGATGATAGCTGGCAGGTTTAGGCGTGGTGCCAAGCGCAACGTTTAGAATGTGCGCAAGGCCCTCAGTTGGAATAAGGTTTTCGGTGCGTGTCCACTCGCCGCCATTGATGCGGTCAAAGTAATCACCTTTGGCGGTAATACCTTGTCCGGTGGTAATACTACCGTCTTCATTGTTTGTGTAGTCGTTCGCGCTTACCGCTGCTAGTAATGCACTCGCTAAGACGGGATTTAATGATTTATGTGATTTCACGGTTTTGTCTCCTTTGACAATTTGGTTAACCGTGATTAGTTTACCGCTGTGACAAGTCTTCGGTCGAACCTTACAGTAGTGCCGGACTGCGCACTGATATTACTAATGCGTCCAGCTTGGTATTCAATAATCTGTCCAGCACTACTGCCAGCGACATAACCATTGCTTGCCAGCCATGCCGTGACTAAGCTACCACCTTCTGCCGCCTCACCAATATCATCACTATTAATCTGTATGGCGCTGTTTGGGACCGGTGCTTGAGCGCTTTTAATAGAGATGGTCATATCGTCCGGACTGGTGCCTTGAATGAATATCACATGATCGGTTTGACCTACCCATAATCCGTTCTCGACCGGCTGAATAAAGGTGACGCGCTGGCTGGTTTGAATAAAGCCGTGGCGTTCATCGTGCAAGTGGTAGGCCAGTGGCTCAGAAAAGCGAATGACGTTGGCGGTGGCCGTGATTAAACGACCACGCCAGTAGCATAGGTATTTGCCAGTAGGCATGGGCGATAGATGGGCGAACTGCGCCGCCATGCCTAGTTTATGATCGGCAGTGATATTAAAATTAACATCAACCATGCTCGCCTTGCCTGCTAGTTGCATATCAGTACCACCTACATTGGTAGCATAGATATTCACGCTAGAAATAGTGGGGTCTGTAACCAATGGCAGAACCACATCAACTTCTGCGCCAGCTGTCACATAGTCAGACAAGCTCGACTCTGTACTTCCTCGAACCCAAGATATAGCAATACTACGTGTCTGCTGCGTACTGTCTGTATCTCCCATAGCAATAGGCGCTGGTGGTCTATCAATCGTTAATGGCTGGCACGTATAACCATCATAAACAAACAAGCCGTTCTTACTTGCGACTATGACGTGATTATTTAGTACCTCATACACAACATGGCCGCCGCCAACATTTATAAGATGATCATGCGTCCAGTCAGGATTTACTTTAACCAAGTCCTCACCAAACACGGCAAACACGTCTTTATGCAACGGGCTTTGCCATAGATTGCGATACTTGCTGTCTGTCACCTTGCCGCCACTGGCAATCATATCTAGCTTGCCAGCTGGCGTGACATTGGCGTTCACCACATCGCGCATATAAACAAATGGCTCACGGCCACCTTGTACCATTGCTGCATCTTCTGAGGTGTTATCTATACCGCGACACGGCATAAAACTTTGACTAGGCATGATAGCCTCCTTTTCTGAATTGATCCGAATTACCGTCAGGTCTAATAAAATGTTGCCCCAGTTTAATGCCAACATCGCCTAGCATTAATGAGTCAAAACCACTAGCATTAGAGCTTATATCATCAACATAACTTGTTGTTGTTCCAGTCACTCTCATACGTTTATCAAAGTTAGTAAAGTCGTAATCACTCATAAAGCTATCAAAACCATCAAGCGCAAGCTGTCTTACCTTTAGTTGTATTGTGGTATCACCAAAAGAAACAAAGTCATCACCACCTATTATTAGTGGTACATGAGGACCAATACGCAAGCCTTGCCACATAAACGGTCGGTCATTGTATCTAAGAGTGCCCATTGCTAGGCTGTCGCTACCTTTTGCTGACACGCTTCTGTTGAAATTTTGAACGTATTGTATTGATATATAACTAGATACAAACCCTCTGACGTTAATACCTTGCGGTCCTGTGTATGGAGGTCTTTTAACTACAGTCTTGCCGAAGTCTATCGTGCTTTCTATACCAGTATCTACTATCGCCTCTCTTTTAAAGTTAGGTATCTCAGGAAACCCCATTGAATACGGTCTAATGGGAGCGACCTGTAAATACTTTATAGACAAGTCTAGTGCTGGCATACCAAACTTAGATGAAACACCTATTGAGTAAGCGTAGATACCCCGATGGAAGAACTCAAACTTAGGTCTGCCGACACGACTAGAGCCATAACCAGTCGGCTCGGAATTACCGGTCCTAATATAGTTTGGCGATAACCTAACCATTCCACTAACATTGACAGTGTTATCTATACCTTGAACACTAATCTTTTTGTTTACATTAATCACAGTGGCGTTATTAGAAACACCGTCATAAGCGTAACCCTCTGTGATCTTTATGGTGCTGGACCATAAGAATGCACCGCCAAACCTAGACGACTGACCAATACTACTAGGTATTAATATATTTTGGTGTAATCTTGGATATCCAAACTGCTCAGTATGAAAACCAAAGCCGTTACCTACATTGTTGCCAGCTTCACTGGTGAGCCATATTGTCTGCGTCACATAAGGATTGGTTTTGTTTTTAATTACTTCGGGTTGCTGACCTACTCCTGAGTCAAGCCAACCTCTAATAAACACAGATTGCTTGGTGTCGGATATTCTTAGCAAGCCCATTAGGGTTGCGTCATAGCCATTAACGTCAACATTTCGCCATTGAGTACGAATGCTTGCGCGTCCAAACTCTGAGCTGTCGTGACCATTAATAAATAGCTCAGGGGTTAGGTTACGTAGCTCTGTATAGCCAAATTTATCAGTATGGTTATACTTAGGGTAGATGATGTTGAACTTAATATCTAAATAAGGGAAGCCGTATTTGCCGGTCTGATAGCCCACTAGATCAACGTACTTGGTCCACAAGTCTATAGTAGGTAGGTTTATTTGTGGCGGCTCGATAGAGTATCTAGGCTCTATATCAATCGTTCTTATTCTAAAAGACACCATAGGCGCGCCAGCTTCTAATGAGTCAATCATACCTATGTTTCGATACTCACGCCTTGTATTAACAACTGCTGGCTGACCGTAACCTGTGTGAATACTGCTGCCAGGATAAGCAACTCTCGCTGCGTTATGCACCACGCCCCATGTGCTAATAAGTGGCGGCTCTATACCATCATAGCTGATAAACCTAATAGCATGACTAATCATGCTTATATCGTCACGACCGGCAGACGGTGGTGCTATACCCAGTGTTAGTAATGGCGCTGCATTATTATCTATCTGACTGTAACCAAAGCGTATAGGGCTAAAGCCAATAACGCCTACCACCTTGTTTCTATTCTCAATCGATTGCCAGTCTGACCATCTTGGTGGCACTAGACCGCTATCGCCTTGATGGTAAAGGCTGATATGCTGTACTTGGTTGTAAACGTCCGGCTTACCCCATCTATCAAGAAATGACTGACCTATAATGTGATAACCGGCTGGCTCGATATACCTTGTCTTGAAATCTAATTGAGAAAGTCCAGCCGCGCTAGCGATAAATCCTTGTGTGTAAATACTGGTACTTTCGGGAATAATCCTAGTGCCAAACTCAGTAGCGATAAAACTTGATGCGTATAAGGTGCGGTGACCGCCCAGCATATGATTAGACGAAAACTCTTTAAATATCGAACGCGGCTCTACTTTTCTTGTGCCGTAAGATACCCATGCTTGCCTGCCATACGCGTCTTGCATAAAACCACTAGATATAATTTCTCTAACACCATGCGTCAGCGTTGGCTCACTAACAAGCGACCAGTCAAATCCATTTGAACATACATAGCGATACCTAAACCATGCACGATGACTGCCTATCTCAGCCGCATCAAATCCTTTTGGTTGTAAGTACCTTGTGTAGTTGTAGACAACTGGTGGAGTAATAGCTGTTGCGTAAAAACCCTGTACTTTAAACTCAGGCGTTTTTATTACGTCAGGCTGACCAAGTAGCAGTCTGTCAAATCCTGATGGGGCTACATACCTTATAAGCGCGCCTATCGATGGTAGGCTGGCTAGTGGTGGCTCAATTCCTTTAAACCATAGTGACGGCGTTTTATTGGTTATTGAGTTGCCGCCAAAAAGCAAAGGCTCAAAACCTTTTGGGCTTAGCTGCCTATTCTGATTGGTGACGGTGGTATAGTCACTAAACGAACCATCATCAATCGCCGGTATATCAACAAATCTGTAAGAGTTACGAGCGCGAATATCACCAAAAATTGCTGACTCAATAATAGAGCGAGCCTGTATCTCTCTTGTTGGGTCAAAAACAGATGGATAGCCTGATTGATAAGAGTCAATGCCAGCTAGTGTACCGCTATCTGATAGCGAGCGCGTATGAAACCATACGGTAGTATTGCCATGTAAACTTTGGTCGTAACCGTAGAACCTCAGCAAAGGGGTAGGTATAACCCTAGCTCTACCCCATTCATTTGAGTCAACCCCATTAGGGTAAATTATATGAGGGCTGACAATAGGCGCTGGCACGTAAGAGTGATTGATACCGCCAGCGATTACGTTTTGATTAGCACTTAGGTTGACTAGCTTTGGTGAAGCAATGCCAGTAGAGCGCCAAGACTGAGGGTAAACAGTCTTTACGCCACCCCACCAAAAAGAAGAACCATACTTAGTTGTATTAAACCCAAATGCTCTTACAAACTGTAGTAAATTAAAAACATAAGGCTTTCCGTAAGCTGGTGTCGCAGCTATACCAATAGCGCCTATATTCCTATTTCTATTTCTTATCGCTGGATAGTCTATTGTAAGTGCGTCAAAACCACTAGGGTGTAGATACTCTCGCATTACTTTTAGTGAAGCCGTACCAAAACTTACTTTACCGGGTATGGCTGCTGGGTATGTAAACGCATGATAGTTATACAGCCCTGCTTGTTCACCAAAAACACTAGACTGAAAACCGCCTGAGAATACAAGCTGATCATCACCTACTGGCGGCTCATAACCATCAACATCAAGCGTAAAATCAATAGGGCTGCTTATAGGTATAGGCTGGTCTTGAGAACCTGTTAGGGTTATATCTTGGCTAAAATTGACAGTGAATACGTTGGCGTTTCTTAGCTTTGTTACATCTATTGGTGACGGCAGGTTGTGTGGGTGAGGTATGCCGCTTGCAAAAACATAACCACCCTTACCTGTTGGTCGTGTATCTACTCCGCTGAAGTTAATAGTGTCAGAAAGACTGTAACCTAAAGGGCTTTTATCAATAAAATTAAAGTCTTGCTGCACCTCTTTGTGTAATCCGCCGTCAATCACTCTGCTTCCTTATGTTAAACGATAATGCGATCTACTATCTGCGCATTAAAGTCAGGCGCTACACCATCATCGTCAAGGCATACCATAAATAGCTTACTGCCTTTACTGGCAGCGCAGAAAATATTGTATCGCCCTTGCGTGTCGCTCTTGGCTCTACCAACCAATCTACCATTAGATCTATCAAACGCCATTACAGAGCAATCAGGGGCAACACCTCCTGATGGGTTATACACCACCCCAGATGCGGTAGCTACGCTAGATCTCAGACAGTAGATTTGGTTTGGGTTTAAATCCCCTAAGAAGCTAAGCTGTCTTGACGCGCCAGCTATCTTGTCGGCCACAAGATCGTAACCCGATCTAGTGCTAAAGAAGAACACGTTTCCATGAGTATCTACTTGGAGGTGCGCAGAAAATCCCGACACTCCTGATGTGGGCCAGCTTGTCGATATTCGCACCATGCCGTCGGCATATTTCTTTGTCACTGTTGTTGCTGGCGTGCGAACCATATCTATAGTAGGGTTGACGTTAAGTGTAATAGCACCGTCCAACGGAGGGTGAAAACCCGCATAAGACCAATCACCCCCTACCATCTCCATGTAAATTGGGTTTACCCCATTTTCAACAATTACTGGAAAATTACTATAGTCTAAGCCGTTTGCATAAACGATAAATCCAAAATTATTGATAACAGCCACATAAATATCGGGTTTGCCGTCATAATCAAACCAGGGACTAGGGATTTTTATTACAGGCACCTTATCTTTATCATCAAATCTTGATGTGTCAGCTGTAACAGAGGTTGTTTCAACCAATGATGAGGTTGCCATTGAGTCAAAAAAACTCAAGCCCTCCGCTTCTCCTGCCACTTGAACATTAGTATCAACAATAGTGTAAGGATATTCTTGAGCATCGAGATAACCTGCGATATTATTATTCATATCACATCACCAGCCGGACTCTCGCCAGCCCACAATCCTTTATTTTTGTGCCACTCAGCATACTGCTTGTAAAGCATATCGTCACTGATCGCGGCGCGTCTATTCTTCACCCACTCATCAGCCGTCGCGCCAGCCGATTGACCCGACTGTTCAAACACAAACATTTCAAACGCTGGCAAGCCTATTAACTTTTGCCAATTAACGTAATTCTGTAGCGGCTCATGTGGCGCTTCACCCATACCGCCATGAGCATTAATGCCATTCACGCCAGCGGTTTGTGTTGGCGGCTTCTTCTTGCGCGTGGTTTTGGTTTTTTCTAAGTCAGACACTAGATACCTCCTTACTTGACCCATTGTTACATGGGTCAATAACCTAAATTTAAACCTAAGTCGTTGATTTACAGCTTAAAGATTTTATTGGTCCCATTGTCCCAGGTCACAATAATATCACCGCCGTTTGGCGTAATAGGTAAGCCGGTAGCAGTATCAATATAAGCAATCAATGGGCTGGTTGCTTCGCTTGACGTATCTTTGTAGATAACAATAGCTTCGATACTCGCACCAGTTACACTGGTAAAAGTAATGTCAGCAGCGTCAGCGGCACCGCCAACGGTAGATTTACTGGTCAGCGTCACTGGTCCAGCAATACGTGCTGAGCTTGAGATATCCGACAGATACTCATGCGTGCTGGTTTGTGGCGTGTATGCGCCAGTATCAACCAAGAATACCTTAATGGTATCCGTCTGCCAGTTAAGCTGCCCTTCTAAGAACCGCTTGCGTGCGGCGTCGTATAGTGTATTAGCCATGGTAAGGCCCTCTCTTAATTAAGTTAAACCCAAAACGGCTTGACCGTGTGGGGTACGTCATGTCGTGTGATACGCCTCAAGTCTGAGTCAGGGCGTTCACCAAAGTACTCGGTAAATTCCTGCTCTGCCAATGCTGCGCGGTTTAAGTCAAAAGTCTCAGCATCTGGTGACTTGAAACCCTTATGGAGTGCCCACTGAATAAGGTATTCATGATGAATAATGTTTATCTCAGGACGGTCAGTATCAAGCGTCATTGGCACTAACGGTGTGCGATAACCCTCAAGCGCAATCACGCCAGCCACGTTAGGTGCTGGCACGATACGAATGTTGGTGTCACGCTGTATGGCATACTCAGGACTATCAGGTTCACGAGTACGCCAGTCATGCCATATATCACCCATCTCTTCTTGTGAGATTAAGCACAATGGATTGGCGTTATAAGGATCATCAGCGCTTAGCCAGTGAATAGAATCAATCTCGTATAGCGATTCATGTAGTGCGTAGACCGACACATTAGGCTGCGTGCTAATGGTGCAAACACCAGTGGTGGTAGAATCATGAATCAGGCGACCACGAATAGCCGCTTCCTTCACTGCATCATTCAACCAGTCAGTAATGTCTTCATCAGCGAATAGATACGGCTGCTCCATATCAAAAGCTGCAACACGAAACTTGCGTATCAATTCAGACAAAATCATTACGGTGCTCCAAACTGGTCAATCATGCCGACAACATCAATACGGATGTTTTCGACTGATTTTGAGTTGTTGGTGTTTTGCTGATAGTGGTTCTGAGCAAAGTCTTTTAGTGCATCTTTGTCCATGACGTTCACTTGGTCATACAAAGCTTGCAGCTCTTTTTGCTCATCATCTTTGTCTTTATTTTTAGCCTCTTGCTCATCAAGCAGTGCTTGCGTGTCATCAGGCTTTTGATTACTGTCATTCTGCGTATCGCCTTCTGGCTTCTCAGGCGTCTCATCACCTTCGTCTTTCGCATCAGCATCCACCTTCTCGAACAGATCTTCGTGACGTAAAAACTTGCGTGCCATATCCCAAGGGATAGTGCGTACTTGATTGCAATCAAAGACAAGGCCAGTGCGGTAGAGACGGTCATGCCACGGCTCACGCTTTCCAATGTACTTAATCGATACTTCATCTTTTGTGCTCATCGCTAGGTTGCTCCTAAAAAAATAGACTGACTGAAACCAGCCAGCCTATTTTTATTTATCGTTTAGACTCAATCACTTGCTGGCAGGTTAATTAGCGCCTGTCAGCTCACCTGATACCGTTACTGTAATGTCAGACTCTTTGGCGTTGGTTACACCAGCCAAGGTAAGAATCAGACGCGCAGGCTTAGGTAGAACAACCAGCTTGCTGCCGTCAGCACGTAAGCGACCAGCAGTAGCAAGGTCAGCACCAGCTTTGACAAAATACTCAGCGTCTTGTGGTACATCGGCATCATCTTCACCATCTGCATACGCAAAACCTAAGCTACCAGTCATGGTTGCCGTCATACCTTCAGTGACAAACACTTGCGCATCTGCCAAGCACCAGCCTTCAGGTAGGAAGCCCATATCAATCACGTCACCATCTTTTGGTGCGGTACCGCTGTCACCCATCACGATACCTAGCGCATTGGTCTTGACGTTATAACCAAGTGTCGTGGTATTGCCATAAGGCGCTGTGAACGTATAAAAATGCGTGACCGTTGGTTTGTTCGTTACAATCGTAGTCATCTGTCTATTCCTTATTTTCCGCGACCAAACGAGTCAACGGCAGTGTCAACAACCGTGATACCGTAGTCAGTAAATTCATGGCCATTACCAGTGTCGACATCAAAGCGGATTTTAGACACGCCTCGAATAGCACCAATCAATAGCTCAGCTTTATCACCATGATCTAAGTCACCCTTTTCAGACCAGAAGAAAGGAATGCCTGATTGACGAGCTGCGCCCATTGCTTCAGCGATTGCCTGTCCACCCAAGATGAGCGAACGGTCAACGGCAAACTTCTCACCGAATGAATCTGGTACCAATGCAGTCGCTTCGTTTTCACTGGTGTATGACGTGCAGTACTGCATCTCATCGCCTGCATAGAAGCGAATCGGACGTGGCATCTTGATCATCAAAAAGCCATTCCAGATACCAGCTTGACCTTTAAACAAAGGATGACCAGCAGCTTGTGCGGCACGAGCCAGCGCAGCAGCTTGGAATTGACGGAAGGCTGGGTCAGCAGCGAACTTGTTGTACTGCGCAGGAGATAACATCCATACACGTAATGGGTCATCATCTGCCATCATGTCGCCTTCAAACTTGACGATAGGAGGCGGCAATGCGATTTGGTCCATCAGCGACTTCATTGAGTCAACGGTATCCATCTTGAGCATGTCAGCTGAAGTGATATCAATCTCATCACCAGTCTGGCTAAACTCCTTGATACCATCACCGTCTGCTAAGTAGTGACGGTTTTTGGTTGGTGCTTTAACACGGTTGACCATGATTTCTTTGAACTTGGCATGCTCAGCTGTTGGCACAACCCATTCGATGTTATCTTGATGACCACGAGCACCAGCCATGTGCACAAGTAGCGATTGATCAACGTAGCGGCCCATTAGGTTCTCAGCAACTGGACGACCGACTGCGCGGAAGTCTACTGGTGAGCGAATGGTGGTCATTGAGTCGCCCATATCGATTGGGAAACGTGCTTGATTGACACGTAGCTTGTCGGTGGTGAATGACATGCCAGTACCACGGCCTTCAGCATAGTTGCTGCCCATAATCGGTAAAGCACCTACCGGGTTAAGTAGGTTGAACGTGACTTCATCGCCAGAACCTTTGCCCAAGTCTTGCACTTGAACGATTGGCATGTGCTGGGTGGTTTGCTTGCGTAGTGTTGCTTCAGCACCAGCAGTACCTTTAGGCATTTTGCCTGTAAGCTTTTGCATCGTACCGTTACGTTGCATGTGAGTCGCAAACAAGCCAGCGGCTTGTACGAACATATTTTTTGGATCGCCGTATGCGGCGTGGGTATTGGTAGCCATCTATGCCACTCCTAGAGATTATTTAAGTATTGGTTACGCTTTTCAGGCGACCAGTCCATCATTGTTTCAACCAATTCCATGCCAGACATGGAGTCCATCTGCTCAGTGATATTGGTTGCGCCTTTATGACCGCCAGGTATGTCGCTTAGGCTGGCAGGTACAGCAGGCGCAGTATTTTTGATTGCTTCGCGTGCCTTGGCTTTTAACTCAGCAGCCGTTGGTGCGGCTGGCGTGTCTTCGGCCTTGGCAGGCGTCGCAGTGCTATTGGTTGATTGCTTATAGTTATTGAGTAATTCGACGACTTGATCAGCACTACCCTGATTCAGCACTTGATTGATAGAGGCTTGAATATAAGAAGGTTGGCCTGCCTTCCACGACTCAAACTCACCACTTTCAACCACTGAGTCAGCGTCTTGATGTGCTTCATAGATTGTGCGCATGTGGGCTTGTTCAGCACTCTCTTGCTCTTTGGCTTGCATCGGCTTTAAGGCTTCTGCAACACGAGCATTCACTTGTGCTTGTACGCGCTCATCAATCAGCTTGTTAATACCTTCTGCCAGAGCTTCTTCAGAGAAGTCACCAAAGTAGTCAGGGTTCACGCCAGCATCGATTGCGGCCTGTGCCGTCTCAATATCCTGCTCTTGCTGCGTAGGTGCGGCATTGGCAGGCGTTTGGTTTTGCTTGCGTAAAATTTCTAACTCGGCATTGGCAGCGGCTAACGCTTCTTGTGATACACGGTCACGCTCACGCGCTTCGACCAACTTTTCATAAGGAATAGTGTGTACGCCATCACGAGCTAGGACCACTTTCTCGCCTTCAACATCGTCGTCCGACGGAGTATCTTTAGGCTCATCAGTGGGGGCTTCTGTGGCTGGCGCGTCATCCTTATCATCAGGTGTGTCAATCACTTCATCTGCATCGGTATCGGCTGGCGTCTCGATACTATCCGCTTGCGCGGTATCGCCATTCATACTTGCTTCCAAGTATTGCGCTGCTTTTTGAGGTGTCCAATCACCGTCATCAAAGTTGTCATCAATAAAAATATTTGCATCAACTGTCATTAATCTGTCCTTTACCCATGTCGGAGGGCTACCGTAAAAAAACAGGTTTCGCCAACTAGCGATTGGCTTGATAACAATTTAATGGGTAGCAAGGTTTTATGCGAACCTTATAGGGGTGTCGGGCTTGCCAGCCAAATTTTGGGCACAAAAAAACCTCCGACTAGGGAGGTTTAGGCTTGCAGTATTAAGGCTGGCTAGTGTTATTCTTTGTCTTTGTCGTCGTTAGTGTAATTCAAGATAGCGCTAGTGATTTTCTCTGCATCTTTTATCATCTGCTCATTCTTAGGGTAACTGTATTTATCAGAAATTAGATTCACTACTTCGTGCATCAAGGTTTGCTCTGCTGTTAAACTCATAGGTATTGCCTCTTTGGTTGGTTAAGGTAACTTACCACGAATAGTATGTCCTGCTTCAGACGGTTTGAGTGGCCTTGTAACAAGACGATATTGATTGCCAAATATATCATTACCCACTGGATTGATTCTAATCCCACTCCATTCAACATTACCAAATGACTTGTGATGAATACTAAGTGGGTCTGTTGCTAACAATCTATCCATAGCATCATAACTTAAATCAATACGGTCTACAGCCATATCTTCTTTCATTGCCTGCATACACGCAAGCTCTAACTGGTCTTTAATCGGTAAATATCTACTATCCATATTCTCACCCTCAATCATGATCATCTGGCTTACACGACTCGAACCAATCACCGTCGCGGTACCGACTATCTACTTTGCGCATCAAGTTGTTTCGCTGGCTTGTCTTAGCCCAAAAATCCTCACTTCTGGCTATCGTTCTATCTACTTCAGCTTGCATACTATCTCGAACCTCTTGACCCAAGGTTTCAAATATCCAGTCTACTTGCTCGATTGTAGAGTCACTGAATGGTGGGTAATGGAAGACTAACAATACGCTAAAAGAACCACTAATAACAAGCAGCTCATCGTCGTCCTTCAATTCAGCTTTATACCCTTTGCTTTCTAACATGCTTTGAAAGCGCGGCACTTCAACTTGATTGCCGTCCTTGCCAGCCTCAAAACCATGCTTGAACCATGGGTGCTTTAATTCTAATATCTCGCCATACGTTGTTAGGTTGGCTTCGAGTGTGGGTAATTTTAGCTCAGCGGTATAGGTAACGGTATCATCTGTCATAGTTTGGCCTCACTTTTCATGTCTTGGTTGAGCATCATACTCGCTAAGCATTAAGTCGATAGTATCTCGCACCTCTTGAAGCTTATTCCTTGGGATATGAACACACTCGTCATCATCCATGTCAGTAAGATAAACGTCGCCGCCCCTGATAATTATCTCTAGCTCGCCATTGAACTCACCCATGTATAACTTCTTAGTGACCATCACTCCACCTCATCTATCAGCTGCTGCAACGCCTCACCAATCCCCACGCCTTGTGTCGCTGGCTTGGCACGAAACAGTAGCACGTCATTGTCGGTCAGCATGTCGTTGATGGTAATGCGCATCTGCGGCTTATCGGCAGTGCTCACATCATTTTGTGATAGTTCGACTGGCGCAGATTCCAAGCTATCACGTATCAACTCACCATTAGCAGTATTCACCATCATAGTTGCTGGCGCGTCCTCACTACTCGTGAAGCTGTACAGATACTCAGTGATAGTCATGCCCTTCTCGTTAAGGCTGACCGCTTCGGCTTGACCATTCATAAGTAAGTCGATGTTCATAGGTGATTCCTTATTTTAAGATTAATGCGGCCATAATAAAGCCCCAAGTTAGGATGGCCAGCAAAGCCAGCGAATAAAGTATATCGAGGTTAAGCTCTATTATAGTCACAGTCTCACCTATGAATTGATACTAGCTTCAAGTTGATTGACGTTGATACTATCTTTTATTATATGAAATTTTGAATTGCTGTTATTGTCTTTCAGCACCTCAAACAAAGCCCTATGTATGCCTTGCTCTTCTAGTGCCACTTCATCCGTTTCCATGAGCTTAGCAAAGTAAATCTGCATCATTCCGACTGTGCCAAAGTGATTAATAGCTTCATGTCTTGGCACTATCATGCCGTAACGACCCTTCCAAAGCATGCCAATAGAATCGTCTATATCGTAGAAGAACGTCTTGAAATGCTCGCTTGCAACTCCGTCCAAGATACTCATACCATCACCTATGAATTAATAACACTCTCAAGATAAGCACGCTCAGCATTCACGCGCCACAACCATTGCGTATGATACCTAGTAAAGCCACACTGACGACCAGCCATCATAAAACGCTTAGGTGGAATGCTGGCAAGTCCAGCGTTCAGTCTTGCCAGCGCATCGATGGCGGTCTGTTTGCGGATTGCGTGAGTGATGTTACTTGCAATGCAGTCTATCCGCAGTGCAACCAAATGCTTGTCTACCTCACCTTTATTATTCATTGGTATCATAGTTCATCTTCCATGTTATCTATAACTGTCTGCCTGATTAAATCCAATCGCTCACGAGTTGGATAGCTAGAGTCACCAGGCTTAGCGTCACGTCTTTCGTACTCATGATGTTGGTAAGCCTTCTCTATTTGATGAGGTAGGTGGTCAGGAAAAGGCATCTGCTGAAGTATGTTCTCAATCTCCATACTCCATCGGCCTTTAGATACTTTGAGCTTATCGTCACTTAAAAGCTCTGAGCTAAAGCCGTTATAGGCCAGTATCATCGTAAGCTCACGAAGCATAAGCTCGCGTAAGTTACCTTCAATCGGGTAATCTTGTGCGCCTTTGGCTGGCGTGATATTAAATTCTTTGGTGGTTACATTCATAGCGACTGTGTTTGGCTGCATCATAACCCAATGAAGCATAGCTTCCGTAATCTGCTTATTGATTAAAGCTGGTGGGTGCATTTTCATGAGTCGCTATCCTTGCTCTTAGGGGAAAATCTTTCTAAGAAAACCTCTATGCCAAAACCGTCAGGCTGACCAGTTGCTACTTCCTCAACTCTAATGCCACCACCTCTCCGATTTATATAAGTTATCTTTACATCATAACCTTTCTGTTTGTGTGTCCAAGTCTGACCTGTGGATAGTTTGACTTCTTTATTCTTGCCAGCATTCACATCAACAAGCTCAATATTACCAGTCTCTAATTTTTTATCTGAAAGCCTGGCATATATCATTGCATTAGCAACAATATGGAGTAAGTCGCTGTGCTCTACTGGCAAGTGAGCGCTAACTATAATGTCATATTGCATAGTAATGGCTGTAACTTGAATAAAGTCTGGGCCGCCATCGCCAAGGTCGTTCTCAATATATCTTGTACGATATTCAACAGGCAATTGCTTCTTGCGATGCTTGATTGGCTCACCGTTGTTGTCAAGAGGATTACTAAAGGCTTGAAAACCATCAACAGAAACGGTCTGAGTTTGCAGCTTATCTTTATTGTCTGACATAACATTACTCGCTACTGTAATCGCTAGTAGAGGGTGTCAGCAAGCATATCTAGCGTAACATGCGTGTCCGACTTGAGAGCTACTCAAGCCGTTAGCCGACCTATTTAGTATATCACTCTACTGGCATATTATCAGTAATATCAGGCGTTTCAATACCTTGCATCGGTGAGCCACCATCTTGCGGTACTGGTGGGTACATAGGGCTAGTATTCTTCTGCACATCGACCGATAACTCGCCAGCCATATCATCAGGCAGTGCCTGCGCTGGCATGTTGGCAGTAGGATAATTAGGGTCTTGACCTACAGGGTTTGGACGCTGATAGCCTGCACTCTTCATGATCTCATCAGCAATAGGCGCAATCTGCGGCATCTGTGCAATCTGAGCGCCACCTTGCATCGCGCTATAAGCAGCCGCAACACCAATTTGCACAGACTCAGCGTCAATCTTTTTAATCTCACTACCAGCTTTAAGCTCTTTGATATCAAGCTCACGTTGCTTAATATCATTACCAGCTTTGGCCAGTGCGTCTTTAATCGCTTCTTGCTTCGCCTGCTCAATCTCTTCTGGTGTCTGTTGTTGTTGCATCTTGCGAATATCCTCAATGAAGTTTTCTTTATGCGGAATATCCATTAGGGCGATCATATAAGGCATGGCTGCAACTTGCATCTCGGCTGGCAAGGACTTGACTGCTTCACTAAACGCATTGAGCTGCTGACCACGATAGCTGTTGGTACTCGGTACATCCTCAAGCGCGACCATGAGGCGTGTCTTCTGCACATCGTTAGATAAGTAGGTCTGTCCAGTTTCAGGGTCACGCTCAGGCGCATTAATCATAATTGTTCTATCTTCTGTGACTGCATCACCAGTGATAACGACTGTCTGTGGCTCGTTACCCATATCTTCGATGAGCATCGATAGTAGTAATTCGCCAACATTCTTACGTCCATCTCGGAAGTTATCCATCATGTCGGCAAGTGATTGATTGCTCTGCTCGACCTGCAGCTGCTCTTGATAACCTGATTGTGCGTTACCTTGTCCACCTTGAAAGCTTGGCGTGATACCAGACGTGCGATTGATCGACTCTCTGTTCTCACCAAGCATCTGATAGTGTTGATCGGTCAACTGGTAATCGCGGATAATCTCAAAACGTGCACCAGCTTTTGCCATGTGAGCTTGATCAAGAACAAAATCAGAATCAGGACGTGCTGCTTGCCTGCGTACCTGTGCATCAGTCATGGTTACTGCGCCTTTGGTACGCTCAGTACGTGTGACACTCATACCCCAACGTAGCTTGGATAAGGCGCTATTCAAGCTATCTTGTGGGTACTTCATGTCACGCACATAGCCATAAGGAATGCCAGTCGCGTCTTCTCTGAATCCCCAAAACGGCACGTATGGGAAGTGCGTGTGCTGATAAGGACTTGGTGCGTCATGAAGCAAGTGAGGACCTAACCAGTACGAACGACGCATGCGAGTAACCGTTGCCATGATAGGTTTGGTCATGCCAGCGGCAACAGCCATCACATGATTCTCGTTATCCTCATCATATTCAACGACACGGCCATCTGGTGTTTTGATGACCGGCACTGACTCCCATCTGCGATACCAGAGCTCAAACACACAAAGCTCTTTACTCGTTGTGTTGTACCAGCGTTCCTCTTGTAGTGTATTAGCACGACCTTCACCCCAAGCGTTCTCAAGACCTGTACTCGAACCACCATCAAAGTTTGGCATGTTGTACCAGTCAGCACCTTGACGACCTAATGCCGTAATCAGCGCTTTATGCTCAGGGAATGACAAAGCGATACGCTCAGGACGTAACCACTTAGCGCGACGTAACCACCTGGCATCTGATAAATCTGACTCGACTGCGTTCATATCCCAATGTATTTCATTGCGATGAATCTTGCGGCAGCGGTAAGGGTACTTGAATGGATCTGTCTCGCGTGATACTTCAACCCAACCAAGGCCACACTTAATCTGTGTCTCGAATGCATCACTACATGCTTTATCGGCTTTACTATTACGCTCAGCTTGATTGATTTTATAATTGAGTGCATCTGCCACGTCTTGGCCACCAACTTCACCATTAGGTGTCACTCGCCAATCTGTACGCACTGACTGCTCATAACCCTGAATCGCTCTGAGTGCTGGACCAATTAGGTTCTCAACCGCAGGCGGTAGACCAAGCTCACGCTGCTTCTTGAGTAATTCACCATCCAATTGATTGCCATCGGCATAATCAGCCTCACTATCAGCAATGCCACGCCAGCGCGGTTGCTGCTCAATCTCATTCAGTATCTCTTGATACTCAATCAAGCTGAGTGCTTGATCATCGGCTGGCACATCGATACCTTCATTAACAACTGCTACGTTATCTATCATCGTTTAATCCTCTACATTACGCGCCAGTCGTCAGCGTCGTGTTCTTCATAAGTGTGTGTTTTGTCTGACCTATCGAGCAAGCCAGCCTCTTTTGCTTGTGCGTGTTGTCTGAGTGCATCAGCGCCTTCACTACAGCCATTCGCCTTGTTTGGTCTATTGGTGTATCGGTTGTCCTTACTGCTAAACACTTTCTTATAGCCTTCAATGCGCTTGATACCGAGCTGACAGTTCACTTCATCAAAGTAATAGCCTTTCATTGCAGCGCGAGTCTGCTGAATACCATTCATAAGCTCAGAAATAAGCGGCACGACTTCAAAGACTTCACCAGGCATGAGGTCTTCTAGCATCTCGCGTGTTGATTTATTGGTATCAGATAGGCGCTTATGGTCAGCGTCATGCGGTAAGAAGTGACGCCCAAACACATAGCCGTAGCTTCTCAGCTGTGCGACGTAGTGCTTGAGCGTTTCATTGTGTGCTTCGTAATAGCGAATCCAGCGGTCTTGGCCATTCATGTGCTGCAAGAACCAAATAGCACAGCCGTCCGAGTTACCAATATCCCAGAACGTATCAACTGGAATGTCGAGCTCATCGATATGACACACACCGCCGCGCTTGCGCAGCTGTAGCATGTCTTTTGCGTAGTAATGGCCTTCGGTGCTGACTTGGAATGGCTCGTCAGGGAAGGATGGATACTCTTGCCACATACGCTCTTCAGCGCCAACAAAGTCACTGTTCTTGATGGCCACATACCAAGCGCGTTGATCAGGATCGAGTTTCATATCGATACCCATGTCGCGCTTGGCTATCATCTCAACCATGTCAAAGTATTCATGCTCTTTATCAGTGATATCGACGGTGCGTGAGTTGACACGGTAGTTGGCTTCTTGCCACCACGCATAGAAGTGCAATCGATAGTCTTTGCTCGATAGCTTCTTGCGTGAGTAGAAGTGTTTTTGTGCCATCTGAGTGAGACGGAAGAAGTCGCCTTCACGACCTTCAGCAGTGGATTCGATGACCAAGATACCGCTGGCAGGAACAGCAGGGATAGAACCAGTCATTACTTCGACGGCTTTATCAGGGAATTTTGCGCAGATCTTGCCAAACTCTGATATGTGCAGACGGTGAATCGTGCCTGAACGCATCGACGTTGCGACACGGATAGATGAGTTATTATGAGCAAATAGCAGCTCAATTGCGCTGTCACGCTTTAATGGGAAGCGCTCACGTATCTCGTCAGGTAGATTGTCATACGCAAACTTCACTTTATCGCGGAAGATAACCTCAGCCGCGTTCTTGTCCTGCGCGATAATACCGCAGCGCTGGTCAGCGTTGAACAAAGCATGGTCAAGCCAAAGAATGGCAATGAGCGTGGTAAAACCAAGCTGGCGTGCTTTTAAGATGATATTGCGGTGCCACAGCCTATCGATAAACTTTTTCTGTGCAGCATTCGGCTTAAATGGCACGACATAGCTCTCAGCTTCTACGTCTTCGTCATCATCACCTTTAATCATAATCTTATACAGACAGCCGCTAAACACACGCCAATACGGATCAGCTAAGCATCTTGCCAGCTCAGCTGCATCAGTAGGAAGTGGGTTTAATTCAGTGTTGTAGATTATCTCAGTCATTCGCATCGCGCCTGCGCTGCTTGCGCTTGGTATAGAGCACGCAAGCAATGTCTATGACTACAACCACGACTTTAAGTAACCTAATCATGGTCATCACCACTCACACCAATAGAGTTGCTGGCAGGTTCGCCCTCATAAGCAGGATCAGCTTTAACCACACCAAAGGCATTGCCGTTGTTGTTAGCAATGCTATGCAGTAGCGTAGTAAGTGCATCGACTGGTGAGCTGTCAACGTCATCAAGGCCATAAGCTTGGCGCTCAAGCGTGACAAGTTTGGTCATGGTGTCTGCCAGCTCTTTCATGACACGAACGTGATTAGATAAGGATGTGACACGCTCATACGCTTCAAGCTGACTTGCATCCACCACTTCTGCTTGTAGTGCTGCAATAAACAAATCTTCTAAGCGTGCGCGGTTCTCAATGCCAATCTGCGCTTTTAAGTCATCGAGCAAGGTCATGGCAATGCTGCGAGCATCACCAATGTCTTGACGATGAGATAGACGCACGTTGGCTGTGAGCTGTGCGTTCTCTTCAATCGTCATATCATCACGAGCAACTTGATCACCTGCCAGCGAGCTGACGGCACGTTCTTGTACGATGGCATTTGCACGCTCTTTAATACGACTCTTTAAGTCACGCTTCCATGCATGCTTCTTCGCACGACGTCTAATTGTGCTGTCATGTACGCCAAATTCTTTCGCAAGCTGTGCATTCGTGCGCAAATCTGCACGATATAGGCGTTCAATCTCTTCCCAATCGACTTCTGGCTTGTTGTTTTTCTTACTCATAAAGCACTCCAAAACCGCTTGAATGTCACAATGTTAGCGGTGTTGAGCGATATGGGCGAACCTTACAGGGGTGATTGCGCAGTGAGCGCGCACGCACGCTCGCAATCGCGCATCAACAAGCGAATATTGTGCGAATAACGAGCATGAGCGCGTGTTTTTGCAGACATAGACGCAAAAAACCTCGCATTTAGCGAGGTATCGTTGTCAAAAATCAGGCTTTATAACTAAACTGCGGACAATTCGCGCAACTGTTTGCGCATCTGCTTTAACTCCAAGTCCATCTTAGCTGTCGTAAGTGCTGCATGATGACCTATTTCTATATTGCTATACTGCATAGCATCAGCCATGAACAAACTACCAATCAACCTGGCTTCTTTGGGCGTTAGAGTCACAACCATATCATCACCAATATCGATCTTAACTGTGCCGCATGGCAGTACAATCTTACTGATAATACGAGCTGGCTTGTGCTCAACCGTTGGCACATAGACGCCACGCTGCACACGGTGAATCAAATCATCATTAACCAATGACGACAAGTTGTCATCGATAATGGTCTGTTTTAAGTCCAGTACGTCAGATAGCGTTTCGCGTGTGACTATCTGTTCTTGATTGTGTAAATCAATAACTGCGTCTAATACTCTTTGCTTGTTCGTCATCTGCATGTGATTCATCCTCAAAATAATATATAATCAACATGCGATAACATTGCTCTGTTACGTGCCAGCCAAACCGCTTACGTCTGCCAACGTGGGCGGTTTTTATTTATTCAGCACTCACAAACTCACCCAAAACCGCATTACCATCCACTTGAGCATGCAACCAATCCAAGTCGCGCGAGTTATCAATCACAATGTCACCTGCTTTGAACTCAATAGGGTTCTCTGATACGTGATTGCCCTCGATACCGCCGCGACCAGTCAAGTGAATAAGCACACCATGCTCACGCACAAGATCCGCTTCATTTTCAAAACGAACATCGGGCACAATTACGTACTTGCCAGCATTCAAGCGAGCAAAAGCTTCCACCCAGATATTACCGTGGATCATCTCACGGCCCCATTCAGTGCCTAATATCTGCATCATGTGACGAGGTGTGTAGCAGAAACGCTCGTCAATCACTGCCTTTGCATCATCACTACAGTCCACACCTATGACCTCAAGCATCTTTTTAATCGGATCAGCGAACGATGAGCGCGTCCAGTTATCGCCTAGATTGTCTAGCATGTAGCTGGCGAGTGTGTCCTTGCCTGCACGTGCTGGTCCTGCGATACCTATAAGGCGCATTTTGCTAGCATTTGCTTTGCAAGTTGGACAACCTAGACCTCGATTTATCATGTCAAATTCCACGCTATCTAAAGGTATTATTGATTTGCAAGTCAAACAAACGCATGTCTCTGCGATCTTATCCTGCGTACCCATATCCCATTCAATAGGTCCAAACGTCTGCGCTACCGTGTCGTCGTTGAACGTATCGTCAACTACTGGTTGGCTTCCATACGCAGGCAAGCTATCTACATACTCATCAAGCGAGCCGTGACGCGCCAGCGTTTTGGATATGCCGGAAGATTGTTTTACTTGCGCAAGACGGTCACGTTTAGCATCAGACTCTATCAGCTTGTAATCACTAAGTAGGTCTTCTATTAAAAGACCGTAAACCTTAGCGCATCCTTCATCGCTACAATCAACCATGCTTGTTATTGTGTGATTCACGCCACGAACCTTTATATGTTTACCGTCATGCACGCTCTGCCAAAGTCCTGTTTTAATATCAGTCATAACTCACCACCGCCTTTAGATACTATGAATAACAAGCACAATCCAAGTACCGCTATATAACCCATGCAAAATAGAAAGTCGTTCATCATCCGTTCAACTCCTTACGTTTGCCGCAATCAACACACTCTGCATAGTGCAATCGATTACCAAAATGTATTTGCGCTCTCTTATGTTTGCAAAACAACCGTCTTATTAACTTGCGCATAAACCACTCCTCAGTAAGTTTCTAAAATTTCAATCTCATGGAATGCGAGCATCATGTGTCGACGCATCCTATAATCAGTTAATTTTGCCGTGGCCTTAGACTTCACATCTTCAACAATCACTTTGTCCTTCTTGATATCGTAGTACCTAAAGTCAGCGGTATAGCGCATGGCTGGCGTGGCCTTTTTATCGCCACTAAACTTGACGCTTTTTACCAAAATAAATACTGGCTGAACTTCTAGGTCTTTGATCAAGCCAGCGCGTACCAGCACCTTTAGCTCTTCGTAACGATTGCCCTCTGTTATGCTGTCAAACTTAATGCCGTCAATCACCACTTTGACCGCATTAAACTTGTTTTTAGGCTCTCCGCTTATCTCTCTGACCAACTGCTCAAGACTAGAGGGTCGTTTACTGCTTTTACGTGCCAATTTACCGCCCTCCTCGTCTTTAAACCGTCCTAACCGATGAATGTACCGAAGCCAATAACAAATCGCTTAAATCGCCTTCTAATGCACCACCCTCTGCGTCCCAACTACACACCTTGCTGTTATCGCGTACTCCGTCAATCTCAATCGCGCTTGCTGAGTAATACTGACGCTCATTGTGATAAGTCAGTCCAATGACAAAATCCCCGTCTTTAGTGACTGCGTTATTCACGCGGTATGTATAAGCGTTCGGCTTGCCAGCCTTTAGCGCTTCAACGATGTCGGCAAACTTACGCTCGCCTGGTGTGTAATCGGCTGGGGGTTTTTTCACTTGTACACCTTCCGGTGTCGAAAGCAGGTTAAGTATCTATCGTACTGACAAGCGCTAACCTCACCATCAGTTAGGTAGCACTTGCATATTTCGCACTGTCTTAAAATCACGCGCCCACTCCCTCAAACGTTATCAAACAATCTTTGAAAGGCGGCTCTGCACTATTTGCGCAATAGCCACCAAAAATAGCCATGGCTTTCCATAATTGCATGCGACACAAGCCGTCTTCATCGAACTTGCCAGCGCTATAATCAGTTAAATTTGGATTGCTAGCTCGCGTGACGTTGTTGTGGCTGGCCAGTATCTGCTCGCCTGTGTCGGTTAGCCTGAATGTCACGTACTGATTGACGTTTACGTTCACTTTGTCCTGCTCGATAGGATAACGAGCCAAAAGACGGTCACGCAGCTTGATAGCTTCGTCATTTTTTAGGTGCGAAACTATTAAGGACGAGAAATGCCTTGGGTCCGCGCCACGATCTTTATTGTTTACCTGGTCCTGCCGACTCTTAATAACCACGCCGCGTTCGTAAAACTGAAACGATAGTGATCTATGGCTTTCATAGTCACTTAAAATTACTGATTGCTTAGCTATAAACTTACTCACGCACTTATCTCCCTATCAATCGCACTGTTCTGCCAGTCCGTAGCATCAAAACCACCACCGTAGTAGTAAAACCCTGTCTCAATATCAGATACCCATGAGCGATGATTAGGTGTTAAGTGACTTTTGGTGCACTCAAACAACCAAACTCTGCCTTGTGAATCCATAACTGCGCTTTTGACTGCTGGCAAGGCACCTTCAAACGCTTTCTGAGTCAATTTATCCTCATCACTGCGTAGTCTTAGGTCTGTTAAGATACTAATGCTCACTTGCTCGCCTCCTTAAAATCCAACATGCCAGCCTTTGCGATATAAGCCTTGCGACTTACTGGCTTCGCTTTGGGCTTAGCTGCTGGCTTGTTGACATGGTACTTGCCGTCAGCATCAAAGTATTCGCTGTGATTGATCGCGTCCTTGGCGTGCTCTTCAGGAATAACGGGGACCACCTTAAAACCGTTAGCCTCAGCGATAGCGTTCATGACATCGTGTAGCGTCATGAAGTGTGCGCGTATTCTCAAGCTGTCTAGCCCTACATTGATGTTCAACATCTGAGTGTTATCACCCAATAGCTCCACGCTCGCTGAGTCGTTGCACATATTGTAAAAATCTATCGAGTCAGTAAGGTCTATCGTTAAGCCGTCTAGTTGTATTGATGCCATTACAGCCATCTCCTATGCGAACTGAACAAAGCCATCAACTGCGGCAAATTCAAAGGTTTGGATTAAGTCGGTAAGCAAGCCTTGATTCCACTCGTTCAACTCGCCAGCGTGTTTAGATACTGTATGCAAGTCATTCAGTATCTTGCGGCAAGTCTTAGTGCCAATCTCGCCTTCATTGTCTGCAAAACATAGAAGTTCAGCCAATACGCCGCGTTGACCTTTCTCCCAGTTGTCACAGACCCGCGCTGCATAGATACCACGATACTTACTGCCAGCAATTAATGGTTCATATCCCGAGATACGTGCCAGCTCATTACGCAAATTGCCGTAAGTAGAGTAAGAACTGCTGTAAAAACTGCGCGCATAACTAAAACCATAGACCTGCCCCGCTTCTAAGTCATCGCCCTGCTCCCACTCTGAATTACCAATACCGATATAAACCTGATTGGCCCACACTTCTGGATGATTGGTGTCGCCCATCTTTGGGTTCTGAATCAACTTAGTGCATTTGTACGCTGTAATATCTAGTCCCATGATCTTTCTCCGTAGTAGTTTTTGTTTATGCTGAAATTTTCCGTAACTGCGCCAACTGCTCATTGATATTCTTATCCGCCTCACTACCTGCCTGCACTGGATGATGACTGTGTGCAATCTGACGCTCCACTGGCACTAAAGACAACGTGCCAGCCTCATGCTCGCTGCAAACCTGCTCGTAAACCTTACTGAAATAGCCTAGAAACTTGTTATCTGCGGTTTTGAGCCTACCCATGCCAACTCTGTGCGCTGTTAGCTGTACGACATCGTGGAGCCACTGACGCTTGACGTACTTGTCTTCGATCAAGCCGCTTTGACTACAAGCGTTATCAAAAGCTTCTGTGGCTGTGGGGTATGTATCAACCTCACCTTGCTTGCATAGCTGAATAAACTTGTAAGCGCGTTCTACGGGGTAGTCTTGCTGCTTGATTGCTTGCCAGCGTCCACGCTGATACTGTTCACCATTGATGCCTGACTCTAAGAGTTCTACTGCCCATTCGCGTGCTTTGGCTGGCGTGTAACGATGTTCTTTATTGTCAAACAATGCGCCGTACTCTTCTTTGAGTTCTGCAAAAAGATTTAAGACTCTAGCTGTAGCAGTCTGTATGGCTGCCGGGCTGTACTTCGATTCCAAACTCTTGGTTAAACTCTCGCTGCATCCGCTGCTTGTATTCTTCTGTAGTTTCTCTGCGAGGTTTGTTGTTAGCTGATTGGTTGCTTGCATGAGTGTTCCCCTGAGTGATTGTCTTGCGTTTGCGCTCAAATACCGTTTGATAGTCGCCTGTGATTGAGTAGTCCAATGAGTCGTTAACATCAAAACCATCTTCATCCAATTTGATTATTTTATTAACCAAGCGCTTACAAGCCGTTTCTGTGAGAGGTTTTTTAATCCTCTTTCTCATTTCTACAAAATCATTCCAATTTTCTTTATCAACAAAACTAGGTACTGGGTAACTAAGAGCATCAAAAGCAGACTTATCTTTTTTTGCCCCTACTTCTTTATTGATAGGTTCATTGACAGGTTCATTGATAGGTTCGGGTGCAGCTCCTTCACTACCTAGTGAATCTCCTTCACTACCCTCGACGCTCATTTGCACTAGTGCAGCATTTGCACCACCCTCTAGTGGTGAATCATTTGCACTACCCTTAGACAAGGTTAAGTGATACTTATTGCTAAAATTCTTGCCAGCATCTTTGTTGTATCGTTTCTCAATACGGAGAAACCCTTGTTTTTCTAGCTTCTGAATATGAGTAATGACTGAGCGCTTGCTGATCTCGCAAGTCTTAGCAATAGACTCATAACTAGGCCAGCACACACCTTCGTCATTAGCCTGGTCTGCAAGCTTGATAAGTATTATCTTGCGCAATGGGCTGCCGACTTTAATATCCATCACTTGTGCTACTAATTTAAAGCTCATGGCTCCAACTCCAGTTTCTTAAACTCAACAGTCCATACCCACTGGCCGCTATCTTTATCACGCTGTAAGCCTATATCTGTAACCTCATACGCTGGCTGGTTGCCAAGCAGTCTCAGACCCTTCTTGCTTAAAATGAACTCCAAGCGGTCGCCTATCGCTAAGCTTGGATGATCCATTCCTGAGCGTGGATAAGTGCCTTTTCTCACCAGTGTGGTAAAGCCACTAGATAATTCTTTGGCGGCTGACTTTTGAAAGTGCCTGTCAGTGATAACTCGATGCAACCTTGGTTTGATACCAATGACAGCCATTACACTAACTCCGCTTCACGGTTGCGCTCTTTCTCAAGCATCTCTGCAATCTTAGCCACGCCAGCGGGTGTAAATTTAACTCTAGGCTCTGCTCTATCTCGCCCATCATGACCAACGAATGACTGTAGCTTCTGCGTCATGAGTCCTGCACTGGTGCGATGTGAGTACGCATTAAGCACGCCTCGATCATCACGGTACATAAAGCGACGGCTCATAGGTTTGGTATCATCGACGCACCACGCTACAAAGTCGTTTTGACGCATACCCACTGCCTTGGCGGTATCACGAATACCTGTAGCGCCTTTTGAGCTGCTGATACGTGCCAGCGCTTCGGCTTTAGGCTTTAACTCTGTGACCTGAGCTTGTGCGACCTGCTTTTCTTCTTCGCTGCTCACTAACGCCTTTAGTGCCGATAAATAATCTTGTGGTAAGGCGATAACTGGCTGGCTAGCACTTACTTGCTGTTCTAACTCCTGCCAGCGGTCAACCAATGCGGCGGTAAACTCTGGGGATAACTGGGCAACAACAACATAACTATCGCGTTTTCCTTGCTCACCTGTAAAAACATAATGAGTCGGGGTTACTCCGTTAGCTGCTTTAATCCCATTCACCAATGGTGGTTGGGATATAGAACCCTTTGCTACCAATCTTTCGATACTTTGTTTTACTAGGCTGTGGCGAGTTTCAACCAATTCGGCAATTTGCTGGCTAGTCATCGACTGTTTATTGTTTTGCGTTAGGATATTCATAATGCTATACTCCATTTACAGGTTTAGTTTTGCGCCCATTTCAGTTACCGCTGATTTGGGTTTTTTATTGCGTGTCTTTCGCTGCACGCTTCTGCTCTTCTGTCAGCGCCACTTCAACATCAGTTGGCATCACCCAACCAACCAAGTCACGACCACTGATGACCGAATAGATGTTCATACCGTGGTTGTCGGCTAGATTGGCTACGCTTGCTGACCCAGCCTTTCCACCTTTGATGATGTTTGATGCCTCAAATAGCTTGCCACTGCGTAGCGCGTTGATTAGCGGCTCACGGTCTGGCCCAATCAAGTTGCCTGATAGTTTGACTCGCTCATGACGCTCAAGGCTATCAATCATAAAAAACGACTCGCTGGTCTGAAGACGATTTAGACGAATCAACGTGATATTCATATTTCTTTTGATATAAACCAGATCAGCGCGCTGCTTTTGATAGTCTTTGTGCTCGTTATTGTTTTGAGCCTTTTCGGACTTAGAGATCATCTTTACCATCTTGCCAGCGGTTAGATCGGCTATGAGGACATCACGCCTCGCCTTAGCCATCTGCTTTGATGACAGTGCTTTCTGAGTCACGCTGACTCTAGCTACCTTCTTAGCTGGTTTAGCTACTTTGGTCGCTTGGGGTTTTTTGACCTTGAGCGCTGGCGTGCGGTCTTTCTTCTGACGTAGTACCGCTGTACCCTTCTCTAGCCTTGCCAGCGCTTCTTGATGTTCAAGCTTTGCTTTGTTGCGTGCTTGGGTGCGCTTGAAGCCGTCAAGGGCTCTTAGCTGTGCGTCAGTACGCGGTGTTTTGCGCTTAGGTGCGCTTGGATCATCAAGATCAGTCGCGCCTACTTCTTCTAAGTATTCAGCAACCGCTGCTTGCCATTCGGGACTGACTGGCTTTGGATGACGACTTAAATCCGCAAAATGATGTTCAACTAACATGATTACCCCCAAAATCTATGAATTGCTGACAGTACGACCAGTACCAATACAGCATGAACAAGAATGTAGACCGCTTTCCAAAACTTCTGCTCGTCGGCAGTGATTGCTTGACGCTCTTCTTCTATCTCAGCTTCAATATTTTGTTTTGCGACCAATGCTGACGGTCTAACAGCCTCATTTTTGGCAACTATAGAAGCTTTGATTGCGGTATAAAGGCTTGCGACCCATCCAAACGCAGTAGCTGTACTGGTACATGGCAGATCAGCGCCACGACTGAAACGCAACTCACAGCTGTCAGACATGCCAGCGTCGTTCTGAAAGAAGTCATCTACCGCTTCTAAATTCTGGAAGTGGTATTTTGTGATGTGAAAAAGAATGTCGATTTTCTCTTTGTCGTAGTGCTTGGCATTGGCTGGCACGATCTTTAGGCCGCAAAATGCCAGAATGTCGCAGAAGCGCACTAATTGACTATCAGGCTTACTTGAATCCAGCCAGCGTCCGACTGTGCTTGAGTCAACATCAAGACATTTTGCGACGTTGACTTGCTTGACTTCTGCAACTGCGTGCAAGACGTCTGATTGCATGTTGCGTGACCGTTGTATTTTTTGGTGTGATAATTGATTTGTAGACATGGTTATTCTCCGTAGTAGTAGAGGTTAAGCGTGTTCGATAGTTTGAATATTGGTCATTTCCCCTGCCTTGAAGTCGTCCCAATTGTTTTTTTCAACGACTACAAATTGATGGAGCTTTCTGATTGATTCAACATCGCGCCATCTTGGGTTTTTGGTGGTTTCAGTAAAAAGACGAGATACTTTTGATTGGTATATATCTGCTTTCTCGGCAATCAATTCTTGCGTCATACCTGCGCCAATAAGCTCTGATATTTGCTGCGAGGCTCGCATGAGGCTTGAACTCCTTTGTTGGGTTAGTATTTATATTATAATGCAAATCTGCATAATATCAACCCACTTATGGATAGGTCATTACATAAATATCCGTTTTTGCATAAAATATATTTAATTAATGTTCACCAGATTAAATAGGAGGGTTCTAAATGTCTTACTTGGCGCAAAATATTCAGCACCTATTAGATAAAAACAATATCAATGCTCATCAATTGCAAGAAAAATCAAACATCGCTCAATCCACGACATTTAGAATAATTAACGGTGACACAAAAAGCCCAAGCAGCACTACAGTACAAAAGTATGCTAAATACTTTGGTGTTGAAGAGTCTGATTTAAGATTTAAAGACTTATCGGATTCAATAAAGACGCAAGATGACGGTGATAACTTTAAAGTGGTAGAAAAAAAGCCTGTGAGATACGTTCCTCTACTGAATTTTGTGCAAGCTGGCGAGTTTTGCGAGTACCATGACGATGCCATATCAGATGAGTTCAGACCGATCTTTGGAGAGGGTTATGGTGAGAATGTCTATTGGGTTGCTCTAGAAGGCGATAGCATGGAGCCTGACTTCAAATCAGGAGAGCTGGTGCTGATTGATCCAGATATGCAACCAAATCCTGCTGACTATGTAGTAGCTTTACGTAAAGGTGAAAAAAAGGTGACTTTCAAAAAATGGAGACCGCGTGGATTCGATGAAAAGACTGGTAAAGAGTACTCACAGTTGATACCGTCCAATGAAAATTATCCAATAATAGACAGTCGCTTTGTGCCGTTTACTATTTGCGGTGTTGCAGTTGAGCGCAAGCAGATGCTGAGGACAATATGAGATCATACTATTATTATTGGATATGCCATTTTCTGAAGCACGCCACATTGGTTGTGGTTAAGCCTTTAGGTTGGGGTGTTTACCGTGAAGCGCTGGATTGGGATTAATTAAGGAGTAATGTTGTTGTAGAACTAGGGTTTTATAACACCGAAAGATAATAAAGCAATAATTTCACAAGCCCACCTTTTGGTGGGTTTTTTATTGCCTATCCTAAATTTTATGCAATTATGGATAATTTAATCTATCCACTCTTGCAATAATCTATGCAATATTGCATAATATGGATTATCAGCTAGCAACGACCTAGCCGAAACTATTTAAAAACACCTGAATACATAGAACCATCTTGAAGCGCGTTTAACCAGATTGGGCGCGTGAATGGATGGCTATCGTAAGTGATGCAAAGCGCATTGCTTACCATAGCCATTTGAAAGGCTATAACCACTACTACGGAGACAAAAGGCATGAGCAAAGCAACTCAAGTTACATCGGATTCCCCTTTCTATGAAGTGTTAAACCAATGGGGCGAAGAGCTTATCGAGCAAGAAGAGAGGTTATCTGAGATGTTTGCAGGAATAGTTATTGGCAAGAACTTCACGTTAAAAAGCGGAGTGCAGGTAAAGATAGAGATAGGTCGCGACATTATTGAAGAAGCCTAGTTATTACAACATAGCCGATTGCTCGCAGTCGTCTATCTCGTAACAACTAACCCAATTAGATAAGGAGTCAATTTTGGCAGACAAAACCGAACCATTAAGCCGACGCGACCAATTGGCTGCTTCCATCATGCAAGGCGTTATTACCGCCAGTGCTGGCAAGCAAGTTAATAGTCACGACATGGCGCAAGCAGCAGTTAAGCACGCAGACGCCTTGATCAAGGCACTCGGCACTAACAATCACCCATAGAAAAGCCCCAATCAGCGCGAACTGAATGGGGCATAACACTCTACTACGGAGTAGAAATATTATGGCACATCTAATAAAGCAAATCAATATAGAGCTGACAGCAAAGCTCGCAATATCCGCCCTACTCGCCAGCGCAGTCATCGTCACTGGTGCAAACGCTATCGATACTGGCATCGAAGCAGAAGATCGCACGCACTTAGAGCACAAACTGTGGCTTGAAGAAAATACGGTTACTGACAGCGAAGACAGCATGAAGTCAGAAGAGTATGAGTCTAGCCAGCAAGCTAAAGCAGCGGCACATGCTAACTCGGTTATCGCCAAGGCGTATGGGAGACGGTCATGAGTATAAATCACGGTTTTGCAGATGATATTGAACATATCGGTTTAATCAAGCGAACGCCTGAAGGCCATATAGTGCAGATTGGCATGACGCAAGAGCAGCAGACAATGTTAAAGCTATCACTAGCTGCAATATCTCAAGACAGCCCTATGGTCAGAATGCCTGAGCAGTATGATTTAGTGCTAAAGAGTGAGGTGACGCCATGAGTACCAGAATTAGCTATAAAACAATGACCGATGCCGAGCTTATCGATGAAGGTCTTGATCATGAACCCGGTACGCTTGCTTATGAGTTGGCTATCACGCTTGATGCCCTGCCTATCAATCATGGCTCAGTACAAGTTGATGACGAACCATGCGGCAGATGTAGTGACCTAGACGATGAAATATTAAGTCTAGAGACTCAAGTTTACAGTCTAGAAACTAAGATAGAAAACCTAGATATGGACCGCTTGGTTGCTGGCGTGAAGCGAGCTAAAGAAGCAGTTAAGCAAGCAAGCGACAAGGTTAATTACTTGCTGGGTTTGGGAGGTAATGATGAGTAACTCTAATCAAGCTGGGTGGGAATGGTCTCAAGAAGATGAGCGACGCTGGCACGCTGAGCAGGCGCTTGCAGCAACTCGCCAGCCAACTGATAAGCAGGTCAACGAAAGATTGCTCGCTGACTTTGACAGCATTTTTATGAGTAATAAGGAGAGCAACTGATGGCTATCGTGACTTTTGTATTGGGCAATAGCGGCTCTGGTAAGTCGTACAGTATGCACAATCTGGACCCAAAGCAGTGCGCCATGATTAATGTCATGGGCAAGCGCCTACCCTTTCGCGGTGGCAACAACATACGCTCTGTTAATGCTGACAATGCGTACTGGATTAACGATAACTTGCCAGCCTTTAAGTGCCCTATCGTCGTTATTGATGACTTTCAATACATCATGGCAAACGAGTTCATGCGCGGTGTGACCGATGAAGGTGCTGGCAATGCAGTATTCCAACGCTTTAACCGTATTGGGCAAAACGCTTGGAATATCTTGACCACTGCGATCAACAACATGGCACCGGATCAGCGTGTTTATATCTTATCGCATATCGAAGAAACCGATGGTAAGACAAAAATCAAGACGATGGGCAAAATGCTTGACGACAAAATTGTGCTAGAAGGCATGGTTACTATCGTGCTGCAAACCACCATTCGCAATGGTGAAAACTTTTTTATGACCAAGAATGACGGCACAACCACGGTTAAGACACCGCATGAAATGTTTAACAGTGAGTTGATACCGAATGATTTAAACGCTGTAGATGACGCGATATGTGACTTCTACGGTATAGAAAAAACCCAAAAACAACAGGCGCAAACTGCCTAATTTTAATTTAAGGATTTACTTATGAACTTTCCAACTATTCAACTAAATGAAGCAGTCGCCCTTAAAGCTGGTACTGGTGGCGGTATGTTTTTTGATAGCAATACTGAGCAGCTAGTCAAAATTGGCCGCGCTCAGTACACCACTTCAAGCAACACTGGTTCGGTTGGTCTTGAGTTTGATGTGTTTAATGCAGAAGGTCAGAAGGGATATTTCACGCTATGGTTTATGCGTCAAGACGGCTCATTCATAGACTTCTCTTACGGCAAGTTGCAAAGCATTATGGCGGTCACTGGCGTTACCACGCTGACCCCAACAGCAGCCACGATCAACAAGTATGATTTTGATGCTGGCAAAGACGTACCTACGCAAATGACGGTTGCCAATGAGTTGATGAACAAATACTTCACTGGCTTGTTTGTCAACGAATTTGAAGTCTATCAAGGCGAGAAGAAGCCTAAAACGCAATTGTTTGCTGCTTTCAATCAAAAACGTCAAACCCTGCAAGAGCAAAAGGATCAGTCAGCACCGCAGCAGATTGAGATTCAAAAAGAGCGAATGATCGATTATTCCAGCAAGTCCGAAGAAAAGGCTGATAACGCACTAAGAGCTAATGGCGGTCAGCAAGGCGGCTTTAACAATCAACAAACAGGCCACTCACCGAATGCTGGGGCAACATACCACCGCGGACCAGCACCAACTCAGCAGAACAACAATGCGCCAATGAACAACCAAAACAGCATAAACCCTAATAACCCAGCCGTGAATGGCGGCGGTCCGGTAGACGATGACATTCCGTTCAATGCTCATTTTGACGGTCAGTTTTAACTTTTTTGAATAATGATTCGCAGCCGTAAGTTGCTTCTAATTTTTTATTTTAAGGATAAGGATAATGGACATTCAAAGTTATTTAGAGAAAGTCGCGGACCTTGTAGAAAATAGCCACCCTTGGAATGAGGATGGACTGAAAAAATATATCAGCAAGTTTGACGGTAGCTATATCACCCTCGAAGGCATGGAGGATGATGTTAAATTCCTTGCCGACCTAGAAATAACAGACGAATTAACGCATGGGGTAGGGTTTAGCCCGTTGCATAAAAAGTGGTTTGGCTGGAGCCATAGGGCTTGTTACGGCTTTACCGTTGGCTCGAAGTGTGAAAAAGGCGATTGTCACTATACACCTGCAAACATTGAGGACGCTTCTCTTAACGAGCTTAGTTTTTGGGATGATGAATACAACGAATGGACAACCTCTAAAATAATTGACGCTAACACTATCGAGATTAGTTGGAAATACAACAATGAAGTGCCAAACGAAAAATTAAGAGGCACTACAAATAGTAGATTATCAACCTTTGGTAATTTTGGTCGTGGTGAGTGGGTAGCGGAAACAATGGAAGATGCAAAGCAAATGGCAATAGATTTCAGCGAAGGTGTCTCTTAATCAACCATCAATCGTTTAGGCAACTGGTATCAGCTAGTTGGTGAGGTGATGGCTTACCAAGGCTACGACGCTGGGGTTAGTTTGAAAGGACAACTGCCAGCCTAAACACCCTATTTTCAACTACTACGGAGTAAAAAGCATGGCAAAGATTAAAAACCGTGATAAGCGTAAGAAGGCGGCAGTCAAAAAGGCGAACCAGGTTAAAGCAAGTAAGCCAGAAATGTACGAAGGCTTTATGCGCATACCGCTGAACAATTCATTCACCAGCAATGAAGTTAGGATTCACACTGAGTACGAAGGCGATTGGTTGGACCGAAAGCTACGCGCCACGATTATGAATGAGCCACGCATGTTCGTAGTGACAGCGCATGTCTTTATGAATGATGGTAATAGATACTGCGCGACTATCGAGTATCAAAGTTATGGCGGCAGGGAAACGATACCGGATGCGGCGAACATGGCAGTTGATGCAGCACGCGGTGGTAGCGGTCTTATGGATATGAGCAAAACTTACATTATTGTTCGCGCTCAGAAGGATATGACCAAATTCCCGAAAGAGATTGACGTGGAAGTATTGCAGGCTGAGCAACAGAAGAAGGCGCCAGTCATGGGCTTGGCACAACCTTTCGATTATAACTATCTGTTTGAAGAATTTGTAAAGGAGTCAAAAGCATGAGCGACCTAAAAGAAATGTCCGACTTCGCTAATGATGCAATGGAAGAAGTTCAGCGAAGCTTCCTAAAGAAAAAACCGATTGCTGGTCAGGATTTATTCGTAACAGAGCGCCAAAGAAACTCCCCTCCCATACGTAGGATTGTGACCGTTGAAAAAGTTGGTACTAGATATTTTACGCTGAAAGATTTTGCTCATAGAAGGTTTTATGTTGACTCGAAACGCGAGGCAGACACCTTTGATTCCCACTTAACTCTATACGCCAGTAGTGATTGCTATGAGCATGAAAAAGACAAACAGGATCTAGCATACCAGATAAAGAACGCCATTAACCAATTGCGCGGTGGCGCCTTAAAAAATCTTACGATGGTAGAGCTTGGAACGATAGCCAATCTTGTGCTGAAAAATAACAATAAGGACGAAGTGTCATGAACACGCCAGCAATGATTATCGACTTTGAAGCAACGGATGTGAGCAAAGAAGCGGAAGCGACACAGCTTGGGTATACCCACATTGAATTTTTTAATAAATCTTTGCGTGAGTATTTCCCTACTGGGCCATCACTAACACCGCCTTGCAGCAACTGGTTATTCTGCAAGCCTAATAGACAGATAAGTTATGGTGCTATGGCGGTCAGCCATATCACAAAACACGATCTAAAAGGTATGTTGAGCCATAAAGAAGCGGTACCGATGTATCTACCAAAAGGTGAAGCCTACATCATAGGTCATAACGTGGATTTTGACATTCAAGTCGCTGCTAATGCTGGCGTCGATGTTAGCCAGTACAAAGGTATTTGCACACAAGCGCTGGCGCGTCGATTGCTGCCCGACTTGGATAGTCACTCACTAGGCGCACCCACCTACGCTATTAACCCTGAGCTAGCACGTAAGTATTGTCGCAATGCTCACAATGCTGGCTGGGATGTCACCTTTACGTTATGGCTGCTAGAGCACCTATGCAAGCTAGGCAACATCACCAGTATGGAACAGCTACATCTTGCCAGCGAGGAAGCCAGAACGCCCATCATTTTTGATTTTGGCAAACACAAAGGTAAAGTCATAAAAGAAGTGGCTTGTCACGCTAAAGATCGCGAGTATTTTGACTGGGTGTTCGACAACATCAAGGACAAGCCTTACTTAATCAAAGCTTGTCAGAAAGCCATCAAAGACATTCGGTTATTGAATTGGCGGCATGAGCAATACGGCCTGCCAGCTGTAGCAGAGATTGATAATGGTGATAGCTATCATATTTGCTCAAGACCTGATGCGCCAGCGCCCTACATTGCGATTAAAAAATCAGATGATCATGTCGTTGATGATGGTTATTTTGACACGGTAGAAGACGCTAAAGCTTGGTGCGTCAAGCATTTCAATATAGGAGCTTTTCCTCATGAATGATGAAAGATTGGTAAAAATGGCAAAAGCGTGTTTCATGGCGGTAAGCAAAGAAGATGATGGAAGTTGCACCCTGTTACCGGGTGCAAAGCAGTTTGCCGACATGATTGAAAGCGCGGTCAGTCATGATTATGAGGTCGCACGCAAGAAGGACCAGCAAGACTTAATCGCACTACGTCAGAAGGTTCAAAATTTAGCTGGCGAAAATATTAAGTTACGCGCTCACATCAAGAATGCGCGTGAATGTTTAGACGAGGTGTCTAATGTCTGATTTTAAACATCTAACAGGTTGTTCTGACTTTAATCACTTAATGCTTTTTAAGCAAGCACCCTTATCGATTGGTAGTCAGTTACTACATATTCCTACCACCAATTATAAGTACGATCTGTATTTTCATATTCACGACGAAGATACGATAGAAGTTTCACTGTGGCGTTACTTTAGCGGCAGTTGGAGTAGCGAAGAGCAAGACAGCTTCCTGATATCTAGCGACAGCTACGTGAACAATATTGGCTTTGTAGATAACGAGCTATCCAAAGCCAAAGCTCATCTAAACGTGAATTGCATCTGGCTTGAGCAATCGGCTGTGCAAGATATTTTTAAACATTACAAATCCTTTGCGCTGTCTAACGCGCAAATGGGTTTTGAATTTCAATAGTGAGATGCAAAGTGACCAAAAAATATAAAAATACCATCGTTATCGGTTTTGATGATATCGATGACCCTAAGCGCAAACAGATAACGGATTTACTGTCCGAAGGTCTAGCGGATGGTTGGTGCTTATTCTTGGCTGACCGCGATGTGGTAAATGACGAACAATGTAAGGAGAACAACGATGATTAGATGGTTGACGTTAAAAGACGTAGCGAATGAGTGTGGGTTTAAGGACCCACGTACTTTTAAAAAACACTACATGCATAAATACCCACCAGACAGAACCAATGCTCAATTGAAATGGTGGAAAGAAACAACGGTTGATCATATCAAGGAAGTAGAATTTTCTGATGCTGAAATTCCAGACGGTGAAGGCGCTTAATGCGCCTTTTTTTATGCCTGATGATAAATCCACGGTGTGACAATATCAGCCCACCACTCCATCAATCGGACGCGCTCATCCCAATAGTCAGCGCGATTGTAGGCAAAACGGCCTTTGTTTTCTGGTACGTGCGCTAAGTGGCGCTCAATAACATCTTTATCAAACTCTTTTGAAGCGTTTGCATGCGTTGATAGTAGCGACCTAAAACCATGCGTAGTCATCTTGCCAGCACCTGCAGCACGCTTAATTGCTGCTAGTGGTGTTTCCGTCGGCATGTGCTCCCAGGGCTTATTTTTTTTCTTGAATACGAACTCGTCATTGGTACGATTGGTATATAGGTCACGCAGTATTTCCAACGGTTTTTCGGCAAGCGGTATCATGTGCTCAAGACGCATTTTCATTCTATCCGCTGGTAACAGCCAAATTCCATTCTCTAAATCAAACTCCCCACTATCCCATCTTGCTTTTGCAAGCTCAGAAGGACGACAAGCAAGATAATTATACAGTGCGATTGCTTGCTTGGTTTCGTGCTGCATATCTAAGTAATTGAGCTTTGTCCAAAATTTTGGCATTTCAGTAATAGGCAGACACGCCATGTTGATGACCTTACGTGATGGGATCATCTTGCTGACCAAGGAACAAGGATTGTTCTGCACATAGTCTTTTGCCAGTGCGTAATCAAACAACGAATTAAGCAAGCGTAGACATCGATTAGCTGTTTCAATAGTGCCGTTGGCGATAAGCAAACTGATCTCGTTCGATATCATGGCACGATTCACATCATTGGCTTTCACTTTGGCAATGCGGTGTGTGACCAACTCCAATCGGTACACAACGGTATCGTGATACTTCTGACTGGTCCAAGCAGGACTGTAGACAGATAGCCACTCCTGCACCAAGTCTTCAACCAGTATGTCGTTGTAGCCCATAATCGCTTGACGCTGCATTTCTTGCGCCAGCGTGCGAGCATCCTTGAGGGATAAAACCGGATAGGTGCCAAGTTTGGTTCGTGTGCGTTTGCCAGCCTTAACATAGGCAAGCACCCATGACTTCTTACCAGATGGCATTACATCAATAGACAGCCCGTCACCCAACGATTTTGAGTAGCGTTTATCCTCTGGTTTAAGAGCCTTTATCTGAGTGTCTTTAGTTATCATGATTGCCAATTCCGTGTGTCAATACGTGTGTATGTTGTGTGCATTATCGCCATGCTTGACTATGCTTGTCAATGATTAACTATGTCGAACTAACCCAGACTTAGACACTAAAAAACCCCTTGAAACGTTGTGTTTCAAGGGGTTTGATAGGTTTTTATGTTTGACTATGGCGAACCATGTCGAACGATGCTTAACTATATTTGGTGGAGATGGCGGGAGTTGAACCCGCGTCCGCCAGCATTACGCTCATGAATCTACATGTTTAGTTTCTGTCTTTAGTTTTAATCCGCACCGATCCGACAGTCAGGATGGATTGGACGATTCTCTACTTTTGAACCCAAGCAATTGAGACAATCACTTGTGGCGAGCCTACATGCGGACGCTTCAACTTAGTTAACCAACTGTAGGTGATCAGCAACTAAGTAAGCAGGGTTTAAGCTGCTAGAGCGTAAGTTTCGTCGTTTGCGACTATAACAATATATGTTTGATTAACGAGAGGACATACACTCTCGACATGCATCATTGAGTTTCATCACCAGCGTCGAAGCCAGAACATCCCCAATCAGACTGGCTATTATATAGGAGATATCGGTTAGGTTTCAACCTATAAGTAGCCTGCATTACATTACGTTACAGCTTAATAATTTACGCCAAAACAATGTTTAACCATTTACCGATATTTTGAATCTGCGGCATACAGACCTGATGTGCCATCGGATACGTATTATAAGACACATTATAGTCCTTTGCCGACAATAACTGCTGGGCTTGCTCACCTAGGATGACAGGCACGACTGGGTCATGAGAACCATGTTCAATCAAAATCGGCATGTCTTTATTGGCAGCACTATACTCAATATTGTCATTGGTTGCTAAGTAGGTAGAGAGCGTCATCAAGCCAGCCAAACGTTTTGGATAGCCAAGTGCCACATGATACGCAACTGCCCCGCCCTGTGAAAACCCTGCGATAACGATATGCTCTGGTAACACGCCGCGCTCTATCTCACGACTGATCAAATCTTGTATCTGCTGAGCAGACTCTTCAATCTGAGCCACATCTACTTTACGCTCCAGACTCATCTCTATGATGTCGTACCATGCTGGCATCACCATGCCGCCATTTACCGTGACTGGGCGTTTAGGTGCATGGGGGAAGATAAAACGTACTGCCATATCATCAGCCAACCCAAGCTGCGGTACCACTGGCTCAAAATCATGACCGCTAGCACCTAAACCGTGTAGCCAAATCACTGCGCGATCTATCTTTTTTTGAGAGGGATTGTGCTCAACGACGACTGCGTCTAGATATTTATTCATAGTTATCCTTAATAATGTAGTGAGAGATGCCTTAAGCATTTCTATATTTTTTGCCAAGATAATGTGTGTGTCATTATATGGTCAATATCATCTGTTAGTTTGAGAGTATGGTCAATAGTGAGGTACCAAACGGACAGTAGCGAAAATGTGAACAGTATAAGAAGACACGTATGACTTTACGACCGATAAGCTCAGTACTATCAAGCTTAAAACTATCAAGCTTAAATACTGTCAGCTGTCTATTCTTTAGTACATGTGCCTACAATTGTATCCGCATTAATGCTAAAGTTTTACAAGGCCAATTTCCTACAAGGCTAAGCTTTTACAAGAATGCATAACCCTTAGCTTCTTTTGGCAAGTAACAACCAATAGTCAAACGTTAATTTTTCAATTCCTATCCATACGTCCGATGGGATTTTTTTATAATTTTGCAGGAACATTTTACATGACAATTTCTAATAAATCAGCGCTTGAGCTGAGTAAGTACACGCTGGCTAAAGTTAATAAGATGAATCTCGCCTTACCTTTAACGCTGATCAGCTCATTATTGATAGTAGGCTGCACTACCGATAGCCGCTCAATGCTCACATCAAAAGCCCCTTTATCGACAGCGCAACCGCAATCGTCTTCACCTGTCGCATATACCTATGGAGTGCGTCCGTTTTATTTGATAAATGATATGGATGAGGGACCACTAAAAGAAGAGCTACAGGCATGCAGAGGGCAACTGCCAAGTAAGACAGATTTCTCTATTGCGCATCGAGGTGCGCCATTACAGCTGCCTGAACATACTTATGATAGCTACGTGGCGTCAGCACAAATGGGTGCTGGCATCTTGGAATGTGATGTCGCTTTTACCAATGACGGTGAGCTTGTCTGTCGTCATGCCCAGAACGATTTGCACACCACTACTAATATATTAGCCACGCCGCTGGCCAAGCAATGTACCGTACCGCCCATCTTAGATGCTAAAGGCAAACTTACTAATGCCGAAAGTATCGAATGCCGAACCTCAGACATTAGCGTTACTGAGTTTAAAACCTTGACGGGTAAGATGGATGCTGCCAATAAAAAAGCAACCAGTATTAGTGAATATATGAATGCAACCGCGCCTTGGCGAACGGACTTATACTCGCAAAACGGCAAAGTGTTAACCTTGAAAGAGCATATCGCGTTGGCTCGCAAGCTGGGTATGAAGCACACGCCTGAGCTAAAAGCACCTGCAGTGACCATGCCGTTTAACGGCTATCGTTTGAACGATTACCGCCAACAGCTGATAGATACTTATAAGGCAGCGGATGTACCTGCAAGCGATGTATTTGCCCAGTCATTTAATATAGAAGATCTTGATTACTGGATCAAAAACGAGCCAGCTTATGGGGCTAATGCCGTCTATCTTATTGATGACAGCAATGAGACCGCTAAGAGTAAAACATTTGATAAAGATGACGCAACCACTTGGAAGCACTCATTGGCTGATATCAAAGCACGTGGCATTAACACCATTGCTCCGGCACTTTGGTTGTTAGTCACTACTGATGGTAAGGGAAATATGCAACCATCAGAATACGCAAGACAAGCCAAAGCAAATGGTCTAAAAATCATTACTTGGTCGATAGAGCGTTCAGGACCATTAACCGATGGTGGCGATTGGTACTATAGCGGTCTTGGTGATGCTATCAACAATGATGGTGATATGATGAATTATATTGACGTACTAGCGCAGGACGTCGGTGTCCAAGGCATTTTTTCAGATTGGCCAGCTACGGTGAGCTACTATGCTAACTGCAAAGGTCTTAAATAGATTTTCGCTTAGTCTATTAATATACAACCACGCTTAATCTTCGTTACCAAGGCCAACTTATTTATTGAGCTGGCCTTTTTGTTGAATGTATTAAGGTGATTACATCACAAACTATCTACTGAGCACCCTACTTTTCCATTAACTTTTCACACCATTTAACTCGTGGCAGCAAAAGCAACCTGCTGTTTTGTGCTACGATAATTTACTAAGCTTATAAGACGATATAGAGACTATGACCCATATTTTACTGGTAGAAGATGATCCTGCGATCGCGATGTCGCTTAAGGTTACCTGTAAGCGCGAAGGCTGGCAGATAACTTGGTTGGATAATGCCAGTAGCGTGTTACCCATGTTGCATAGTCATGAAGCACAAGATCTGTCGGCGATCATTATGGATGTAGGTCTACCAGATGGTGATGGCTTGAGTCTATGTCAGCAAATACGTCATACGCCTGATATCGACGCCTTAAAAGATTTGCCTATCGTGTTTTTGACCGCGCGTAGCGATGAGGTCGATCGGATTTTGGGATTGGAGATGGGCGGTGATGATTATTGCGCAAAACCCTTTAGTCCACGTGAGTTGGTCGCTCGTTTAAAAGCCATTTGGCGACGTGAACAGCTAATTCAGCAGTCAAGCTCTCATACTACAAACTCAGGTGACAGTACTGATACTACTTCTTCGAATAATCTATCAGGACAAGCGTTAACGTTTGAGAACCAATCTGGCGTTTGGCATTATCAACCGCTCAACTATTCATTAACGTGGCAAGAGCAAAAGCTTGAGCTTAGCAATACAGAACGCAAAATTTTGCTGACACTATTACAAGCGCCGCAGCAAGTCTTTAGCCGTGAGCAGTTGCTTAGCGCAGTAAGTGACTATCCTGACCACCGCTTGGCACGCACGATAGACAGCCATATCAAGTCGATTCGTAAGCAACTTGCGACTGTTGATACGAGTATTGAAGTCATTCATACGCATCGCGGACTGGGTTACGCATTATGTCCAGCTTAACAGTGGCTGCTAGTTTATGAATAATAAAATCAATCCTGCTGAGAATGATATTCATAACGACCAAAGCAATTGGTATGCCAAACTGCATCCTATTGGTACTGCTCAGCAAGCCCCTAAACGCAAACGGCTGCTCAATTTAAGTATATTTTTTAGAATTTGGCTAGCCGTTGCGTTGGTGCTCGTCATATGCGGCGTGGTGGTGTTTACTCAGTTGTTTGGCTACGTTAAGCCAACCGCGCAGCAAGTCATCGAAGACACGCTACTAGACACCAGTAAATTACTCGCGGCCAGTCTACAGGTGCCGTTATCTACAGGGCAGCTATATGATGAGAGTTATCAAGCGCAACTTGATGCTGCATTTATCGGCATACCAGCGACGGATGAAACGCTCAGTCCTGTCGATCAAACCAAAAGCTACAGTAGCTTTCGCGTATACGTGACAGACAGTAGCGGTATAGTCATTTACGACTCCCTGCCCGAACCTGATAATAACGAAGGGCAAAACTATGGGCGCTGGAACGATGTCTATCTCACCTTAAAGGGACAGTACGGCGCAAGAAGCACGCTGCGAGATTATCAGCGGCGCGATGGTTCGGTCATGTATGTGGCTCAGCCCATCAAAAATCCGTCTGGAGATATCATCGGTGTGGTCAGTGTCGGTAAGCCTGTCGCTAGCGTATTGCCTTATTTAGATGACACACGTAATCGTATGCTCATTACCGCACTACTTATCAGCATCGCTGCCCTTATACTGGCAGGTCTAGTAGCATGGTGGCTCAAACAGAGTATTACTTTGGTGACTCAATATACTAGCTCGCTGGCAGAAGACACCAAAAAGCCCTATTTTTATCTGGGTCATGAATTAAATAGCCTGACAGATACCATCGAGACCATGAAGCATCGACTCGAAAACCGTGCTTACGTCACCGATTACGTCCATACTTTGACCCATGAGCTAAAAAGCCCTTTAACCGCGATACGTGCCAGTAGCGAGCTGTTAGAGGACGATGGATTAGATGGCAATAAACTGGATAATGAAGATCGGCAGATGCTCATTGAGACGGTTGGTGAGCAAAGCGTAAAGATGCAACAGCTCATCGACCGTCTGCTGTTGCTTGCTAAAGTAGAACAGCCTACCTTTAAGCTCAACCGACAACTGACTCCCCTATTACCGCTTTTGCAAAGTTTGATCAGAGATAATACGGCCAAGCAGCAACAGCAGAATCTATACCCTATCGATATACATATTGATAATAAAAATGTGACCAACATTGCAAACTTGCCAGTAGAAATACTGGCAGCGACTAGTGTGTATGCTGACCAGTTTTGGTTAATACAGGTACTGCAAAATGTGCTTGATAATGCGATACACTTTGCAAATTGTACTGTTAGTATTTCACTACACAGCACTGCTCGAACCGTCACTATCGATATATTCAATGATGGTAAGCTGCTACCCGAATATGCTGTCGCAAAAGCATTTGAGCGTTACTTTAGCTTGTCTCATCAAAGCCAACCCTCATCTCAAGCAATGGAACAAACAACGAATCAAATAGACATCAATAACATAAGTACAGACTCAGTATATCCAACGACTGAGCCGAGGCAAACTGACCATAGTAGTAATACGCTCAAGAAAGGCACAGGCCTTGGACTCACCTTAGTAAAGCAAGTGATTGAACATCATGGTGGTCAGGTAGCCCTCAATAATGTCCATGCCAATGATAATAAAGCCACTGATAACACTGATATTAGTAAAAACCAGCGTTCTGGTGTGATGGTTAGTATTACCTTGCCCTTAGCTTGAAAATAAACACTTATAGCAGTTCATCAACTTTCCATCATGACTACACAGGATTTCTACTTCTTTGTTTTACGATAGCACTAGGTTCTGTTGAACCTTCAAATTCGTAAAGTAAATGAGGAGTAGAAAATCTATGTCACATCAATTAACGGATAACCCTATTATCAATAACCTAATCGGCCTTAGCCGTCATCACTGTACACAGACATTAACGAGCCAAGGCGTCGATAGTATTGAGTTTGGTCATTGGCTAGCAATTCCTAGTCAGCGGTTATTATTGGTATTTCGACATCAGCAATGTGTAGCTATTGATAGTTATCAAGTAGCTGCTTAGTGATTACAGTCATCTAAAATCGGAATAAGTTTTATTAACTTCAAAATATTAAGATTCATCAAAAATCAACCCACACTGGCCTCTCTAAATGCTTTAAGTTTAGCTTTGAAGCTATTTTTCCACAAACTAAATTCTCTAATATCATCTTCTATGTCAGTTTTACTAGGTAACCTAGGTATAGTTGATATCCCTCCATCATGTTCAGTAATAGAATATTTACCGAACAAACCTAATATGAAATTAATATCAGTTTCCTCAGTAACGACATAGCTTGATAAGTAGCCTCTTTTCAAATTGATATTCTTTGAAAAGCGTTCATATGTACGGTTTGATAGTACTTCTTCGACAGACCTTTCTAATAGCATTCTGAACCTTTTCCTAGCAGAGTCTAATTTAACTTCTCGCTCATGAGCATTTGTGATTGAAAGTGAGTCATGCTCTCTGATTATTCTTTGGATTGAGTCAACTCTTTCCTGAAGATTCTTAGCTAAATATGGAATTTCATCTGTTACAATACCTGTTACTCCATTATATTTATCAATTCCTATTATCTCACAATCATTTGAGGTCTCAGTTTTATGAATATCCATAAGCAATCTCATAAAAGATAGATCATGCGTCAGTACAATAATCTGTCTAGTTTGAGCTAAATTAACTAATTTGACTGCGATAAGCTCTCTATAATCCGTATCTAAAGAAGTAACAGGATCATCAAAGATAATACTATTTAATTTATTATCAATCGTACATTCTGCTAAGAAATTTGAGAGTGAAACAATACGTTGTTCGCCTTCACTTAGAATAGTACCCATATCGTCGCTAACTTCACTGAAGTTACATTTCATGAAAGCTTGACCTATAGTCGTTCTACTTTTAGAAATCTTTACTTTATTAGATAGTTCAGAATTAAAACAGTTTAAATGAGCGATGAACTCATCATGCTGTAGATTAATAGCTTCTTCGGTCATAATATCACCGATTTTTTTAGATATTATCGAGGTATTTAACTGTTTAATTAGATGGCTTAACCATTGTTTATACTTAAATTCTTGATGATATTGGATGATAGTAGCTTTGTTATTAAATATAAATTCTTTTGCAGCAATATTGTGATATTCAATCCAGAAATTATTTCTATTTTGCTGTA